>NZ_JBXSOR010000045.1:0-1046 GCF_057784455.1 Martinezella sp. CNPSo 3890 | reverse complement strand
TAGAGCGTTTCTGACTTTGTTTGAATCGTGGATTCCCTTTTTGGATGGACTGTGATTCAAGATGCTGGCTGAAAGGAGGTCAGCATCCATGGTCGCACCTCTTTCGAATGATCTGCGTGAACGTGTAGTGCGCGCCGTTGCTGCGGGCGAGAGCTGTCGCTCGGTGGCGTCTCGGTTCGGCGTCTCGGTCTCATCTGTGGTGAAGTGGTCGCAGCGGTATCGCCGCAGCGGCTCCGTCGCGCCCGGCCAGATGGGAGGGCATCGCAAACGTCTATTGGAACCGCATCGCGCCTTCATTGCCGAACGGATTGCGCAGACCCCGCAGATCAGCCTGCACGGTCTCAAGGACGAACTGGCAGCGAGAGGCGTCATTGTCTCCCATGACGCCGTTTGGCGCTTCCTGCGTCGCGAGGGGCTGCGCTTCAAAAAAAACGATGTTTGCCCTTGAGCAGGCGCGCACTGACATCGCCCGTCGGCGCAAGCGCTGGCAATCGTGGCAGAAAGGCCTTGATCCCCACAGGCTCGTGTTCATCGACGAAACCTGGATCAAAACCAATATGGCTCCCCTTTACGGCTGGGGTGTCAAGGGCAAACGACTGAGAAGCTTTGCTCCGCACGGCCATTGGCGCACATTGACCTTCGTCGGCGCGCTGCGTGCCGATGGTCTCACCGCGCCCTGCGTCTTCGACGGCCCGATCAATGGCCAATGCTTCAAGGCCTATGTCGCCCAACAGCTCGTCCCGACGCTGCGGCGCGGTGACATCGTCATCATGGACAATCTGGGCAGCCACAAATCCAGGCAGATACGCCAGTTGATCAAGCAGGCCGGCGCAAGGCTCTGGTTCCTGCCGCCCTATTCGCCAGACCTCAATCCCATCGAGCAAGCCTTCGCCAAGATCAAACATTGGATGCGAAAAACGCAAATGCGCACCATCGACGACACTTGGCGATATCTTGGCGCACTCGTCCAGACAATCGCTCCAGACGAGTGCGCCAATTACCTCGTCAATGCCGGCTACGCTTCAAACAAAACATGAAACGCTCTA
>NZ_JBXSOR010000044.1:0-1046 GCF_057784455.1 Martinezella sp. CNPSo 3890 | reverse complement strand
CTAGAGCATCGTGCATTCAGGTGTACCCTGCGGCTTTGAAGTAATTCTGGCATTCGGTTGATGAGTAGAGCTCGCAGATATTGCCGATTGCCTGCCAGAGTCCGTCGATGGTGCGAATGGCTCGGGCTCGGAGATGTGCCTTCAATTTCGAGAAGGCCATCTCGATCGGGTTGAGATCGGGACTGTAGGGCGGCAGGAACAGCATCCAGGCCCCGCGCGCCCTGATGGCGGCTTCGGCCTTTGGGCTCTTGTGGGCGGCCAGATTGTCGAGAATGACGACATCGCCTGCAGACAGGGTCGGGGCCAGTTGGGTTTCGACATAGGCCTCGAAGATGCGCCGGTTCATCGGCCGGTCGACGACGAAGGGCGCGGTGAGCCCGAAGCATCTGAGGCCAGCGATGAAGGTCTGCGTCTTCCAATGCCCGAACGGCGCCTTGGCGCGCAGACGCTGGCCCTTCGGGCATCGGCCGCGCAGGCGGATCATTTTTGTCGTCGTGCCGGTTTCGTCGAGGAATACCAGCCGATGCGGCTCAAGGCGCATCTTCGGTTGGCGCTTTGTTGTCCATTCCTCGCGCGCCTTTGTGATGTCCGGCCGATCTTGCTCGCTGGCCAGCAGCGTTTTTTTTGAAGCGATAGCCATTGCGGATCAGCCAGCGCGAGATCGATGAGGGGGCGACGGTCGTGCCCTGGCCGGCCAGTTCGGCTGCCAGTTCCGGCATGGTGATGTCGTCTTTCTCAGCCACCCGGCCCATCAGGAACTCCCGATGCGGATCGAGCTTGGAGTAGCGCCAGCCGCCTCCGGGCTTCGGTGACAGGCTACCGGACTGACGATAGGCCGACATCAGCTTTACGGCGAAGGAAACCGAAACGCCAAAATGCCCAGCCGCCGCATGTCGTGATTGGCCACCCTCAACAAAGCGGACAATGCGCTCCCGCAGATCAAGTGAATAGGCTTTGGTCATCGCAAATCACCTCCGAACGAAGTGAATCACGAAATGAAATCGACTGGAATCCCCAATGATTCAGCCTGAATGTCCGACGCTCTA
>NZ_JBXSOR010000043.1:0-1116 GCF_057784455.1 Martinezella sp. CNPSo 3890 | reverse complement strand
TACAGCCTAGCGTGCTTGAGAGACCTGCAAAGCTTCTTTAATGACCTCTTCGAGTTCCGCACGCGTCGCCCCGTCTCGAGCCTGGACGGACATGCCCTGAAGCACGGCCACCAGAAAGCGAGCGAAGGAGCGGGATCGGGCCGGATCGAGCCAGCGTCCCAATGCGTCAGCAATAGCTTCCCGCATAGCGTCTCGGCGGTCGGACAAAACCCGCGCGAGAGAGGCGTGTTCTTCGGCACACTGCAGCATGCCGCTCGAGACCATGCATCCTCTTTCTCCGGCGGGATCGGTTACGGCGTCGGCGGCTTGACGCAATATCGCTGCCACCGTTTCATCAAGCGTTGACGCCAAACCAAGGTTCATCGCGCCCGACACTGTGGAATAATGATCCAAGGTCTCACGATATAGCTGGGCTTTGCTGCCGAACGCAGCATAGAGACTCGGCGGCGCGACGCCGATCGCGGCCGTCAAGTCGTTGAGCGAAACACCTTCATAACCGTGTTGCCAGAACAGCCGCATAGCGATGTCGACCGCCTGTTCACGGTTGAATGTGCGCGGTCCGCCACGCCGCTTTCTGCTTTCCTTATCCATAGTGATCACTAAATACTGCTTGACGGGGGAGGTCAAGTCGCTAGTTTGTAGTGATCGCTAAATATTACACGATCCACCAAACAAAGGTAAAATCGATGACCGGAAATTCTCTTACGAGGGCGATGAAAAGCATGTTCGCCGTCGTCTTACTCGTGGCGACCGCGTCCGCAGCTGCGGCTGCCGGCAAGGAATACACCGTCAAATCATCCGATGGCGTGGTGATCGCTGTCGAGGAAACCGGAAATCCGCAGGGTTGGCCAATCGTGTTCATCCATGGTCTGCTCGGCAGTCGCATCAACTGGGATAAGCAAACGTCCAGTCCCGACCTGCAGAAATTTCGGATCATCACATACGATCTCAGGGGTCATGGCCGTTCGGGGAAGCCGGATAGCGCGGACGCCTACAAGGATGGCGGTCGTTGGGCAGACGATCTCGCTGCGGTACTGAAGCAGAGCAAAGCCAAGAAACCCGTCCTCGTCGGCTGGTCTCTGGGTGGCGTAGTTCTCTCAAACTATCTCGCCGCTC
>NZ_JBXSOR010000042.1:0-1460 GCF_057784455.1 Martinezella sp. CNPSo 3890 | reverse complement strand
TGTGGCGAAGGATTTGGAATGTCCGCTGTGGTGCAAAGTTAAAATGTCACCTTGAGCTGCCACACGGCACGATGGCCAGCCCCGATCTGACCGGCTGATCCGGTTGCAAGATCAGATCGGGGCGGGTGGAACATACCCCTTCGGCTTTAGCTTTGAGACTATGCGATCAACCGTTTACTCCGCGGCCCGCTGCCGCGACAGCGCTGTCTCACGCCGTGCAAGAACCTTCGGATCGTTCAGGAAATCCGTCTTCCGTCCAGGCTTGGTGCCGCGCGGTGTGTAGCCAATCCGTTCGCTGTTGGTCTTCACTTTTGGCTTCGGCTGCTGGTCCTGACGCTCCTTGATATAGGCCAGCACATCACCAAGGCGTTTGTTCTCGGTGATCGCCGCATGCGTCACCCGCTGATCCTTGTCGAACGTCCTATAGGGCAGGGAATAGCCCTTCCAACGCACATCCAGCCGACCATCCGCATAGGCATAAGTCTCGACATAGCGACCAGCCAATCCGCGCGTCACCTCGGTCTCCTCCAGCATGATCCGCTGGCGCTCAAACGAAAACGTCAGCTGCGATCCGACATAGCGCTGCTCGCGCTTACACAGGATCTCAGTCAATCGATCCGGCGCCAGGTTTATCGGCCGATGCAGGTCATCGGACCGGGCAGGGGCAATCGCAAACCGCGCATTGTAGTCCTCCATAAAGCCAGGCAAAAACGCATTGCCCGCCTCCATGTCGCAGATGCCCGCCAGCCGTAACTCCTTGACCAGCCGGTCCTGCAGCGTCCGGTTCATCCGCTCGACACGGCCCTTGGCCTGGCTCGAATTTGCGCAAAGAATCTCAATGTTTAGCTCGCAAAGCGCACGTCCGAACTGGGTCATGCCCTGACCACCCTTTGCATCCTTTTTAGCCACCCGGAACACCGAATGCTTGTCTGAATAAAAGGCAACCGGTGCGCCATGACGCTTGAGATAAAGCGCCAGCGCCTCGAAATAGCTGAAGGCACTTTCCGAACGCACGAAGCGCAACTGCATCAACTTGCCGGTCGCATCATCGACGAACACCAGCAGCGAACACGGATTACCACGGTCCTCAAACCAGCGGTGCTCGGAGCCGTCGATCTGCACCAGCTCGCCATAGGCCTCGCGCCGCAACCGCGGCTGATGAAACGTCCGGCGCTGCTTGCGCGACAGCCATAGTCCAGCCTCGACCATCCAGCTGCGCACCGTCTCACGCGATACCCGCAAGCCATCGCGTTCGGCCAGCTTCTCCGACGCCAGCGTCGGCCCGAAGTCCGCATAGCGTTCGCCAATCAGCGTCACCGCGTAATCGCGAACGCCATCGCTGATCCGATTGTTCGACGGTCGGCCGATCGCCTTGTGCCGGATCGATGCCGCACCGGTCGTCCGGATCCGCTCCAACAGCCGGCGAACCTGGCGCGTGCTCAAGTCCAGGACACGCGCCG
>NZ_JBXSOR010000041.1:0-2141 GCF_057784455.1 Martinezella sp. CNPSo 3890 | reverse complement strand
CGCTCTTGATGGGAATCGAACCGCTGCGCAGAGAAACTGCTGTAAATCAGAGACATAAGCCGCGCATGTTTCATGATCTACTCACTCCTCCTGCCGTTCATGTAAGTAGCTGCTCCAGATCAGCTCTCTGCGCGGCATGCTTTTCAGGATTTTCCGCAATGAGCTTGCGCAGGTTCACGAGTTTCCATTGGACCGCCGGGAGTGCGGCTGCTTGCGGCAAGCCGATAGCATCAAAATCCGGCGCCCCATCATGAAGGCTCAGCAGAAACTTTTGCGTATTCTTATCGGCAAGGCGGGCGCGGATATCCGCGATGAGCCGGTCTCTTGTCCTCGCGAGCTCGTCGATTGTGACTGAAATGGTTGTCATCCCGACAAACTCCAAGGCGTAGGGTTCGTCCAGACGACTACGGCTCGGTGAGAGCAGTTCGTGCGCCGGACGCGGCGAACTGGCGACGTAAACGAGAAACGTATGGAACAGCGCGTTGGTGAGCCCCTCATGATCGTAGAGGAACTTGACGTCAAAGAGATCGCGTGGGTGCTGGCGATCCACGGCCGCATGGAGCTTGCCGCCAAACAGATCTTCGAACGATACGACCTGGATAGACGCATACCCGAATTCATCTTCGACTGCGGGCGAGACATCCCGTAGCTCGGGGTCGTGGACGACTCCACGTGTGACGGGCGAAGTTTCGATCTTGACTTCGGCGTTACCGAGCCGGGCGCGGATGCGGGTGGCGCCCCCGCCGCCGCCAGCGATGCGGCGGGCGTCAAGCCCCGCAATGCCGCCATTGGCGGCGGCTGTGATGCGGTCCAGCGCTTCGTCGATCTCAGCCAGACTCTCGGCCCGGTCCCGAACCGGCAAATAGGTCAGGTCGATATCGACCGAGAGCCGAGGCATGTCGCGATAGAACAGATTAATTGCAGTTCCGCCCTTCAGCGCGAAAACCTTCTCAACTGCGATAAAGGGGAGGAGCCGCACCAACAGCGCGACCTGGGCGGCATAGGGTTCACGGGCCATCAGCAGCTCCTGTTGAAGTATCGACAAACTCCGAAGGAACCACAATGCGATAGCGGGGGTGGATCCTGCCGCCCTTTACCAGAGCACGATCGCCAGCTCCAAGCTTGAAATCATCGGGATTGAGGCGTTCGCGCCAGGAATGTTTGTGCCGGTCTGCGAACACGAAGAACAGGCGCTTAACCTTGATCTTCCGGCAGCTCTCCAGCAGGGCCGCCATGCGACGCGGACTGAGTGTCACCAGCCCCTCAAATATCATGTCGAGATTGTGGAAGCTCTCGTGAGCGGGCAGTTCGTCAATGGCTTCGAGTATGGCGCGCTCGGGTGACGACATGCGAAGCGCCCAACCCCACGACGTCGTAAGATAGTTGGCAGATTTGTTCTCGATGAGGCCTAAATCGGGGTCAGCGAACAGAGACGTACCGCGGGTCATCAGGAGGGCGTCAAGTTTCAAGCGCGGGAGCCATGAAGGGATATCATCGCCATAGAGCCACACAGGCGCGGGAGCTCCCAAAGGTAGGTAATGGCGATACCCCTGCTCGCCGAGGGCGGTGATGCCCCCGGCATGGATCTTGTAGCTCATGATGTGTTGGAGCGAGAGTAGGCAGGTCCGCCAGTCGAGTGGCGCTGGCTGCGGCGCCGGGCGACGGAAGACGCCGCGGTCGAGGCGCTCCAGCCAACCGCTCGCAACATACTTTCGCGTGAGGAAGCGGCTGATGCCTTGATTGTCTAGCCAACGCGCGTCCGCCACAAAGCCCGCTGGGACTGCTTGCAAGACATTCTTTAGCCTGATTTCCTTTGGTGTACTCATGGTACACAAGATAACATAAGTTCGAAGAGGTGCACCAGGACTCTTTGCAAATTCTGTGAGACGAGTACCGTGAGGGCACCAACACAAGATTTTTCAAAGAGAACCGATGTGGGTCCGAGACCCAGCTTATTATTTTAAGCGCAAGGGCTGGCCGCAACGCCACCTTATAAAGATCAAACCCACCGAAAAATGAGATTGGTAATGATGTGAAAGGATGCGTGCCGTCGACTGCGCCTTATTTTCTCTAACGTGTTGGAATATCGCCACATTTAATCAGTCGCGGCGGCCTATGTGCGGTAATCGGATTTATGGAAC
>NZ_JBXSOR010000040.1:0-3625 GCF_057784455.1 Martinezella sp. CNPSo 3890 | reverse complement strand
ACAGGACATCAGATAATCTATGTTATGGAACATAAATCGATATGGCGAGCCCTGTCTTTGTGATTTGCTAAGGCTGCTTCAACACTTGAGTGCGGGCAATTTTGAAACCGATCCGATGCCGGCATATCCGCTACGAAACGATGGGCCGTCTTTCGGATGAGTTTCAGTGATCGGCTTCGCGAGCGGCGGCGTCTGCGCTTACCAGCAGCTTGTCGATCCTGCGGCCGTCGAGATCCACGACCTCGAAGCGCCAGCCGCTTTTCGAGAAGCTTTCGCCCACATCCGGGAGATGGCGCAGCTCCTGCAGCACGAAACCTGCAACCGTCTGGTAGTCACGATCATCCTCGATCTGCAGGTTCATGAAATCGGCAAACTCGTCGATGGGCATCCAGCCGGATACGAGATAGCTGCCGTCGTGACGGCGGACGAGAGCCTGCTCGCCGCCGGCATCGGTTTCCTCCTGAACGGCTCCCAGGATGGCTTCGAGGATATCGCCCGATGTGATGACACCTTCGAAGTGGCCGTATTCGTCGTAGACGAGCACCATATGCGAGGAAGAGCGACGCAGCGCCTTGACCACGTCAAGGGCGCTGGAAAGATCCGAAACGATCGGCACCTGTTTGGCAAGCTTCAGAATGTCGGCCTGCCCGCCGGAAACCAGTGCGTCGAAGAAGTCCCTGGTTGTCAGCACGCCGACGATTTCATCGGAGCTATCCTTGCGCAGTGGCAGCCGTGCCTTCTCGGTGCGGCGAAGCTGTTCGCGAACCTCGTCGAAACCGTCCTCGATATCGATGACCTCCACGTCGCGGCGCGGTGTCATCAATGCTCTTGCGGTGCGGTCGGCCAATCGCATGACGCCCGAGATCATCGCCTGCTCTTCCGTTGCGATGACCCCAGCGCTTTGCGCTTCCGCCAGAACCGTCTTGATTTCCTCGTCGCTGACACCATCCGCAGCCTTGCCGGATTGGCCGAGCGCACTCAGAACCAGCCGTCCCGAGATGTCGAGCAACCAGACGAGCGGCGCTGCGGCGCGGGAGAGAAATACCATGGCCGGCGCAACCTTGCTGGCGACTGCTTCCGGCGCCCGCAGAGCGACCTGCTTCGGCACGAGCTCGCCGATGATCAGCGATAGATAGGTGATGGCGACCACGACGGAACCGACGCCGATGGCGTCGGCGGCTGCGACTGAAAGACCTTGCGTGGCAAGCCAGCCCGACAGCCGAGCGCCGAGTGTGGCGCCTGAGAACGCGCCGGACAGGACGCCGACGAGCGTGATGCCGATCTGCACCGTTGAAAGGAAGCGGCCCGGCTCTTCAGCCAGTCTCATCGCCATAGTCGCGCCTCTGCTGCCTTGGTCGGAAAGTACCTTCAGACGGGCAGGACGGGATGAGACGATCGCCAATTCCGACATGGCAAGCACGCCGTTCAGGAGGGTGAGGACAATGACGATAGAAATTTCGAGAAGCAAAATCAGCCCTTTTTGGTTGCAGCGGAAAGATAGGTGGCAAAGGCTGTAAAAGCCAGGGTTCCGCGGAATATGATTTCCGCGGCGCTGTCATCGAGGGCAATTTGTTGAAGCTATCGCATGGCCGGCAGAATATCCGCGGCGATCTCTTCCATGGTTTCCCCTAGCGGCCGTCCCTGCGCGATCAGATTGAAGGCGACATGATGAATGCCCGCTTCACGCATCGCCGACAAGGCTTCGATCAACCCTCGCCTGCCGGTTCTGCCGCCGAGATTGATTTCCTCATAAGAGGCCTGAGGGTTATCGAGCAGATCCAGGACCATGGACTGACCAAAGCCGCGAAAATCGGCGGTGATCTTAGCCCGGGCATTGTGCCAAAGCGCCAACCGGTCTTTCTGAACGGATAGCGGCCGATAATAGGTCATCCAGGCTGACGCGTGGCGGGCGATCCATTCGAGCGATTGCGACGATGAACCCACAGCCACCATGGGAATGGACGGGTGTTGCAGCACAGGTCTTATGGCGAACTCTTGCCGCACGCGACCGCCTTCATCGACGACCTTTTGATCCGGGCTAAGCGCTACGGCGAGGCGCTCCCAATGCGATTGAAAGAGCGCTTTGCGGTTTCCAATATCCTCTCCGAAAACATCATATTCGCTCGGCCGGTCTCCCGAGCCGAGACCGAGGACGAACCGGCCTTTCGACAGAGAGGCGATGGACAGCACTGCCTTGGCGATATGGAGCGGATGCCGCAAAGGCAGCACGATTGCGCCCGTCGCCAGGGCGATCCTGGATGTGGATGCGGCTAGAGCTCCAAGGAAGACCCAGGGATCGGCATGTCCGATCGGATCAGGATAGCTTTCGCTGTTAAGGGGAACATCCCTCACCCACAGCGCATCGAAGCCCAATTTATCGGCTTGGCCCGCAATGCCGAGCTGAGTATCGAACTCTATGTCCGCAGCAGTTCTCGTTTGCGCCGGCAGGACTATGCCGAATGAAAGCCTGTCTGGATGGAAAAGCACGCCGCACCCTGAAATTTATATCCTTGCCAAGGAGATAAGGAGGTTTGCGCTTGAGGAAAAGGGGCCGCGCAAGACGTACGGCGATTGTGCAAGGCACGTAGTCCGCCCCGTGGAGCGGACTGTCGTTGTGTGATGGGTCCGGTTCGGATCCGCGATCGCTGGCCGATGCTCAGCTCGCGGTGATGCACTGCTTGACGTAATCGCGCAATGCTTTCTTTTCTAGACCTTTGGCGGTGCCTTCGTCATGACAGGTCTTGCGTTTCGCCAGGACCGGATACTTCTGCTGCAGGCAGCTTTTGACTGCGTCCTTGCGTGCGTCGCCCTTGAGGCCCTGCCCCGTTGCATCCTGCCGGCAGGCTTGCCGCGCCGTCTTGATCTCATCCTTCGACGGCATGGCTGAAGACGGCGTCGAGGTGGAAGAGGTCGTGGCGGGAGTTGGCGTTGCGGGTGTCGTCGTTTGAGCGAAGACAATGGTTGCGGAAGATAGGGCGAAAAGAGCAGCGGCGGTCGCACTGAGCAGCTTGCTGGTCATGGGCATATCCTTTTGCCTGAAGGCCATTCGTGTTCAAGCCGCCGACCCCATCACGAGGCCGGCGTCTTTCTTGAACGGTGGTCATCGGCTTATCCGTCGTTCGGACTGCCAAAAAACTTCCAGCGAGGTCGCTTGCAGCCTCAGTAGAGCACGACGCTGCGGATGCTTTCACCCGAATGCATGAGCTCAAAACCCTTGTTGATGTCGTCGAGCGGCATGGTGTGGGTGATCATCGGATCGATCTGGATCTTGCCCTCCATGTACCAGTCGACAATCTTCGGCACATCGGTGCGGCCACGCGCGCCGCCGAAGGCCGTGCCCATCCAGGTGCGGCCCGTCACCAGCTGGAACGGACGCGTCGAGATCTCCTGGCCGGCGCCGGCCACGCCGATGACGACGGACTTGCCCCAGCCGCGATGGCTGGCTTCGAGCGCCTGGCGCATGACCTTGGTGTTGCCGGTGCAGTCGAAGGTATAGTCGGCCCCGCCGATCTGGTCGGCCCCACGCTTCGTCATGTTGACGAGGTACGGAACGATGTCGTCGCCGACCTCCTTCGGATTGACGAAATGCGTCATGCCGAAGCGCTCGCCCCAGGCCTTCTTGTCG
>NZ_JBXSOR010000039.1:0-4664 GCF_057784455.1 Martinezella sp. CNPSo 3890 | reverse complement strand
AATCCATGAATTCAAATCGATAACCCCCTCATCCGACCCTTCGGGCCACCTTCTCCCCAAGGGAAGAAGGAGCTTATGGTGCTCGTCCGCCTCCATATGCGATAGCCCTGCCGCGAGCGGGGAGAGGGCTGGGGTGAGGGGCCGTGCACAAGAGCAAGACCAAAACACACACTTACCCGACCATCGCCTCAAAGCCTCTCGATCGCCGCGATCACCTCGTCCTCGACAGTAATCCCCTCCGTCAGCGCAAGACGCCGCGAACTCTGCCCGCGCCGACCCGGCAGGCGGACATTCGGATCGCGGGTGATTTCACCCGCCAGCAAAGCCAGCCGTTGTGCCGTATCGGCAGCACTCGTCGCCGCCGGATTGATCGCGATGATCGTTTGGCCGAGCGCCGGCGGAGCGCCTTTGTCGTCGAAGAGCGAGGAAGCCTCGAAGGCGTAGTTCGCACCGGTCAGGCCGGCGGCCAGAATTTCGACCATGAGGGCAAGTGCCGCACCCTTGGCATCGCCGGCCGGGATCATGGTGCCGGCCAAGGCTTCTTCGGCATCCGTGGTCGGCCTCCCCTCGCTGTCGAAAGCCCAGTCAGCCGGGATCGGGGCACCCTGTTGCCGCGCCGCCATCACCTTGCCACGCGCCACCTTCGACAGCGCCAGGTCGATGACAACAGGCTCCTCGCCGGGCAACGGCGCAGCGAAAGCAATCGGATTGGTGCCGAAAACCGGTGTCTTGCCGCCCCAGGGCGCCATCGAGGCCGGCGCATTGGCGACCATCAGCGCCACCAGACCCTGATCGGCAAAACGCTCCACCGTCAGGCCCATGACACCGGCATGATGGGAGCGGCTGATGGCGGCAAGCGCAATCCCCTGTTCGCGGGCGACGGCCGGAAGCTCGGCAACGGCAAGATCGAGCGCGGGATAGGCATAGCCATTGCCGGCATCGATGCGCAGCACGGCAGGAAAAGGTCGGCTAAGCTGCGGCCTGGCAAAACCATCGGTCTTGCCGACCTTGGCTTGGCCGGCATAAGCAGGGACGCGGCGCAGACCATGACCACCCTGCCCGGCAGCCTCCGCCGCGACAAGCGCGACAGCCACGGAACGGGCATTCTCGGCACTGACCTTGTTTCGCTGCAAAGCCTCCATGACCAGTGTTTCGGCTTCGGCAAGCGACAGATACATGGGACAAGACCTTGAAAACACATGGGAAGACAAGAGCTTTCTACGCCTTCATCCTCTCCATCGCAATGCAGCAAGGCTCTCGCGCTACTCGACGTCGAACTTGACACCCTGGGCCAGCGGCAGCGTCCGGCCATAATTGATCGTGTTGGTCGCTCGACGCATATAGGCCTTCCAGGCATCCGAGCCGGATTCGCGGCCGCCACCCGTCTCCTTCTCGCCGCCGAATGCGCCACCGATCTCGGCACCGGAGGGGCCAAGATTGACGTTGGCAATGCCGCAATCCGATCCGCGAGCTGAGACGAAGGTTTCGGCTTCCCTCATGTCATTGGTGAAGATCGAGGAAGACAGGCCTTGCGGCACAGCATTATGCAGCGCCAGCGCCTTGTCGAAATCGCTGTACTTCATGACATAGAGGATCGGCGCAAAGGTTTCCTGCTCGACCGGACCTGTCTGTTCCGGCATTTCGACGAGAGCCGGTCGAACATAGAAGGCATCGGCTGAGCCGCTTTCAATGCGTTCACCGCCTGTCACCTTGCCGCCGGCCGCCTTCGCAGCTTCAAGCGCTGCCTGCATGCGGTCGAAAGCCTGCTTATCGATCAGCGGTCCAACCAGAGTACCGGCTTCAAGCGGATTTCCTATCGTGACCGAACCATAAGCCTTCTGCAGGCGCGGCACGAGCTGGTCGTAGACGCTTTCATGAACGAAAAGGCGGCGCAGCGTCGTGCAGCGCTGGCCGGCCGTGCCCATGGCGGAAAAGGCAACGCCACGCAGGGTGAGATCGAGATCGGCCGTCGGGCAGACGATTGCGGCGTTGTTGCCGCCGAGTTCGAGGATGGCGCGGGCGAAACGGCCGGCCAGACGCGGGCCGACCGCACGGCCCATGGCCGTCGAGCCGGTTGCCGAAACCAACGGCACCTGCGGATGATCGACCAACGACTCGCCAAGATCGCGGCCGCCGATCAGCAGCGTCGAAAGATTGGTAGGCGCGTCGCCACCCTCGGCGACGTAACGCTTCAGCGCCTTTTCGAATAGAGCTTGCACGGCAAGCGCCGTCAGCGGCGTCTTTTCCGATGGCTTCCAGATAGTGGAATTGCCGCAGACAATGGCAAGCGCCGCATTCCACGACCAGACGGCAACGGGGAAATTGAAGGCCGAGATGATGCCGATCGCGCCCAGCGGATGCCAGCTTTCCATCATCCGGTGCTCGGAGCGCTCGGTGGCGATGGTGAGGCCGTAGAGCTGGCGCGAGAGGCCGACGGCGAAATCGCAAATATCGATCATCTCCTGGACTTCGCCGAGGCCCTCGGAGGTGATCTTGCCCACTTCGATCGAGACGAGACGCCCAAGGGCCGCCTTGCCGGCGCGCAACTCTTCACCAAGCAGGCGGATCAGCTCACCACGCTTTGGCGCCGGCACGTTGCGCCAAGACAGAAACGCGTCGTGTGCCGCCGCGATCGCAGCCTTCGCCTCGTCAGTCGAATGCTCCTTCAGCCGGCCGATCTCGGCACCGGTTACAGGTGAGGTAACGGCAAGCGTTCCGCCGGTGTAGCGATCGGCTGAGACGCCAAGCTCCGTCAGTATTGCCTTGGTTTCGGCAGCAAGATCTGATGTCGCGGTCATCTTGTTTCCTCTTCCCGTAATGCCGGTTCAGTTATTTTCAGACTCTGGCGCCGACGAAATGCGCGGCCTGGGCGCCAGCCTCGTACCACATTTCCTTCGCCGCCCTGAAGCTCGGCTCGACGACATCGGTCACCGGCAGCGGCAGATCGGCCTCGGAAATCTGTCCGAGAATGTGGCTGGCCAAAACCTTGCCGAACACGGTTCCTGGCGCGATGCCACGGCCGTTATAACCGGAGAAGCCGACGACATTCTGGTCCAGCTTGTGGAAGCGCGGCAGCGCGTTGTCGGTCATGCCGATCTTGCCATACCATTCGCATTCGAAAGGAATATCGCCAAGCTGCGGAAAGAGTTTTCTGATCGAACGCCGAGCCCAGCTCTTGTGAATGGCAAGACCTGTATTGCGCAGCGCCCCGACGCTGCCGAATACGAGCCGTCCGGCCTGGTCCATACGCAAGGACGAGAGCACTTCCTTGGTATCCCAGGCGCCTTCACGCCCCGGCAGCACGGATTTGCGCAAGTTGTCGCCAAGCGGGACGGTGGCGAAATTGAAATAGGGCAGATGCACCTGTTCGTTCCGAACCTTTTCCCACGGGCCGGTGCTATAGGCGTCCGTGGCCACCACGATCCAGTCGGCGCTGACCTTGCCGCCATCAGTCGAAACCACCCATTTCGCACCGCTTCTTTCAGTCGATGTCACCCGGCTACCGGTGTGAATGGTAGCGCCAGCCTTCACTACGGCATGGGCAAGGCCGCGCGCATAGGCAAGCGGCTGCAGGGTACCGGCGCGCATGTCGAGCAGCGCCCCGGTGTAGGCCGAGCTGCCGACGCGGCGCTCCGTTTCCCGCGCATCCAATACCGTGACCGGCGCACCGCGCTTTTCCCACTGCCGGGCGCGCTCCTCAATTTCCTTCAGCCCCTCCCGCCCAACAGCGCAATGCAGTGTCCCGTTGCGTTCCAGTTCGCAGGCGATGCCATGCTTGTCGATCAGCTCCATGACCAGCTTCGGCCCGTTGCCGAGCAGATCGAGCAGCCGCTCGCCGTGGACGGCACCGAGTTCGCCGGGCAAATCGTCCGGCATCACCCACATGCCGGCATTGATGAGGCCAACATTGCGACCCGCGCCGCCAAAGCCGATTTCATTGGCTTCCAGCAGCACGACGCTGGTACCAGCTTCCGCCAGATGCAACGCCGTCGAAAGACCGGTATACCCGCCCCCGACCACCACGACATCGGCATTGATATCACCGGAAAGCGGCTTGGTTGCCGGCGGTGGGGGAGCGGTCTTTTCCCAAAGACCGTGGGAGCGCGGGTCATTCAGCATGAAATCGGTCCAATCGACAGAGATAATCGCGCCAATCTAGCGCCATGCTCGAAATTGCGGAAGCGGCAAGAGCGACATCCGATGGACATGGCATGATGCCAAAAAATCATCGGCTCTGGAGAAAAACTTGCATGGCGAAGGCGCTTTCGACCATGATAGAGAAAAGCCGGCCGCTATGGCGGCGGCAGACAGAAGCAGGACATTCTCATGAAGCCCATTTTCGTTCAGCTCCAATGCGCTCCCGGCAAGACCTATGAGGTCGCCGATGCGATCTACCAGACGGAGCTGGTTTCGGAACTGTATTCCACCAGCGGCGACTACGACCTGCTGATGAAGGTCTACATCGCCGAGGAGCAGGATATCGGCAAGTTCATCAACGACCACATCGCCAATATCCCGGGCATCGTCCGCTCGCTGACGACGCTGACCTTCCGAGCGTTTTGAGAGGCCTGGACTCGGGTCGCAATTGAAGTCACATTCGCGGGATTGCCCCTCACTCCCGCCCTCTCCCCGCTTGCGGCAGGGGTATCGCATATGGAGGCGGA
>NZ_JBXSOR010000038.1:2500-5813 GCF_057784455.1 Martinezella sp. CNPSo 3890 | reverse complement strand
ATTTCGGAGTGTGACGAGAAGATTTTGTGAGGCATAAACCGCTGAAGCGGTTTAGCGAGGCATAAATTGCTGAGCAATTTAGCCTGGAGTTGCGATTAGCAGACCTGGCAGCGACCTACTCTCCCGCGTCTTAAGACGAAGTACCATGGGCGCAGGGGCGTTTCACGGCCGTGTTCGGAAAGGGAACGGGTGCAGCCACCCCGCCATAACCACCAGGTCGGCAAAGCGCAACTTGTTGTCCATGCCTTTGCCATGGACAACAAGTTGCTTCTTTGTGGCTGATATGCCTTGTCCTTCTCGCTTGCCGCTCGAAGGGGACATCAGCCGGCCATACGGTCACCTCGAGTTCGAGGCGACAGGTGGCCGAAGCTTGCTGTTCATGCTTTTGCATGGACGTTTTTGAGAAGCTGGATTTTTTATTTGAACACGTCGTGTGATGAGCACGAGCAATGAGAACGATCAAGCCAATCGAGCTATTAGTACCGGTAAGCTTCATGCGTTGCCGCACTTCCACACCCGGCCTATCAACGTGGTCGTCTTCCACGGCTCTGATAGGGAACACTCGTTTCCAGGTTGGTTTCCCGCTTAGATGCCTTCAGCGGTTATCCATTCCATATATAGCTACCCTGCTATGCCCTTGGCAGGACAACAGGTCCACCAGAGATATGTCCATCCCGGTCCTCTCGTACTAGGGACAGATCCTGTCAATATTCCTACACCCACGGCAGATAGGGACCGAACTGTCTCACGACGTTCTGAACCCAGCTCACGTACCGCTTTAATTGGCGAACAGCCAAACCCTTGGGACCTGCTCCAGCCCCAGGATGCGATGAGCCGACATCGAGGTGCCAAACAACCCCGTCGATATGGACTCTTGGGGGTCATCAGCCTGTTATCCCCGGCGTACCTTTTATCCGTTGAGCGATGGCCCTTCCACACGGGACCACCGGATCACTATGACCGACTTTCGTCTCTGCTCGACTTGTCAGTCTCGCAGTCAGGCGGGCTTATGCCATTGCACTCGACGACCGATTTCCGACCGGTCTGAGCCCACCATCGCGCGCCTCCGTTACTCTTTCGGAGGCGACCGCCCCAGTCAAACTACCCACCATACACTGTCCCGGATCCGGATAACGGACCGCGGTTAGACATCCATGACGATAAGGGTGGTATTTCAAGGATGGCTCCACAAGAACTGGCGTCCCTGCTTCAAAGCCTACCACCTATCCTACACATGCCGACACGAATGCCAGTGTAAAGCTATAGTAAAGGTGCACGGGGTCTTTCCGTCTGACCGCAGGAACCCCGCATCTTCACGGGGAATTCAATTTCACTGAGTCTATGTTGGAGACAGCGGGGAAGTCGTTACGCCATTCGTGCAGGTCGGAACTTACCCGACAAGGAATTTCGCTACCTTAGGACCGTTATAGTTACGGCCGCCGTTTACTGGGGCTTCGATTCAGAGCTTGCACCCCTCCTCTTAACCTTCCAGCACCGGGCAGGCGTCAGACCCTATACGTCGTCTTGCGACTTCGCAGAGCCCTGTGTTTTTGGTAAACAGTCGCTACCCCCTGGTCTGTGCCACCCTCACATGCTTGCGCATATAAGGGTCACGCTTCTTCCGAAGTTACGCGTGCAATTTGCCGAGTTCCTTCAACATAGTTCTCTCAAGCGCCTTGGTATACTCTACCTGACCACCTGTGTCGGTTTCGGGTACGGTCTGTACGGTGGAGCTATTTCCTGGAACCGCGTCCCCGCCCACACAATCCAATAAGTGTGAACAAGTTAAGCAATCCGTCACTACCACCAGGCCCACGAATATTAACGTGGTTCCCATCGACTACGCGTGTCCGCCTCGTCTTAGGGGCCGGCTAACCCTGCTCAGATTAACTTTAAGCAGGAACCCTTGGTCTTTCGGCGAGAGGGTCTCTCACCCTCTTTATCGTTACTCATGTCAACATTCGCACTTCCGATACCTCCAGGACCCCTCACGGGTATCCCTTCATCAGCTTACGGAACGCTCCGCTACCACTCCTCAAAGAGGAATCCTCAGCTTCGGTGCATGGCTTCAGCCCCGTTACATTTTCGGCGCAAAGACCCTTGACTAGACCAGTGAGCTGTTACGCTTTCTTTAAATGATGGCTGCTTCTAAGCCAACATCCTGGTTGTTTTGGGATCCTCACATCCTTTCCCACTTAGCCATGACTTGGGGACCTTAGCTGGAGGTTAGGGTTGTTGCCCTTTTCACGACGGACGTTAGCACCCGCCGTGTGTCTGCCTGGTAGTACTTCCCGGTATTCGGAGTTTGGTTAGGATCAGTAAGACGGTGAGTCCCCATAGCCCATCCAGTGCTCTACCCCCGGGAGTATTCGCCAGACGCTCTACCTAAATAGATTTCGCGGAGAACCAGCTATTTCCGAGTTTGATTGGCCTTTCACCCCTAGCCACAAGTCATCCCAATCTATTGCAACAGATGCGGGTTCGGTCCTCCAGTTGGTGTTACCCAACCTTCAACCTGCTCATGGCTAGATCACTCGGTTTCGGGTCTAATGCAACAAACTATATCGCCCTATTCAGACTCGCTTTCGCTTCGCCTACACCTACCGGCTTAAGCTTGCTTGTTACACTAAGTCGTTGACCCATTATACAAAAGGTACGCCGTCACCCTTGCGGGCTCCGACTGTTTGTAGGCATCCAGTTTCAGGTTCTATTTCACTCCCCTTGTCGGGGTGCTTTTCACCTTTCCCTCACGGTACTGGTTCGCTATCGGTCATGCACGAGTACTTAGGCTTGGAGAGTGGTCTCCCCATGTTCAGACAGGATTTCACGTGTCCCGCCCTACTCTAGGACAATAAGTGTATCTACGCGTACGGGGCTGTCACCCTCTGCGGCAAACCTTTCCAGGTTCTTCCACTTTAACACTCATTGCCACTGGCCTGGTCCGCGTTCGCTCGCCACTACTTGCGGAGTCTCGGTTGATGTCCTTTCCTGCAGGTACTTAGATGTTTCAGTTCCCTGCGTTCGCTTCTTACACCCTATTTTATTCAGGTGAAGATACCTCTTAACAATGCTTAGAAACCCAAGCTGCTTATTCAGCAGTTTGGATTTTCTAAGCATTTAAGGTGGGTTGCCCCATTCGGAGATCCATGGATCAAAGCTTATTCGCAGCTCCCCACGGCTTTTCGCAGCGTATCACGTCCTTCATCGCCTGTGCATGCCTAGGCATCCACTAAATGCCCTTACGACACTTGATCGTTCTCATTGCCAATGCTCATCATCTCGTTGCCGTTTCCGTCAGGAAACGAGCAACAGA
>NZ_JBXSOR010000037.1:0-8133 GCF_057784455.1 Martinezella sp. CNPSo 3890 | reverse complement strand
TGGATTTTGGTGGTCTTGGCAGGCACCCCCTCATCCGCCTGTCGGCACCTTCTCCCCGATGGGGAGAAGAAGGACGGCGGCGATCTCCGCTCATATGCAATACCCCTGCCGCTTGCGGGGAGAGGGGACTATCCCGCCATCAGCGCCGCCCGCACTTTCAAACAGCCGGCAGCCGCACGCTGACCAGCAGCCCGCCGCCGGATGCGTCGCCAAGCGTGACCGAGCCGCCGGCGCCATCGACGACTTCGCGGACGATGGCGAGGCCGAGGCCGCTGCCCTCCGGCTCGGTGCCCATGATGCGATAGAAGCGTTCGAAAACCTGCGTGCGTTCGGCTTCTGGGATGCCCGGTCCGTTGTCTTCGACCCATAGCAGAGCCGTATCGCCTTCCCGACTGACGCCGACCGTCACGCGGCCGCCCGGCTGCGTGTAGCGGAGCGCATTGTCGACGAGATTGACCAGCATTTCGCGCAGCATGGTGCCGTCGCCTTCGATATGGACCGCCGTTTCATCCGCCTCGAGCCCAAGGTCGATATTGCGCCGCAGGGCTTCCTCGGCGAGCGTTTCCAGCACGCGCCGGGCCGTTTCCGCCAGATCGATCGTATCGCTTCGTGGCCGGCGGCTGCCGGGCTCAGCGCGTGAAAGCGTCAGGAGCTGGCTGGCAAGCCGCGTCACCTGCCGGGTGCTGGACCGCAATGCCGTCAGAGCCTCGTCGCGCCTGACATTGTCGGTTTCACGGGCAGCAAAGCTTGCCTGCGTCGAGATCAGGGCGAGCGGTGTCCGCAGCTGGTGAGCGGCATTCGAGACGAAGCGACGCTGCGCCGCCATCTGGTTCTGCACCCGCTCCATATGATCGTTGAGGGCGTGGACGAGCGGCCGAAGCTCATTCTGCACCATGTGTGGATCCAGCGGATCGAGGCGCTGGCGGCCACGCTCGCGCACGGCGTCGCGCAGGCGCAGTACAGGGGCAAGGCCGCGCTGCAGGCCGATGATGGTCACCAGCCCGGCAAGCAGGACAAGCGCGAGCTGTTTGGTGAAATCCGACAGCCACAGCCTGCGGCGCATGGCATACTGGCTGTTATGGGTAACGGCAACGGTGACGGAAATCGTGCTGTCCTGATCAAGGCCAACAACCGGGTGGCTCAGCATGAGTACGCGGACGCCATCGGTCCGAAATGTCATGTCCTCGCCGCTAAAATCCCGTTTCGGTCGTGGCAGATCGGGAAAACCGGCGATGAGGTTCCCCCACGCCGTGACCACCTGATAGAAGACGCGGTCGCCATAGCCGGTGTCGAACATTTCCAGCGCTGCCGGAGGTATATCGATCTGCACGGTGCCGCTGCCGTCGACATGCGTCGCTTCCGCGATGACGCGGGCCGAGGCGAGGAGTGTGCGGTCGGTGACAAGATCGGCCGTCGCATCGGCCGAACGGAAGCTTAGATAAAGGTTGATGCAGATCGCGCCGATCAGGGTCAACACGACCCAGGCAAACAGCTGCGCGCGAAGACTGCTGGCTACCCCGCCCAAGGCGCGGCTTACGAGGCCTTTGGATGGAGACGTCTCGTCATTGCGCATGGCGAAGGAGGTAACCGAGGCCGCGCAGTGTCGCGATCTGCACGGAGCTGCCTTCGAGCTTCTTGCGGACGCGATGCACATAGATCTCGATGGCGCTGGTATCGGCGAGGTCGTCGAAGCCGAAGACGCTTTCCGAAAGCGTCGCCTTGGTGACGGTCGTGCCGGCTTTCATGACGAGATGTTCGAGCACGGCATGTTCGCGCGGCGTCAGCGCCAGCGATTCGCCGGCCAGATAGAATTGCCGCGTACCGCCATCGAACACCAAGTCGCCGACGGCGATCTCCGGCGCGGCGCGATCGTGGCCGCGGCGGACGGCCGCGCGTATGCGGGCTTCCAGCTCGGCAATCTCGAAAGGCTTGGCGAGGTAGTCGTCGGCGCCACTGTCGAGGCCGGCAACCCGGCCGTCGAGACTGGCATTGGCCGTCAGGATGATGACAGGCACCTTATTGCCGCTCTGGCGCAGCCGTTTGAGCAGCGTCAGCCCGTCCATTTTCGGTAGCGACAGATCGAGGATGACGATGGCGTAGGCCGCCACTTTCAGCATGTGCTCGGCATCCTCGCCATCATAAGCGATGTCGACGACATACTGCGCCTGACGCAGCGCCTTGCCGAGCCAGGACGCCAGTTCGCGGTTGTCTTCGACGATCAGGAGCCTCATGAAGCGACTATACAGCAAGTGTCGGATATGGCGAACAATTCCCGCGGTTTTCCAGCCAGTGGATCACCGGCTGGCGAGCCTTAGGCCCATCTCACGGACCTCCCTCAGATAGACCTTGCGCGCATAGGGCGGGGTCAGATTGTGGTCGGCTTCGGGGATGATGGTGAGGCGTATGTCCGGAAAATGCTTCAAGCCCGCGCCGTTTTCGCCGAACTCGTCATGCAGGTGATCGAGGCCGATATCATGGGCGCTGTAGATCAGGGACATGTCGACGCCGCGTTTGGTAAGCGTTCGGAAACCACCCAGCACAGGTCCTTGAGCCGCAGCAAAGATGGGGAACGTACCGAGCAGGTGGCGAGCCGTCCGTATCGCCCGCCGTCCGAGCCCGGTCGCCATGTTGCATATGGCGCTCTTTGCATCGATCTGGCCGCCGAAGAGCCGCTTCAGCGTTTCCATCTGCAGGAGCTTGCGCCCGTAGGTTTCGAGCGATCGGGGAGCGAAGCGCAGCGCTTCATCGACCGATCGACTCTCGTCCCAATGGAAGCTGTAGGGATTGACCGTGATGAGGCCGCGGCAGCGCACATCGCGTAACGCTGCCTGAAAGGCGAGATAGCCGCCGCTGCAGCGTCCTACCACATAGGCTGGCAGCAAGCCCCGCTTCTCCAGAAAGTCCAATGCCTCAATAACATCGAGATGCTGGTCGCGGGAATAGAGCACCTGCTCGGGTGCCCCGGAAAGCGGCGGGCTGTCGCCGACATTGGCCGTATCGAAACGCAGCGAGGCAATGCCGTCGCGGGCAAGCGCGCGCGCCATGGTGACCGACATCCGGCCCCAGCCCGCATGTCGGTCATAGGCTGTCGTCAAGAGCAGTGCGGTCGCGCCCGTTCGGGCACCTTGCGGCTCGCAGAGAATGCCGAACAGTCGATTGTCCGCGCCGAAACGCAGCGGCGTCTCGCGAAAGTCTTCGCCGATGACAGGTTCCGCGACCGGCGGCGTAAGATCGTTCGATGTGGCCTCATCGGTTTTGGCGGCGGCCGACTGCACCCATTCGACTATTTTCCGGCCAGCCGCCGTCGGCATGGTGGCGATGGTCGGGTTCGAGACGAGATCGTCGTAACCGTCATAGGAGGCCTGCGTGACCTCCGGGCCGAGCGTTTCGAGATGACGCGCGAAATCGTCGTCTCCCGGGCGGCCCGGGCGCGTCAGTATCAGACAATTCGGCGTGGCCAGCCGGTCAAGCGTCATGAGGTTCAGCTTCCTGACCGCGTCGGCCGCGCTATCGGGCATGCGGAGGCTTGCAACGGTGACGCCCTCGGTCTGACGCTGCGCTTCGGAAAGCCCCATGCTTTCATCGATCATCTTCGACCAGACGTTCAGTTCGCGCAGATAGGCGCGGCCTGAAACGACGGGTGCAAGAAAGGCGACGCCGTCAATGCCGTCAAGCCGTTCGGCGAGCGTGGCGGCAATGGTTCCGCCAAGCCCCTGGCTGACGAGAATCAACCGCTCGCAGCCGGAAAGCGCCTTCAGCTTTGCCGCCGCCGCGAGAGCGGTTTCATGCCACGGCTCCAGACCTTCGCCTTCATCGGCCAGGTCAAGCGCATCACCCGTGCCGATATAATCGAAGCGGAGGCTGGCTATGCCGATATCGGCGAGATCTTCCGCCAGAATCCGCCAGAACTTGCGCACGCACATTTCCTCGAAGCCCCAGGGGCTTAGAAACAGGGCGGCGGTGTTGCGCGAAGGTGCCATGGCCGATGTGAACAGGCCGACCGTTCCGGCGAAGGTTACCGGGGCCGCTGCCGATCTCGACTGCCTTCCTTTGTCTTTTTCCTCGGCGGCTCCCCAACCAGCCATGCTAGTCTCCTCACATTCGGCGCGGCGCTAAGAGAGCCAGAGCCTGAGTGGCAATCGGATTGATACGTGCAGGCAACCGCGTCGCGATCTTCTGCATGACCTCGATATCTTCGGCTGGAACGGCTTTCAGCATTCTGAGCGCAATGCCATAGGCCAGAGCGCCGGCGATGATGGCGCCCACAAGGCCTGCGACACCGGTCAGCGCCTGAACGAAACCATAGGCTGCAACCGCGCATAGAATGGCAGCAACCGTAACTTTTGCAAGGTTGATGAGCATACCGCGCGTCGATCCTTCGAATTCCATGCGGCGTACCGTCATCAGGCACAGGGCGACAAAGGCGAGCAGACGAACCAGCGCCGCACCCTCGCCTCCGAAAAAGGGTACGGCGATGACGCAGCCGATGACCATGATGACGCTGGCGATGACGCCGAGGACGGTGCGTTCGCGCACGCGATCCAGCGAATACAGATATTGCGTGCAAATCTGCATGAAGACATAGGGCACCGCGGTCAGGGACAGCAGCGCCACCATGCCGCCGCTCGGCGCAAAGGCCGGGCCGAAGATCGTCACGACAAGCTCCGGCGAAATGGCGGCAAGTCCGAAGCTCATCGGCAGGGTGATATAGGCTATGCTGCGCGCCACGCCGGCAAAGACCTCGACCGGCAGCTTGTCCGATGCCCGGGCATGCATCTGTTCGGAATAATAGGGCAGAAGGCTGCCGCTTAATTGTACGGGCAGCTGCAGTGCGAGATTGGCGAGCGACAGGCCGACGGCATAAAAGCCGACCGCTTCGATGCCCCAGTAGCGCTGCAGGAAGACGAGTTCGATACGATTGAGAAAAATCGAGCTGTTGATGAGTTCGATCGAGAGGATGAGCGACGAGCCGATGAGAGCGGAAAGGCCGACGCCGCAGCTGTTCTTGCGCGCGATCGCAATCCGGAGCGTCGCGATGAACATCGGCAGCTGCCCAATCGCATAGCCGGCGAGCGCGCCGCTGACGCCGAAGAAGATCGCTCCTGCAAGGACGGTAACGAGCTGCAGCGCCGAACTTATTATGGTGATGCGCAGGAACGCGCCGACTTGCTGCTCGCCGATCAGATAGTTCTTGCTGTAGGCGCCGAGAGACTGAAGAACGAAGAATACGCCCGTGATGACAATGACTTCAGATGCATCGCCCGCCCAATGCAGCCGCTCTGTATCCCAATAATAGGCGGCGTAGCCTGCAAGCAGGATCACGGTTGCGAGAATCGTCGGCTGCAGTAGATACGCGGCAAAACCAAGCCGTTCTTCGGTAGAATAGCCGTTCCCCTTCAGCTGGGGCAGAATGCGCAGCAGGGTAACGCCGGCGCCGAGCTCGGCGATCAGTGCTCCCGTCGTCGTCAGCCACAGAGAAAAGGCGATGATGCCATTGGCCTCGGGGCCTAGCAGGCGCGCCGCTATGATCGAACATGCAAAGCCGGTCGCAAGCAGGGTCAATCCCGCCGCGGCGTTCAAAACCGAATTTGCCATTATGCTCTTCGTCATGAAGATAGACCGCTCCTCAAACTGCCGGAACCTACCGCACATGTCCGGCTTTTCGTGGGGATAGCGTCAGCTCTATTTCATATGCCTTAATATTTAGGGTTTAATGCTGCGCTAAGTTCATTTTTTACTTCGGCTAATATTCTTTCTCTCTGATATTGGCCGCTCTAGGGCTTGTGCGGAGGGTTTCATTGTTCAGCCTTATCGTCTGCACGATCGATCGTTTCGATCAGCTGGAGCGGCTATTCCGTTCGCTGGTGGGGCAGAGTCATAAGGATTTCGAGGTCATCGTCGTCGATCAGAACCTCGACGACCGGCTGCGCGAGCTTATCGACCGCTTTTCCCCCTCCTTCCTCATTCGTCACGTCCGTTCGCCGAAGGGACTTTCGCGGGCGCGCAACAAAGGCATGGCGGTTGCGGAGGGCGATTACGTCTGTTTTCCCGACGATGACTGCTGGTACGAGGCCGATACGCTTTCGACGGCCGCGACTTTGTTTGCCGAGCACCCCGACCTCGCGATCGTCACCGGCCGAACGCTTGATGCCCAAGGTCTTGCCTCCGTCAGCCCGACGGGTGAGACGCGGCTTGCCCTGACCCGGTGGAACTATCTGAGGTGCGGCAATTCCAATGGCATCTTCGTGCGCCGTGCGGCCCTGGTCGATATCGGTGGTTTCGACGAGGATCTCGGCGTCGGCTCGGAATCGCCATTCCAGAGCGGCGAAGAGGCGGATTTCCTGCTGCGCGCGCTTGGCGCCGGCAGACAAGCGATGTTCTTTCCCGAGCTCATCGTCCATCACGATCAGGTCACGAGCGAATACGGGCCGCGGCAGGTGGAGCGTGCGCGCAAATATGGGCGTGGCTTCGGCGCGCTGATGCGCAAGCAGGCCTTTCCCTTGTATTATGTCAGCTATCGCCTGTTTCGTCCGGTCGCCGGCTGGCTGGCGGCGCTGGCGCGATTCAATCTTGATGCGGCCCGCTACAAGCGCGCCTGGCTGGTGGGCATTCTGGAAGGTTACGCCGCCTGGCCGCGCTGGCGCAGGAACTGAGGCGACTTGCCTTTCGGCGTCAGGGTTTCCGCATAGATATCCATATAGCGCTGGGCGACCTCGTCCCAGGCATAGGCGCGGGCATCGCGCAACAGCTCCTGTCGCAGGCTCAGGTCGTCGCCCTGTAGGCGCTCAAAGGCGGCGGTCAGCGCATCGGCGGCAGCTTCCGGATTGGAGAAATCCGAGAGCATGAGGGCCGGGTGGGTTTCGGCCATCGCCTTATAGGCTTCGTTGGCGTTCAGCACCGGCAGCAGGCCGGCGCTCATCGCTTCGATCGCCACGAGACCGAAGCCTTCGTACTCGGAGGCCGAGGCGAAGAGCGATGCGCGGGCGATGATGTTGCGGATCGAGCCTTCGTCGATCGAGACATGCAGCGCGACATTGCGCTCCAGATTGCGAACGGCAATTTCCTTTTCCAGCGTTGCCCGGTCGAGATCCGATTCAGCGCCGATAATATCGAGATGCCAGTCCTCATGGCGGCCTGCCAGCACCTTCATGACGTCGAGCAGGTGATCGAGCCGCTTATTGACCGAGAAACGGCCTATCGTGACTATGCGGCGACGTGCTTCCAAAGCGGCGCAATTGGAAAACTTGCCGACGTCGGCGCCGTTTTCGATCAGGTGCACGCGGCTTTCGGCAATCTGCGCAAAGAGCCGCGCGTCGGATTGGCTGCAGCAGATGAGAGAGGCATAACCGAGCGCGGAAAGCCGCGTTGCCGTGTTGAACCAGACCTTCTTGATGGCCGCATATTTCTGCGTGTGGAAGAAGCCGCCATGGGTGGTGGCGACCATGGGCCGTCCGTGCATCAGCTTGCCCCAGGCCAGCGCATCGAAGAAGAAATCGACGGCGTGGACATGAACGAGGTCGGCATCGGCCAGATGGCGGAAAACCTTGGGCGCCAGCGGATATCGGCTGGAGCCGGACCAGGGAATGCGGACGATTTCGATGCCGTCGATCGTTTCGCCTTCAGGCAGTTGGCGGTCGGGATCGGAAAACAGGCTGTTGCAGGTAACGACGCGCACGCGATAGCCGCGGGAAACCAGCTGGCGGCACAGATTGGCAACGACATCTTCAAGGCCTCCCTTGTTCGGCAGGAACTGACGCACGACATGCACGATCAGCGGCCCGGCCTGCTTGTTTGCCTGAATATCCGCAACAGCCGATGTCATCGATCCACCCTCGACCCCTATGCCGCGCCATGCACCGGCAATCCGGCGCTGCAGCGCGCCGCCCGTTGATCAGTCGGCAAAGCAGATCATCGGGTCGGTTAAAAAGGGTTTAATTCTGCGCAGAAAGTCGAGCGGTTTCGGGCAAGAGGGTTAATGTCGGGCCGATTTGCGGAGTGGGAGGAGCTTGTCTGGTGGATGTGCGGTGGCGCGACACCATGATTGTCGGTTGCTCCTGTGACCTGCCCCTCACCCTAGCCCTCTCCCCGCTTGCGGCAGGGGTATCGCATATGAGCGGAGATCGCCGCCGTCCT
>NZ_JBXSOR010000036.1:0-8418 GCF_057784455.1 Martinezella sp. CNPSo 3890 | reverse complement strand
GATGGCACGAAGGGTCTGACCGAGAATGGCATAGAAGAACTTCAAAGCCTACTCGCCGACATCAGGACGTGGGACGGCGGTATACGCGAGTTCCTCATCGACACACAGTGCGATCCTGAAATAATCGACCGCATCATGGCCGATGAGATGAAACGCGGTCTATAGCTTCCATCTCTCGACACCCAAAAAATGCGTTCGCCGGACGCACACGAAGTGTGATGAGCAATGTGTCTTTTGCGGTACTGACCAGACCGGATTCTGGTGCCAGGCGCGACGGTGAGGCAAGCTTAATATGCCAATAGGGCGGCGCCCACTACCGAAGCCATTCTCTTCGGTAAGAGGTGGTAAAAGTGCCTTCCATGTATTTGCATGACCACATAAATACACTACATACACGACGTCAATAAAAGTCGATGATCAGGAAATTTGGGGGGCATAATGTCATCTCCGTTCGAGCAAATTTATCGAAAGCGGGACTATGATTTTGTCGCTTATAACGACGCGCGTTTCCAATATTCAGGACATTGGCAAGAGCGACCGGACCAAATGTTGAATCTGGGATTCGGAAGAGGGTCATCGATCCAATGGAATGGCCCTGGCCGAGACGTTCTTTTCTTAGTCATGCGTCACCCATGGTCTGGTACAATATCGGTTGATAAAGATCCATCCCGAACGGAAAATTTTTGCTCTATCTGTACATATACAGATGCGATATCAGCTAATTCACTGACGATTGTCGGTAAACCAATAATGTCGCAAGGCGAGGAGTTGATTATTTATGGCGCGTTTGTGCCAAGAACTTCGCTGAACGATTCCCAAAGCGAAATGTCTTCTTTCGATAAAGAGCGATTTAGGTCAGTTCAAACTGATCAAGTTGATCGCTGGATTCGGAATATTGTAGAAACGGGCCAGGATATAGAGGAAATCACTTTAAAGCGCAGAGATGCATATCTTATGCGGTGGAGGGAGACTGAACCCTATGTGGATCGAGGCGCAAAAGTACTTGATATTGGATGCGGGAATTTCCTTCCCGGCATGCTTGAGTACTTTGAGCAGGCCAATTTTACTTATACTGGGTTGGACATCGATGAGAGGGTTATTGATGGAAATATTGGTAAAACGCAAGGGCGGCCTAACTTTAGCTTTTTGCGCGCTTCAAATGAGAAATTGCCTTGCTTAGACGCCGAGTTTGATTTTGTATTTTCCTCCCACTCGCTAGAGCATAGCTCGGACTTGGAATCATCATTCAATGAAATTATGCGCGTGCTTAAACCGGGCGGTTGGTTGTTTTTCGCAGTGCCGCTAGACGTTGATAATGCGCCCGAGCACTTATGGATAATAAGCCCGGAGATTTGGAAGCGTTTGCCTTCCGTTGCTGGTTTCTCACTCCGAAATATCCATATAGGGGATATATATCCAGAAAATGGGTATGATATGGTTGTAGTGGCGCAAAAGCCAAAATAGCGTCCTATATCATTCTACATTAGGTCGCTTTTGTAGAAATGTCCGCGAGACTTCAGTTCTGCGACTAGATGCTCTGAATGTGCAGTTTCAGAAGGCGTGACCTGCCCCGGATGATTTGATCTGAACCCTGCAAACTGGAGCAGTTTGCAGGGTTCAGATAAGTCATCTATTTCGCGACTTTCGTTTACGCCGGCTTCCTGACGATCAACGATATGGGCATAAATCGCTCCACGTCGAAATATTGGGCAAAGGTCTCGTAAAACCAATGACTGCCTGTCATGCTCAAGAACATTTGCCGCGCGTTGCCATGGGGAACAAAAGGATCGACGACCTCCAGACCAGAAATCAAAGCAGCACCAATAATCTCATCATATGAGAGATAGTCATGAATCTGGACACGACCGCCGAAGGAAGGTTCCATCATATCAAGACCGCGCCCGAGTCTTGCAACTAAGTCCCGTGCCAGATTTCCTGAAAGAAGGCGCACTAGCGGTAGTCTGGTATCGTGTCGATCGTAAGGATACAGCGAGTTTTCAGTATCGATATGAACAACTCCGCCAGGAGCGACGAGGTCAAAAAGGCTCTTCAAGGCCCTAAATTGCATTTCTCTCGGAATATGTTCGATGACTTGGTAGCAATACACAAAATCAAATTCCTCACGCAATCCCGATGCGATTGGCGAAATGAGATTTCCCTCTTGCGCCTTGATTGGTGCACAATGTTCCTCAAAGCGCATGTTTGAAATATGAACAGCTTCTTTCGAATAATCGAATGCAGTTATGCTTCTTGCGCCCAATTCCCATGCTGAGATACCCGCTACACCAGTTCCGCATCCCACATCTATAAAGCGGCTACCCTCAATTTTTGCATATGGAGCGCACGCTGTAAGAAAGCTTTTCACCCAATCGATGCGCGTATTAAGTTCTATTTCCAGGCGCTCCGGAGTCGAAGCGCCTGTGTAGTGTTTAATCGCGTTTCTGAAAGTTTCCGAATATTGCTGGGTCATAACACGGAGTTATATCCACGTAATTCCAGCGGCGCAAGTAGAGCTACAACTAAATGGAGTTTATTCTTTAGTAAAACTCTTTAAGGTTGCAATCGAAAGCGGCTGTCCACATTCATCGGCGTCGGAGGGAAAGCTCTTTGAGACACCGTCGGTGAGATAGTCACGCTCTCCAAACACAAGAGTGTGCCAAGGCATACGGATATTGGTCCCGAGAAAAATCTACGCGCTCTAGAACTTCGCAAAACGATTGTTTTTTGCCGCCATGTCCCTCTCCTTACGGCGGAAATAGATTGCTCTTCCGCTGCGAATCGGACTATGTCCCTGGACAATGATGATCTGCTCATCCTTGCGCATAGACTGGATGATTTCGTGCGGCATGATCAGCGGTCTACGCTGGAAACTGATGCTTTCGGATTTGCGCGCACTGCTATTGGTATTGCTCCAGCCGACATTGCGCGATCTTCCCTGGACTTCGACGGTCATCTCTCCACATAGGGCGGACACATAGCGTGCTGTATCGAGCGCCTTGATTGCGGCGTAGGATGTGAAGGCACAACCTTCGATCCAGGAAGTCGCTCCGTCCTTTCCGAAATGACGCTCGAGCTGGCCGACGGATTGGTACATCAACATCAGTGTAATGCCATACTTACGTCCGCGGTCGCGCGCTTCTTCAAGAACACGCATGTAGCCCAGCAGATCGACCTCGTCGAGCATGAAGAGCGCCCGGTGGCGGAAGTCGCCGTCGGCTCGGACCATGGCATTGATCAGCGAGCCGGTGATCACTCGACCAATGCCGGGATAGGAGCGCAGGATCGATGCAGGGATGTTGAGGAAGACATCCTTCCGTCCGGAAGCGATGTCGCTCGATTGGAATGCGTTACCGCAGACCAATGCGGCATAATTGTCGAGCGACAACCATTGAGTATCTTTGGATGCGGTCGAATATACCCCGGAGAAGGTCTGCTCTGTCATGTTGGTGAAGACACCGAGCGTTTCGCGGATAAAGGCGGACGCGGAATTTTCCTGAATATCGCGCAGCATAGCAAGCACCGACGGTTCCGGCTCAGAAACGATCAGGCGCAGGCTACGCAAGTTACGGCGGCCGGCATAGTCGGGTGATAGCATCACGTGAGCCAGAAGCCCAGTTAGCAGATTGTGCGCCTGGTTCTGGAAATAGGAGCCTGTCGAGGTGTCGAAGCGTAGGCTTTCCGACAAAAGCATATGGGCGATACCAACAATGTCCTCCTCCTTACGCGTCGATCTCTCGATCCCATCGAGAACGTTGAAGCCCATGACTGGATTGGTGGGATCGAGTACCATGACTTCGCGGTCGAGCGCACGGGCGCGATGCTCGAGAACCATCGGTGCGACCTCCGTGGATGGATCGAGACAGATCAGCGGCCCCTTGTAGCGCAGCGCCGTTGGGATGACGTTGCTGGTCGTCTTGAAGCCGCCGGAGCCCGCGAAGAACAACATATGGGTGGAATCAAAATTCTGATTGAAAGTCATGAGCGGCGCTTTTCCACCTTGCCCCCAGGTCTCACGTTTGTTGGGATCAAAAGGCAACTTATGCACGCGATCACGGTCGACGCGGTAGCGTTCGCCAACAATGATCTCTCCGTCCGAGGGGAAGATCTTAGCCACATCCGGCATGGGTAGCCAATCGGCATCGCCGAAAATGGCGCGCTTGGCGCGCTTGATCGGATCGGAAACGCCGATCGAGATGCGCGCAGAGATTGCGACAATGCCAAATCCGAGAATGGTCCCGGCAACCGCAAAGGCGTCGAGATAACTGAGCGCTTCGCTCCATATCACGACGCCATTCTCCACCCATGGAACCAGTCGGCTATATTCCCGCAGGACGTAAAAGCCTGCCACGCATAAAAAGCAAAGAAGACTCGTAAAAGCGATCGGCCGACGGCGATGGGGCGGCAATCCCGAAACCATAAGAAGTGAGGCAATAGGTCCGAGAAGGAGATTGGGAAGAGGACCCGCTCGCAAGAACCAATAGGCGATTCGTGACGGCATCCCGATCGCCAAATCTTGCCATTGCCGTGCAGTGATACAGAGCATCAACGTTGTGACTGTGATCGGCACTAGGATGAGAAGCAAGCTCGGATGTATTCTGTCCTTCAGCGCCATTAGGAAACCTTCTCAGGCGGTAGTGTATTCGGTTCGTGACAGGGCATTTTTGAACACGTCGTTCTAATCTGCTGACGATCTGCTTTGCGCCGGAGCGGCTCGGGTGTCTGGCAAATCTTCTACTCGACCGCCGGGCAGCGCGTTGAGCGCGCAACATTATGACGGCGATGTGGAGAGCATTGATGCATCTGGTTCGCGCCCACGCGATCGAGGCGGGGAGCACATCAAGTGCCGCAATGGCACCAATCCAATTGCCAACCTCCAACCGATATCTCTGAACTAATGCTCCCTACGATGTGACGGCAAGTGAGGCGGTTCAAGACCTACGGGGAACCATTCGATTGCCTTATTGGAGATGGCCGGGAGTTCTGCGAGGCTACCTTCCAGAAGCGTTCGAATTCCGAAAAAAATGACGAGGTCTCGGGCAAAAATGCGAACGAATAAACCGTCGTGGGTTGGCCGTATGATGACACAAGCGTCGCCGAAGTTGAGAAACCTGCCGGCTCCGTCGGCGACTGAAGATCTACTACCATCCCGAATTTGCGTGCACGCTCTCTCAGCAATCATATCCGCAGCGCTGACAATTGGGTTTCCTTCGTTGTAGTCGAACCTTTTTTCTGGCCCATTGGAGATTATGGAAGGGCATAGCTCGGCAGCGTGTCCGCAAATCTGCTCAAGCCATATAACGGGATTGGGTAAGGTGACGCAGGCTTGGGCGGTATATTTCAGTATTTCTATCCCATCTGCCTTTATTTTGGCGTTGGTGCTAATTTGCCAGGCCTCATTCAGAATATTGGTGATTGGGTCGATCATGGATCTGTTCCTCGTTCGGCGAGCGCCTGGTTGATTGCATGTCCCAACCCTTCAATTTCCCGAATGTCGTGCCTGGCGGTAGGGCAGACCCGCAAGCCGGCCTTTCCCTTTGCGACCGTGGGAAAGAAGATCGCCGAGGTGTAGTAACCTTTGTTGAGAATATGGGCGGCGGCACGAATAGATTGTCTTTCGTCGCCGAACTCTATGGTGCGGATTGGTAGCTTTGAGCCGGCTTGCTCGCTAGCAACCATCCTGTCGAAAACAGCTAACCGATCCGCAAGCGCATCCTGGCGCAACTTGAGCTCATCAGTGCGGTGCAGCGCCTGAGACGCCATGGCAGCGCCGATTGCCGCTAAATTAAGCGACGCAGAAAAGGCGTAGGCGATCGAGAAGCGCCGGAACAATTCTTCCTGCCGAGGAGTGCCGAGCATCAGCAAGCCGCCCGACGCTCCAAAGCCTTTGCCGAGCGATGCGGCAACGATTGTACGCTCGCCAAGGGCAGCGCCGACCTGGGATCGTACAAAGCCTTTCCCAGACTTCCCGAATAAGGAAATGCCATGGGCATCGTCGATATAAAGAAATAGGCCGTACCGGTCCTGGAGTGCTAGGAGATCTGCAATCGGCGCGCTGCCGCCCATTGAATAGACGCCATCGCACACATAGGCTACGCGATCATTGCGTCGACAAATATCCTCGAGTGCGTTGAGATCGTTATGAGCGATCGTTTGGATCGGTGTTTCATTGGCGACCACGGGCTTGTGAAACGCAAGCGTCGCATGCGCCAATCGGTCGAAAACGACCGTCGGTCTTTTGTCCTCAGTGAGGTATCCGGAAGCGAGGAGGGGTAGGGCTCCCATATTGGCGGCTAGGACGGTCGTGTAGGTTATGACGCGTGCTGTAAACAAGTCGGAGAGCGCTTCTTCCAGTTCGCCTAATAGGCTGAAATTAAGCCTCGTTCTTGCGCAGGACCAATGGAGCGCCTTGTATCGCTGCACCGCCTCTATTGCGCCTTCGAGGATGAGCGGATGATTGTCGAGGCCCAGATAAGAGCAGCGAACGAAGTCAATCACTCTCTTCTGACGCCCAGTGGGCAACAGGACCGAACGATCCTTATCCGGATCCGCGTAGAGCGCCATCACCCCCTCCTGCTCGGCCGCAGCAAGGTTTTGATCGGCGGAAACGATCACGCTGAGTGTATTGCGGTAGGATCGCGACACAGCCGTAGCGGTGGGCGAATGATGATCATCGCTCATGGGAGTATCCAAATTGTTGGTAGCGGAACAGCGACACAGCAGACAATCGACATCTGCCGCAGCACATCGCATCTCATTGGCGACGCGATGCTATTTTATTGCCGCGGAATGGGTCCGCGAACAACGATCGTTTCGGTAATATTGTCTGAAGGTTCTGTGACGCTAATATTTCGAAAACGAAAGGCTTGATAAACACAGCAGCCGGAATGTCACATTGATGCTCAACGGAGTTTCTCGGTGATCTCAGTTCTTACGAAGCCCGCTCTGCATTCTGACGCTCATCGAGCGCATAACCGGTAGCCCTGACAGTGCGGATAATATCGCGACCTAGCACGCGCCGCATGCTCCGCCGAAGGCGCCCGACATGAACGTCGACGGTGCGGGGCTCCACAAAGGTGCCTTGCGGCCAGGCAGCCTCGATGAGAGCGTCTCGGCTGAAGACGTAGCCTGGTTTTTGTAGAAAATGCTGAAGAAGGCGAAATTCGATCGGACTGAGTTGGACGTCCATACCATCGCACTCGACGCGCATGCTATCGAGTTGCATCGTGATTTCCGCATAAACTAGCGAATTGCCGGAGGTTCTTGCCGAGCGAGATCTAGCGTTACCGTTTGGCGATAAGTCTGACAGATAAGATAGAAGGCGCTCTGGGTTGAACGGGCGCATAAAAATTTCGCTCACGCCGGCCTTGAGCGCTTCCAGATAAAGTTGCTGATTGCCTGCTCCCACGAAGACCGCGATCGCTAGCGCTTTATCGGCCAGCGTCTCCCTGATCTGGCTGACGAGATCGCCGATGCGGAAGGCATCGTTATGATAGTCTATTATCACAGCCACTAAATCATCGGATTTCACGCTAGCGAGAGCTTCCTCCGCTCCTTCGACCAGTGAAGGTTCAAAACCTCTCATGTTGAGGATCTGGGCGAGCAGAAGGTAAAATTCGTAATCCGTCGAGCAGATGAGGATGAGTGGCTTCATGGATGATAACCTTTCAATCAGTGGGCGGCAGCACGCGGATGAGAGGATCAGAGATTCCGCTTAACCATGAGCATTTTGACGCAACAAAAATACTCTCAGTAATTGCGATAATGTCTATTTTCGCTGATAAGCGCTGTAATTTACCTGTCATAAATACGTATTGCACGTAAAGAGGGAAAGTGATATTTGTTCGATCACAATTTTGTTGCATCAAAAGGAGGCACCTCGCGAGCGAGTTCAGTCGGCTCGCCCAAGATCCAAGGTTGGTGTTGAGATAAAATAGGAAGTGGCCAGGGATCACACGACATATGCGGCATCCGCGGTCGTGACTCACTTGTGAGAACAAAGTCCGGCCAAATTTCGTCCCGTGCCGGACATTCACGGGAGAGCTTCCTATGATTTTTGCGGATACATCAAAATATCGCCAGCCATCGTCCTCGGTTGATGACATCTCTGTTTGGTGTGGTAAAGACCCTGCGCTCGCGGCCCTGGCCGCAAAAGCGGCTTATGGTCCCGATGCCACGCTTGCTGTGGCTTGGTGCGCTTTAGGCGCAAAGGTGGATGGACGTGCCACCGACAGCCATTTCTGGTTCGAGGTTTTTTGCCTGCTGAGCACTAACGAAACGCAAATGTGGGCCCTTCGACCGGCGCGGCGCGGATTCGGTAACGCAGATGTCAAACTGAACTAGGTTTCCTGTGGCCAACACTGGTCCGGCGGAACCGATGTATTTTGTACATCTCGGTAACGTCCCGCCCCTTCGGGTACA
>NZ_JBXSOR010000035.1:0-12789 GCF_057784455.1 Martinezella sp. CNPSo 3890 | reverse complement strand
AGCGCCGAGGGAAAGTTCCTTCAGGATGATGGCGCAGGAGGTCGCACCAGCGTCGAGAACGCCGAGCGAGCGCTCGCCCAGCCGGCTAGCGCGGCCGATCTTGGCCACAAGATTGAGCGTCGAATCTCGGCCAGTCTCGGCGGCGGCGACCAATGCCTCGAGCGCCTCGGCAAAGGACTTGCCAGCTACGTTCGCAGCATCGAAGGCCTCGATCGCCGGAACCAGCGTGTCCAGAAGCGTCTTGTCGCCGACCTTGGCCGAGCCGATCGACTGGATACCTTCGAGCCCGGCATGCAGTGCCTTGCCATAGGCTGCGCTATCGATCGCATCGATGCCGTCGAGCTTTTCGGCAATCTCGGTGAACATGACGCCGTAGAGCGGGCCCATGGAGCCGCCGATCTCGGTCATCAGCACCGTGCCCAGCGTATCGAGCGAGGCTGACAGCGACTGGCTCTTGCCCTTCAGGCGTTCCGCGGCCATGCCGAAGCCCTTGGCCATGTTGACGCCATGGTCGCCGTCGCCGATCTTGCCGTCGATCTCGCTGAGATAGGCGCGGTTCTCGACGATGCGGTCAGCCAGCGCCAAGACGATATCGCCCGATGTTGCATTGTTGAATGTCTGCATGCGTGCGTCCCCCCTCAGAGCAGCGTCGTGCACTTGACCTCGACGTCCAGGAGCTCTTTCAGCTCCTCGTCGAGTGCCATCACAGTCAGTGTCGCGCCGACCATTTCGAGCGACGTAAAGTAGTTGCCGATATAGGTCTTGTAGATCTTCAATCCCCGTTCGGAGATCTTCGTCTCGATCGTGTCGTTGAGGATGTAGAGCTCGTTGACTGGTGTCGCGCCGAGGCCTGACACGAGGACGGCCACCTCCGTTCCGGCCGCCAGATTATGATCGTCGAGCACGATCTGGCACATATCCTCGGCAATCTCGGCTGCAGTCTTCAGCGGCTCGACGCGAACGCCGGGTTCGCCGTGATGGCCAATGCCGACTTCCATCGTGCCGGGCTCGATCCGGAAATTCGGGTGACCGACGGCGGGCAGGGTGCAGGGACCGAGACCGATACCGACGGAGCGGCAATTGTCGATCGCCCTTTGCGCGGTCACACGGACTTCCTCAAGGCTTGCACCCTTGGAAGCCTTGGCACCGCCGATCTTCCACATGAAGATTTCGCCGGCTACACCACGGCGCTTCTCGCGCTCCTCCGATGGCGCCGAGCAGACATCGTCGTTGGCGACGACGGTCGCGACTTCGATGCCGTCCTTGGCGGCAAGCTTCGTCGCCATCTTCACGTTCATGTTGTCGCCGGCATAGTTGCCGTAAAGGCAGATAACACCACGGCCGCCGTTAGCTTCACGTATGGCGTCGTGGAAGCTCTTGGCCGTCGGCGACGAAAAGAGCTCGCCGACTGCGACCGCATCCAGCATGTTCTTGCCGGTATAGCCGATGAAGGCCGGCTCATGGCCGGAGCCACCGCCGGTGACCACGCCGACCTTGCCGGCATGCGGGGCATCCTTGGCGACGACGACGCGCGGATTGTCTGCCAGACGGACGATATCCGAATGCGCCTTGATGAAGCCTTTTACAGTATCTTCAACGACTTCATCGGGATTGTTGATGAACCGCTGCATGGTCTCTCCTGTCGAAATTGTCGAGCGCTTGCGCTCAAAGAATTGTGTAGCCGCCGTCGATCAGCAGATCGGCGCCGTTGATCATGTCCGCGCCGGACGAGGAGAGGAAAACAGCCGCGGCTGCAATCTCCTGCGGGAAGGCGAAACGGCCCGTCGGGATGCGCTTCTTGGCGGCCTCGCCTTTCTCGCCGGCCCAGGCCTTCTTGCCGAGCTCGGTCAGCACGATGGTGGGCGAGATGGTGTTGACGTTGATGCCGTGTTTGCCCCATTCGGCGGCAAAGGTCTTGGACATGCCGATCACGCCGAACTTGGAGGCGCAGTATGCGACATGCTCTTCAATGGCGACCGTGCCGGCCTGCGAGGCGAGGTTGACGATCTTGCCGCCCTTGCCGGCGGCGATCATCGCGCGACCGACAGCCTGTGTGACCAGGAAGGTGCCCTTGAGATTGATGTTGATCGTCTTGTCCCAATAATCGAGCGGCAGATCCTCGGCGGGAGCAAGGAAGACGACGCCGGCGCTGTTGACGGCGATATCGACGGTGCCGAAATGCGATACGACATCGCTGACAGCCTTGTTGACCGAGGCCGGATCGGACACGTCGCAGACGAATGCTTCAGCGCCGCCGCCGATTTCTGATGCCTTTGCCTTCGCCATGTCGACATTGATATCGAGAACCGCGACCTTCGCGCCCTTGGCGGCAAATGCAGCAGCGATCGCAGCACCGATGCCGGAGCCACCGCCTGTGACAAGCGCCGTCTTGCCTGAAAGCGGGAAGTTTAAATCAATGTCTGGGGATGTCTCGGTCATCTTTTTCAAGCCTCTGTTTTCGGGGTGCGGCGAGGCGATGGTTCGCCCCGCCACATTGGTCTTACTTGCGGGTTTCGAGCAGCTTGTCGACGTTCTCAGCCGTTACCGGGGTCCACGGGACATTGTAGTTCTTGTCCTGGCCATCGTTGAACGGCATGGCCGGATACTGTTCCCAGATCTTGGATTCCGGCTTGTAGTTGCCTTTCTTGGCGGCAAAGATTGCGAGATCGAGGGCGCCCTGGGCCTGCGCGCTGGCGTCCTGCAGGATCGAGGTCATCGTACCGGCCTTGACGGCATGGAGCGCATCGGTGATGCCGTCAATGCCGGCAATGGCGAAGTCCTTGACGTTAAGTTTGGCAGCCTTGATCGCCTCGATCGCGCCGAGCGCCATCTCGTCGTTCTGGCCGATGACGCCGTTGATCTGGCCGGGATGAGACGTCAGCCAGTTTTCCATCAGGGTCTGGGCTTCGGCACGCGACCAGTTGGCGGTCTGGTCTTCCAGCACCTTCACATTCGGGCACTCGGCAAGCGCCTTCTTGTTGCCTTCGAGGCGCGAGATCTGAGCGGACTGACCGATCGGGCCTTCGAGGATGACGACGTTGCCCTTGCAGCCGATCTTGTCGAGGACGGTCTTGGCTTCCATGTAGCCGGAGATCGTGTCGTCGGAACCGACGTAGGCGGTCAGCAGGTCGGAATTGACGCGGGTGTTCGAGCCGACGACGGGGATGCCGGCGTCATGGGCGGCCTGTACGGCGGTTGCTGCAGCTTCGATATCGATCGGCACGAAGATGATCGCGTCGAACTTCTGCGTGATCATCGTGTTGACCTGCTCCTGCTGCACGAGCGCATCATAGCGGCCGTCGAAGATGGTCAGATCGACATCGCCATTCTTGACGGCAGGGTGTTCCTTCAGCGCCGCCGACCAGATCTGCATGAATTCGGCATTCAGGCCGTAGGGCGCCGCGCCGATTTTCAGCTTCTTGTCCTGGGCGAGGGCAGGTGACGCCAGAATTGCTGTCGCTGCAGCAAGAGCAATCAATAATTTCTTCATTATAAGTCTCCTCCGTTGAAAGTCCGGCCGTCGCCTTGACGCGCCGTTTGGTTTTCCGAGTGCGAACACTGGAATGTTCTTCGGGCTCAGCCGCCCAGGTTTCTCTTTTGGTCGAGCATGACGGCGCCGACGATGAGCGCGCCCTTGAGGACCTGCTGGTAGTAGGACTGGATGCCCATGAGATCGAGGCCGTTGTTCATGACGCCGATGATCAGCGCGCCGATCAATGTGCCCGTGATGCGGCCGACGCCGCCGGAAAGGCTGGTGCCGCCAATGACGACGGCTGCAATCGCGTCCAACTCGTAGGCGATGCCGGCCTGTGGCAGGGCGGAGCCGGTGCGGGCGGCAAGGATCATGCCAGCCAGACCGGAGAGGCCGCCGGAAATGACGTAAACGAGGAAGCGCAGTTTGCTGACGTTGATACCGGAGGTAACGGCGGCATGCGGATTGCCGCCGACAGCATAGATATAGCGGCCGAAGCGGGTACGGTTCAGGACCCACCACGCGATTATGAAGACAATGGCAAGCAGGATAACCGGCATTGGGACGGAGAGCACGCTGCCGGTACCGATCCAGCGAAAATCAGGGGTGAGAGCCGGAACCGGCTTGCCGCCGCCATAGATCAGCGTCAGGCCGCGCGCGGCAGAGAGCATGCCGAGCGTCGCGACGAAAGCGGGAACGGCAAAGCGCGAGACGATGAGGCCGACCACGGCACCGCAGGCGACACCGACGAGCAGGCCGACGGCGAGCGCCACATAGGGCGGGTAGGGCGCACCGACGATGCCGGCTGTCGCCGAGGTCGTTACGAAGCTCGCGCTGACGATGCCGGTCAGTGCAACCACGGAGCCGACGGAGAGATCGATACCGCGGGTCAGGATGACAAATGTCATGCCGATCGCCAGCACGCCGTTGATCGAAGTCTGTAGCAGCACGTTGGAAATATTGCCGGCCGTCAGAAAATACTCATTCGAGAATGAGAGGACAGCAGCGAGCAGCAGGAAAGCGAGAAAGATCCCGTATTCCTGAATGATCAATCGGCGCCGGTCCGAGCCGAACCAGGAATTGGACGGATTGTTGTCAGTGGCGGACATTGCAAATACCTCTTGTTGCCGGACGCGTTCTTTTGCGCTTCGTGGTCTGCCGCATTCAGGTCGACAGATGGACGAGCGATTGCGCGTCGGCCTCCTCCCTCTTGAGAATTCCGGCGGAGCGTCCCTGGCGCATCACCAGGATGCGGTCCGACATGCCGAGAACCTCGTCTATTTCGGACGAGATCATGATCACGGTGCCGCCTTCGGCGGCGAAATCGCAGATGATGCGATAGATCTCACGCTTGGCGCCGACATCGACACCGCGCGTCGGCTCGTCGAGCAGCAGCACTTTCGGCCTGCGCAGGAACCACTTGCCGAGAACGACCTTCTGCTGATTGCCGCCGGAAAGGCCGGAGACGGGCATGCTGTCACGCGCCGTCTTGATGCCGAAGCGCTGGATCATGTCCCGGCTGGCACTGGCCTCGGCCCGGCGATCCATCGAAAAATGCGGGCTCATTTCGGGCAGGCTCGCAAGGCAGATGTTGTTGCGAACGCTATCGATCAGGTTGAGGCCGGTCAGCTTGCGATCTTCGGTGACGAAGGCGATGCCATGCTGCATGGCTTCGGCCGGTTTGCGTACGGTTATGGGCTCACCGGCAAGCTTGATCTGGCCGCTGCTGACGGCATCGACGCCGAAGATGCAGTTGAAGATCTCGGTCCGGCCGGATCCCATCAGGCCATAAATGCCGAAAATCTCCCCCTTGTGAGCGGTAAACGAGATGTCGCTGACCTTGCCTTCTGCGGTGAGGCCGGCGACTTCCAGCCCCGGCGTTGCTGTCGGCACATTGGTCTTGATGTATTCCTCGCCAAGTTCGCGGCCGACGATCAGGCGGATGAGGCCCGGCCGGTCGATATCGGCAAGCGCGCCGCTGCCGACATAGGACCCATCCCGAAAGGCCGTGTAGGAATCGGCGATCTGGAAGATTTCGGACAGGCGGTGCGAGACGTAGACAACGCCTTTGCCTTCAGCCTTCAGCCGCTCGATGGTCGCAAACAGCTGCTGCGCTTCCTTCTCGCCGATCGCCGAGGTGGGCTCGTCCATGAAGATCACTTCGGCATCGTGGCTGAGCGCCTTGGCGATCTCGACCAGCTGAACTTGCGCGACCGAGAGGTTCATCATGAATTGCGTGGCGCGGATATTGAACTGCAGCCGGTCGAGGAGCGCTTGCGCATTACGATTCATTGTCTTGAAATCGATGCCGCCAAAGCGCGCCGATGGCTCGCGGCCGAGATAGATGTTCTCCGCAACCGTCATGTGCGGGATGGGGCTGAGCTCCTGCTCGATGATGGCAATGCCAGCGGCCAGCGCTTCGGCAGGGCTTGCGTAGTCCACATCCTTGCCGCGGCGGCGAATGGAGCCGGCATCGCGCTTGTGAATGCCCATCAGGATCTTGAGGAACGTCGACTTGCCCGCACCGTTGCCGCCGCACAAGGCGTGGACGGAGCCGGGACGCAGCTGAAAGCGCCCATCGCGCAATGCAGCGACGCCGCCAAAGGACTTCTTTAGCCCCTCTACTTCAAGCAGGAATTCCACTTTCCTCTCCCCATTCCGGATGCCGTAGCGAGTCACGACGTCACCGTCGGAGGTTGCTTGCTATCGTTTGACAATATTCGAAATGCTTTCGACAAATGTCAATATGGTTATGCGGAAATCATGCGATTGCGGATACGGTAGTTACCATCACGAGGAGAATTCACTTGAGGATGGCTCGGTACGTATTTGTAATAAAATGGATTATTTAGTGCGGATGCGGCAAATGGGTCGGCTTGATAAAATGCCGTTTTGACGGGATGCGGTGTAGGCGGCATCGATGGACTGCAGCGATTGCACAGAAAAAAATTCGTTGTGGACGGGGAGAATCCGCTTAATCCTAAGATACAGAGCGGTTTCACGTAGTGCCTCTGGCAGCGGAGCAGGCAGAGATGCATCCATCGAAAATCACCATTCTCTCCTGCAGCATGGATCCGGAAAGCCGGAGCCGCCGCATGGGCCGTGAGGCAGAAAATCTATTGCGGGAGAGAGGGGCTGAGGTTGAGTTTATCGATCTTCAGGATCTCGAGCTGCCTGTATTCGACAACTTGAACTGCTATCAGCATCCTTCCTACGACAGGCTGTATCGTGCAATTCGCGATGCGGATGGTGTGCTGCTTGCTGTGCCCATTTACAATTGGTCGGTCGGCAGCGCTGCCAAGAGCCTGATCGAGCTTACCGGTGCGACGGGCGAGGGCGGACGAAAATCGGCCTGGTTCGACCAAATCGTCACCTTCGTCTGTTCCGGTGGGCTCCCGCATAGCTATATGGCATATGGCAGTCTCGCCATGTCGCTGATGCTCGATTTCAAATGCGTGATCAATCCCTATGTCGTCTATGCCACGGAGAGGGATTGGATCGATGGCGCCACCCTTTCCGACGCTCTTGCGGCACGGCTGAAGAAAACGATCGAGGTCAAGCTGGAGTTGTCATCGGGCTTGAGAGCCAGAGCATATACCTCCGACTGGGAAATCTAATTGCCTTACCTGCCCCGATTGCATTCGATGCGTCCCATGTTAAGACTATTCGTATTATGACCTAACGCTGATTATATGAAGCGCTGCGGATGAGCAGCCGGAATCGGGGATCGAGAATGACGACAACTGCCCGGGCACGGCAAAGGCTGGCACAAAGGGTCATCGATGAATTGCGCACGCAGATCGAGTCCGGCAAGCTTCAGGCAGGCGACCAGCTTCCGACGGAACCGCAGCTGGAAGCGGCCTTCGATGTCAGCCGTACCGTGGTGCGTGAGGCGATTGCCGATCTTCGTGCCGCAGGCCTCGTCAAGCCCGTTCAGGGCAAGGGGGTATTCGTTTCCGAAACGTCGGTGCGATCCGGCCTGCTACTGACGCCTGTCGAGGTCAAAAGCATCCCCGAGACGCTGGAACTGCTGGAATTCCGCATGGCTGCGGAAGGCGAGGCGGCGGCAATCGCCGCCTATCGCAGAACGGCTGAACAGGAGGCAGCAATTGCGGCCGCCAACCGCAAGATGGCACTGCTGATGGAGCAGGGGCTATCGACCGTCGAAGCGGATTATGAATTCCACATGGCGATAGCGGCTGCTACGAACAACCGCTTCTATGTCGATGTGCTCCGGCATTTCGGCGCCAGGACCATTCCGCGCGGACAGTTTCCGACATTGCCTGAAGCGAATGATCGCGCCTATTTGGAGAAGGTCCATGCCGAGCATGCGGAAATCCTGACGGCGATCGCCGATCAAGACCCGGAGCGAGCGCGTCAGGCGATGCGAGCACACATGCTGGCGAGCCAGCGGCGCTATCGTCTTTTGGCTGAACTGCAGGCGCAATAATGCTCGACACATTGCCATGGTCATATTATGTCATATGATATTAGCGATCGTCGGCGGTTACGCTCGATGCTCGGGCGAGGTGATTAGTGGTTCAGACGTCTTCCAGTGTGTCTCGCGCATTCGTCTATGTCTCGGCGGCAGTTGCCGGAACGATCGATGCATACAGGATGGATGGGGCGACGGGCACGCTCACGCCAATATCCAGCGTTGATGTTGGCCCGATGGTGATGCCGATGGCCGTCAGTCCGGACCGGCGGCATCTCTATGCCGTCATTCGCGAGCAGCCTTACCGGGTACTGACGCTGACGATTGACCCCGAAAGCGGCAGGCTAAGGCAGGAGGCCGTCGCCGCTCTGCCCGACAGCATGGCCTACATCTCCCTCGATCCGACAGGTGGGCTTCTATTCGTTGCTTCCTATGGCGGCAGCAAAATCGCCGTGCTGCTGATTGACAAGAACGGGCTGGTCACCGCGCAGGCACAGCAAGTGATCGCAACCGGGCGCAATGCCCATTCGATCGTCAGTGACCGGACAGGCAAATATGTCTTTGTCACCAATCTCGGCTCCGATGCTGTGCAGCAATTCACTCTCGACGCCGAGACCGGGATACTGAAGCCGAACGATCCTATGCAGGTTGAGACTGGCGCCGGCTTTGGTCCGCGGCACATCGCCATCTCCCCCGATAACAAGGCGGTGTACGTCCTGACCGAACTGACCGGCCATGTCATCCACTATGCGCTCGATACCAATACCGGCACCTTGAGCGAGATCGAAAGTGTTGCTTCCGTTCCTGAGATTGCCGGACTGTCACCGGGCGTCGCGCCGCCTGGTCCGGCGATATCCGGTGCGCCTGCGCCGGCCGTCGCCGACAACGGCAAGCCGAAGGTCTGGGCCGCAGATATCGGCATCACACCGAACGGCAAATTTCTTTATACGACGGAGAGAACCACCAGCCGGATTGCACTCTTCCGCGTCGACGCAGGCAGTGGACGACTGACCTACATCACAAACTATCCGACCGAGCAGCAGCCGCGCGGTATCCGCATCGATCCATCGGGCCGGTTTCTTGTCGCATCCGGCGAGAAGTCCGATAGGCTGTCGGTCTATGCCATCGACCAGGCCGATGGCGGTCTCGACCAGGCCGATGGCGGTCTCGGCCTGGTGGGGCGATATCCGGTCAATGCCGGTGCGAACTGGATAGAGATCGTGACATTTCCTTGAGACGCGTCCGCATGCGGCAAGCATCAAGCCCCTCTCGGGCGAATATCTACACTGCTTTCGCAGCGGTTCCGGCAATCAGGCTTTCGATTTCGGAGGAGGGAAGGGGCCGGGCGAACAGATAGCCCTGAAGCAATTCGCATCCGGCGCCTTCCAGAAAACGGGCCTGCTCCTCGGTCTCGACGCCTTCCGCTACGACTTCCAGATCAAGTGTTCTGCCAAGCGATACGATGGCGGAGGTAATGGCCATATCGCCGGGCTTTTCCGGAATATCGGCGATGAACGATCTATCGATCTTCAACCGGGAAAGTGGAAAGCGCCTGAGGGTGCTCAGGCTTGAATATCCTGTGCCGAAATCGTCCATCGCGAGGCTGACTCCCAGCTTCTTTAGTTCTTGCATCCGCTCGATGGCTCCTTCGATGTCACGCATGATCAAGCTTTCCGTCAATTCGAGCTCGAGCCATTGCGGATCGAGATGAGCGGATTGCAATGCCGATGCGACCTGGTTCGTCAGCGAACTTTCCAGGAACTGCCGGGCTGATACGTTGACGCCCATACGCAATGCGGGCAGGCCGCGATCCTGCCACAGCCGCGCTTGCTGACAGGCTCTGCGCAGAACGATTTCGCCGAGCGCGACGATGAGCCCGGTCTCCTCGGCAAGCGGAATGAAGGCGCCTGGAAGCAGCAAGCCTTCGGCAGGATGCTGCCACCGGACGAGGGCCTCGACGCCAATGATCTTGCCGCTGCGTACTTCCTTTTGCGGCTGATAGTGGAGCACGAATTCGTCCCGCTCCACGGCGCGCCGCAATTCTTCGATACGGGTCAGCTTGTTGCGGGCCTCCTCCGCCATCGCCGGCGTGAACAGGCGAATGGCATTGCGCCCCGCTTCCTTGGCACGATAAAGCGCCATATCGGCATTCGCGAAGAGTTCCGAAGCCGTCTTGCCATGCTCCACGGCGCAAGCCACGCCAATGCTGCAGCCCACGCGGATTTCGACCCCTTGTACGGTCATCGGCTTGGATATGTCTGCCAGAACCGTCGCGAGCCTCTCGCATATCGGCTCAGAGTTCTCTTCGAGAACGATGATGAATTCGTCGCCACCAATCCGAGAAACGATGCCGCGAGCGCCGACATGGGTCGATATGCGCTGCGCAACCACCGTCAGCAATTCGTCGCCGGCGGCGTGGCCAAGGGTGTCGTTCACCAGCTTGAAATTGTCCAGGTCGACAAAGGCAACGGCCAGAGACTTTCTTTTTCGTGACGCCGTTTCCAGCAGGGCGCTGAGCTTGCGGTCGAGCAACATGCGGTTGGGCAGGCCGGTGAGCGCATCATGTTCGGCCAGATAGGCGATGTGAGCGATGTCCCGATGGCGATCGATGGCTATTCCAACGGTCTGCGCTATGCCGGCGAAGAATTCCATAAGTCCAGCCTCGTCGCCATCGGTTTGCACCGTCACCAGGGCTCCATGCCGGCCACCATCCCGAGAGAAAATAGGAAACTCCAGGGTGTCGCCGGCAAGAGGCTTGGTCTGCTCGCCGTCGAGAACGAAACGGACCTGTCTGCCATTCAGCAAGCCCTCAAGAAGGGTCTGGGCGTCCTCGAGAAACACATCAAGATCAACGCCGCGCGCCACATCCTGCAGAAGTTTCGTCTGAGCGCTCATCAATTTTTCCGCCCGTTTTCGGGCGGAAATATCGCGGGATGCTCCGACGACGCCGATGATATTGCCGTTTCTATCGCGCAACGGCACCCGCGACATCATGAGCCAGCCTTCGCCCTTGAGGCGCCGCTCTTCGACGCCGAGATCGGCCTTGCCGCTCTCCATCACCTGCTGTTCGACTTCTTCGATCTTGTGGGCATCGGCCATCGGGTGAATTTCGGCGTCGGTAAGGCCGATCAGTTCGTCGACATGCGTAAAGCCATTGTTGAGGACGATCGCCATGTTGGCAAAAAGGAAGCGGCCGTTCCTGTCCTTGGCATAGATATAGTCCGGCACGTAGTTGATCATCGCCTCGAGCCATTCGTAACGCTCGGCGAGAGACAGATATCGAGCTTGAAGCAATTCAAACGGCTCGCGGACCTGCTCATCCTCATCGTCTTGATCTCGGTGCGTCGGCTCAGACGATCCATCCGGCGGCTGCATCATTTATGTTCTCTCACCCGGCAAGCGGACTATATCGGCAGGTAGTTCTGCAACAATGAAAGCAATAGGCATTTCGACCGTCCTCGCTGGCGAGTTTGGTTCACCTGTTCACGTAAACGTTATCATATAACCGAATTTATAAACATCCGCTCAAGTTTTACAGGAAGAGCACGCGTGTCCGAGAAGTGCGCAGCGCTTACATAGTGCAAGACAATGGATTTTTCGCGATGAACTACTGGCGATGAATGCCATTGCGGGTAGGGGGCAAAACCGGCTAAAGCCCTGGTGGTGGAAACGCAGGATTCGCAAGGATAAAATAGTATGCGCGTGAGCAAAGCCGTAACAAGCGGCAATCTTGTGCTTACCGGCATGCTGATGATGCTTCTCGGCGACTTCCTGTTTTCGCTGAACGATGCCATGGGCAAGTGGCTGGTTGCGAGCTTCTCCGTCGGCCAGATTCTGGTGATCCGCTCGTTGGGTTCGTTCATTATTCTGGCGCCGATGATCGCGCGGCAGGGCAGCGACGCGCTTTTTCGCCTCGAACGGCCGCCGCTGCAGCTTCTGCGTGTCGTCATGACAACGATCGACGTTGCTCTCTTTTACGCCGCCGTCGCCTATCTGCCGCTTGCCGACGTCATGACCTTCTATATGGCCGGCCCCATCTATGTGGCGGCGATCTCGCATTTCTTTCTCAATGAAAAGATCGGCTGGCGGCGCTGGCTGGCGGTTTTCGTCGGCTTTATCGGCGTGTTGATCGCTCTGCGACCTTCTGCGGCAATGTTTTCCTGGCCATCGCTTTTCGGCCTAGGCGGCAGCCTCGCATTCGCATTGACTCTGGTGCTCGGGCGACGGCTGCGGCAGACGCGGGATGCGACCCTCGTCGCGTGGCAGACGGTCGGTGCACTCATTGCCGGATTGGTGCTCAGCATTGGCGACTGGCGTCCCGCATCCGCGCTCGATTTCGGCGCCATGCTTGCTCTCGGCATCGTCGCCGGCAGCGCCCATATGCTGATAACCCGATCCTTGAAGCTTGCTCCAGCTTCGCTGCTTGCTCCGCTCCAATACAGCCTGCTGGTCTGGGCAATCGTGCTGGGCTTCGTTTTCTTCGGCGATATTCCCGACACGCAGATCGTCATCGGTTCTGCGATTATCGTCCTTGCCGGGCTCTTCATCTTCCATCGGAAGAACCTGGTCGATACGGTCCCGAAAGACGACGTTGCCCGGGATGGACATTGAGGCAGCCGCATCGCGGGCGCCGCGCGGACTGACGGATATCCTTGATCTGAACCTTGCGCTCGACGAGGAGATGAAGGCGACGGCGATCAGTGGGGGGCGAAGGGTGCGAGCGATCTCCGCCTGACGGATCTTCTTCTCATGCATTCGCGCAATGACGCGACGTTCGTCCATACTCAACTGCACAAAAGAGCGGGCCATTCCATGCTCCTCAAATCATGGCCATTATTGTCTTCGTTGCATTTGAAATTGGAATCTGCCCGGCTACAACAGG
>NZ_JBXSOR010000034.1:0-13288 GCF_057784455.1 Martinezella sp. CNPSo 3890 | reverse complement strand
ATCTGTCAGATAGACCTCCGGATTATGACCTTGCAGTTTGACCGTTTCGATGATGATCAGGATGTTGGCGATGCGCTCACCGCCCTTGTCCGAGCCGGCAAACAGCCAGTTCTTCCTTCCGATTCCATTCCCCGTTCATTCTGCCCATGTCGGCGATGAAGTCGAGGTTGATTATCGCTGGCATCCGTATTTCGGCCAGAAGGTAATGGTTCGCCGCGTCGAAGAGCGCGCGACAGGTCGATTTCTGAAGGTCTTGGGGCCGCCAGCGCGGCCGGCGGCCGAGATCGAGCCGGTCTGCTGAATATGCTCGGAAGCTCCATCTTGCCGCGCCCAAGCCGATCCTGCCCCGAAAAGCTGATGCGGAGAATGGGCTTCAATGATGACTGCGGAGCGTCGGTCATGGCACCTGTAACGGTTTGGTCTCAATGGTTTATAGGCGGCTTTCGCGCGCCTGTACATGCCGGGGAGAATGGACGGAAGACGGTAGCGGCCTATCTGATTTCCAATACAACGGCGCACTTCCAAACAGGAGTGCCGCGAGTTCTTCATCGTCGCACGAATGGGAAAAACAATGTCGGCTTATATCATCTCCGATGTCACGGTAAGCGATGCCGAGGCCTTCCAGATCTACCGGACCCGCGCAGCCGCCTCCATAACCCGGTATGGAGGGCATTATCTTGTCCGCGGCGGCCCGATCGAAAAGCTGGAAGGCGACTGGTCGCCGCAGGCAATCGTGATCGTCGAGTTTCCCGACATCGAGCGAGCCAGAGCCTGGTATCGCTCACCGGAATATGCCCATGCCCTTGAAGTTCGCGACCAAGCGCTCAGCCGCAACCTCATTCTTGTCGACGGAGTGACCCCGGAAAGCTGATTTTTGGCATCTGCCGCGGATGTTCACCCATATCTGGTGCAAAAGAGCCCCGTTCAGACGCAAATCCTTGTCCCGAATGGCCGAAGTTGCAGGCCTGCGTCTTGAAACCTTAATGCTTTGGTGCCTATCTTTATGACGTGATCGAGTCAGATCACTCACGTGCATGTTCTGTTACTCAAGGAAGGAAGAGCACTGACAACAGTACACGCCAAGGGAAGAACGCCTGTCGTTATCCCGAAGAGCTCGGAACGTGGCGCCGATGCCGCTGCCCGCGCCCTGCAAGCCGTCCTCGCAAGCCTCGAGGATTCCAAGGCCGAAAATATCGTCACCATCGACATTGCTGGCAAGTCCGCGCTTGGAGACTACATGGTCGTGGTCTCCGGCCGATCGAACCGCCATGTCCTGGCGATTGCCGACCATCTCATGACCGATCTCAAGGACGAGGGCTTCGGCAATGCCCGCGTCGAGGGTCTCGATGGCGGCGACTGGGTGTTGATCGACACCGGCGACATCATCGTTCATGTCTTCCGACCCGAGATCCGCGAGTTCTACAACATCGAAAAGATGTGGGCAGCACCCGATCTCGATGAAGGCACGCTGCACTAGCGGAGCGACCGCATTTCCGGGAAAACTGGGTAGCGGTTTTCCGCCCGGGATGCGGAAGGATCCAAGGGCGCCTTCCCGGCCCCTCCTGTGCAGGTTTAGATCGCCGGAGATGAACCTCCGGCAAGAGTTTCGTTTTGTGCCGCCATGACGGCGGATATGCGTGGGAGCGGGAATGCGGATAGGTCTTTTTGCGGTGGGACGGCTGAAAGCCGGCCCGGAAAAGGATCTTGCGGCTCGCTATCTCGACCGTTTCGCCAAGGCCGGACCAGCCATCGGCCTGGAAATGGCGCGCATGACCGAGGTTGCCGAAAGCCGCGCATCCAATAGCGAGACCCGCAAGCGTGAAGAAGCGAGCCTCTTGCAAAAGGCGCATCCCGAAGGCGGTGTCCTCATTCTTCTCGATGAGCGCGGCAAGGCGCTCGACAGTGAAGCCTTCGCCGGCATGCTAGGAACATACCGCGATCAGGGCAAGCGCGACCTGACGATCGCCATCGGCGGTGCCGACGGCCTCGATCCCGCCCTCTACGACAAGGCCGACATGACCATTTGCCTGGGAAAGCTGACCTGGCCGCACCAGCTCGTGCGCATCCTGATTGCCGAACAGCTCTACCGCGCCGTGACCATCCTCTCCGGACATCCCTACCATCGGATGTGATTGCTCCATCCGTTTTGAAAACAGTTTGGCTTTCGCCGTTTTTGCGTTAACGAAACGCTCACACAGGCGTGTTTTGATTCCCGCCCTGAAAATGACGATGCTTCCTGGATGATCGCGGCAAATCAGCTTATTTTCGCGCGATCCGAAGGGACCAGGCCGAACCGACTGGATGAGAAAAGCCCCGCCCATGCTTTCGCGTATCGTGCTGCCAGCTTTGGCGGCAATACTCGGCGTGGGCGCCTATATGGCAGGCCCTTTCTCCCGGGAGGACGTCGCCATCGCGCAGGAAGCGGATGCCATCGCGCCGCAAGCGCCTGACGATCGCCCTTCCGCGACGGCATCGGCATCTGCACAGGAAATCCCTGACCCGGCAGCAGACCTTACGCGCAAGCGCGATGAGACGCGCGCGCAGCTCGATGCGCTTTCCAAGACGATCAGCCTCTCGTCCGGTAAGACGAAGGAACTGGAAGACAGCATCGCCTCTCTCGACAAGAGCACCGAAAGCCTACGTCAGGCGCTGATCGACAGTGCAGCCCGTCGCAAGGACCTGGATCGCAAGATCCAGCAGAGCGAGAAGACGCTGACGAACCTCGCCGTCAGGCAAGACAAGATCCGCGCCTCACTGCACGAGCGCCGCGCGCTGCTGGCCGAGGTTCTCGGCGCGCTGGAGCGCATGGGACGCAATCCGCCGCCGGCTTTGCTGGTAACGCCGGACGATGCGCTCGCATCGGTGCGCAGCGCCATTCTTCTCGGCGCCGTCGTGCCCGGAATGCGCAAGGAGACGGACAAGCTCATCGCCGATCTGACCGATCTCAGCAAGTTGCAGGCCGATACCGCCGCCGAAAAGGCCAGCTTCACCACCACCATGACCAACAGTCTGGAGGAGGAGCGGCGTATGGATCTGCTGATTGCGGAGAATGATAAGCACAGCAAGGAAAACGCCACCCAGCTTGAGGCGGAGCGCAAGCGCGCGGAGGAGCTGGCAGGTCAGGCAACCAGCCTAGAAGGGCTCGTCGCCTCGCTGGAAAGCCAGATCGGCTCGGTGCGGGACGCTGCCGCAGCTGCCCGCGCGGAAGAGGCGCGCCGCGCGCAAATGACCGAACAGCAGCGCGAGCAGGCGAAAGCCCTCGCCGAGAGCGGTGTGCCCGATAAAAACCGCATTACGCCCGCATATGCATTTTCAGACCTGAAGAAAAAGTTGGAGCTGCCCGTGGCGGGCGATATTCTCCGCCAGTTCGGCGACGACGATGGCACCGGCCACACCGCGATGGGACTGACCGTCGCGACCGGCCCGGAAGCACTGGTCACGGCTCCCGCCGACGGCACGGTCGTCTACGCCGGCGCGTTTCGCAGCTACGGACAGATGATCATCCTGGATACGGGCGACGGCTATCACATGGTGCTGTCGGGCATGGACGCGATCAAGACGCGCCCTGGCAGATTCGTCTTCGCTGGCGAACCGCTTGCCACAATGGGCCAAAAAAGAGTCGCGAGCGCGACCGCATTGGCGCTGGAAACGGATCGGCCAACGCTTTACATTGAATTCCGAAAAGATGGAAAACCAGTCGATTCTCGGCCCTGGTGGACCTCCAAAGACACTGGAAAGGCACGCAATGATACGTAGGGCTTCTCTTGTTCTCGTCGGCGCATTGATGGGTGCGACCGCGATGGGCGTTATCTACTCGGCGGTAGCGCCGGCGGAAGCCGCTGGCACTTCCACCTATAAGGAATTGTCGATTTTCGGCGATGTCTTTGAGCGCGTGCGCGCGCAGTATGTGACCCCTCCCCAGGAAGACAAGCTCGTCGAAGCCGCCATCAACGGCATGCTGTCTTCACTGGACCCGCATTCGAGCTACATGAACGCCAAGGATGCGGAAGACATGCGCACCCAGACCAAGGGTGAGTTCGGCGGTCTCGGCATCGAAGTGACGATGGACAACGACCTCGTCAAGGTCATCACCCCGATCGACGACACACCCGCCGCCAAGGCCGGCGTTCTCGCCGGCGACTACATCACCGCCATCGACGGCCAGTCCGTTCGCGGCCTGAAGCTGGAAGACGCCGTCGAGAAGATGCGCGGCCCGGTCAAGACGCCGATCAAGCTTACCCTGATGCGCAAGGGCGTCGATAAGCCGATCGAACTCACCGTCATCCGTGACGTGATCGCCGTTGCCGCCGTCAAGTCGCGCGAGGAAGGCGGCGATGTCGGCTATATCCGCATCATCTCCTTTACGGAAAAAACGACACCGGACCTCGAAGCCGCGATCGCCAAGATCAAGAAGGATATTCCGGCCGACAAGCTGAAGGGCTATGTCCTCGACCTGCGCCTCAACCCGGGCGGCCTGCTCGACCAGGCGATCAACGTTGCCGACGACGTGCTCGAGCGCGGCGAGATCGTTTCGACCCGCGGCCGCAATCCGGACGAGACCCGCCGCTTTAACGCCACCCCGGGCGATCTGACCGACGGCAAGCCGATCATCGTGCTCATCAACGGCGGTTCGGCCTCGGCTTCGGAAATCGTCGCCGGCGCGCTGCAGGATCTGCGCCGCGCCACCGTGCTCGGTACCCAGTCCTTCGGCAAGGGCTCCGTGCAGACGATCATTCCGCTCGGTGACGGCAACGGCGCCCTGCGCCTGACGACAGCGCTCTACTACACGCCGTCGGGCCGTTCGATCCAGGGCACGGGCATTACCCCCGATGTCAAGGTCGACCAGCCACTTCCCGACGATCTGAAGGGCAAGCTGACGACGGAAGGCGAATCCAGCCTGCCTGGCCACATCAAGGGCCAGAGCGAGACCGACAAGGGCTCCGGCTCTTCGGCCTACGTGCCGCCGGACCCGAAGGACGATATCCAGCTCAACTACGCACTCGACCTGCTGCGTGGCGCGAAGACCGATCCGGCCTTCCCGCCGAACCCCGAAAAGGCGGTTTCCTCAAAGTAAGGACCGGCGCCGGGCTGGAAACAGACCCGGCGCTTTCGTGATGAGGGAGCGGGACGAAGTGTATCGTTCCGGTCGTCTCCGCCGGCCTCAATTCCGTATGAATCCGACGTCGCTCAGAAACAATTTTGTTCATGTTTTAGCGCTTTGAGTGCCGCGGGCATTTTTCCGCTTCGCCGTGAGCGATATGCTCGAGGCCGATAGAGTTTTCCGCTTGGGGTGGATTGGAACTTGGGAACGGATTTGCATGCACCGTTGGGACAGAATCGCGGCCCCGGCCGCCAGCGGCGCTCCATCCCCTTTGGACGCATTCTCGGCGGCTTCTGCCTGATCGCGATCGCCGGCTTTTCTCTCCACTCGGCGCTTTTGCGCGATCACCTGCAAAAGACCCAGCCGGTTGAGACGGCAAAGAAGGAAGATCCGGCCCCTCCGGCCGAGACCAAGCCGGCGGAGGCCGGGCAAACCGGCCAGACCGGGCTAACCCAGGTCGATCCGCAATCCGGCGCCAATACCACACGCATCGTTACCGGCGATGGTTCGGTCGTCACCATGTTCAGCCCGAACAACCGTGATGGCAGCGGCCCGGTCCTGATCAACGCCAATCAGGTGGGCCAGGACCCGCGCATGGCGGCAACGCCGAATGACAGCTTGCTGGAAGACTCTCCTTTCGGCAAGCTGCCGATCACCTCGCCGAGCGGCCTGCGACCGATGGATCAATATGCGCGGCCCTGGTCCGGCGCGCGCGGTACCCGCATCGCTATCGTCGTCAGCGGCCTTGGATTGAGCCAGACTGGCACCCAGCGCGCCATCGAGAAGCTGCCGGAAGAAATCACGCTTGCTTTTGCCGTCAGCGGCAACAGCCTGCAGCGCTGGATGCAGGAGGCGCGGCGCGGCGGCCATGAAATTCTCATCCAGGTGCCGTTCGAGCCCTTCGACTATCCCAGCAACAATCCCGGCCCGGATACGCTGCTGACCTCGCTTTCGGCTGCAAGGAACATCGATAACCTGCACAAGGCGATGGGCAAGATCACCAATTATACCGGTGTCATGAACTATCTTGGCGGCCGCTTCCTCGCCAATCCCGGTGCCATGGAACCTGTGCTGCGCGATATTGGAAAGCGCGGCCTGCTGTTCCTGGATGATGGTTCTTCGGCGCAATCCAAATCCGGAATGCTCGCCAAGACACTGGAAGTGCCGCATGCTTTCGCCGATATCCAGCTCGACGGAGAACTGCAGCAGGACGCGATCCTCAGGAAACTCGATGAGCTCGAGCGCATCGCCCGCCGCAACGGTTCCGCGATCGGCGTGGCCTCGGCGTTCGACGAAAGCGTCGATGCCATCAGCAAATGGAGTGAGGAGGCTGCCATGCGCGGCATTGAAATCGTCGCCGTCTCGGCGCTTGCCGACGACCCAAAACATCCCTGACCCCCTGGCCCGGCTCCCCGGGCTGATCCCTGGAGAGAGAAATGAGCACGCCCCACGCGCCCGTAAGAGCCGAAGACCTGCCCTACCGCCCTTGTGTCGGCATCATGATCCTGAATCGGGAGGGCTTGGTCTGGGCCGGCCGCCGCATTCCGGACGGCAATTCCGAATATGACGGCTCACCGCAGCTTTGGCAGATGCCGCAGGGCGGGATAGATGAGAGCGAAGATCCGCTGAAGGCCGCCTATCGCGAGCTTTATGAGGAAACGGGCATGAGAACCGTGACCTTACTCGCGGAGGCGAAGGATTGGATCAATTACGATCTGCCGCCGCAGCTGATCGGCATCGGCCTCAGGGGAAAATACCGCGGCCAGACGCAGCGCTGGTTCGCCTTCCGCTTCGACGGCGACGAGAGCGAGATCGCCATCAATCCGCCGCCGGGCGGCCATGAACCGGAATTCGATGCTTGGGAGTGGAAGCCGATGGCCGAGCTTCCCGGCCTGATCGTTGCCTTCAAGCGATCGGTCTACGAGCAGGTGGTTTCGGAGTTCAGCCATCTGGCCGGCCTGAAGGCCGAAGACTGAACGAAAAAACCGGCCGCAAAGCGGCCGGATTCTGAAGCAATTCCGGGAAAAGTGCGTAGCGATTTTTCGTTCGGAACTGCCGGAAAACAAAAAGATAGAGCGGTTCAGAGTTTCCGTGAAAAGCCGAACCGCTCTGGTATCGATTATTCTGCGGAATCGGCGGAATCAGCGTTGAGCTGGCCATATTTGGCTTCGCCGATTTTTCCGAGCAGTTCGAGCTGGGTTTCGAGGAAGTCGATATGGCCTTCCTCGTCCGCCAAGAGCTCTTCGAACAGCTTCATGGAAACATAATCGCCGGCATCGTGACAGATATCGCGGGATTTCTTGTAGGCGGTGCGGGCATCGTATTCGCCGGCAAGATCGGCTTCCAGCACTTCCTTGACGTTCTGGCCGATGCGCAGCGGCGCCAACGTCTGCAGGTTGGGATGGCCTTCAAGGAAGATGATGCGGGCAACTAGGCGATCGGCGTGCTGCATTTCCTCGATGGATTCTGCGCGCTCCTTCTTGGCAAGCTTGGTGTAGCCCCAGTCTTCGAGAAGTCTGTAGTGAACCCAATATTGGTTGACTGCGCCAAGCTCGAGGAACAGCGCCTCGTTAAGCCGCTCGATGACTTTTTTGTCGCCTTTCAATGTCCGCTCTCCTGTTGTCTTCATGGAATTTTTTCAGGCGGGACATGAAATCAAATATTTCCGCTTCCGTCGAGTGGCGGCGGGCATGATAATCTTGGGTTGTCTGTATAATGATATCAACGACATTCGGGAAGCAGCCGCAGCAACGGCCGCGCTTTTCCATGGCGTGATAAACCTTGGCGGGAACGATGAGCTGCCAACAGTCCTGATCAAGGAGTTCGTTGATAACGTCCCGGATTTCCTTGTCGGTGATGTAATTACAACTGCAAACCAGCATTCTTCGCTCAGCCCGTCAAACATGACACCTGCTGTCTTGTTATCTGCTAAAGAAGACGCTCTTTGTCAAGAAAGAAACGATTCGAATCTGGTCCGCCCATGAGGTCATTGGCCTCCGCCGGGGATGCGGAGGCCGGAATTTCAGTGAAAATTGCGGCCTCGCGGCATGACTCTGGCCGTTTCGGCACCATTGCTGCGGCCTTCCGCCGCTGCCCCTGCAGCGGCTCCACGCGGCAGAGGGGACTTCTCCTTCTGTCTGACATCCATGGTCGGCCGCAGCGCCTCATCCGCTCGATCGCTGACGCCAAAACGCCGCGCCTCGCGCTGCAAAATACCAAGTGCCGACGTCATATCCTCGATATGATCGACCACCACGTGGATGACGCCGCTCTCGCTCTGCAGCCGGCCACGGATCTTCACCAGCCGCGCCCCCATGACGATGGCGCGGTATTTCTCAAACTTCTTCGGCCAGACGATCGCATTGGCGACGCCGGTTTCATCCTCCAAGGTCATGAAGATCACCCCCTTGGCCGAACCCGGCCGCTGGCGCACCAGCACCAGGCCGGCGATCGTCACCATCCGCCCATTCGCCACCTTTGGCAGATCCCGGCTTTGCACGATGCCTTGCCGCGCGAAATCGGCGCGTAGGAAGGAAACCGGATGTGCTTTCAGCGATAGCGACAGATAGCGATAATCTTCGATGACCTGCTCGCCAGGCAGCATTTCCGGCAGCGCAACCACCGGCTCGACCTGCAGCTCCGTATGATCGCCGAGATCGAAGAGGGGAAGCTTTTCAGCAGCGCTGCTGGCATCGAGCGCCCGCACGGCCCATAGCGCTTCCCGTCGGCTCAAGCCGATGGAGCCGAACGCATCCGCATCCGCCAGGCGCTCGATCTGCGCCTTGGCAAGACCGGAGCGAAGCCAGAGGTCACGTACGGACCGATAACCCTCGCCACGACGCTCGACGAGCTGCTTCATCTCGTCTTCGGACAAACCCTTGACCTGCCGGAAGCCGAGACGGACGGCACATTGCGTCTTGATAATCCCGCGCATCGACGCATGACGCGGCTCGACCGCATCCTTATCGAAGCGTCCCCGCTCGAGCAGGCAATCCCAGCTGGAACGATTGATATCCACCGGCCGCACCTCGACGCCATGCTCGCGTGCGTCACGCACCAGCTGCGCCGGGGCATAGAAGCCCATCGGCTGGGCATTGAGGATCGCCGCACAGAAGACATCGGGATAATAGGCCTTGAGCCAGGAGGAGGCGTAGACGAGCAGAGCGAAGGAGGCCGCATGGCTTTCGGGAAAACCATACTCGCCGAAACCTTCGATCTGGCTGAAACAGCGTTCGGCAAAGTCCTGAGGATAGCCTTTCGCGACCATGCCCGAAACCAGATCCGTCTTGAATTCATCGACCCTCCCCGTTCGCTTGAACGTCGCCATGGATCGGCGCAGCCGATCGGCTTTGGCAGGCGAAAATCCGGCTGCAGTGATGGCGATCTGCATCGCCTGTTCCTGAAACAGCGGAACCCCCAAAGTTCGCTCCAGAACAGCCTTCAACTCCGGACGATGATATTCGATCGGCCGCTTGTGAAGATCGTCATCCCGCCGCTTGAGGTAAGGATGAACCATGTCTCCTTGAATGGGGCCGGGACGGACGATCGCTACCTCGATGACCAGATCATAGAATTTACGGGGCCGAAGACGCGGCAGCATGCTCATCTGCGCCCGGCTTTCGATCTGAAAGACGCCGATCGTATCGGCGCGACAGATCATATCATAGACCGGCACGCCATCAGGATATTCCTTGCTCCCAAGGTCGGCGAGCGCCTTCTTCACGTCGTAATGCAACAGCAGTAGGTCGAAGGCCTTGGCAAGGCAGGTCAGCATACCGAGCGCCAGCACGTCGATCTTCAATATATTGAGATTGTCGAGATCATCCTTATTCCACTCAATCATATAGCGATCGTCCATCGCCGTATGCATGATCGGCACGACCTCATCCAGCCGATCCCGCGTGATGACGAAGCCGCCGACATGCTGGGTCAGGTGCCGCGGAAATCCCATCAGCGTCGAGGCATAGGAAAGGACGTTCCGTGTCGTCTTGTCCTTGAGATCGAGGCCGGCAATCTTCGCCTCGCGCTCGGAAAGTTCTTCCGTCGACCAGCCCCAGACGCCGCTCGCAAGAGCCGATTGCACATCTTCCGACAGGCCGAAGGCTTTCGCCACTTCGCGGCCGGCCGAACGTGCGCGATAACTGGTGACCGCCGCCGTCAGCCCGGCATGCTCCTTTTTGTAATGCCTGTAGATGAACTGGATAACCTCTTCACGCTTCTCGTGCTCGAAATCGACATCGATGTCAGGTGGCTCCTCGCGTTCCGTCGAGATGAAACGCTCGAAAAGCAAGCTTGTTATTTCAGGATTGACCTCAGTAATCCTGAGGCAATAACAGACGGTCGAATTGGCTGCCGATCCGCGTCCCTGGCATAGGATATTCGCACTGCGAGCAAACTCCATGATGCGGTGCACCGTCAGGAAATATGGCTCATATTTCCGCTCCCTGATGAGCTTGAGCTCGTGCTCGATCTGCATCGAGACCTTTGACGGGATCCCTTCAGGAAAGCGCCATCTGGCCCCCTCCCAGGTCAGTCTCCTCAGCGTTTCCGCAACGGTCTCTCCAGGAACGCTTTCGTCGGGATAATTATGTTTCAGCTCGTCCAGCGAAAAAGAAAGCCGGCTAAAAAACTTCTGCGTATTGGCGATGGCCTTCGGATAATCCCTGAAGAGGCGCGCCATCTCGGCAGCATCCTTCATGTAGCGCTCGGCATTCGCCGCCAGCCTGAAGCCGGCTTCGGCGATCGGCACATGCTCGCGGATCGAAACGACGATATCGGCAAGCGGCTTGCGCTCAGTCGAATGATAGAGCGGCTGATTGCTGGCGATCAACCGCACGCCATTGCGCTGCGCCAGGATGGAAAGCGTGGCGAAGACCATGCGGTCCCGCCCGTCATAGGCCGGCGACAGGACCATGTGGAACTTCCGGCCGAATCGCATCCATAACCGCTTCAGGCATTGCTCCAGCTTTTCCTGCCCTTGTTGCGTCTCGACACTTTCAGCATCGGGAATAAGCGCCAGCATCATCTCGTCGCCCCATTCCGTCAGATCGGCCTCTTCGAGCTGGCAGGAACCCTTCTCGGCTCTGAGATTGCCAGCACTCAACAGCCGGCAGAGATGCGCCCAGCCCTTACGGTTTTCCGGATAGGCAAGAATGTCAGGCGTGCCGTCCGAAAACACCAGGCGCGCGCCCGGCTGGAAAGGGACCGGCTTCAGAAGCGGCTTTTCTGGCTCGCCCTTCGCTCGAAGCGTTAGATTCTTCTCAATGCCCTCCTTGTATTTTTCCCAGAGAATCTTGGTATGCGCATGCGCCTTAACGACGCCGGCAACCGAATTGCGGTCGGCAATTCCAAATCCCGACAGTTTCAGGATGGCGGCCTGCGCCGCGATTTCCTCTGGATGCGAGGCACCTTCGAGAAAGGAGAAATTCGTTCTCACCCCGATCTCAAAGAAGGGCACGGGTTCGTGGAAACTCGGACGCGCGTTCATGCGAAGACTCCATGCATGTACCAGTCAGGCGTCGTGGCGCCTCGGCCATAGAGCCCCTTTCGGAACAACCAGAAACGATGGCCTTCCTCATCTTCGACCTGGAAGTAATCGCGGTCAGGTTCTTGCCTTTCCTCGAGCCACCATTCCGCCGAAAGCCGCTCCGGCCCTTCGGCCCGGCTGACCCGATGCATGACCCGCCGCCAGCGAAATTGCCGGGGCGGGCCATCGGGCACTTCGGCAGCAATGGTTTCGACCAGTTCCGGCATGCGAAACAGCCGCAGCGGCCGCTCGCCGCGGAAGAAGCCATGGCCAGCATCCTCCTGACCTGTGCGCGGCTTCGAGCTAAGGATGGTCATCGCCGGCAGCGGCCGCACAGCTCGTTCGGGGATATGGCTCTGCCGCAGCTCGAACCCTTGCAGGCAGTCCGGCCCCAGCCGGGCGGCCACGCGATCCACAAAGGCGGCAAGCGAGCCTTCCTGACGATCTCCTCCGACAAAATCGCCTTGCATGGCATCGAAGGGCGCATGCTGAAGCACATTCAGGCGGATGATTTCGAAACCATAGCCGACATCGAGATCGTCATGAATGGCGCCGAAGCGCTCAGTGAATAGGCTGGCGATCCGGCTCGGCTCACGCAACGGCTGCGATGCGCCGGCCGCGATACGGAAGACCGCGCCATCCACACGGAAGAGCAGGAGCTCGAAGGAGCGACCACCGATGCCGCGGGCTTCCAGCCCCGGCTTCAGGCTTTCGGCAAGCTGGCGGGCAAGCTGAAGAATATCCTCTTCGGCCTGCACCGGCTCGGCCAGCCGGCGCTCGGCCGACAATTGCGCGACCGGGCGGCGCGGCGAGATCGGCTCTTCGACCAGACCGACGGCCTGATCGAGCCGCAGCAGCAGCTGCGCGCCGAACCGGCGGGCAAGCGGCGCTCGTGGTGCGGCCAGAAGATCGCCCACCTGCTTCAGGCCCATCTTCTGCAAGGCTGCAATAGTCTCCTCGCCAAGCCGAAGACATGCGACCGGCAGCGACGCCAATGCCTCTTCCATGGCCTCCGGCGGGACGATACGGCTCTCGTCAAAGCGGGCAACGGCCCAGGAGAGGCCGGGTGCGGAGGAAATGGCGCCGCGCACATCGAAGCCCAGCCGGGAAATCCGGATCAAGACATCCTCGAGCAGCGCCTCTTCACCGCCGAAGAGATGGGCGCAGCCGGTAATGTCGAGAAACAGCCCGTCCTTGCCGTCGATCGCCACCAGCGGCGTATAACGGTCACACCAGTCGGCGATCGCTTCCAGAAGCTTGCGATCCGCCGCCGGATCCTCCTCGACGACATCGAGATCGGGACAGATCGCCTTTGCCTCGGCCACGCCCTGCCCCTGTTTCAAGCCGATCATTTCAGCCCGTTCGTTGAGCGCGGTCAGCCGCACGGCATTGTTGAGCTTGCCGGCACAGGCGAGCGGCGGCGCTTCAAGCCTGCCTGTCGAACGCCAGGACAGACCCCAGCGCTTGCGTGCGATCCGGTCGGTCGGCAGATGCGGAAAGGTCAGCGCCAGAATGCGCTGCGTGTTCGCCGGGAAAGGCAAGGTGCTGAACATCGGAGACAGGGGCAAAGCGGCGGTCATGGGCATTCCACTCCAAGGTTATGGAAAGAGGCGCTGGGTTTCGGCTCTTTTCCAAGGTCAGACGAAAGGCCGGGTGACCGA
>NZ_JBXSOR010000033.1:0-30172 GCF_057784455.1 Martinezella sp. CNPSo 3890 | reverse complement strand
GAGCTCGGCGATGGGCACGAACTTCGCCGGGATCGTGTCGAGCGGCACGTCGAAGGCCGTCCGCAGCATGGCGTAGAAACCGGCATAGGCCTCGATGCATCCACGCGCGCCACAGCGGCAAAGAGCGCCGCCCGGCACATGCATCATATGCCCGAAATTCGGCGCCGATATATGATGGTCGCCTTCATGTTCCCGGCGCACGATGCCGAGCCCGATACTATGGCCAAGCGATAGCGCCGCCAGCGAGCGGAAATCGCCGCGCGTGCTGATTTCCTCCTGCCGCCCAAGGGCCGCAGCCACAAGCAGGGTTTCGTTGCCGAGAATGATTTGCGCCGACCATTCGTCGCGAAGCACGGCGGCGAAATCGATTTCTTCGCGCCCGAAGATCGGCGACCAGCGCAGCACCGGCGCCGAAGTATCGACAAGCCCCTTGCTGCTGATCGAGATCATCAGCACCTTGTCGCGCGGCAATTGCGAGCGGGTGACAATCCGGTTCAGGGCATCACGCAATCCGGCCACGAAGCGCTCGACACCCGTAGCGTTCTGCTGCCTGTCCTCGGTAAAGCGGTCGATCAGTCGACCGGTATAATCGACGAGCGAATATTGCACGGCATCCGATGAAATGACGACGACGATCAGATAGCCGCAGTCACGCCGCTGCGAAAACAAAACCCGGGGCCGTCCGCGGCCGCTGGCCGCCTGCTGCTCGGCCTTTTCAATGATCTGCGCCCGCTCGAGATCGGCCGTGATGACCGATACGGTCGCAGAAGAGAGCCTGGTGAAATCAGAGAGCTCGGTATGGGCGAGCGGGCCGTGCCGGCGCAGCGCCGACAAGACCAAGGCGCTGTTCTTTTGACGGACCAATTCGGTGCTCGATTTGGCCAGCATCGGCAAACTCCCTGCTCATTCAACCCTCCTCCTCCGCAGCCCCTGATAGCTTTTTCGGACGACCGATGAAACCTGGCGGCGCGGGTGTTGACAGCTGAAAAAATCTCTGACACTAAATTTCTCGACTGTCGAGAAAAAAGTCCAAAGCTTTTCTTGTCAGCATTTTCGCCGCGGCCGACGGGAGTTCAGGATACGTGCGGTCGCATTCACTCGGGAGGATCACATGAAAGCTTTCATCAAGCTGGCTGCGGGCGCGGCCATCGTTTTGACCATGCAGACGGCCGCCTTCGCCAAGGATCTCGTCGTCGGCGTTTCCTGGTCGAATTTCCAGGAAGAGCGTTGGAAGACCGATGAAGCAGCCATCAAGAAGGCTCTGGCAGCTGCCGGCGCCAAGTACATTTCCGCCGACGCCCAGTCGTCCGCTTCCAAGCAGCTGACCGATGTCGAGTCGCTGATTTCGCAGGGTGCTAATGCCCTCATCATTCTCGCTCAGGATTCCGATGCCATCGGCCCGGCCGTCGAAAAGGCTGCTGACGAAGGCATTCCGGTTGTTGGTTATGACCGCCTGATCGAAAATCCGGCAGCCTTCTACATCACCTTCGACAACAAGGAAGTGGGCCGCATGCAGGCTCGCGAAGTCCTGAAGGCAAAGCCGGAAGGCAACTACGTCTTCATCAAGGGTTCGTCGTCCGACCCGAACGCCGACTTCCTGTTCTCCGGTCAGATCGAAGTGCTGAAGTCCGCCATCGACGCCGGCAAGATCAAGAATGTCGGTGAAGCCTACACGGACGGCTGGCTGCCGCAGAACGCGCAGCGCAACATGGAGCAGTTCCTGACCGCCAACAACAACAAGGTTGACGCGGTCGTCGCCTCCAACGACGGCACCGCCGGCGGCGCCGTTGCCGCTCTCGACGCCCAGGGCCTCGCAGGTTCCGTTCCGGTTTCCGGCCAGGACGCCGACAAGGCCGCTCTGAACCGTATCGCGCTCGGCACGCAGACCGTTTCGGTCTGGAAGGACTCTCGCGAACTCGGCAAGCGCGCCGCTGAAATCGCCCTCGCTCTTGCCGGCGGCAAGACCCAGGACCAGATCGAAGGCGTCCAGACCTTCAACGGCGGCCCGAAGCATGTCGCCATGAAGTCGGTCTTCCTGACCCCGATCCCGATCACCAAGGACAACCTGAACGTCGTCATCGACGCAGGCTGGATCTCCAAGGCTGAAGCCTGCCAGGGCGTGAAGGCCGGTAGCGTCGCTGCCTGCAAATAAGCACCCGGCTTGACGAGCTGACTCGAAGATAATGCCGACGCCGCAAGGGGCTCTCCATTGCGGCGTCGAATGCGGATAAGAGGCCCGCAACCAAACCCAGAATGGGAATGAAGGCCTCCCGCATGTGTTGCGTCATCGCATATCCGATCGGCCTGCCGGATGGCGGTCGTGGACCCGGGAGAACCGGATGGGCGAGCGATGACGTCTAGTGTGACCAGCGCGGATACTGCCCAGCGATCAAGAAAGAGCATTCGCGGGCCTGCGCCCAACAAGTGGGAGAACGGCAAAGCGATGGCCGACATGACACATTCCACAACATCGAGCGGTCCGCGCAATGCGGAAGAAGGCGCCATCACGCGCTTCTTGCGTGCAACGGAAATCGATACCCGCCTGCTCGGCATGATCGGCGCTCTGTTGATCATCTGGATCGGCTTCGACGTCTATACCGGCGGCCTTTTCCTGACCCCCAGAAACCTCTGGAACCTTTCCGTTCAGACCTGCGAGATCGCCGTGCTGGCGACGGGCATGGTACTTGTCATCGTCACCCGCAATATCGACCTTTCCGTCGGCTCCATGCTCGGCTTCATCGCCATGATCATGGGCGTCATCCAGGCAAAATACCTGCCCGCCTATCTCGGCTTCGACAGTTCCTGGACCTGGGTCATCACGCTGATCTGCGGCCTTGTCATCGGTACGCTGCTCGGCACCTTCCAAGGCGTCATCATCGCTTTTCTGAATGTCCCCTCCTTCATCGTCACCCTTGGCGGCCTTCTCGCCTGGCGCGGCCTTGCCTGGTACGTCACCAGCGGCCAGACGGTTGCCCCGCTCGACGCCACCTTCCGCATCATGGGCGGCGGCGCCGAAGGTTCGATCGGTGCGACGTGGAGCTGGATCCTCGGCGTACTCGCCTGCGTGTTCATCGTTCTCGGCATTATCGGCGGGCGCCATCAGCGCAAGCGCTTCAACTTCCCGCGCCGGCCGCTCTGGGCGGAATATTTCCTCGCCATCCTCGGCTCCGCCCTCGTCCTCGTCACGATCTACGTCTTCAACATCTATTACTGGCCAACCGGCATCGCGAAGAAATACGCGACCGAGCATAACATCCCCTGGCCGGAAACGGGGCTCGATATCCCCTACGGCATCGCCGTGCCCGTACTGATCGCCGTCGGCATCGGTATCATCATGACCTTCATCGCCACCCGCCTGCGCTTCGGTCGCTACGTCTTCGCGATCGGCGGCAACCCGGAAGCAGCGGAACTCGCCGGCATCAAGACGCGTTGGGTGACGGTGCGCATCTTTGCGCTGATGGGCTTGCTTGCGGCGGTCGCCGCGGCTATCTCCACCGCCCGTCTGAACGCCGCCGCCAATTCGCAAGGGACGACCTACGAACTCTTCACCATCGCCGCAGCCGTCATCGGCGGCACGTCGCTTGCCGGCGGCAGCGGCACCATCGCCGGCGCCATGCTCGGCGCCCTCGTCATGCAGTCGCTGCAATCGGGCATGGGGCTCGCCAATGTCGATACGCCGATCCAGAACGTCGTCGTCGGCGTCGTGCTCGTCATCGCCGTCTGGCTCGACATCGTCTATCGCTCGCGCGCCAAGTAAAAGGAATTCTGAACCATGACGGATCAAACCACTCCGCTTGTGGAAATGAAGAACATTTCCATCTCCTTCGGCGGCATCCACGCGGTCGACAACGCCTCGGTGGACCTTTACCCCGGCGAAGTCGTCGCTCTTCTCGGCCATAACGGCGCCGGCAAATCGACGCTCATCAAGATTCTCTCCGGCGCCTACAAGCGCGACAGCGGCGATATCCTGATCAACGGCGAGCCTGCCGATATCCGCAGCCCGCGCGACGCCAAGAAATACGGCATCGAGACGATCTATCAGACGCTCGCCGTCGCCGATAATGTCGATGCGGCCGCCAACCTCTATCTCGGCCGCGAGCTGCAGACCCGCTGGGGCACGCTCGATGACGTCGCGATGGAAGCCAAGGCCCGCGAAGTCATGGGGCGCCTCAACCCCAATTTCAAGCGCTTCAAGGAACCGGTGAAGGCTCTTTCCGGCGGCCAGCGCCAGTCGGTCGCGATCGCCCGCGCCATCCTCTTCGATGCCCGCATCCTGATCATGGACGAGCCGACCGCGGCACTCGGCCCCCAGGAGACGGCGCAGGTCGGCGAGCTCATCAAGCAGCTGAAAAAGGAAGGCATCGGCATCTTCCTCATCAGCCACGACATCCACGACGTCTTCGACCTCGCCGACCGCGTCTCGGTCATGAAGAACGGCCAGGTCGTCGGCCACGCCCGCACCGAAGACGTCACCAAGGACGAAGTGCTGGGCATGATCATCCTCGGCAAGGTGCCGCCAAAGGCCACCCCCGGCCCCGGCGCGATGAAGGAATGAGCCGAGACCACCCATGACAGCAAGGCCGCGCGCCCAAAGCCCGCGGCCTCATCTCACCAAAACGTCCGATCTCACGCTTTCCTGAATTTTCCCGATTGAAGCCAAGCGCTTCCTAGGCTAAGAACCAGCCATCGGACAGGCGATTCAAACCGCCACGGCATGCACCCGTAGCTCAGCTGGATAGAGTGTTGGATTCCGATTCCAAAGGTCACAGGTTCGAATCCTGTCGGGTGCGCCATTTCTCCCCTGTCCGTTCCAAGCTCAAGAAAGCCGATGCAGGGCTATCGCTTCGATCAGCTTACCGGAATGGAGAGGTACGTGTCACTTCAATCCGGCTAGAAAGAGTAACTCTTGGACAACCATACGGATGTCCGGAAGGAGTTGGTCGAGGTCGGTACGATGTGCGAGGTATCGTCTGCTGTGAGCGGATTTGTCGCCGACGTCCTTTAGCTTGGGCAAAGCCTGCTTCGTATTTCGGCTCAGGTTCCAGGCCGTTTCATTCAAAGTACTGGTGATGAGATCGCGGAGAAAGAAAAAGTCGCCCGCAGGATTCTTGATCCGGTCGGCGATAGAATATTTCTCGAAAACCTCGATGATCAATGTCTCCATCAGACGGCGAAGCATTACGGCCGCCGCATCGTACCAGCCGTTTTCGTATGCGCCGTTCACCTGGTTCGCAATGCGCTCAATGTATCCGCGGGTACCTCGCACCAGCGATATGTTAATCACTGACTGCGTTTTTGCGAGAAGCCCTTCCTCGGGTGGCTTCGTTTCTTCAGACAATTCCGCGTGGATCGCCTTGGCAGTCAGAACGATGTTTTTGAACTCATCCATCAGTCTTCCTTGCGACCATATAGATGCTTCGCCATGCTTTCGAAAATCTTGTCGATCTGCTCAGCTGTAGATTCCGGCGAAATATGAATCTGGATGTCAATGTGAACGGCGGGTCCGCTCTGAGAGGGCGGGAGCTGCGGCGCGCCAGGTGCGAACGAGCTAGGGGCGGCGTGCAGTGGACCTGAGTGCAATACACCCCTGTCTTCGCTCGTTGAGCTGGCGCTGAACTCCGCTTCCGCGACGAGGGCTTTGAAAGTTGCGACCGTCTTCGAAATAACCTGTTGGCCCGCCGTAGAACTGGTGCTGAACACATGCGTCAGGTCACCATTGGAACGGGAATGCGCATCGGGATAAATCGCGTAGAGTTCGGAGTAGCCTTTCTTAATTGCATCACCGAGAACGGCTTTATGGCGCCCGCCGCGGAAATCTCTCCATACTTGGGTAGGTATGCTGGATCCATCGATGAATCCGATGAACTTCAAGACTCCGATCAAGGTTGCATCGTTGCTCGACGTAAAACCGATCGTCTTCAGCCAAGCGTGCGAGACTTTTGGCGGCACTCCGGCACCGCGAATCTTCTCGAGAAAGTTCCTAACCTTGCCAGTTACCTGCGTATAAGGAAAATCTACCATCGCTACTCCTCGAAGAATTCGAGGAAAGAAACACGCTCTCAAGCTGAGTCGCAAGATCTTACTGCATCCCAATGCCCGGGATGCAACTCTACTTCACAAATATTGGACAAATTTCGAGCAAGCGCCACTCGTCCCACCTTACCAAGGTTTAACTCAATGAATGTCTAGAGGAAATCTGGAAGAGCTATTGTCCCGCCGCCATGTGGTATGGCACCAGAACGCATGCGGCGACATGTATCGCACCGGCGTCTGCGACTGAGAAGCCGTTAATGAAAGCTTGACATTGGATTCAAGCCGATGGAAGCATTGGCCGTAGCAAGACGATCCAATCGTGGCTCGCCTTGCTGGCTTGGTTCCGACGTTCCGGTCTATAGCCGTCGATCAGCTCCTCCACACCACCGCCTCAATGATTCTTATTCGGCCCCTTGCCGGTCGCGAAGCTGCAGGTCTTGATCTTGCAGCTGGGGTCGTCGCTGGTGGGCACGCTTGCGCTGGCCATCGCGCCCTGCCCCAGGCAAGCCATCGAATTCGACACCGTCCGTTGGTACATCATCAGGCCCGGATGGTGTGAGGGATATCTCAGCACGATCGACCCTTCCTGGGCCATCTTTTCATGCACGGCTGCGCAGGTCATCGACTTGGAATTATAGGCCGACATGGCCATCGCGTTCGTGGAGAACATTCCAATTGCGGCAAGTATCATGATCGTCTTCATGGGGCTTCCTTTGGTCGCGCCGAAGGGCGCTATCGAAAATGAGATAGTCGTTGATTAGCATTGGATTTATGACAGTGAGCCGACTTCCCTTTATCGGCTGTTTGACCACTGCCAAGGGTGACCGGCGCCCGTTCGGATACGATTGCGCTGGAGGTCACTACGCACCGCATGGTGTCTGTCGGCAGGATGCGATGCGAACGGAGATTTAGAAATCGTCCGTCACGACAGATGGGGCCCGATACGAAGACCGGGCCTCATTTCTGTGAAGATCAGCCGAGACCAAAAGCCTCAGAAGGTCCGCTCGAAGCGCAGGATACCCGAGAAGCTATCGTCGCTCGGCAGATCATAGTGAACGTAGGTGAACTCCGGCTCGACCAGCAGGTTCTTGACCGGGTTGAACTTGACGTTGGTCGTTGCCTCGAAAATCTTGGAGTCGGTATAGGCGAGCTGAACGTTCCACTTCAGCTTGTCATTGATCGGAACGCCGACACCGCCCCAGACTGCCCAGTCACCCCAGCCGCACTTTGCACCGTGAACGACGCCGTCGGAGGTCGTGCAGGCCGAGACGTTCTGGTTCGAGCCGGCATACTGGTTGAGCTTGTCGCCATCAGTGTTCCAGCCGCCCATCAGGAAGGCCGTGAGGAAACCGAAGTCCGCGTCGACACGAGCCTTGATGGCGCCTTCCTCGACGATCGAATCGTAGCCGCCGACGACCTTGAAGCCGAACATGCCGGCCTTGTAGCCGAGACCGGCGACAACGTTCGGAGCGTAGTGATCAGCCTTCGAAAGCTGCCAGCTGCCGCCATAGGCGCTTGTGGTCGTGCCGGAATTGCTGTCTTCGAGCGAGATGACGCCCGTGAAGCCCGTGCCGCTGTCGTAATTATAGGTCAGCTGGTTCAATTCATACGGACCGTCATAGATGACGTCGTCCTGGATCACGTCGCCGGCATAGCCGACGAACTGGTTGTACTGCGAGTCAGTCTTACCGACGGTGAAGCCGCCGAGGGTGATGTAGGCCCACAGCAGGTTGGTGGAGGTCGAGCCGCCGTCGTTCCAATCCCAGCGAACGATGGTTTCGGTCTTCAGCGGACCATATTCGGTGTCCGTCGCAGTATTGAGGTTGAGTTCGGCGCGGGTATGCCACTTGGTGCCGAAATTGCTGTCGCGATTGTAAGGATCTTTCCACTGGCCTTCGGTGCGGACCTTGCCGCCAACGCGCAAGCAGGTTTCCGTGCCGGGTATGAAGAAATAGCCGGCGCCGAACGCGTCGCAGATGCGCACATATTCCAGCGGCTCCGGTTCGGCGGCGACGATAGCGTCAGCCGCATGAGCGGCAGATACGACGCAGAAGGCCGCAGCCGAGCCGATAAGCAAGCTCTTGATGTTCATTGTAACTCCATTCTTCAAACGAACTTGCGCGAGATACGAACCTGGGGGCCGTCCGACATCAAGTTTCAGTGGCTAACTCGAAGCACAAGGCCTCGCTTCCACATAGTAAGCTGCATTTACTATTTTGCTTTTACAAGGATTTAAGAAGGCTCCCCACATATGTGACAGCACCTACATACGGCGTGTTGCTCAAACGACGCACATGTGTATGAACGATGACAACCAGGTAACAACCAGATGACGAATACAGGCAACCAAGCCTGATTTGCCATGCTCTACCGAGATGCATTGCTGGACTGGCAGCGATGAGTCTTGTTAGACTTGAAACCGCACAAACAGCATATCCACCCTTGGCAAATCGCAGGCAGGATCATCATGCCGAAGATCGATGTTGCAGCCGTGCCGGAAATCAAGGGCACGCGCTATCCCGCTCCTTTCAATGATCACTCCACCGAGCGCGTCAGGCAGCGACTGGGCGATGCCGGCGGCCTTAGGGATTTCGGCGTCAACCTGATGCGGCTGCCGCCAGGCAACTGGTCGAGCCAGCGGCATTGGCATTCAGAGGAGGATGAATTCATCTATGTGCTGGAAGGCGAGCTGACGCTGATCGAGGATGATGGCGAGACGGTGCTGCGCGCCGGCGATTGCGCGGCCTTCCCGAAGGGCTCCGGCAACGGCCATCATATGATCAACAAATCGAATAGCACGGCCATCTATCTCGAGGCCGGTACGCGCTCACCGACCGATCTCATCACCTGCTCGGACGTCGACATGATGAGCTCCAGCACGGACGGCCGTTTCGTGCATAAGGATGGCATGCCCTATCCGGACGGCTAGTCCTGTTCGCCGGCGCTCGCGACCGGCAACTTGAAGGACAGGAGATGAGTCGGCGCTCCATGCAGCATGACCTCCCGCTCGAAACCGAAGCCGCATTTTTCCAGAACGCGCCGAGAGGCAACATTGACGGGCCGAACCAGCCCGATAACGCGTGTCGCCCGCAGATCATGTCCGGCGAAGGCCAATGCCTCCGTCACCAGTTCCGTTGCGTAGCCGCTTCCCCAATAATCGGGGTGCAGGTGATAGGAGAGATTGAGCCCCTCGAATTCCGTAGAGACGGTAACGCCGCCAAAGCCGATCAGCCGCCCTTCCGTTTCGATCGCCCAGCGCCCGAAGCCGTTTACGCGCCAGTGCGCCTGATCCCGAGCGAGCCGCCGGGCACTTTCCGCAGGCGAATCCGGCGTTGGATCGGGCCGATGGGCGACCAGCTCCGGCCGCGCAAACAAAGCCGTGACGAAGTCGAGATCCCGCTCCTCCGGCACCCGTAGGGACAGGCGCGGCGTATGCCGGATCATCGTCCCTCTCCTCGAAGCATCATACCGCCTCGGCAAGTTCAGGCGGATCGTAGCAGCAAGCATCCGTGGAGACGCCCATGCGGCACCCGCTGGCCTCGAGAGCTTCCTTGACGACATCAACGAAAAGGCGGCGGAACCATACCGAACGGCTGTCAGCCTGATCGACGCGGCGATAGAGCATCGTCACCGGATCGGCCGGCAGCTCGAACGGCGGCTCTGAAATCGTCAGGTCGTGCAATTGTGCCATGCAGCGGGCAATGGCTTCTGGAACCGTCGCAATGGCTGGGATAGCCCGGAGCGTCGACGGCAGTGCGGAAAAGCGGGGAACCGTCGCGACAACCTGCCGGCGATGGCCCAGGCGCGCGAGAGCGACGTCGACGCCGGTAGATGTGGCACCTTCCAGCGAAACGGTCACGTGCGGCGCGCTGGCGAAATGCTTCAGACTCAGCGGTGTCGCGCATTTGAGATGCCGGCCATCATAGATGCAGAGCGAAGCCTGCTCGAACAGCGGCGCGCGTACATGCCAGGAGGCCGGCTCGTCATGCACCGAGATGCTGAAGTCAAAGGCGCCTTCGTCCAGCAGGCGCACAGCGTCGCGCCGGTCGAACGCCACGCTGGTCAGTCGCGCATTCGGCGCAAGCCGGCGCAACCGCGCCACCAGCGGTCCGAAGAAGGAGGATTCGAGATTGTCGCAAAGCCCGATGCGGAACTCGCCATGCCAGTTTTCGGGATCGAAGGCTGCCGGCGGACGAATGGCGCGTTCGATGCCGGAGAGCGCATCCTCGATCGCCGGCGCAATCGCCAGCGCCCGCGGCGTCGGCTGCAAACTGCGCCCGACGCGCACGAACAATTCATCATCCAGCGTCTCGCGCAGCCGGCGAAGGGCTGCGGAAAGACCAGGCTGGCCGAGCAGCAGCCGCTCGGCCGCGCGGCTCACGTTCCGCTCCTGCATCAGCACGGAGAAGGCGAGCAGCAGATTGAGATCGATCTTTCGAAGCGTGGCATCATTCATCATTATGAGTAATACCTGACATGGTTACTATCAATTTGCAATAGGGTTTGAAGATGTACATTTTCTCGTTCCCTGCCGTTTTCAACCTCCCAAAAAGGCGGCAGCACAGAAAGGAACGATCCCGATGACTTCTTCCCAAACCCGAAGCGGGGCGGGATTGGCGTTGCTGCTGCTATGCGCCGCCAATTTCCTCGACGCCATGGACGTCTCCACCATTGGGGTGGCCCTGCCCGCAATCCAGAAAGAGCTCGGCATGCAGGCGACCTCGCTGCAATGGGCCGTTAGTGCCTATGTGCTCGGATACGGCGGCTTTCTGCTGCTCGGCGGCCGCGTTGCCGATCTCTTCGGCCACCGTCGCGTCTTCCTCTGGTCGCTCGGCATCTTCGCCGCCGCCAGCATTGCCGGCGGCTTCGTCGACAGCGCCCCGACCCTGATCGCTGCTCGCCTGATCAAGGGCATCGCGGCCGCCTTCACAGCGCCGGCGGCACTGGCCCTTCTTCTCTCCGTCTTCGGAGACGGCAATGCCCGCGCGAAGGCGCTCGGCGTCTTCTCATCCACCGGTGCTGCCGGCTTCGTGCTTGGCATGGTACTGGGTGGAGCGGCAACCCTCATCAGCTGGCGCGCGACCCTCGTCATGGGAGCTCCCATCGCCATCCTGGCGCTAATCATTGCTCCGCTCGTCCTGCCAGCCGATCACAAACGCGGCGGCCCGCGGGCCCGCTTCGACTGGGCCGGCGCCCTGACGATCACCCCCGGCCTGCTGCTCTTCGTCTTCGGCGTCACCAATGCCGCCGCCGATGGCTGGCAGGCCTTCGCGACCTGGGGCTCGCTCCTTGCCGCATTGATCCTGATCCTGCTGTTCCTGGTCGTAGAGTCGCGCCATCACGATCCGATGGTGCCGCTTGCCATGTTCCGCCGCACCAAGCTCAGCCATGCCAATGCCGTCGCCGCGCTGTACCAGGGAGCCTATGTCGGCTTCCAGTTCATCGCGACGCTCTATTACCAGACCGTCGTCGGCTGGTCGGCCTTCGCCACGGGTTTCGCCTTCGCCATAGGCGGCACTTGCGTGATGTTCCTGGCACCGCGCTTTGCGACGATCGGCCAGAACCGCGGTACGACCTTGCTGATGACCTTCGGCGTGGGATTGCAGGCCATCAGCTATCTGTTCTGGGTGCTGTCGGCCGGGCATATCGATACGATGGTACTCGTCGCCATTTCGCAGCTCCTGCTCGGCGTCGGCTACGCCATGACCTATCCGTCGATCCAGGTTGCAGCCCTCTCAGACGTCGGCGACGATGAATCCGGCCTGGCTTCGGGCATGCTGTTTGCCTCCTTCCAGATCGGCGGCGGCATCATCCTGGCGGCGGCATCGGCCGTCTTCAGTGCGGCTCCGAGCTTCGGCTGGAACCCCTATATTGCCGGCATCGGTTTCGTGACGATCCTCGCTGCCGCCATCACGCTGCTCGCCGCCGTCGGCCCGCGCTCATCCGCGGCAAGGGCCACGAATTATCAGGCTGCAGAATAGTTCCAAGCAAGATGACCCGCCTCTCCGGCGGGTCAATCCTTCCCTGTGTCGGCGGCTTCGGCAGCACGGCGCATCAGGAAATCACGCTCTCTCCGATTTTCAGCAAGTGCGGCCGCCGCCTCAAAGGCTTGCCGCGCTTCATCGCATCGGCCAAGCTTGCGGAGAAGATCGCCGCGAACGCTCGACAGAAGATGATAGTCCTTCAGTGCAGGTTCATCGCGGAGACCGTCGATGATGTCTAACGCCACCTCGGGACCCTCGGCCATGCCCACGGCGACAGCACGATTGAGTTGGACGATCGGGGAAGGAACAAGCTCGGCAAGTTCCGCATAGAGATCGGCAATCCGCCTCCAGTCGGTTTCATCAGCTGTCCTCGCTCTCGCGTGACAGGCGACGATCGCGGCTTGCAAGGCATAAACCCCGCCGGCGCCGCCAAGTTCCTGTACCCGTCGCAAGGCCTGCAGACCTCGCTGGATCTGCAGCCGATCCCAGCGGTCGCGATTTTGATCGAGCAGCAAAATCGGATTGCCGTCGGTATCCGTCCTGGCCGCCGCGCGAGATCCGTTCAGCTCCATCAGGGCCAGCAATGCATGTGCCTCCGGCTCCTGCGGTGCCACGGACGTCAATATTCGCCCGAGCCGCAGCGCTTCGCTGCACAATTGCAGCCGCATCCAATTCTCGCCGCGCGCGGCCGTATATCCCTCGTTGAAGATCAGATAAACCACCTCCAGCACCGAGGCGAGACGCTGCGACAGCTCCTCGCCGTGTGGCGTTTCATAGGAAAGTCCCGATTCCGACAATGTCTTCTTGGCGCGGACGATGCGCTGCGCGATCGTTGCCTCCGACACCAGAAACGCCCTGGCGATTTCCTCGGTCGTCAGACCGCAGATCATCCGCAAGGCAAGCGCCACCCGCGGCTCGCACGAGATCAGCGGATGGCATGCCGTGAAGATCAAGCGCAGCATTTCATCGCCGATGTCGTCATCGAGAGGGGTGTCCAGGTCGGGCATGATCTGCTCTTCCTCCTCCATCTCTCGAACGATCATCTCGTGCTTCTGGTCGAGCATTCGCCGGCGACGCAAATGGTCCAGCGCCCGACGCCTGGCAGTGGTCATAAGCCAAGCGCCGGGGCGCTCGGGGATGCCCGTTTCCGGCCATCGCTCCAAGGCGACAACAAGCGCTTCCTGTGTCAGATCCTCAGCCAGCGGCACGTCGCGCAACAATCGCGCCAAGCTGGTGATGAGCCGCGGTTGTTCGATCCGCCAGACGGCAAGGATCGCTCGGTGGGTGCCGGCGGCTGTCAAGGCCGCCCGCTCCGGCCACGAATCGAAAGCATCATGCCCTTGCTTCGGCGAGCGGGTCGCATACACCTTCGGCATTTGGCTCGAAGTAGGCGCGCACCTCACATGTGCCTTCCCAACCGGGCATAAAATCCTTGTGCAATTGCATGAACTCGACTGCCAGCGCTACGGCCTCCTCCTTGCTCTGCAGTTCGAAGATGGCATAACCGCCGACGACCTCCTTGGCCTCCACGAAGGGACCGTCGACGACACTCAGCTTGCGATCCTTGATCGTGACGCGGGCGCCCGTCGCAAGGGGCATCAGCCCCGCCGTATCGATCATGCGGCCGGCCTTGATTTCCCGATCGGCGAGCTTGTGCATGGCCTCGGCAAGCTCCGGCGTCGGATGCATGAAATCGGTGGATGTGACGATAGACATGAAACGCATGGAAATATCCTCCGGAAGCGAGGCGCCGGCACCATTGCCGCTCAATAAACTCGCTCATATTGACGACGAAGCTGCTCTCCGGAAATCGACAGTCGTTTTGAAAAATTCGCATCGCGGCCGAGCATCGAAAAATCCCGCTCCCAATCCGCTGATCTCACCGGGAGCGGCATCCTTCGACCATTTATAGACGAAACACCCGGGGCAAGCGACCGGACGGTCCATCGCTTCGTTTTGTTGACTTCCCATGACCGTTGCAAGATGGTGAGACGAATTCGACCTGCGGACTTTCGAAAGCCGGCGCTTCTCCAGGGCGTACCTTCCGCAAAGCTCTGCAGACAATACGGCAGGAGCTCGTTTTCATGTTCGACCATATTTCGATCGGCGTCAAAGACCTGACGCGGGCGCAGAAATTTTATGACGCAGCCCTTTCTCCGCTTGGCTACGAGCGCGTCACCAACTTCGATGGCACGGTTGGATATGGGGCGGAGCGTGCCCAGTTCTGGGTCAGTGAGGTGGAACGTCCCGTTCCCGCCGATCGCGGTTCCGGCCTGCATTTCTGTTTCGTGGCGCCAAGCCAGGCAGCCGTCGACGCCTTTCATGCCGCCGGCATCGCCAATGGCGGCGAAGACAATGGCAAGCCGGGCATCCGGCCCGACTACAGCCAGTTCTACTATGCCGCCTTCGTTATCGATCCCGATGGTTACCGGCTGGAAGCCTATTTCAAGACCGGCGAATAACTCACCGCACACAATAGAGAAAGGCACCGTCAACCGCTGCAGTCGCTTTAGCGGGCTACCGAGCCTCAAGAGACTTTCTTAACCGTTTGATCTTTCAGGTTACTGTCAGGCTTCTGTCATAAAAGACGCCCGATAGTGGCCTTTGGGCGTTTGCACAACGCGAACGGGCACTTGTTTTGAACCTGTTCAGACAGTGGCCAGCGTCTACGATGTACGACAACTCCATTGCTTACACAAAACGGACCGCTCCTGTCAGCAGATCCTTTTTTGTGTTTCTCGCGCTCTTCGCGCTCTGGTGGGTGCTGCTGTTCGTCTTCTATCGATTTCCCAATATCGATCTCGTCGTCGCGAAGAGTGTCTTCACTGCTACGCCCTGCGCATCCGCCGTCATTCCGGGTGAAGTCTGCGGCGCCTTTGCGCTGGCCAAGAACCGTATCTTCGAGATCGTGCGAGATGTGACGCTCGCCCTGCCCTATATCGCCGTCGTCGTCCTGATTGCCAACCTAATCTCGTCCTGGCGCAAATTCGGTGCAGGCTGGCGGACGCTGAAAACGGATCGGTACATCGCTGCACTGATATCGCTTGTCATCGGCTGCGGCCTCATCGTCAACACGCTGCTTAAGAGCTACAGCGGCAGGCCGAGACCGCGCAGCACGGATCTTTTCGGCGGCTCGCTGGATTTTGTCCAGGCAGGCTCGTTTGCCGGCCGGTGTCTTGGAAATTGCTCTTTCGTCTCCGGCGAGGCGTCGTCTGCCGGCTGGCTGCTTTGCCTCGTCTTGCTGCTGCCGCCGCGCCTGCGTTTTCCGCTCGGCATTCCCCTGGCTGCCGTCTCGATCATGATGCCGATCATGCGCGTGATGACCGGAGCCCACTATCTGTCCGACGCGGTCCTGGGCTGGCTCTTGTCGTTGGTGGTCTTTGCCGCAACCATCGCTGTGCTCGATCTCCTGCGGTCGGGAACGACAGCCCGGCCCTGAAAGCCGTCGGCTCAGCCAGCGTTGCGCATGCGGATCAAGCGGCGGCGTCTTGCCGCCTTGCGTACGCGAACCGCCATCTCGCTTAGCGCAAAAGGCTTCACGAGATAGTCGACGGCACCGATATTCATGGCCGTCATCTGGTCCGACAGCTGATCATAGGCCGACATGACAATGACTGGGGTCGTTTCCCCGCGCGCTTCCATGAGCTTGAGCAGATCGAGGCCGCTGCCATCGGGCAAGCGAAGATCAAGTAGCATCACGTCGTGGGTTTCGGCCGCGACGGCCCCCCTGGCGGATTCCAAATCCATGGACCAGTCGACCGACCACCCCTCCGCACGCAGATGATCCTGTACGGCATTGCCTATGAGTATATTGTCTTCGACCAATAGAAGCCGCACGATTGCATCCCCAGTTGCAATCAAGCAGCTATGATGCCTATTTCTGACGGCGACCTGAACTCCGGATATGAAGCCGGCAAAAAAGACGACAATCGGAATCAGGTCCGAAATAGCCCTGCACAAAAGCTTGTCATTCAGGTAAATGTCAGGATTGGTAACCATGGTGGCCGGCTTCAACAGCCAAAGCGCCATCCTGCAGTGATGGGTTTACAGGCACCCCGCCGATAGCCCACGCCTCGGAGACAACCATTGACCAGCGAAAACGCATCATCTGGCCGACAGATATTCCGGCCAGCAATCGGCAGTGTCACACTGTGCCTTATAGCCACGCTTTATGTACTTCTTGTGACAAACAGGATGTTCTGGACGAAGTCCTATGGCTATTTTATCGCTGACCCGGCCGCTTTTGCCGCCTTCGTCATCGGTATTTCCGCAGCCATCATGGCGCTCTTCACGCTCTTCTCCGCCAAATACGTCACGAAGCCGGCCCTGATCTTCTTCATTCTGGTGGCATCGGTATCGTCCTGGTTCAACGACCAGTTCGGCGTCATCATCGACAAGGAGATGATCCGCAATGCGGCTGTTTCGACAGGCGCGGAAAGCGGCCATCTGATTACGACGCGCTTCGTCACCTATGTTTTGCTGACAGGCATCTTGCCGTCGCTTGTCGTCGCATGGGTCCGGATCGTCCATCGCCCGATCTTCAAGAAACTCGCCTACAATACCGCCGTCATCCTCGCCTGCTCGGCGATCTTCGTCATCGCCGGGACGACCTTCTATAAGACTTATGCTGGCGTCGGCCGCGCTCATCGCGACCTGATGGATACCCTCAATCCGGTGATGCCGATCACAAGTGCGGTGCGTTACGTCATAGATACGCAAAGAAACGCAAACGTCGTCGCACAGCCATTGGGCACGGACGCCCATAGGGTCGGCATCGTCGACAAGGGCAAGCCGCGCGTCACGATCATAGTCGCCGGAGAGACGGCCCGCGCACAGAACTTCTCGCTCGGCGGCTATGCCAAGATGACCAATCCGGAACTGGCAAAGCGCAATGTCGTCTACTTCCCCAATACCACCAGCTGCGGTACGGCGACAGCAACCTCCATACCCTGCCTCTTCTCGGTCTACACGCGCCAACAATACAGCCATCGCAAGGGGCTAGAGACGGAAAACCTGCTCGATGTCCTGACCCATGCCAAGGTCGACGTAACCTGGCTCGACAATGACACGGGCAGCTACAACGTCACCGATCGCGTTTCCTACACCTTTCTGCCGCACTCTGCCGATCCGCGCTTCTGCCAGGACGGCGAATGCAAGGACGAGATCCTCGTCGACAAGGTCGACGACTGGCTGGACAAGGTGAAGGGCGACAGCGTGCTGGTGCTGCACCAGCTCGGCAGTCACGGCCCCGCCTACTATCAGCGCTACACGGAAGAATTCCGCCTGTTCCGGCCGGATTGCCGCTCCAACGACTTCAGCTCCTGCTCACAGGAGGAAATCACCAATGCCTATGACAATACGATCCTCTATACGGATCACATCGTCGCCATGGTGATCGACAAGCTGAAGCAGCGCTCCGACTCGATATCCGGCTCCGTGCTCTATTTCTCCGATCACGGCGAGTCGCTCGGTGAAAATGGCATCTATCTGCACGGCACGCCCTATTTCATCGCTCCTTCACAGCAGACGCATGTGCCGATGCTGGTATGGATGGCCGACGATCTCGCCAAGACCGCCGGTTTCGACATGGCCTGCCTAGCCAAGCAGGCCGCCGAGGGCACCTACTCTCACGACAACATCTTCCACAGCGTTCTCGGCATGACGGACGTCTCGACGAAGGTCTATGATCCGAAGCTGGATGTTTTCGCGGCCTGTCGCACGCCGTCGAACAAGCTGGCGCTGAACTGATGGATTGGGCAATGTCCGGCAGCCCTCTTTGACGGGCGGCCGGACCATCGGGATCGTTTAAAGATGCTTGGGCGCGCGGATCGTCCGCTCGTTTTCGACATTGCCGGTATTGAGCGTCGTATTGCGCTCGAACAGCACGACTTCGCAGGTCGGCTCGGCGACTGGACAATGCTCCACCCCATGCGGAACGATGATGTATTCGCCAGGGCCAAGGACGATATCGCCGCCGTTTTCCTCGCGCAGCTTCATGCGCAGTGTGCCTTTGACGACCAGAAAGAGCTCATCCTCTTCCTCATGATGGTGCCAATGGAATGCACCTTCCAGCTTGGTGAGCTTGACCTGGAAATCGTTGATATCACCGCCGATGCGCGGACTCCAAGTCTCATCGAAGGCTGCAAAGGCTTTGGTAAGGTTCACCTTTTTCAGTGCGACCATATGTTTCCTCCTTAATCCAACTGCGCTCAAGTCGAAGCTAATATTGGCGTGACTGCCACCGATCGCAACGCCGGCATTGCCGAATATCGCCTATTGCCATCGGCATATCGAATTCTTCGAAGATTTCAGCCGAAACTTTCCGGGTAGTGGATGGTCGGGAGCGGCACTACATGCTGTCTCAACATTATCATTTCGACACATGACAGGAAAAATCATGACGACAAATAATGTCGAATTCGGCCTGGATACTTTCGGCGATGTGACCTTCGACGATAAGGGCGCACCGCTGCCGCATGCGCAGGTGCTGCGCAATGTCGTCGAGGAAGGCGTCCTTGCCGATCAGCTCGGCATCGACTTCTTCGGCATCGGCGAGCATCACCGCGAGGATTTTGCGGTCTCCTCGCCCGAAACGATGCTGGCCGCGATCGCCAGCCGCACATCGAAAATTCATCTGGGATCCGCCGTGACGGTGCTAAGCTCGGACGATCCGATCCGCGTGTTCCAGCGCTTCTCCAGCCTGAACGCGGTTTCGGACGGCCGTGCCGAGGTCATCCTAGGCCGTGGCTCGTTTACGGAGTCCTTCCCGCTGTTCGGTTTCGAGCTGTCGCAATACGAGCAGCTCTTCGAGGAAAAGCTCGATCTGTTCGCGGCCCTTCTTAAAAACGAGCCGGTAAACTGGCAGGGCAGCATCCGCCCGCCGCTGCGCAACCAGAAAGTCTTTCCGACCATCGAGAGCGGCCAACTGAAGACCTGGATCGGCGTCGGCGGCAGCCCGGAATCGGTGGTGCGTGCGGCTCACTATGATCTGCCGCTGATGCTGGCGATCATTGGCGGCAGCCCCTATCGCTTCCAGCCCTATGTCGACCTCTATCACCGCGCCTACGAGCAGCTCGGCAAACCCGTCAAGCCGATCGGCATCCATTCACCCGGCTACGTCGCCGAGACGGACGAGCAGGCGCGCGAGGAGCTGTGGCCCTGCTTCAAAGCGATGCGCGACCGCATCGGTCGCGAGCGCGGCTGGCCGCCCATGACGCGTGCGGAATTCGACAACGAGATCGAAAAGGGTTCGCTCTATGTCGGCTCGCCGGAAACCGTCGCCGCCAAGCTCGCCCCGGTCGTCAAGACGCTCGGCATCAGCCGCTTCCAGCTGAAATACAGCGCCGGTGCGCTCAGCCATGACAAGATGCTGCGTTGTATCGAACTTTACGGCCAAAAGGTGATCCCGGCGGTGCGCGCGGCCTTGGCGGAATAGTCGCAGCAAGCTTGATGCGCTTGCTTTTCAACGCGATCAAAAAAGGGCGCTTTGCGACGCAGCAAAGCGCCTTTTGCTTTCTGCTGTCATTCTTTTGCAGTAAATGCTACAAATAATATAATTAGTAACATTCACTACAAAGATATCCGATGGCAGAAGCGACACGGAAACCTCGCACTTTCGAAAACCGCGTTCTCGATGTGATGGAAACGCTGACACCGGCCGAGCAACGCATCGCCCGTTTCTTCGTCGATCAGAAGCAGGCCGCACTGTTGAATTCGGCCGCCCAGATCGCGCAGCTCGCCGGCAGCAGCGACGCGACGGTCGTCCGCACCGCTCGCGCCCTCGGCTTCGAAAGCCTGTCGATGTTGCGGGCCGCCCTGCTTGAAGCGCTGACGGGAACGCCGTCACCCGGAATGCGGATGCAACGCACGCTGGCTGAAACCGGCAGCCAGGCCGGCGATGTGCTTCACCATGTCATCGGTATGCACGAGCAGGCTTTGGATGTTCTGCGACGCGAGGAATTTGCCGCAAGCTTCGAACGTTGCGTCGATAGTCTTGCCAAGGCAGCCCGACGTCATGTCTTCGGCATCGGCCCGTCGGGCGCCATGGCAGATTATGCCAGCCTGCAGTTCAACCGCATCGGTCTGCCGACCAATGCGCTCTCGGCAGCGGGCATTGCCCTGGCGGACCGTCTGCTTGGGATAAGCAAAGGCGACGTCGTGCTGATGATGGCTTATGCCCCGCTCTATCGTGAGGTCGAAGTGCTGCTGGAATACGCCGGCAAGTATGAGGTGCCGGTCATCCTCATCAGCGATGATCTCGGTTTACAGATTGCCGACAAGGTGGCCGAAATCCTACCCGTGCCGCGCGGCAATGCCGGCCACCTCGCCATGCATGGTGGTACTATGGTGCTGATCGAATCCTTGATCGTCGCGCTGGCCGCGAAGGCCAAGGATGCCGCCATCGACAGCCTCGATCAGCTCAGCCAGCTGCGTGGCGCGCTCGATAAATCATGGATCAAACGCGGCACGAGGAAACGCAAGTGAACGACGCCAAAGTTCAGCGCGCACGCAATATCGGCATTTGGCCAAGCCTCGGCTCATCCAAGACATGAAGAATCATCATCCGGAAAATACCATTCGCATTCAAAGCCCTAACCGAATTTTGGGAATCATCTCATGAACAGCCTCACACCCATTCTATCTACGGTGACGGCGTCGTTCCTCGGCTCATTCGTCGAAGTCGTCGAAGCCTTCACCATCGTCCTTGCTGTCGGCGTCACACGAAGCTGGCGCCCGGCGCTCACGGGTGCCACGCTTGCCCTTGCGGTGCTGGCAGCTCTCGTTCTCATCTTCGGACCACTGCTGGCGCTGATCCCGATCGAAATCTTGCAATTCGTCGTCGGCGTTCTCCTCATTCTGTTCGGCATGCGCTGGCTGCGCAAAGCCATTCTCCGCTCGCTCGGCGTCATCGCCCTGCACGACGAGGAGGCGGCCTTCTCTAAGGAGACGGCGGCATTAGAGGCGCAGTCCGCCAATCGCCGCGCCGATTATCTCGCCGGCCTTGCCGCCTTCAAGGCGGTGCTGCTCGAAGGTGTCGAAGTGGTCTTCATCGTCATCGCCGTCGGCGGCGCGCATGGCCTGACACTCTATGCCGGCCTCGGTGCGCTCGCCGCCTTCGTGCTCGTCATGCTGATCGGGTTGCTGGTCCACCGCCCGCTCGCCACTGTGCCGGAAAACACCCTCAAATTCGTCGTCGGCCTCATGCTGACGAGCTTCGGCATCTTCTGGGCCGGTGAAGGCATTGGCGCGCATTGGCCGGGCGAGGATCTCGCCCTGATCGCCATCTTCGCGATCGTCTCGCTTGCCTCCTACGCCATCATCCGCGGCCTGCGCGGCAATCCAACAGCAAAGGCAGCCCAATGAATGTCCTGCGTATCGCCCTGTCCGAGCTTATCGGCATGTTCATCGATGACGGCAGCCTCGCCACGCTCTGCCTCATCCTCATTCTCGTGATTGCCGGAGCGGTGGAGTTTCTCGCCTTGCCACCGCTCGCGGGTGGGTTTCTCCTATTGGTCGGCTGCCTCGCCATTCTGCTCTACAGCGTTCGCCGCGCCGTGAAACGATGAGATTCACAACCCTCTGCAAGAGCTTGGATTTGCAGAGGGTTGTCGGGTCAGCTGCCAATCCGCTTTAGCTCTCGACAGACGCTTTCGCAGATGCGAAGAATTTCGCACGGCAAATGCAAAGGAGAAACGGCATGAGCAGCGCCTATCCCGAAGTCTATTTGGTACGCCACGGACAGACGGAGTGGAGCCTCTCCGGCCGGCATACCGGCCGCACCGATATTCCCCTGACCGCTGCCGGCGAGGAAGCTGCCCGCAAGCTCGCCGCTCGCCTATCCCAGATCGATTTCGCCGCCGTCTGGTCCAGCCCGTCGCAGCGCGCACAAAACACCTGCGCGCTGGCCGGCTTCGGTGACCGCCGCGTCGTCAAGGAGGATCTGGCGGAGTGGGATTACGGCGCCTATGAGGGCATCACCACCAAGGCGATCCTTGCCGAACGTCCCGGCTGGCAAGTCTTCCGCGACGGCTGCCCGAATGGAGAAACAGCCGCCGATGTCGGCGCGCGTGCCGATCGGATCATCGGCGAACTTCGGGGTATTGAAGGCTCTATCCTGATCTTTTCCAGCGCCCATTTCCTGCGGGTCTTCGCCGCCCGCTGGGTCGGCCTGCCGCCGGAGGGCGGTGAGCATTTCATCCTCGACACCACGAGTATCAGCGTGCTCGGCTACGAGCATGATCTGACCGAGCCGGTCATCCGCCGCTGGAACGAAATCTGACGGCCTGCGCCTGCCCGCCAATCTCCACAAACGCTTCGAGCGGCCCAAGGCCGCTCGATGTCTTTCAGAAAATCAGCCTTCCGCTGCTTACCAAGGCTTGAGGCCTAACAGCTTTTCACCGAGCGGCGTCAATTTGGCCGTCGTTGCATTGTGCTTTTCCCATTCGCGAGGATCGCCCGGAAAGGCGTCGCGCTTCGGGGAATCCAGTTCCCTCCACAGGCGGATCCGTTCCTCGCGCTCGGCGATATTGTCGTATTCCGCCGGATGCATGGAGATATATTGCGCCATGCGAACGCGGTTCTCCGAATGGTTCGGACGAACGCCGTGCGCGAGCAGCGAGTTGAAGATCATCAGGTCGCCGGGCTCCATGTCGATATTGACGACCGAGAGACCCGTCATGTCAGGATGCATAGGATCGCGATCCGCCGGCTGCGTCTTTTCCCATTCCTCGAAATGCTCGAAGAGTTCCGGCACGCACTGGAATCCGCCGACATCGCCATCCTGTTTCTTCAGACTCAGGACACCCTGAACGCCGATCGGCAGCGGCCGGATCGAAGTATCGACATCCCAATGGATGAAGCCGTTCGGGTTGCCTTTCACCTTCTTCGGCGGGTTGAGATTGGCGCGATCGATGGTGACCCAAAGGTCCTCGCGATCCCAGATGTCGACGAAGACATCGTAGATCCGCTTTTCCATTCGGTTATCCCAGAGATACTGGTGATTATAGATCTCCAGCATGCCGGTATTGTTGAGCTCCTTCATCTTGTGCTCGCGCCGCTGTGGCGCATACCAGGTTGAGGGGTCGTTCGGATCCTTCTCGTCAAAACGCCACAAAAGCTCGACAAGCCGCTCGACATTCGCAGCCGGGACAGCCTGCCGCACGATCACATAGCCTTTCGTGATCCAGTGCTGCCAATCGTCCTTCGACAGCACTCTGAGCGGCAATGTCTTCTGAATATCCTTCAATTGCGTGGTGACCGCTGATGCGGTCGGGTGCGCGTCTCGTTTCAAGGCAGGCTGCATCGGTTTCCTCCATATCGCTGGCCCCTTTGGTTTCGGGTGACAGGGAAGATGTAGCTTCCATCGGCGAGGCAATGTTGCCCGGCTCTGGCCAAATCTGATACTATTCTGGCTTATATCTCACTATGGACGCCCAATGAGGCCTTATCTCGAAGTTTTACCCCGTTCGCCGGAAGCATCCTGGAGCATGCTGAACCGCAGGCTTGACGACTGCATTCCGTTCCAATGGCATCATCATCCGGAATTCGAACTGACGCTGACGCTGAATTCCATCGGCCAGCGCTTCATCGGCGACCATAGCGGCGACTATGGTGACGGCGATCTCGTTCTCGTCGGCCCCAATCTGCCGCATAGCTGGGTTTCGCGCGCCAAGATCGAGGAAGAAAAGCCGCATATTGCCTTGGTTCTTTGGTTCAATCGCGACTGGCTCTTGCAGATGACGGGCGGCGCTATCGAATTCCGGTCGATCGAAACGATGCTGCAGCGTGGAGATAATGGCCTCCGCTTTTCGCAGACAACCTCCGCCGCTGTCCGCTCCTCCTTCGAAACTATTTTCGAAAAGCCGCCCGTCGAGCGCCTTTTGGCTCTGCTCGGCATTCTGGTGAGGGTCGCTGAGGACCGGCAGGCGACGCCGCTTGCAAGCGCGCCGGCGCAGGCACCGGACCTGAAGGAAAGCCGCGAGCGCATCGACCGCGTACTGACGCATATGCATCTTCATTATGCCCGCGCGATCAGCCTCGATGAGCTAGCCGATATCGCGGCGCTCAGCGTCTCCGGCCTACACCGCATGTTTCGCCGTCATACCGGCGGAACGATATCGGATTATCTCATGCGCATGCGCATCGGCGATGCCTGTGCCCGCCTCTCTTCCACGGATCAGGCCGTGCACCACATCAGCGATGCCGTCGGCTATGCCTCGCTTGCCAATTTCAACAGGCAGTTCAGGGCGCTGAAAGGCATGACACCGCGCGAGTATCGGGTGATGTTCCTCAGGCGCTGAGAAGCGCCACTTCGAGCAGCCTCGCAATTTTCGCCGCCGCCGCATCCGCCGCGGACGCCTCCATGCGGGCAATGCCGAGCAGCAGCCCGGGTCGCGCGGAGCCGAGATACAGCGCCGATATCGGCCGCACAGCAAAGCCATTGGCATTGATGATCCGGGCGACGGCGATATCATCGGTCTCTGCATCGCGGAACCAGCTGGCAAGCTGCAACCCGCCGCCACCAGCTCCGACTTGGAGTTCAGCGCGGCAATGGCGACTAAGCGCCTCGACGGTTGCTGCCATGCGCTCCGCATAAATACCGTTCATATGCCTCAGATGCGCACGAAACCGCCCCTCACGCATGAAATCGGCAAGGGCGGCCTGGATGTGGACGGGCACGATGGCGCCTCTCAGCCGTTGAGCCGCTTCGGTCGCCGCCAGAAGCCGTGAGGGAATGACGGCATAAGCGACGCGCAGACCAGGCGCGAGCGTCTTCGAGAAGGTGCCGATATAAGCGACCACCTCGCCGTGATCGATGCCTTGCAGGGCGGCAATCGGGCGCGATGCATATTGGAACTCGCTGTCGTAATCGTCTTCCAGCACGATCGCGCCATTGGCGCGGGCAAATTCCAGCAACGCGAGACGACGCGGCAGGCTCATGGTGACGCCGGTCGGATATTGATGCGAGGGCGTGACATAGATCAGCCGTGGCGATGGCCCGGCCCCTTGCGCGACATCGATACCCTCGGCGTCGCAGGGCACCGGCACGAGGCTGGCTCCGGCCATGCGCAGGATCGCCTGCGCGCTGGCATAACCCGGGTCTTCCATCCAGGCGACATCGCCCGGATGATCCAGTTGAAGCAGCACGCTCGCAAGCAACCCGATCGCGGCACCTGTCGACGGCACGATCACGATCTGCTCGGGACGGGCAACCACGCCGCGCGTTGCCGAGATATGCTCAAGGATTGCCTCGCGCAATTCGCGAACGCCGCCATGATCGCTGTAGCCGAGATCATGTACCCGCAATGAACGACCGCGGGCGCCGAGACAACGCGCCCAGGCGGTATGGGGAAAGCTGGAGACATCGGGCACTCCCGGCTCGAACAAGCCTCCCCTTTTGAATTCCGTAACCCGTGGCAGATTTGGCGGCGGCGGTGCGACCTGACCCGACAATGACGTCGTCGGGAACGCCGCAACGCGTGTCGCCGCACCCGATGCCGAGCGCAGGTAGCCTTCAGCCTTGAGCCGATCATAGGCATTGACCACGGTCGACCGCGCAACGCCGAGCGAGACGGCCATCGCCCGCGTCGACGGCACGCGCTGCCCTGCGGACATCTGACCACGAAGAATGCGGTCGCGCATCAGGCGATAGACTTGCCCTTCCAGATCGCCCGAAATCCGGTCCAGTGCCGGCCACTGCGCCACCTCTGTCATGAAACCTCAACTGGTCTGCTAAAAATCAAAAAACTGGCCGTTTATAGCCTACCTCTTTGCTGACACAGATCAACGCCCGATCTGTGAGGAAGACATGGCCGATCACTATCCACCTAATACCGGCACCTACCCGACCACCGAGCGTACCCGCGTGCGGCGCAGCCCGAAGCGTGGCAGCCACGCTCATGCCGATGTTCACGCGATTCTGGATGCCGCGCCGCTTTGTCACGTCGGCTACGTCATCAACGGCGCCCCCTATGTGACGCCGACCCTGCATTGGCGCGAGGGCGACTACGTCTATTGGCACGGCTCCTCTGCCAGCCGCTTCCTGCGCGCTGCTGAGGACATGCCGGTCTGCCTGACCTGCAGCATGATCGATGGCTATGTGCTCGCCCGCTCGGCTTTTAACCATTCCGTCAACTATCGCTCAGCCATGGTCTTCGGCACGGCTCGGCTGGTCGACGACATCGAGGAAAAGACGGATGCACTGCGTCGCTTCGTCGAAGACCTGTTCCCCGGCCGCTGGGACAGCCTCAGGCCGATGACAAAGCAGGAGGTCAAGGCGACTTCGGTGATGCGAATGAAAATCGACGAGGCCTCGGCTAAAATCCGCAACGGGCCGCCGGGCGATATGGACGAGGCAGATCATCCTGTCTGGGCCGGCATCCTGCCCATCGAAAGCCGCCTTGTGCCGCCGCAACCGGCGCCGGGCATGCCCGACGGGATAGAGCTGCCACAATCCCTTGTGGAACTGATACAATCGGGCCGGCTTCGCTGAACCGCATTTGATGACCAAAGGACTTTGATATGGATCTCACGAACTGGAAGGGCGTCGCCCGCCCCGAGCGCATTACCCTTGAAGGCCGCTACACCCGGATCGAGCCGATCGAGCCGGCCAGACACGGCGAGGACCTTTACGCTTCAGCTCGAGCCCCCGGCGCCGAAGATCGTTTCCGCTACCTTTTCGAAGACGCGCCGGCTAATCACGCCGCCTTCTCTCCCTGGCTCGAGAAAGCCGCTTCCGGCACCGATCCGCTCTTCTTCGCGACGATCGACAAGCGCACGGGACGCGCCGAGGGCCGGCAGGCTCTGATGCGCATCGACAACACGCATGGCGTTATCGAGATCGGCAGTATCCTCTGGGGACCCGCCATCGCGCGCAGCCGCGTGACGACCGAAACGCTCTATCTGTTTGCATCATACGTTTTCGATACCCTTGGCTATCGTCGCTTCGAATGGAAGTGCAATAATCTCAATGAGCCGTCGAAGCGAGCAGCGGAACGCTTTGGTTTCGTTTTCGAAGGCATCTTCCGCCAGCACATGGTCGCGAAGGGCAAGAACCGTGACACCGCCTGGTTTGCCATGATCGACGCCGACTGGCCGCGGCTGAAGGCCGGTTACGAACGCTGGCTGGCCTTGGAGAACTTCGATGAGGCTGGCCAGCAGAAGACCAAGCTGACGTTCGCATAAAGCAGCCTGTGCCAACCCCGGCTATAGAAGCTTGCGAAAATAAACCACGCGCCTGGTTTCGATAAAACCGAGCGCCGCATGGAAGGCATGGCTCGCAAGATTGTCGATCAGCGCATCCGAGGCGAACTCCGTGCAGCCGGCGGCCCGATCCCACGTACCAACTGCATCGCAGAGCGCCCGCGCCACCCCTCCGCGTCGATGTTCAGGGCGCACATAGATGCCTTCGAGGAAGAGAACCGGTGACGTCTTGCAGCCATTGACGTAATCGTGCCGCAATGTCGCTTCAGCAAAACCGGCGACATGACCGGCAGAATCGATCGCGAGATACGCAACAGCATTTTCATTGGCGCGAAATTGTGCCAGCTCCGCGCGATGATGTTCGTACGAACTATCTGGCCAAAGCTCGGCGCGCAATCGCGTCCACTCCTCCAGATATTCGTCTGCTGCCTGCTCTATCCGCATGTTTCGATCTCCTGTCCAACTACCTGTTGCTGGCGAACGGAAAAATTTCGCTTTCGACTCCACAATCATCGCGCTACATATCCCGCATACTCACGCGTAAATTTTTCGCTGATCAGAATCTGAGGATGATGGAATGACATTTCAAAGCAGTTCGCGTCTTTACGCTGCTGTTTCCTCCCTGCTGTGGCCCGCCATCTTCTGTGCCGGATTGACCGGTGCATATTTCGCCTTCGAATCGAATATGCATCTGCTCTGGTTCAACGTCGTCTATCTGTCGACAGTGGCGGTGATTGCCCTCTTCGAGCGGCTGATGCCTTACGAGAAGACCTGGCAGAAGCGCGATGGTGAGACGTTCAACGATATTGCCCACACGCTGCTGAACAAGGGGGGCGTACAGATCGCCGCTGCGATCGGCACCTCCTTCCCGATGGCGGTCGCGACGGTCGCGCAGCCGGCGTTGAGCTACCATTCGCATTTCTGGCCGGATCAATGGCCCATGGCGTTCCAGGTAGTACTCGGCCTCGTCATTGCGGAGTTCGGCCTCTATATGGCGCATCGCCTGGCGCATGAGCATCTGTCGCTCTGGCGCTTTCATGCGCTACATCACAGCGTCGAACGGCTATGGGTCATCAACACAGGCCGTTTTCACGTCATCGATACGCTGTTCAAGATCGCGCTCGGTCAGATTCCGCTCTATCTGCTCGGCGCGCCGTTGCCTGTCTTCCTCTGGATCGGCGCGGTTACGGCTTTCATCGGTCTGCTCACGCATTGTAACGTCGACATGCGCACCGGCCCGCTCGACCTCATATTTTCGACTCCACGCCTCCATCGCTGGCATCATTCCAAGATTCTTGCCGAGGGAAATACGAATTATGGGGAAAACCTCGTGATCTGGGATCAGCTTCTCGGCACTTTCTACAACCCGCCGCGTCCGTCCTCGACCGATATCGGCATCACAGGTAAGGTAGCCAAGGGTTTCCTCGCTCAGCTCATCCAACCCTTCTCCCGAAAAGGCCGCAAGGAAATTATCGGCAAGAAGCCCAAAGAGCTGATTCTCAAGGAAGAACAGGCCGCAAAGGCCGCCGCCGAAAGACAACGTGCCGCCGCCTCGATGCGCAAATCGGGTTGACGAGATGCACGAAAGGCGCACCCGTTTCGCGTTTGGGCGGGGGCATTGTCGCGCATGCCTTGTGGACAGAAACATCGTGAAAAATTGCAGCCCCGCAATATACGTATTTCGGTTTCAAACCGAGAAGATCTTGTCATTTAACGTGTATTGAAAAAGGCAGGCTGGGGGTTTACCTAACTCCCAGCATTTATTTGAGACGAAAGATCAGGAAAATCATTGAGATGGAAGGGAGGTTTGCAACAGAATACCTTAAGCAACTTCACAGAATATTTTTCATTTCCAGAGAAATAGATCGGCTCGAGCGAGAATTCATCAAGCAGGGCATAGCACATTTTCACGTTTCCGGCGCCGGCCACGAGTCCACAGCGCTTCTCAACGAATTCCTTCAGGACGACGACTGGCTGCATCTGCATTATCGCGACAAGGCCCTGATGCTGGCGCGCGGCATGCCCATTCGTGAGTTCTTTTCCAGCCTGCTTGCGACAGCCAATTCTCATTCCGCCGGCCGGCAGATGAGCGCGCATCTGTCTTCCCGCGCGCTCAACATCACGTCGATCGTCGGCCCCGTCGGCAACAATGCCCTGCACGCCGTCGGCGTCGCGGCATCCCTGAAGCATAGGCCCGGCATGCCGATCGCCATCTGTTGTGTCGGCGATGGCACCACGCAGCAGGGCGAATTCCTCGAAGCGGTCGCCGAGGCCGTGCGCAGCCAATATCCGGTCGTCTTCGTCATCGAGGACAACAGCTTCTCCATCTCGACGCGCACAAGCAAACAGACCTTCTTCGATCTGCCCGCCGGCCCGGCCTCCTCTTTCTACGGCATCGATATCATCCGCACGGATGGCGACGATCTCACCGCATCGCGCGACGCTTTCCGCAAGGCCGTCCGTCATAGCCGCAACAACCGCACGCCAAGCATCGTGCTTTTGAATGTCGAGCGCCTTTCCGACCACACCAATGCCGACGATCAGAAGACCTATCGCACCCTGCTCGAAATCGAGGCGGGCTCCTCGCGCGACCCGCTGCCAAATCTGCGGGCGATGCTGCAGAAGGCCGGCATCGATGCCGATGCTCTGCGAGAGATCGAACGGGAATTGATTGCGGAAGTGCAGGCGGAAGCCGCCCTTGCCCGCAAGGAAGACGCCCCGAAGGTCGAGCCGGAAGCCAAAGCTCCTTACCCTGCTTCCTTCGGCAAGAAGGCAGAATATCGCGGCAACGAGACCGCCTCGACGCTGACGATGCGCGAGGCGCTTAATGTCGTTCTCGACAAGCAGCTGGCCGCCAACCCCGAAGTTGTCCTATTCGGGCAGGATATTGAAGATCCGAAAGGCGATGTCTTCGGCGTCACCCGCGGCCTCAGCACGAAATATCCCGACCGCGT
>NZ_JBXSOR010000032.1:0-31725 GCF_057784455.1 Martinezella sp. CNPSo 3890 | reverse complement strand
AGAGCCTATGATGCCGAACACTTCCACGACACCATTCTGGACGCTGGTGCCACCCCCGTCATTCCGCCGCGGCCGGAGCGCCGCCGCCCGCACCGCTGCGACTGGCGGCTCTATAAAGAGCGCAACCTCATCGAACGCTTCTTTGCAAAGCTCAAGCAGTTCCGCCGCGTTGCCACCCGATACGACAAGTTGCTCGCCAATTTCAGAGGCTTCGTCATCATCGCTGCCATAATCATTTGGCTGCGATAGTTAAATCGTCACTACTGCCTAGGCCATGTTGACAAAGTGGGGCACGATACATGGAAACGGCTGGTCCGTTGCCGCGCGGATTTTTGCTGCAAGGGTGATGAAGCGTGAATGCTCTCCGGCAGAATGAGCAAGCAGCTAATGGTTGCTTGAACTCTGAACGTCCCGCTCTTGACGGGATATGAACCCGCGACCCCGTTGTTCTAATCGGGCGACAACCATAATTATTAAACTTGTGCTTAGGCATGGCCGCAGCTTGCTTGAACAGACCCTTCGATACCTCAACGCCAGCAGACAGAGGTCTCACATTTGCAAGATCCCAAGACCCTGACGGTTGACGCGCAAATACTCGCTCAGCTCGCCCTTCACGATTTCTATGAATTCCATCATGTAGACGGGCTGCACACGGCCACGTGGTATCAGGAGCGAAATCTGCGCGGGCTCCATGATGCCGGGGCCAAGTGGTATCCACGCAAGCTTGCCTTCGGAGACCTCCTTTTCCACACCGAGCAACGAGAGGAAAGCGATACCCAGGCCGGCTCGAACGAGAGCCTTGAGAATACCGGGCCGCTCAGCTCGAGCGACGATACGACCGGGGGCCTGCTCTCCCTCGAAAATATGTTTCAAACCGCTATGTCTGAGCCAGTCATCGCCAGGCGCAATGAGCGCCCATTCAGCAATGTCGGCCTGTGTCGCAACCTCCTTTCGTGATAACGGATGATCCGGAGCGGTAATGATCCCGATCGGATCGATGATCGAATATGCTCTTTCGGCACGGACATGATCGCTGACATCATAGGCGAGCACGAGATCCGCCTCCTTTGCCAGAAGCTCGTTGGTGATGCGCTGGTTGTCGCCTGATATCAGAGTATAACTCACATGCGGGAAAATGGCTTGCAACTTCATCATTGCGTTCGGCAACAGGTCCTCGGTAAAGGTCTCTGCTGCAGCGATGCGGATCGTGCCCCGTACACCGCCGCTGAGGCTGCCAATCTCCTGCTTGACCAGTGCCGCCTCCCTGTTCCAGCGCCGGATGTAGCTCAGAAGGACACCCCCAGCTGCCGTCGGGCGAATACCACGCGGCAGTCGCTCGAACAGTTCGACACCGATCTCCTGCTCGAGTTGGAGAAGCTGGCGGTTCATCGCTGAGGAGGCGACGTTCAGGCTTTCCGCCGCCTTGCGGATGGAACCATGCCGGATCGCGGCATCGAAATGAATAAGCGAAGTCTTGAGAAGCGCCATGCCAGCCTCCAAGTGAGCGAATTATTCGAGCAGAGAGCCTCAATAAATCTGCTGGTGCAAGGCCATCCGTCGGCCATATCATCGATATTACTGAAGAGAAACCTATGAGGCATCTTCAGCGATGCCACAAAATGGGCAGTGGATCATTTCAGGACAATCGCAACACAGGGGATTGAAATGCTAATCAAACCCGTGGGGGAGGTTTTTTCCTCGATTGAACAGATGGCATCGGACATATCCCCACTGCGTGCCGCGATCGAGATCAGAAATGTCTCCATGTCCTTTCCCGGAAAGCGGGCAACGGTCGACGCGCTGGTCGACATCAACTTGAACATCCCTGAAAATCGCTTCATATCGATCATCGGCCGCAGTGGCTGCGGCAAGTCGACCTTGCTCCGGATCATCAGCAATCTCCTTCCGCCAACCAAGGGCGAGGTGCGCGTTCACGGCCTTTCCTCGGTCGAGTACCAGCGCCGCAAGAAATTCGGCTTCGTGTTTCAGGATGCCAGCCTCTTTGCCTGGAAGACGGTCTTCCAGAATGTAGAACTTCCTCTGGCCATTCTTGGCGCCGGATCTGCGGCGGAGCGTCGAGACAAGGTTCTTGATCTCCTTAATCTTGTCCATCTGGATGCCTTTGCCGATCATTATCCCGCTCAACTCTCCGGTGGCATGCGACAACGCGTGTCGATTGCACGCGCTTTGTCCTACGAGCCAGACATTCTGCTGATGGACGAGCCGTTCGGCGCGCTTGATGATCTGACGCGCAAGGAGATGCATGACGAATTGATCCGCATCTGGAACGCACGGGGTTTGACGGTCGTGTTCGTCACGCATTCGCTCAGCGAGGCGCTGTATCTTTCCGATCAGATCGTCGTCATGGCTCCCCGCCCCGGCCGGATAAAATCGATCGTTTCCGTTCTCAATCCACGTGTCAGCGATCCCGCGCTGCGCGCCAGTCCGGAATATGTGTCTCAAATGCGGGATCTGGAGGCATTGATCCATGAGCAATGATTCCGCCGCACCCTCCGTCCAAATTGCCGTCGCCCGTATTGCTTCCCGCCTCATCGATCTCGCACCGGCCATCGGGCTGTTTGTTGCAATCGGGATCTTCTGGGAGGTCGCGGTCAGGGTCTTCTCCGTTCCTGCCTACCTGCTTCCGTCTCCCAGCGCCATCGGCGTGAAAATCTGGCAAGCACGCGACATGCTTTTGCAAAATCTCGCCTGGACCATGGCTGCCGCGGTTCTCGGCTTCGTCATCGGAACGGCGTTCGCGGTTTCGCTGGCCATGCTCTTCCTTTATTCCAGAGCCGCCGAACGGGCGCTTTTTCCGTGGGCGATCACCTTGAAGGCAATCCCCATCCTTGCCATCGCTCCACTTCTCACCATCTGGCTCGGTTTCGGTTTACCGCCCAAAGTAGCGATCGCCGCAATCGCCTGCTTTTTCCCGACACTGGTCAACGCGGTAAAGGGATTGCGCACCGTCGATCGGCAAAGCCTGGAATTTCTTTCGGTCATCGGCGCGACAAAGGCGCAAGTCTTCCGCCATGCGCGATTCTACGCCGCCCTTCCCTATATTTTTGCAGCCGCCAAGGTAAGCTCGAGTACCGCCGTTATCGGTGCCATCGTGGCGGAATTCACCGGCGCCAATTTCGGGATCGGCACGGTCATCGTCACCGCCGGTTACCAGCAGGATGCAGCCATGCTGTTTTCGGCGATCGTTGCGTCATCCGTCGCAACCATCCTCATGTTTTACCTGGTCGTTATCGTCGAAAAAATCAGTCTGTTCTGGCCCGAAGCCAGCATGGACGCCTGAACCATTCACAACCTGTTCGGAGACTTTGCAATGAGATCATGTGCATATGCCCTTTTTGCTGCCCTCATGCTGGCCCCCGTCGTTGTGTCGGCGCCAGCTCTTGCTGCCGACAAGGTCTCGCTTCGGTTGCCATGGCTTCTCAACGTGCAGTCCGCCGGTTACGTGATGGCCCGTGAAAAAGGTTTCTACGCCGATGCCGGCCTCGACGTTGATATCATGCCAGGTGGACCCAACCTGAATTCGACGGCTCTCGTGGCGTCAGGTGCCAATACGTTCGGAACGAATGATGTCGGCCAGATCCTGTTGGGGGATGCCAACGGCATGGACCTCGTCATGGTTGCGGCATGCTTCCAGAAGCACCCGGCCGGCGTGGTCTCCCTGGAGAAGAGCGACATCAGGAAACCTGCCGATCTGGTCGGCAAGACGCTCGCTTATAATGAAGGCGGTCCATGGTCATTGACCAAGGCCATGCTCGCCAAGGCTGGCGTACCGCTCGAGAAGATCAAACTCGTGGTGTCGCCGAGCGACCAGCTCCTGGTCAATGGCTCCGTCGACGCCAAAACCGGTTTCGTCATAAACGAGGCGGTCGCGCTCGACCTGCAGGGACACAAGACGTCGACGCTGCTGCCCTCCGATTTCGGTATCAGCACCTATGCCGAGGTGATCTTTGCAGCCCGCAGGACGGTCGACGGCAATCCAGATTTGGTCAAGCGCTTCGTGGCGGCAACGCAGAAAGGCTATGACTATGCCTACGCCCACAAGGACGAGGCCGTAAAGACCGTCGTCGGCCTCAACAACCAGCTCGATCCGGTGCAGCAGGCCAAGCAGATGGAGCTGCAGGAAAGCTTCGTCTACACCGATTTCTCGCGCGCCAGGGGCGCCTGCGCCTTCGATGGCGCAGTGATCGCAGAGACCGAGAAAACGCTTCGGGAATTCGGCGATCTGAAGTCCGCGGTCGACGTCTCGAAGACCTATTCGACCGAATTCATCCCCCCGAAATAATTGCGCAGCTGAGGAGATAATCATGACGATCCAACACACGCCCATTCATCCTGGCGGCTTGCAAATGCACCTGAAGATCAGGCCTGGCGATGTTTCCCGCTACGTCCTGACCCCTGGCGACCCCGGCCGTGTGCCGGTGGTTGGAAGCTCCTGGGATTCCTACGAAGAGGTCGCCTATTTCCGTGAATACCGAACGGCGCGCGGCACACTCGATGGTGTCGACATTACCGCCTGCTCGCACGGCGTTGGCGGTCCTTCGACGGACATTGCCGTTGTGGAACTCTCGAATTGCGGAGCCGATACCTTCATCCGCGTCGGCTCCTGTGCGGCCCTTCAGCCGGAGATCGAGCCTGGCGACCTGGTCATCTCGACTGGCGCACTCCGCCTTTCGGGCACAGTCGATGCCTATGTCGACAGATCCTATCCAGCGGTCGCCGATCATGAGGTGTTGCTGGCGTTGATCCAGGCGGCCGAAGACATGGGCGAACGCTATCATGTGGGTCTCGCCGCCAGCGTCGACAGCTTCTATGCCGGTGAGGTCAATCCGATGCCGGGCGGTTTCCGTCAGTCGAAAATGGACCATGTCATCGATGATCTGCAGAAGGCCAAGGTCGCGAATTTCGAGATGGAAGCAGCGACCATATTCACACTGGCACAATTGTTCGGGTTTCGCGGCGGGATGATATGTTCAGTGGGTGCCAACCGCATCACGCGCAAACGCGAGGATTCCGCTGATTCGATAAAAAGGTGTTGTGCCGTTGCCAGCCGCGCGGTTGTCATTCTCGCTGGCTGGGACGCGAAAAAGGCCGAAGCAGGCAAGAAACATTTCTTCCCGAAGCTCCTGGCGAAAGCGTGACGACAATGTCGAACCTTGCAATCCCAGTACGAAACAGGTCGCTCAAAATCATCTTCGATACGGACCCTGGCGTCGATGATGCGGCAGCGCTTCTGTTTCTCAATGCTTATCCCCATGTCACGCTCCTTGGCATTACCACCGTCTTTGGCAATGCTGACATCGATACGGTCACACGCAACGCTCTCTATCTCAAAAAGCGCTTCGCCATTCCGGCGCCTGTCGCGCGCGGCGCCGGCATCTCGCTTGCCGGTGAGACAAGTCTGCCACCTGCTCATATCCATGGCCAGAACGGCATTGGAGACATTGCACTGGATGAGTCCGCCCTCCCAGAGCCGGACCCGCGACCAGCGCACAGATTCATCATCGACACGGTGCGGGAAAATCCAGGTGAGATCACGCTCCTCGCCGTCGGCCGGCTGACAAATCTTGCGCTTGCCCTAAGAGAGGCGCCTGACATCGCCACCCTCGTCAAGGAGGTCGTCATCATGGGTGGCGCGTTTTCGCTCTCCGGGCACAATGGCAACGTGACGCCGGTGGCCGAAGCAAACATGATCGGCGATCCTCTTGCGGCCGATGAGGTGTTCGGCGCGGCATGGCCTGTTACCGCGATTGGCCTCGATGTCACCCGACAGGTCGTGATGGGACCGGCGGAACTCAATCGACTGGCAGCGTATGGTGGCGAGGCAGGCCGCTTTATTGTCGAAATATCCAAGGGATACCGCGCATTCCATGCGCAGTTCGGAATAGACGGCTACTATGTTCACGATGCCACCGCCGCGGTCTACGTGATCGATCCATCCTTGTTCAAGGTGCGATCAGGGCCGATCCGCGTCGCAACCGAAGGAGTTGCGGTCGGGCAGACTATTCAGCGCGACTGGGAAACCCTTTATCCACCCGGCGAATGGGATATGGCTCCCGATCAGAAAGTTGCGATCGGCGTAGACGCCAATCGCGTGCTTGGCATGCTGCTTGGAACGCATATTCCCTGCCTTCTGGCATCGTGAGGGATGACAAGCAATGGCTCTCCCGAGAGATGAAAACCTGCTTTTGAATGCACTTCTGGCCGCACTTGAGGACCATGTGTTGCCTCTGACACAGCAGGGCGTGTCGCGCGGCAACAAGATCTTCGGCGCCGCCTCGTTGCGAAAAGACGACTACTCTGTCGTACTGGCGGAAACGAATAATGAGATGGAAAGTCCATTGTGGCATGGCGAGATCCATGCTCTCAAGCGCTTTTCCGAACAGCCGGCCGCAGAAAGACCGGCTCCGAAGGATCTGATCTTTCTCTCAACACATGAACCTTGCCCCATGTGCCTTTCGGCAATCACCTGGGCGGGGTTCGACAACTTCTATTCATTCTTCACGCACAAGATTCCCGTGACGCCTTCAGCATTCCGCACGACTTGAAGATTCTGAAGGAGGTTTTTGGACTGGCCCCTGGACAATACCGGCGCCAAAACGCCTTTTGGCATAGCCGCTTCATTCGCGACATGATCGCCGTTTCAGACGAAACGATGCGTTCGCATTTCGAAGAGCGCGCATCCGCAATAGCAGAGAAATACGTTTCATTGTCGGCACTCTATCAGCAGAGCAAGCATAAAAACGCCATACCGCTGAACTGACGCACGGGCTGCGTCTTTCCGCACACTGGATAAATTCACGGGTGGATTCCCGGTTGAAACGGCCGGACCGACCAAAGCAGATTAATCAATCTCAGATAGGCAGCCGCCTCATGACCAGCGGGACCTCCGCTGTAGAGGCGAATTCTTAATCGTAGCTAGCCAGGGAGCCACAAATGACAGCCACGTCGACCTTGCAGTTCTATCTCAACGGTAAGTCAGTGACTATCGAGAACCCCTCTCCGTCCACTTTGCTCGTTGACTATTTGCGGTCGCCGGAGGTGCGCCTGACAGGCACAAAGAAGCCCTGCGGGCAAGGCGGGTGCGGTGGTTGCACGGTCATTCTCTCGGACTGGCCGGGTGGAGGGTCTATCAGACACCGCGCCATCAATTCCTGCCTGCGCCGACTCTGCTCGCTGAATGGAATGGCGATTACAACGATCGAAGGGACAGGCAGCATGCCGGCCTCGTTGGCCGCTTATCCCGCACATCATCCGACCGCCTCACGCGGAGGTCCTGATTTCCAGGATTCCCTTCCCACCAGCCTAGTTGAAGCGATCAAGCAGGTGAAGGCAAGCAACAAGAGGGATCTCACACTTGCCGCTGGTCCTGATATCTCTCAAATCAATCCTGTTGCCCATGCACTTTCAAGCAACAATGGCAGCCAATGCGGCTATTGCAGTGTTGGCTTTGTGATGAACATGTCGGAGTTCATCACAAACAATCCTAAGGCTATCAAACAAGATATCGAAGGCATTTTCGATGGTAATCTCTGCCGGTGCACAGGATACCGTCCAATCCTCACTGGCATGAAGACTTTGGCAAGCGACTGGTCTTCGGATGATGAGGACCATCGGATGAAGTGCTTTGAGGATCCAGAAATCGATATTCCCAAAGGAACTCCGGTCAGAATCGACGCACCGACCTCACCATTTCCAGTAGAGCCCCTGGACGTTCTGGGGTCTGTGCAGTGGTTTACGCCATCGACCATGGATGAACTGGCAGCTGACGCGGCCCACCTGACGAATGGCGGCAAGACGTTCCGCTTCATACATGGCGGCACATCCTATGGGATCTACAAGACCGAATTCGAGACAGTCGATGCCTTTATCGACCTGCGATACGTGCAGGAGCTGCAAGGCAAGCCTAGCCCGGCATTTCACGATCAGCTTCATTACACCCTTCCCGCCTGCATCACCTACAGTGAACTCATTGAATTTATCGCCAGCCTCGATGATAACTCTCCGGATTTCGCCGCGATTCTGTATATGGCCGAAAGGACGGCCGGACGCATCGTTCGAAATGCCGCTTCGATCGGCGGAAACTTCATGTTGTGGCTCCATCACGTTGCAAACGGCAGCGGCGAGCCGTTCCCGTCCGACCTGACGCTCGCCCTCATTGGCACAAACTTGACCGTGACCTATTATGAACTGGATCTCGCCAATGGAGTGCCAGGACAGCAATCGACCGAACAGGTCGATACGCTCCTTACCAGGATTGAAACTGATCCGACCTTCCCAGGCAAAATTGTGATCGTCAGCTTTCAGATCACTCCCACCGGTACGTCTTTCTCGGACCCCTATGAGCGCTACTTCTCCTTTGCCCAGAAGGTGGCGTTGCGGGAAGTAAACGCACACTCCATCGTTAACTCGTTCATTTCATTTGATATTGACGTTCCATCGGGCAACGCAAAGAGTCCCGGAAAGGTCATATTCGGAGGGATAAATGCCTCTTATTGGAGGGCCTCGACCATCGAGGGCTGGTTCTGGAATGGCACGGCTTTTTCGTATGAAAACCTGTTGTCCGCCTGCGCACAACTCAAGGCAGATGTAACACAAGCTCTGGCGGATTCTGCGGCTCGAAGGGGCGAGGCTCCATGGGAGGGATTTACCGACGAATACAAGGCGAACCTTGCCGTTGCGATGTTTTACAAGGCGGGTGTTGCGGTCCTTGTCAGAATGGGCTTTGCAATGCCGGTCAACGCCAATTCTGCCGGCGAAATGACCTGGGGAACATGGCCGGTCAGCAACGGTCTTCAGGATTATACGGCACAGGATTTCAAAGCTCCGGTCGGACAGCCATACGTCAAGGCGACCGCCCTAGAACAGTGTTCAGGCCGCACGCACTATACCCATGAACTCGCCTATCCCCAAGGCACCCTGCATGCCGCCTTCGTCCAGAGTCGCAGCGCCCTGGCCCAGTTTTCATTCCAATGGCAAAGCAATCCAGTTCAGCCGGATGATCTCAGCGACAAGCTGGCGGACATGTTCCCGCACTTCCGCCGACTGCTGACATGTGAGGACGTACCTGTCCGGCCGGCTAACTTCCAGGGCATGGGCGGCGATCAACCCATGTTTGCCGAAGGCTCCGTTCTTTATTTCGGGCAGGCGATCGCTATGGTGCTTGCCGATACCGAGGAGGATGCGAATCTGATTGCCGACTATGTTTCCGAATATTGCCTCGGCTATCAGCCGATCAATTGGGACGTGAGTTGGCAAGAACCAATATTGCCGATCGAGGACGCCATTACAAAAGGAAGCATCTTCCCCGACACCCCGTCCACAGCGGCGTATCTCTGCCACATATGGAAGATCACGCGCCCGCGCAGCCGGCTTGATTGGATGGCCTCCCTGCCAGCCGTCCCCAGCGACTTCGATGCAGAGCCGGTAGTGACTGACAACGTGCCCGTCGACGGGGCGAATTGCATCCGAGTGGTCAACAATCAGAAAACCGGCGGGCAAGCGCATTTCTACATGGAAACGCAAGCCTGCCTGGCAATTCCGGCGGACGAAGGAAGGATTATTGTCAATTCGTCGACGCAGAGCCCGATGGAGATGCATCAGACCGTCGCCTCGGCACTGGGACGACAGTACAACAAGGTCAAGATCCAGACGCGATTGCTGGGCGGCGCCTTTGGCGGAAAAACCGAGCAGGCGCGTTTCACCACGGGACCGACGGCCGTTGCCGCCGCAGTCATGGATGCGCCCGTACGTCTGGCGATGGCCCGCGACAGCGATATGGCGATGATCGGCAAGCGGCATGCCCTTTATGGCGTCGGACAGATAACCGTCGATGACGGTTCGGTTCGCCCGGAAGACAAGGGGAGGATTAAAGGCACCCATTTGACCCTTTGGGCTGACGGTGGTGCCTACTACGACTGTTCCTTTGTGGTCACGAATTGCATCCAGACCCGCATCGATAATGCCTATATGATCGATAACTTCGAGAGCCAGATCGATGTCTGCAGGACCAACACGCCACCCAATACGGCGATGAGAGCGTTCGGGGACATTCAGGCCACCAATATTCTGGAGAACCTCATAGACGACGCGGCGACTGCGGTTGGACTTCGCCCGGAGGAACTGCGGGAGAAGAATTTTTACCAGCGGGGTGAAGTCACTCCTTACGGTCAGACCCTGACTGCCTGTTACATGCTGGAAGTCTGGAATTACCTGAAAGCAAAATGTGAATTCCAATATAAGCTTATGGATGTTCAAGCGTATAATGCGCGAAACAAATGGAGGAAGCGAGGCATTGCGCTCATTCCCGTCAAATACGGATCGGGATACAATTTTGAGCAATTGAAGCAGTCGTCTGCGATCGTCGTAGTCAATCAATCGGACGGTTCGCTCGTGATCCATCAGGGCGGTGTCGACATGGGCCAGGGCCTGCTGACCCAGGTCAGGCAGGTGGCGGCCTATGTGCTCAACATCCCGCAGTCACTCATCCATGTGGAAAGTCCGCAAACGGATACGACCCCCAATACCAGCAGCAGCGGCGCCTCAACGGGAACGCCCTACAGCGCCGAGGCCGTGAAGCGTACCTGCGAACAGTTGCGCCAAGGATTGACGGAGTTCGGCTATCAGCTGCTGAAAGATAATGGGAATGACTGGTGCCAAGCGAACGGGCTCGACTTCTGGAATTACGGAGAGGCCGGCTGGAACACCGAAGTCACCATCAACGAAGTCACCGCCCTGATCTGGCAAAACCTGGTCAACTACGCCTATAAGCAGCGACTGCCGCTGACGGCAACCTTCAACGCCGATATCGAGCACGGCGACTTCGACATGCCGGTCCTGACCTTCAAGCAGGCCAAGGATCAGCTGAATATTCCAGGCATCACGAGGGCGAACGTCCCAACCGTTACAGACGTCCAGAGCCAGTTCGTGGGATTCACCTACTCGGCGGCCTGCTCGGTTGTCGAGGTCGACATCCTCACGGGGGAGACGAAGATTCGCAGCTCCGACCTCGTCTACGACGTTGGCTGGAGTCTGAACCCCGCGCTCGACGTCGGGCAAGTCGAAGGCGCCTTCGTTCAGGGCGTTGGCTTCCTCATGACAGAGAATCTCGTATACCAGCCTGACACGAATGCTGGAAATGGGAAGGGGCAGCTCAATACGACCAATACTTGGCGTTATAAGATCCCAGCGCACGTCACGATCCCACTCGAGTTCAATGTGTCGTTGTTTCCGCGAAACGATCCGTCGGTTGTTAACATCCCTCCGGACGATCAGGGGATCTTCTCTGCCAAAGAAGTCGGCGAGCCTCCCCTGGTGTTGGCAAATTCGGTGTTCTTTGCCATCAAGGATGCAATCCGGGCATCAAGAATAGAACGCGGCCTCTCCGGCCTATTCAACTTGAGAGCGCCAGCCACAGTTCAGGAGGTGTGCCGCGCATGCGCCCTCGACCTGCCCAATTAGGCGGTTTTGCAGGAACAATCGCGAGGAGACTAATCAGCCTGTATCCGGTTCCCACGCTCGAACATCAACGGAGTAGCCGCTGCTAAGCTACTCCCTTCAGGGCTATCTGCGATGGGAGGTATCGAGACCTTCCATATACTGACTCGTGGAAACCAACACTGCACTGAACGACGCGAACCGACGCGGTCGCGCCGCGGGCGTCACCTTCGATGGCACGGCAAAATGCAAAACTGGCTAAAATCATAACGCAAAAGAACACCCCACGGTCATTGCTCTACTAGGCGCCAAACAGTCGGCGGAGTGACGATGGTATGATGTGACAGCATAGCAGAATGGACCGCACGAACTGAAGAACCCGTGGCATCGTATAGCGTCCCAAAGCGCGGCAAGTTGATAGGGATCGATTCGTGCGGAAAACATCAGGGCCAGCGATCGTATCAAACCGCGCTTACAGGCTGGAGAGTTAGGATCGTGATTGGTTTATTTGATCGCGGGGGCACGACTGGATTGAAAGATGCGAAATTCACTTCGCTCTTGAAAGGATAAGAACCAACAACCCGATTTACGAAGACCATTGGCCTCAAGCCCTGGAAATTCTTGACGTTTCTCTAACATGCACTGAGAGTTGCAGAAAGTTCGACGCCTTTGTGTCTTTAAAATAAGCAAGCGCCTGTAGAACCTGTGGAGGCGAGCGTGAGGCTTTGTGAAGTGAAGGCAGGGATTTGCTGTTCAACAAGCGGCAAGCTGGCAGCATGAAGCATATGCGTTTTGCGCGCGCCGTGTGCCGTGCTCCTTAACGGCGAGAATATTCCGATAACATTCGTAGTATCGGTTCATCGGTACGGACGAACGCTTCTCATGCATGCCGCCGCCCCCTAATTTGCACGATCCCTTTCATTGGCTGCCGAGTGACAAATGTCCTTCAATGAAACGGTGACTATGACAATCGGAAATTTTATTTACCTCAACTAAAACAATTTTTGGGAGCAGTTTTTCAACCCATCGACTTCCAATCCTCACATGAGATTAATGGGATATATGGGCCAACGCACCGTCGGTTTCATCGCCAGCAATGGGAGGTGATTGGATGAATATCGCGCAGCTGAATGACTTGGACCGACCCCTCATGGAGGAAACCATTCGCCTCTACGAACACGAACCAGATCTGCAGAACTTGCCATCAATCCTCTTCGACACGGTGGCCCGACTGATCGATGCCGATGTCGTCACGTATGCGGAGTTTCATCACAAGAGCAAAGACTTTCGGGCCCTGGTTTCGGTAGGGGACGATCCCGCTGCCCGAGGAGCGGGCATGGCTGCCTACGCCCGCCATATGCACAGCCATCCTTTCTGGCAGAACACCCCAGAGTTTTATGGCAACCAGGCGCTGCGGGAATCAGATTTTTTCGATGAAGAGACCTATCTCAACCTTCCGATCGTAAAAGAGGTCTTCCTGCCATCCCGAGCGCGACGGATCATGAAAATGATCATTGCGCATGACGATTATGTCGTCGACATCGCCGGCTTCAGAGTGATCGGGCGCCCTGCTTTCAGCGACCTCGAGCGTGATCGGCTGGTCGCTTTTCGTCCGCATATCGTTCGCAGCTATCGTCAAGCGCAAGAGCGCACACTGGCCAAACTCACGCCGATCAATCGACTGCGCATTACGTTTCCACAGTTGAGCCCGCGTCAACTTGAAGTTGCATCGTGGGTTGTTCAAGGAAAATCCAATGAGGATATCGCAACCATTCTGGATGTCGGCATCGATACGGTAAAAGCGCATGTCAAAGCGCTCTATAGCAGGATTGGCGCCGAGGGGCGCCTTGCCGCCGCCGTGATCGCTCATACTACCCCACCATTTTCCGAGCTTCCGCCCCTTTGGAAGTTAACGTCATCGGCTTGGGGTAGGCAGCATAGACCGATCCAGCGCTGATCAGAGCTCATTTATAGGCTTGGCTTTGATGTGATTTCGCTCTTTCGAGAAACAGTCAGGCGATAAGAATACCCCGATCGTGCTCGAGGCCGAATTCGGCTCGAAACAGATCTGCCTCGGCTGCCCGCTCTGATATCACCCTACTGATCGACGAGAAAGCGGACATCTCGTGTTCCGATGAGAAACATGTCTTCCAATGGGACACATCAGCCCGTTGCGCTCAGCAAAGCGACGCTCATCAGCCCGATCCTTACCCTTTCGGGTAATGGCATCGCGCCGTGAAAACGATCAAAGTCCCCAAGCCATTCGTCAAATCGCGAATGGCACTGGCATCGAGGAGAAATGGCTATGACGCGCATTAACTCCGCATGACCCACGTTTCATGAATGGCGCAAACGCGCCAGACGAACCGAACCGCACCACACGGTGCGCCAACCGCTGCAGCCAGTCAGACCCGCAGGAATAAAGCCGCGCCAGCTCGCCGGCTGGCCCCTTCCATCCATTCCAAAACGAGGATTTCAGCGATGCCCCTGACCTATCAAACCATGAGTCTCAGCCCTATCCAGAACCATACTTTCACTTTCCCTGACACGATCAGCCAGTTCGCGGTCGGCATCTCGTCCTTCTACTTCGCTTTCAGCGAAGATCATCACGTCCAGCAGATCAGCCTCGCCCTCACGTCGAATCAGGTAGCACCCACACAGGTCTCCGTCGCTGTGAACGGCGTATTGAGCGACGCAAGCGGCAACACGGTCGACCTCAGCAAATCCTATGTGACCGTCGTGGTCGTCGCGTGGACGGGCGCAACCACCACCACCAACCTGCTTTCCGCTCCGTTCTCCGTGGCGAGCGGATCCAACAACGAAAGTCCGCCGATCAGTCTGCCGGACTCGTTCCATTCCATACTGCAGGCCTGCATGAGCGGCTTTTATCTTGCCTATCCGCAGACCGATCATCATGTCCTGAATGTCAATGCTTCGGTCGGAAGCACGGCCAACGGTTCCGACGGATACATCACGGTCACTGCGAATATGTCGGACGATTCGGGCAACACGGCGCAGAACCCGACGGGAACGGGGTTCCTGGTCGCAAGCTCCGACAAAATGCCCTCCTTCATCGTAGTGCCCTACACCGCGCAAGACGCCGGCCAGCAGACGATCCCGATGGGATCGGTGAAACTATCCGATGCCTTCGTGCTCCTGACCGGCTTCCAGGTACAGTTCCCGGACAATGATGATCACGAGATCAGCGATATTGGTGCTGGCCCGAATACCTGGGTCTGCCAGAGTGACGATACGGGCTCCAGGGTCGTGAGCTCGGGCGTCTGGGCCTGGATGAGCAACGACGATGGCGACACGCAGGACATGGCGCTGAGCAGCGCTAGCGTCATCGCGGTTGGCATCCTCGACCAGTCCGAATAGCAACCCATCCTTGCTGGGGACCTTCCCATGTCAGACTCCACCTCTCAACTTCCGCCGATCCGTACCTTCCAGTTCGATACCAGCGCTGTTGCGTCGCTTGACAGCAATGTCAACCAGTTCCGCGGCGACATTAATCTAACGCAGGCATTGCTGGCGATGCCTGGTCGACTGAGTGGTGACGGGCTGGATATATCGGTGTCGTTGCTCTACCAGAGCAACGTCTATCGCGACGCGATGACATGGAACCGGGATGCGCCCACGAGCATAGCCGGACTGGGCTGGACCCTGCCTGCGACATTGATCGAGCTCGATGATGGCGGCGCCCCAACGCCAGGCACACGGCAATACACTTATGTGAGCGGGGGAATTCCCACGCCGCTTGCGCGAGAACCGGAAACCTCGAACCTTTTCGCGGTGGACGGGTCGCTCACCAATGATCTTGAGGACGGCCAGCCCGTGCCGGCCGCCCTCCGCGCCGAATTTGTCCGTCGCGGCTTCAACCTGTCGTTGGTGACGATGGTCTCCGCCACCTCCTCGACGGCATGGACCCTGTCCGATGACGACAACCAGCAGCTCTTTGACCTCGCGCTTGTCGACACCCAGCTTCAGGTCCTAGACGGAGGCGAGGCGTACCAGCTGGTCAACTACGCATTCCGCAAGATCCTCTACTATCCACCTTACGAACGATGGGTCGTCGTCAACGAAGACGGCCACCGAATGTCCTTCGGGGGGCTCGAAGCGCCAACGGCACAGGGTTACGCGACTTCAGTCGGTAACAGCATCGAGTGGGGCGTACGCTGGTCCCTTGATGGCGGAGCAGCCTCGGCCATATGGGAAGGTGCGAGCGACGTGACATCCGGCCAGTGCCAATATGCGCGGGTCTGGCATCTAGCCGTATGCTCGGTTCTCTGGGGCGATTCGATCGCATATGGCTATAATGAATGGGTGCGGGATCCGTCCACGGGGCTGATCCCGGACGTGGAGCAACCCGTAGGCGCCGGCGGCCTGCCCTACACCAAGGCCTGCTACCTCACCAGCATCACCGACGTGTTCGACCGCAAGGCCGTCTTCCAGTATGGTGATAAGTTGTGGGACGATTCCACGCCCGAGAGCGCGCGGGAATATGCCGATCCGCACAAGCTCAAGCCGGACATGACGGCGAACGCATATCAGGATCGGTACGAAACGAAATTCCTCGAAGGCATCGCCGTGCAGGACGTCACCGGTGCGTCGATGTTCAGCCTGGCGCTCGCCTATCTGCCGACCCAGCCTGCCGGCGGGGATGATAGCCCCGTCGCCAACGTAACTTCCTATGCCGGCGCACTGTACGGCGACACCTGCAAGCGATTCCTCACCGGCGTCACCTTCCAGAATGCTTCGGGAGAGGCCCTGCCCGGGCTCATCTTCGACTACTATTTCGATACCTCGCTGTCGGGATCGAGCCCGGGTGCTCTGAAATCCATCACCTATCCGCAAGGCGCCGTCGCCACCTATACCTATACGCAGCAGCAGCTCGCAGTCTGCGAGCGGACGGTAAGCGTCGGACCGCCTTCGGACGATTTACAGGGTGCGGAACCACGGGCCTTCTTCGGCTCCGATTATGTCGTCACCACCTGGTACAATACGAGCCAGGGCAAGCTTTCATTGCAGGTCTACACGTGGCTTGGACGGTGGATCGAATGGTCGCTCACCGATGATACTGTTCTCTTCAGCAGTGTCGACGGCCTCGACCTGACGACGCTTAACGTCGTCGCCAGCGAAAATTTCTTCGCACTCTCCTTCACGAGCAGTAGCGAGACCGATCTTTACGTCTTCCAGAAGGACGTAGCCAGGCCAGGTCAATGGGTGCCGGCCACGGTCGACGGTACCACAACAGCGCCCAACCAGCCGACGCGAAGCTACGCGCCTTCGGGTGGAACAGTGGATGTCGTCGGGGGCAACACCTTCCTGCTCGTCATCTGCATGGACCCCGATCATTCGTCCTACGGCTACGACCGGCTCACCTGGCGCTGGACCAGTGCGAGCTGGACGCTCGAATCCTTCACGCTGTCGCAATATGCATGGGCGACGGCGATGAACGAGTATCAGCTGATCCTGGACGAGACGGGAAAGGCGGAATTGTCCTTCCTGTCACCCGGTCTCGTCTGGAGCCAACCGGCGATCCTGACGCTGCCCGATTTCAGCTTCGTATACTACGACCGGGTGACGCTGGTGCCGTCCGCCTCCTTCGTGGTGATGAGCAACCTGCAGACCGACAACTCCCAGTCGCGCGGCTACGAACTCACCTTTCTTCAATGGGACGCGGCTTACGCATTCCCCTCGACCGTGACGAGCTTCACCTTCAACGACCGCCTGGAAGCGAGCGGAAGTTACAAGACGCCCTATATTCCGACCATTATCGGCAACACGATGGTCGCGGTGGCCGCACATGTGCTGCGCTACAACGGCCAGACCTGGCTTGAGAATTCGCAGCTCGTGCCCGCAAGCCTGCCGTCGGGATCGCAGCAGCGCTATGCCTACGGTCCGGACTACGCGATCCAGATCATAGTGCCAGACGGCGGTGTCGGAACCACCACGGCAAAGGTCCTGTCCTTCGATCCCGACGCGGACTCCTCGTCGTGGACGCGAAGCCCGGTGACGCCAGCGCAGGGGCTCTCAAACCCACCCGGCTATTCGGCGACGGCCAATTGGCCGTCCGCCGGTGGCGAAGACTTCATGAACATCGGCCAATATCTCTATTTCCGTGGAACAGCCACGGATTGGGATGACGTGCTGACCCAGTCTCCGAATGCTGACCTTCAGCAGCTGGTGAACCAGGCGCTCGGCTCCGCCGATGGCTATGTGCTGAATGCCGAGTCCGTCATCAACGAGGGGCCGACCTTCCTTGGGTATTACGTCTATGACATCGCAGATTCGACAAACGATCAGGCCGCGGTGCTGGTACTCAAGAATGGCGGCGTCTACGGTGCGGCCCAGACACTCTCGTCGGAGCGCATCTACACGCCTGCCGAAAGCGTCCCCACCACGCCCGGACAGACACCGGGCGGACCGGAAGCGTTTGCCGCATATCCGAGCACGGATTCGGATTTCGACCACGCCTCGGCGATCCTCCTGCACCGCTATGCCGGCGACGCCATCGACGGAGCACTGACCCATTACGCGGTCACCGGCATCTCCATCACCGACGGTTTCGGGGCGACTGCCGCGACGACCTATTTTCCCGATCCCGATCAGGCTGCCTGCGATCCGACAGGGCTCGTGGTCAAGTATTATGAGGTCACGACCTACCCCGGCACCGCAGATGCTTCGCAACCGACCTATGGCTCCAAGGTAACACGATATCTCAACGGCCTCGCCGTTGCTACCGGCGCAGACTACTACAACATGCTCGACGGCTTGCTGCAAAGCGCGGAGACGCTCGACAGCCAGGGCAACTTGCTGGCCCAGACCGAGAATACATGGCAGGCTTACACAACTCGTGCCTCCGACCCCTCCGACCCAGAAGCGCCGCTACTGAACCTGAAGGGCGCCTACGTTCTTCAGATCCAGCAGATCAAGATGGAGGATGGCGTCGCCAGCACGCAGACGACAGGCTACGTCCCCGACGGTCTCGCCGCGCCCTTCTCCGGTCAGCCAGTATCGACACAGACGCTCGTCTATGGCGGCAGCGGCGCACAGGAAACCTTCACCACCACCACGACCTACGGATATGAGATCGACGCGACGCTGCTTGCGCAGCACATGCTGACCAAGGTGGCGCAATCTACGACCAGCTGGGCCTCGGGCAATGCCGCCGCGGTGCCGATCAAGGCAACCGCCATGACCTATGCCGGCTTCCCCAGCAGCTATGGGCAGGATGTGCTCGTCCCGGCAAGGGAGGCAACCTTTGCCTGGACGGGTACGGCGGCGATCGCTTTTCCGTTCTCCTCCTACAATCCTGGCTCTGTCCCGGACGGATGGCTTCGCAACTCGCTCATCCAAGGGCGCACCACCTCGGGCCAGCTTACCGAGATGGCGGATGCCTGCGGCGTCATTCAATCGACGCTCTACGGCACCGCGCCGGAGCTTCCGATCGCGCGCATCACCAATGCCTCGCTCTCGCGTGGGGAATGTGCCTATCTCGGTTTCGAGCCTTATGAGAGCAACGCGGCGTGGACCCTGCAGGGCACGCAGCTCGTCACGGGCGACGCGCATAGCGGAACGAACAGCCTCAGCCTGCCGGGCGGCGGGACCGCCATGCTTGCCACCGCGGTGACACCCGCGAACCTCTCCCAGCTCTACCTGCTCGGCTTCTGGTATAAGACGCCGGCCGGTTTCTCGCCGGGCACCGGCAGCGGCTTCACCGTGGTCGTCATGGTCGATGGTCAGGTGACGGAGGCGCTCGGCGCTGCATTCGACGACACCGGCGGCGTGTGGACATACCGGACGCTCGGCGTCCCGCTTATCGCCGGCCAGGCCTCGATCGAGCTGATCGTCCAAGCCACCAACACCGCAGAGGATGCGGTGCTTGTCGACGACGTGCTGATAACGCCGATGGTAAGCAAGGTCTCCGTGCGGGCCTATGATGCCGCAACCCACCAAGTCACGGCGATGGTCGACTCGGCAGGGCATACGATGCGGTGCATCTACGATAGCTTCCAGCGGCTGGTAGCCAAGGTAGGCCCTCAGGAGCAAGTCAAGGAACTCGTCCAGGTCTCCCTGTCGCGCGCGGGCAACACGACCGATGCGTTCGACGCTGGCAACCCCAACGCCAATCTGTCGCTGGAACCCACCGATGGCGGCACCCTGGAGACCTTCTGCACGGGCGATGAGTGGCAGAATCGCTGGCAAGCCAGCGCCACATCAACGAACTGGAGCGTCTCCAGCGGCGCGCTGTCGCACAAGGCGAGCGTGGACGATACGCTGATCTGGCAGGGCTCTTCACCCACCACCGCGGCCCTTTATTTCGAGGTGCTTCCGCCTGCGACACTGGCCGGTCCATTGGCCGTTTCCTTTGCCCAGGGCTATCAGATCGCCTTCGATCAGGATGCCGGCTACAGCTTCACCGATCCGAGCGGCAACACGGTTCAGACGCCGTTGACCAACCCGCCGCAGATGGCGACGGAGTGGCTCACGGTCTTTGGTGACGGCCTCGTGCTGTTCTTCGGCGATGGCCAACTCCTGTTCAGTGCCAGCGTTCCTCTCGACAGCCTGGATCCGATCGCGATCTCCACCGGTCCGAACCTCCTCTCCTTCCGCAACCTGGCAATGGTCGCGGCGCCACGGGTATCGCTCTCCTACACCGACGCCTCCGGCCAAGATCGTCAGAAGCAACAGCTTCTGGGTCAGGATGCGGTGATCTCCGCCACCATTCACGATCCGCTCGGCCGAACCGTGGCGGTCACCCGCATGGCCCCGGCCAGCTTCGGTGCGGACGCGGCGCTGCCGCTACTAAGCTATCACCCGGACTTCGTCGATGTAGCGGGCTTCCTTGCCACGATGAATGGAAGCTGGGAGATGACCGGGGACTTGGCCGACTACTATGCAGGCCAGTCCGACGGGACGGTGCCTCGCTCAGACGACGAGGGCTACCCATATTTCGGCTACTTGCTCGAAGCCTCGCCCCGAAAGCGACGCCTGGAGCAAGGGCAACCCGGCAAGGCCTACGCGATCCACGACGTCGACAGCACGGCACCGGCCGATCGCCAGACAACGCAGTTTCTTTACGGACCAAACGGCAGCTCGCCCTTCGATCTGCCGCAGGGAGACTACGTTGCCAACACGCTGATCAGCCCGCTGAAGACGCAATCGATTACCCTGCGCGACACGATGGGCCGCAAGCTTGCCTCTTCGCTCACGGATATCGCCGGCGAAGTCGCCGGGCAAGGGCAAGCCATCGCCACCTTCGCCGATGCCGCGGGGGCAGCAGCGGCCACCCTGCAGACCCGCCAGCCGAATTTCTACACCGAGACGCCGCAATCGGACCCTTCATCTTTCGTGAAGTCGCTGGTGCAGGACCCACTAGGGCGCACCTTGCAGACCGTCGATCCGGACACAGGCACCAGCCAGTTCCTCTACGATCCGTCGTCGCGCCTCCGCTTCGTAAACACGGCGCTCGAGGATGGCGAGGCATGGTTTGCCTACTACAAGTACGATGCGCTCGGCCGGGTGCTAGAGGAAGGGACGGTCGAGCAAGCCTGGGATGCGACGCAACTCGCCACACTTGCCGAGCAGGCCACGTGGCCGGATGACTCCGTTGCGCATACTGTCGTGCGAACCCACGGCTATGACGGAAATGGCAGTGATCCGAACGCGATCGGCAAGGAAATACTGATCGTGACGGTCAACCAGGCACCTGCCTTGATCCCTTCGGCCGACGCCGTGACCACGACCGAGACATTGACCTACGACGGTGAGGGAAACCTCGCCAGCATCACGTTGCAGCTTCCCTTGATGCTTGGCACCTCGGGCGCGACGGTGTCCTACACCTATAACAATCTGAAACAGCTCACCCAGGTGACTTATCCGGACGGTTCGCCTGTGGCCGCGGTCCTTTACAGCTACGACGACCGGGGCCGCGTGACCGGCATCGGCACCTCGGTGAACACGCCGACGGATATCGCCGCCTACACCTATAACGCGGATGGCGATGTGGAGACGGAAACGTTGAACCAAGGGTTGCTGACCGGCGCTTATCAGTATGCCTCGCCAGGCTGGCTCACCGGGTACACGGCGACGCCGAGCGGCGCCACGGATGCCTGCTTCTCTCTGGGGCTAGGTTACGACGCCGATGGCCGGATCGAGAGCCGCGACCTGTCGTACAGCTTCGGCTCGGATTCGAATAGCACGCAGGTCGCCTACGTCTATGACGGCCAGATGCGTCTGGAGAGCGCGACCGTGACAGGAGACGCACAGGGCAACGAGGCCGTCGGACAATACGATGCCAACGGCAATATCTGGCAGCTGACCCAGGACGGCGTGGAATACGATTTTACCTGCGCCCCGGGCTCCAACCGGCCGAGCACGCTGACGATCGGAAGCGCCGATCCCATTTCCTTGCAATTCAGCGCCGACGGTCGATTGACGCAGGCCGCGGGCCTGGCGCTTGAATATGACCCATGCCTGAAACTCGCGACCGGGCTGACGGTCACCGAGGGGGATGACGTGACCCAGCTTCGGCTCGCCTATGGCGGCAAAGGGCAGCGGATACTGAAGCAGGTCAGCGGCAATACATCCTCCGCCACGGCATATCTCTGGGGTGCTGCGGCCCAGCCGCTATGCAGCCTTTGCGATGGAACATGGACGGCCTATGTCCAAGGGCCTACGGGGCTGGTGGCCGTTGTGAGCGACGAGTGGTATTTTCCGCTGAAGGATCACGCGCAGACCGTCTGGGCCGTGGTGGACGATCAGAATGCGCTGGTGGCCCAGTACGACTACGCGCCTTTCGGCGAGGTGCTCAACATCTCGGGTTCCCTTCCGCAAATCGTCCCATTCCGTTTCATGGGCAAGGCACTCGACACGGAAACCGGCCTCTACGATTTCGGCGCAAGGCTTTACCATCCTGTCTTACGGCGCTTCTGCTCCCCCGACGTGGCGGGCCAGGGCGCAAGCCCCTACGGCTTCGCGGGCAGCAATCCGATCATGATGATCGACCCGACCGGCAACACCTCGACCTGGGCGCGTGTTGGCATCGGAGGGGGAATGGCAGCGCTCGCGGTCACCGGCTTCGCCCTTAGCTTTTTCACATTCGGCCTTTCCGACGTGCTGGCAGCCATCGGCGACGCCGTCGGTTCGGCAATCAGCTCGGTATCGAGCGCGCTGACCGGCGGCTCCGAAGTCGTGGCCGCCGGCGCTTCGGTTGGAGCCCAAGGCCTTTCACAGACGGCGGTGCTGACCGAGCTATCGACAACGGTCGCGCTGCCTGAAGGCGTTGGCGCTGCCGGCATCGAGGGAACCGTCAATGCCGTCGGAAACTTCCTGCAGCAGGTCGTGACGAACACCGCCTTCGGCGTCGGCTCCGCCGGACTGCAATATGATATTAGTCCAGGTGCCCAATTCTCGGGACAAGGGTTCCGCGATGCGCTTCTGTCCGGCGTCTGGAGCGGGCTGCTCTACGGCATCGGCTCCGGCGTGGCCGGGCTCGCGGCCGAAGCCGTCAGCAAGACATGGGGTAACGTCGCCGAAAAGATGGGACTGAACGCGGCAAGCAAGATAGCGGGCAAGGCGGCATTCAAGGTTGCTCTGAACGTGGCGATGGGTAGCTCCACCAATGACATGGCCCAGATCATGACAAACCTGATGACCCATCAGTCCTGGAACCAGGGCCTTGCGCTCGCGGCGAAAGTGGGGGTGGCCGGCGGAGTGCCCTTCGGGGTGGGCGACGTCCTACTGAACGATGCCAAGAATTGGGCGACGGAGTTTGCGACGTCTTTGAGCAGCGAAGGTCAAAGTCGCGTAGCGACGGCGATCCGAGGCGTGGATCAGGCGCTGAAAGCTGCGAAGTCGAATACGGCCGTGTGCCTGTACGGTATCACCGGCTATACGCTAGCGGAAGGGTATGTCATCTGGGGAGCAACGAACCATGGCAAATAGCCTGAGATGGAATGCACGCAACCGAAATCGATGGTGAGTTTCGTTCAGGGGTTCAGTGCATTATTGAGGTCATGCAATCCGACCATCAGCATCATGGGGTCGGACGGAGAAGACAGGAAGCCGACGGCTTCGTAGAAGGCTCGTGCGTCATCTGAAATCGCATGAACGAGCATACCTCGAATGCCAAGTACTTCCGCGGCATTGAGCAGGCGCAGGCCCGCGTCGCGCACCAATGCCCTGCCGATACCGCGCCCTTGGTAGGATTGATCAATGGCGAGGCGACCAAGCACAGCGACCGGAATTGGATCAGGCATATTGCGCCGAAAACGGCCAGGGGCTTCCGGTTGTTTGACGGCGCCGGAAGCGAGCGCGTAATAGGCGATGACGCGGCTCTCCTCGCACACGACGAAGGTCCGCGATGCGCCGCTTGTTTGATTAGAACGGGCGCGACGCCGCAGCCAGTCGTCCAGTTCAAGGACACCGGAATTGAACTCAGCCAGATCATGATGATCGGCGAGCGGTGCCGGTGGGCTGAGTGTCACGCCTTATCCCACGGCGCTTTGGTCGTCATGGTGCGCGCTAAACGCTCATTGGGCTGCGTGGGTGCATCGAGCCGGGCAAGGTATTCAGCATAGATTTCCGGGCTTACCGTAAAGATAGTGCGGTCGAGCAGCACTTCCTCGGCTCGGCGCTCGGAAGCTTCCAACATGAAATCCGTTCGCGTCTTACCAAGCAACTCAGCGGCGCGATCGATCAAGTTGCGGGTCGCGGGCTTGATGCGCATATTCAGTGGCACGCTCGCGTCCGGGCTTTTGCTCGTGTGTGAGGTCGACATTGCAAACTCCTGTTTGCACTCCTATAGCGTAACGACAACATCTTTACAAGAGCCGTAAAGATGTTGTCGTTACGCATTTCGCGCATCCAATTTCGCGGCATTTACCTCATCTAAGTTCTTGAAGAGGATCGAACTGGCGGCCCGTCCTGCTGCAAACGGGCAGGTGAACTTGATACAGACGGAGAGTAGCCGATTGCTGGACATGCGACATTAGGGTGCGGATATTGCCACCTGAAGCGGAAGGCCGCCCGCGCGCGCGAGAGCGGCTGGCCGATTGGAAATGCTCCGCGGAAATCGCCGACGGACGCAGCGATGCCCAATTTACTTCAGCCGAACCAAGAGCTCGTGGGCTACGGCCAAAGCTGATGCAGGGTTCTGCCCGGTGATCAGCTCGCGATCTGACACAACATGAGGTGAGAACGCTGTGTCAGCCTGGCTGAACAGTCCGCCAGCTTGGGTGAGCGCATCTTGCGGATAGAACTTCATCGCACCGCCGCCCAGCGGGCCTTTGGCCATTTCTTCCTCCTGGTTGCTGAAGACGGTAAACCTGTAGCCAGCATAGGTCCAGTTCGTCTGCCGCTTTGCAGTTTCGCTTGCCTCGAACTGCCTGACAAACGCTTGTGCGTCGGGCAGCGTTGAGAGCAGAGCGATAGGACCATGGCAGTCCAAGGCGGTCGGCCTTCCGGTCTCGTGGAAGTAGGTCAGCAGCTTGCCGAGTTCCGAACTCACCAGAAGATCCTGCATGGGAGCATGACCGCCCGGCACATAGACGGCATCGAAATGATCATAGCCTATCTGCGCGACCCGTGCGAGGCTGACCACAGGCGACTTTTCGCTCGATAACAGGCCAATCTCTGCCAGCTGCTTCTCGCTGTCCTTCATCGCGGCTTCGTTGCCACCAAAATACATCTTGTCGACAGATGTTTTGTCAACGGCGGGGACGGTCCCTTTCGGGGTGGCAAAGGTGATCTCGTGGCCCGCGTCGCGCAGCGCTTTCACGGGCTGCATCAGTTCGTTGAGGTAAAATCCTGTTTCGAACACCTTGCCGTCTTTTAAATCAAGGTGGTTGGAGTCGGATAGGACGATCAGAACGTTTCCGGCATGGGCGCTCATGGTGCTGGCACCAAGTGCAAGCACGAAAGCGAGTTTGTACAGTATTTTCATTCGACTATTTCCGAGGATAAAATCGGGAGAGGGGGGAGGACAGGCAATGATCAGCCTGCAACCTTGGTCAGGCGGTGCAGAGCGAAATCGGCGAAATAGTCTCCTACCCCGCTAGCCTGAAACCGCCGCATGGCAGCGCCCTGCATATGGGCACGCCACTGTGTCTCGCTTGCCCAGGTTTCAACGAAGATGCGGACGCGTCCATCATCCAGCGACTGATGCAGTTCATACCGAAGACAGCCGTCTTCGACCAAGGTCTCAGCGACCAGCTTTGCCTGGGCGGCGCCGAGGGCCGTCTCCGTTCCAGGTTTTGCAGTCGTGATTGCTATGATCGTCAGGGGTGTGTTTGACATAGCAAGATCCTTTTCAGGCGATAGTATTGACGAGGCCGCCGTCAGCACGAAGGGCGGCACCATTGGTGGCCGATGAGCGGGGGCTGGCGAGATAGGCGACGAGGTTGGCTACTTCTTCCGCTTCCACCATGCGCTGGAGGATTGATGCCGAGCGAGCTGTGGCGAAGAATTCGGCCTCGATCTGCTTGATCGGTGCGGACGGATCGCTTGCTTGACTGCGCAGGAAAGCCTCGATCCCTTCCGAACGGGTCGGTCCAGGCAACACGGAATTGACTGTAACGTTAGTGCCGCGAGTCATCTGCGCCAGTCCGCGCGAAACCGAAAGCTGTGCTGTTTTCGTCGTCGCGTAGTGAATCATATCCTGAGGAATGGCGAGCCCGGACTCGCTCGAGATGAAGACGATGCGGCCCCAGTTGCGATCCAGCATACCGGGTAGAAATGCGCGTGACAGCCGGACGCCACTCATGAGGTTGACGTCAAACAGATGGCTCCAATCGGCGTCGGTGATATCTCCGAAGGCCTTGCTTTCGTAGATGCCGAGATTGTTGACGAGGATGTCGACTGACGGCTCCACGCTAACAATGGTTGCAGCACCATCGGCGCTGGCCGCGTCCGCCAGGATGCCGGAGATCCCCGATCCGCCGGAGGCCTTGATGGTAGCGATCGCGCTGTCGAGCTTGACACGGTCTCGTCCTGTGATGACAACACGCGCGCCCTCGGTCGCAAGCGCGCGGGCGATCTCCAGGCCGATGCCAGCGGTCGCGCCGGTTACAAGGGCGGTCTTTCCCTTCAGTTGCAGATCCATATCGTTTCTCCAGATTGTTGCTGGAACGAATCTATGGTTTGAGATCAATCCGCACTATTGCCCACAAAAGACATGCACCTGTGAATGAGGATCATCAATGCCACGCATTCTCATGGAACGCTCCGGAGAGCTGGAAGTGTTTGTCCGCGTTGTTCAGCATGGAGGCTTCTCCGCCGCCGCCCGCAATCTCGACCTGACCCCATCGGCGGTTAGTAAGTTGATCGCTCGCCTAGAAGCACGACTTGGTGCACGGCTGCTGGTGCGAACCACCCGCGCCTTGACACTGACGGAAGAGGGCGAGGCTTATCACCACGCAGCGCTGCGGATTCTGCAGGAGTTGAACGACGCAGATCAAGAGGTAGCAGGTGGCGCGGTCCGCGGGCGGTTGCGGATCAATACGACAATACCGTTCGGCACGATGTTCGTCGCTCCCGCTATTCCGGACTTCATCGCGCGCAATCCCGGTCTCGTCGTCGATCTATCATTCACCGACGGGATTGTGGATCTTGTGGCGGAAAAGACCGACGTCGCCATTCGCATGGGTAATCTGCCGGATAGCGGGCTCATCGCGCGCAAGCTCGGACAGAGCCGCCGCGTGGTTTGTGCCGCCCCCGCCTACCTCGCGCGCAGCGGAGTGCCGGCAGCTCCGGCGGATCTCGAGCATCACGATTGCCTGACATTTAATTTCCGCCGAGCAAGGCCCTCCTGGCCATTTCGCCTCGACGGTCGGGATATTTCACAGCCGGTCCAAGGCACGATCGTCGTGAACAACGGCGAGACGATGAAGCAGATGGCGTTGGCTGGCGCCGGTATCGCCCGAGTGGGGTTGTTTCACGTGGCAGATGAGATTGCGGCAGGACGGCTGATCCCATTGCTGGAAAATCACAACCCGGGCGACCTGGAATTGGTCCACGCCATTTATGTCGGTGGCGGCCCCCTGCCCCACCGCGTCCGTGCCTTCATCGAATATATGGTGCTGACATTGCGTGATTCACCCCTGCTGAATGGCACGCCCTGACCCAGAGAAGCGGGAGAAAAGCGTGCTTGCGAAAGCTTCGCCTTTCTCCCCCCGATCATTCTCGATAGCCCGGGTCCTGCCGGTCGAGGACGCGTCGAACGCTGGCCAGATGCATCCTGGCGCTTTCCGGATCACCTTGCCGCATCTGCTTAGCGGCTTGTGCCGCAATTTGCGGCGAGACGGGCAGCAATTTACGGCCCGAACTCATCGCTTTCAACTGAACCTCGGACGCACGTTCGAGATAGTAGAGATCGTCCCATGCTTCGGCGATGTTGGGTGCACAGACCATGACACCATGGTTCTTCATGAACAGAATATCCTTTTCACCAAGAACGGATGCAATTCTGTCACCCTCGCTTTCGTCCAGCGCGAGACCGTTGTAGTTTTCGTCAACCGCGACACGACCATAAAACTTGAGCGCCGTCTGCCCTGCCCAGACCAGTGGTTCCCCTTCGATCATGCTGAGCGCCGTGGCATGCGGCATATGGGTATGAAATGCCGCTCCCACCCTTGGCGCCATCTTGTGCAGACGTGCATGGATAAAGAAGGCGGTTGCCTCCGGGACACCATCTCCGACAACGACATTCCCTTCAAAATCACAGATCAGCAGCGATGAAGCCGTTGCCTCCTGGAAGGCCCAGCCAAGACGGTTGACGATGAAGAGATCGGAATGGCCGGGCACAACGGCCGAGAAATGATTGCAGATCCCCTCTTCAAGACCCAAGCGAGCAGCCATGCGAAGGCAGGCAGCAAGATCGATCCTGGCCTGCCAGATCTCCTCGCCATCAAGCGGGAGATTGTGACGGTGATTACTGTTTGTCCTCGAGATCGTCAGCTCGTGCGCCATGCTTGCCTCTCCTTGGGATTACATCCAGCCTGCTGCGGCGAGGATAGCAGGCACCTTGTCGAGCGTCCGGACGATTGTGTTGGGTTGATAATCAGACAGTGGCTTGCGGCCTGTGCCACGGTCAACCCAAACGGTGCGAAATCCAAGGTCACGCGCTGCGGCGAGATCAAGATGCGGGCTGGCACAGATATGCACTAGGTCCTCCATTCCAATGCCAAGGCTTTTCCAAGCGTAATGAAAAATCTGGCTGGAAGGTTTGTAGGCGCCGGCCTGCTCAGCCGTGATCACGCGGTCGATTGAACCGCCCAGCTGAGCGACATTTCCGGCTATAATGGCGTCATCAGTATTGGAGATGATTGCGAGGCGAAAACCGGCCGCCTTCAATCTTTCCAGCGTTGCCACGACCTCCGGAAACGGCGCCATCCTGCCGATGGAGGAGGTCAGGATTTCGGCATCCGCAGGGGCAAACGGAAGGCCAAATTCCACCATGGCCTGTTCCAGAGCAAGGGCGCTGACCTTGGCAAACGTTCGGTGGGGGCGCTCTGCTTCCAATGCATGTTCATGTTGGTCATAAACCCGAATGAAGGTCTTCTGATCAATATTTCCAGCTTTTGCGGACAGTATCCTGTCCATCGCCGCCAGCAGCCCTTCGTCCCACTGAATGAGGGTGCCGTAGCAGTCAAAGGTTATCCATGTTGGTTTGGGGCCAAGCAATGCCATGTCTTATCTCCTGTGCTTCCCCACATTGACAAACAGAACACCCATTGAAAAATTAAATCTCTCCATGCCATCAATCGGAAAATCAAATGAGCTATGGCTTTGATCTGGACCTTCTGAAAACCTTTGCTGCTGTCATCGATTGCGGCGGCTTCACCAAGGCGGCCGAACGGATACACCTGACACAATCGACGGTGAGCCAGCAGATCAAGAAACTTGAGCTGACCTTCGGCTCTAGCCTACTGCGCCGGAGCAAATCGTCTGGAACCGTCGAGACGACTGAAGCTGGGGAGATCCTGCTGAGCTATGCCCGCAGGATACTTGCTACGGCAGAGGAAGCCATTGAAGTGATGCAGAAACCCTCTGCACCTCGAACAGTTCGCCTTGGGGTTCCAGAGGACTTTGCCGGGCGACGCCTTATCGACCTCCTGTCAGGGTTTTCTGCCGCATCGCCCCAGATCAGGCTCGACACTGTCAGCGGTTGGAGCACGGAGCTTAGACGTCAACTGGACGCAGGCGAAATTGACCTCGCTTTGATCAAACGAGAACCCGGCAATGGACCAAGTCTCGCCAGCTGGAAGGAAAAGCTGGTTTGGGTGCAATGTGCCACCGGTTCCGTTGAAACAGACCCCGTGCCGCTTGCGGTGTTTCCGGTCGGGTGCATCTACCGGGATCGTGCGATCCGCGCGATCGAGCAAAGCGGCCGCCGATGGCGGATCGCCTATACTAGCCAGGGCCTGATGGGTGTACAGGCAGCGGTCGCGTCCGGTCTTGGGATCAGTCTATTACCATCCGATGCGGTGCTTCCTGAACATCGGCAACTCGGCTCCCAGGATGGATTCGAGGCCCAACCGCTGTCCGAGTTGGCCCTGGTGAAAGGTCGGGCGAGTTTGTCTGATGAAGCGAAGTTCCTCGGCCGTTTTCTCGCAGACAATTTGGAAAGCACTGCCCACAATACTGCTCCTCTGTTGTAGTTCTCACCGACAACCAGAGCTTCAAATGTCCCGCTCTTGAGATCCCATCAGGATGAGTAGCGGCCTGCACGGTGGCAAAGTGAGGTCGCTAGAAAACTCTCTGGAGGCCAACCATGCCGATGACAGCAGATCAATCTCAAGCGCAGACCACTACTCTCGTCGATCTTGGCGCAATTTTCGTCTCGTTGAAATTAAGCAAGTCGACATGGCTGGTGACAGCTCTGTCACCTGGCAGCGAAAAGATGTCCCGACACACCATCACCGGAGGCGACGTCGCTGGCCTGTTCTCGTGTTTTGCCGCCCTTCGCCAGAAGGTCAAACGGCGAAAGAACACATTGTACCCATTGGTTGTGATCCAAGAGGTCGGGCTGGATGGCTTCTGGTTGGGACGAGTGCTGAGCAAGGAAGCTTGGATAGAGAGCCACATTGTGGAAGCCGCCTCGATTGCCATGCCGCGCCGGCATCACCGGGCAAAGACCGACCGCATCGACGGTGAGACGCTGATCCGCGCTTTGATGGCATGGAAACGCGGCGAGCCTCGTGCGTGCTCAATGGTCAGGCTTCTCACACCCGAGGAAGACGACAACCGACGGATTGGGCGGGAGCGGAAAACTCTGACTGCGGAGCGCGTCTTCCACGTTAATCGGATAAAGGGACTTCTCTTCGCGCAAGGAATACGGGAGTACGAACCTGTCAATCGAGATCGTCGCCAGCGTCTGGATGAGCTTCGACCTGGCGATGGGCGTCCGCTATCGAAACACCTGAAGGCCGAGGTCTGCAGAGAACTCGATCGCCTCGAATTGTTGCTCACGCAAATCAAGGCTGTAGAAGCAGAGCGAGATGCCTTGATCGTCCGCGAGGCGTCGGAGACACCGAAGGAAGCGGCCGCTCTTTTGGGCATCAAAGGAATAGGGCCGGAATTTGCTACGATCCTTTACACCGAAGGCCTGTTCCGACACTTCGACAACCGACGCCAAGTCGCATCGTACACAGGCCTTGCCCCTTCCCCTTGGCAAAGCGGTAACATCAACCGCGAACAGGGCGTCTCCAAAGCAGGAAATCCACGTTTGCGAGCCACCATAGTCGAACTCGCCTGGCTATGGTTGCGGCATCAACCGAAATCGAAATTAACGTTATGGTTCAAAGAGCGCATTGCTCGCAACGCCGGCCGCTTAAAGACGCCGATGATCGTGGCGCTCGCGCGTAAGCTGCTCGTGGCTCTCTGGAAGTATGTGAGCTCCGGTGTCGTGATCGAAAGTGCGATCATGAAACCCGCCTGAAAGCCGGAAGTCCCTGTGAACCGAAAATTCGAATCCTCAGGACCTGATCAGTCCTGACGGATCCAGGTGAACGGACCGGGAATCCTTTTGGCCTTTAAACGCCGATCTTGAGTTTGGTCCCGTTCTCCTGAGCCCGTGCCCGTCGAATGCGGGAAAATGGTGCAGCCGCTGAGAGCGGCGACCCAATGTGAGGTTGTATAGGCCCGAGAACCGGGCCGGTAATTGCTATGGGCTCAGACCAAGGATCCGCTCACAAGGAGAAATACGATGCCACTCGAATGAACAATTGACAAAAGACCTGATGTGAAAGGATACGAACCCCGGAATAG
>NZ_JBXSOR010000031.1:0-37092 GCF_057784455.1 Martinezella sp. CNPSo 3890 | reverse complement strand
GTACATAAGGAAAGAGGATTTGGCTCCATTTTGACGGCTTTCATGCAATTTTGTTTCCTCATTGCGGTAAGGATGTATTGAAATGCGCAAACCCGCCGATCTCGATGAGTTCGACTTGGCAATTCTCGAGATTCTTCAAAGAGACAGTACGGTTCCGCAACGGGAGATCGGTGAACGGATCAACCTGTCGGCGCCAGCCGTGCAGAGACGCATCAAGCGCATGCAGGAAAGCGGCGTCATCCAGGCCAATATCGCGGTCGTCGATCCGGCGGCAATAGGCCTGCCGATTACCATCGTCGTCGAGGTTCATATCGCAAACGAACGCTATGACCTCATCAATGCGATCAAGCGCAGCTTCCTTGAAGCGCCGGAAGTCCAGCAATGCTATGGTGTCACCGGCGAGGCCGATTTCGTGCTCATCATTGTCGTCCCAAGCATGTCTGCCTATGAGGACGTTGCCCGGCGTCTGTTCTACGACAATCCGAATGTCACGAAATTCAAGTCGCTAGTCACCATGGATCGGGTCAAGGTCGGTCTTTCTGTGCCGTTGTCGCTAGACTAGCTGGCTGTCTGAAAGTTCTGTTCACGCCGGCCGCTTCGGCCAATTCGTCACGCCGCCGCTCCAGTCCTCGAAAGCTTTCGAGAGGCGAAGCACCCGCATGTCGTCGAAGCGCGGGCCGATGATCTGAATGCCGATCGGCATGCCGGAGCGGGAGAAGCCGCAATTGATCGATGCAGCCGGCTGCTCCGACATGTTCCACGGAACCGTAAAGGTGATGTGCTCGAAAGGTCGCGCCGGATCGTTGGTAGGGGAGGCCCATTCGGCGGGATAGGAGACGATCGGATTGGTCGGCGAAAGCACGGCATCCACCTCTGCGAAGAGCTTGGCGCAGCTCTTGCGCATCTCGTAGGTCTGGTTGAAGCCGCGAACGGCATCGACGCCGCTGATATCGGCGCCGCCCTTCGCCCAGCTATAGATATAGGGCAGGATGCTGTTGCGGCGTTCCTCGCTCAATGCCGTCATATCGCCCCAGAAGCGCGCGCGCCAGAAGGCGTCGAGCCCATCCAGCATCTGCCTCGTCAGCACTGGCGCGACCTCGACGATGATGGCGCCCGCTTCCTCGAAGCGCTTGGCGGCAGCGGTGACCGCATCGCGTATCTCGTCCTCGACGGGCAGGCCGCAGCCAGCATCCAGCATCAGGCCGATCTTCATGCCACGGATGTCGATATCGAGATCCATCCAGTCGATCCCGTTCGGCGGCAGGCTGGTGCTGTCGCGCCAGTCGGGCCGGGAGAGCGTCGCCATGGAAAAGGCCGCATCCTCGACAGTGCGTGTCATCGGTCCGGCGCACCGGCCGAGATAATAGGGATCGATCGGGATGCGGCCATTGCTCGGCTTGAAGCCAAAAATGCCGGTCCATCCTGCCGGCAGGCGTATCGAGCCGCCGATATCCGTACCGATATGCAGCGGCCCATAACCGGCAGCGGCAGCGGCGGACGCACCGGCGCTGGAGCCGCCCGGATTCTGGCTGGGGTCCCAGGGATTGCGGCTGAGCTTGTGAAAGCTCGAAAGGCCTGATGAGAGCATGCCGTAATCGGGGCAGGTGGTTTTGGCGAAAATCACCGCGCCATCCTCGCGCATGCGGGCGGCGATCGGTGCGTCCTCGGCAGCGGGGACAAGCTCGACGGCCGCCGTGCCGAGCGGCACCGGCTGGCCCTTGGTGGCGATCAGTTCTTTCAGCGTCACCGGAATGCCGTCCAAGGTCCCAAGTGGCGCGCCCTTCGCCCAGCGCTCCGTGGAGGCCGCGGCCTGCTTGCGGGCATCTTCGGGATCATAGGCATAGAGAGCTGATATTGTCGGCTCCCATGCCTCGATATGCGCCTCGAGCGCCAGCCAGTATTCGCTGGGAGACAGGCTCTTTTCGGCAAATTGGCGTCGGAGGTCTCGGATGGAAAGATCGGTAGGTTCGGTCATGGTCTATACTCTTTATGTCGCAATCAGCGGGTCGCCTCGCGGGGGTCGAGGAGATCACGCAGCCCGTCGCCGAGCAGGTTGAAGCCGAGCACGGAGAGCGCAATGGCAAGCCCCGGCAGCAGGGCGAGCCACGGCGCAACGTGGAAATAGGTCTGCGCATCGGCCAGCATCCGACCCCAGGTCGGCGCGGGCGGCGGTACGCTCAAACCCAGGAAAGCGAGCCCAGCCTCAGTCAGGATCGCAAGGCCGAGCTGGATGGTCGCCTGGACGATGATACTGCCCATGATGTTGGGCAGGACATGGCGCAGCGTGATGGAAAGCTGCGTATTGCCGATGGCGCGCGCCGCCAGCACATAGTCGCGGCTCCACGCCTGCAAGGCAGAGCCGAGCGCGACGCGGGCGAAGACCGGCACCATGAAAACCGCAATGGCGATGATTGCCGTGGAGCGCCCGGTCCCAAGAAATGCACCAAGGATCATGGCCGAAAGGATCGGTGGCAGGGCGAAGATCACGTCGCAGGCGCGCATGACCAGCGCCTCGAACAGGCCGCGTTGGGCGGCGGCGGAAACGCCGATGATCGTTCCGAGCGTCCCGCCGATCGCAACCGCCGATACGGAGATTGACAGCGAATTCCAGCAGCCCGCCATCAGCATCGACAGGACATCACGGCCGATCTGATCGGTGCCGAGAAGTCCGAAGCCGAAGGGTGGCTGCAGCTTGTGGAGGATCTGCATCTTCGCCGGCGGCACCGGTGTCCAGAACAAGGAGACGATGGCGACGCCGATAAGAGCGAGGATAATGAGGGCGCCGACGATCAGATTCATCCGCCGCAGCGCCCGAAAACGACGGCGGGAAGACGTCGCGGCGATTTTGGCCTCGACAGCAGTCATCGCGCACCTCCCGCTCGCAATCGCGGATCGATGACGAGATAGGAGAGATCGACCAGAAAATTCACGACGATGACGAGGCCGGCAAAGAACAGCACGACATCCTGCAGAACGATGACGTCGCGCTGGCTGAGTGCCTGATAGGCGAGGCGGCCAAGGCCGGGCAGGGTGAAGACATTTTCGATCAACACGGCGCCGGCGACGAGAAAGGTGAATTGCAGCCCGAGAATGGTCAGCACCGGTACCAGGGCGTTCGGCACCACATGTCCCCACAGCACGCGGCTGCGTGACAGGCCCTTGGCGATCGCCGTGCGGGCAAAATCCTCATGCAGCGTGTCGAGCACGGCCGAGCGCGTCACGCGGGTCAGCACTGCCGCCTGCGGCAGCGCAAGTGCGATCGCGGGTAACACCAAAGATTTCAGGGAGGGCCAGAATCCGCTTTCCCAACCGGGAAAACCGCCGGCCGGCATCCAGCCGAGCGAGGTGGCGAACAGAAGAACCAGCAACAGGCCGACCCAGAAGCCCGGCACGGCGATGCCCATCTGCGAAAACAGCGTGGCGATGACATCGAAGACGCCGCCGCGTCTTGCCGCTGCCGCAACGCCGAGCGGTACGGCGACAAGAACCGACAACAGGATGGCAAGCAGCGCAAGCGGCAGAGTAACGGCAAGCCGCTCGGCAATCAGGCCTGCGACCGGAACGCCATAGGTATAGGACGTGCCGAGATCCCCCGCCAGCGCGCCGGCGAGCCATTGGCCGTAGCGGACAATCAGCGGCTGATCGAGACCCATCTCATGCCGGAGCGCGGCGAGCGTTTCCGGCGCCGCCGATGTGCCGAGCGTGATGGCGGCCGGGTCGCCCGGCAGCAGTGCCATGACGGCAAAGACCAGCAGCGAGACGGCAATCAGCGTCAGCACAAGTCCGAAAATCCGGCGGGTGAGCAGTACGATCATAGCAAGTCCATGGCCAGGCTAATTCGGCTAAGAATACGGAGTTGGTGCGGCCTTTGACTCCTCCTTCTCCCCGCTGGGGAGAAGGAGTTGGTCGTCGTGCGCGAAAGAAATACCAAGATCATGCCCAATCAAACTGTTGGAGCGGTCAGTCTTCCCAGGAGACGTTGGTCAGCACGTTGGAAGGGATCGGTTCGTTCTCCCAAAGCCCCTTCAGCTTCTTGTCCCAGACGCCGAGCTTCGGCATGACGAAAAGAAAGAGCGCCGGCACGTCCTCGGCAAGAATGCTCTGCGCCTCGCCATAGAGCTTGTTCTGCTCGGATACATCGGACGTGAGCTGGATCTTCTTCATCAGCTCGTTGAAGGCGGAATTCTTGTAGTTGAAGTAATAGGGGTCGCGCGAATAGATATCGATATCCAGCGGCTCGGCATGGGCGACGATGGTCATGTCGTAGTTGCGGCCGGTGAAGACGTCCTGCACCCATTTCGCCGGGAATTCCGTCGGCTCGATGTTCATCGTCACGCCGATATCGGCAAACATCGCCTGCATCACCTGGGCGCTACGCGGCGCATAAGCCATCTGCGGCGTCTTGATAGTAAAGGTGAAACCGTTCGGATAGCCGGCCTCTGCAAGCAGCGCCTTGGCCTTGGCGGTGTCGTAGGGCAGCGTGCCGGTCAAATCCTTGTAGCCGGGATCGTTCGGCGTGTAGTGACTGCCGATCGCGGTGCCTAAACCGGACCACGCGCCTTCGATGATCGTCTTCCGGTCGAGCGCCATCATCAGAGCCTGGCGCACGCGCTTGTCGTCGAAGGGCTTGCGGGTGTTGTTCATGCCGGCCACGACCTTGAGTTCGGTATTGCCGACCTTGGTCGTCAGCCTGGCGTCGCCCTCGAAGGAACTCATGAGCTCCGGCGCGGCGAATTCCGGAAAGGCATCGAGATCGCCGGCCTTCAGCGCCGCCGCCTCCGCCTGCGGATCGGAAATGAAGCGGAAGGTTACCTTCTCGAGCTTCACGTCGACCGACTTGTTCCAGTAATCCGGGTTCTTGACGAGGTCGACATGATCGCCCTTCGCCCAGGAGGAGAATTTGAACGGGCCGGTGCCGATGGGCGTCGTCTTGTCATTGGCCGAGGATTTCGGCCCTACCATCACGGAGCTCGGCCAGCCTAGCCAATAGAGAAGGCTGCCGGTTGGCGAGGACAGATGCAGTACAAGCGTTTCCGCATCCGGCGTATCGATCGAGGCGATGGTCGAAAAGAAGCGCTTCTGCGGATTGACGGAATCGGCGCCGCGAGCGCGATCGAGCGTGAACTTGGCGGCAGCCGAATCGAAGGCTTCGCCGTCATGGAATTTCACGCCGGTCTGCAGCTTGAATGTATAGGTGAGGCCGTCAGGCGAAATCTCCCAGCTCTTGGCGAGCTGCGGTACGATCTTGCCGTTCTGGTCGATCGCAACCAGGCCTTCGAAAATGTTTTGCCAGGTGACCTGGCCGATCGCGACGGGCGCGGCGATCGTCGGATCTAGACCTGTTGGCTCGACGCTCATGCCGAGATTGAGTGTCGTCTTCGCGGCTTCAGCCTGTGTCAGGCCCATCATCAGCAGGCCGGCAGAAACTGCGGCGCCATAGGCAAGCCGGCGCGCGACGTCGCCCAGGCTCGGGCGTGAAAACTTGGTCATGTCGGTTCCCTTGCTTTTGCCCGCATGTCCGGCTTCCCTTCCGGCCTGCGGTCTTTTTCAGGATAGTGTCATCTCATCGGCGCACACACAATTCCGAAAATGTGTGCTCGGTGTAGCCGAAACCGCTACACTCTTTTCGTGATTACAGCGTTTCGTTCAATCATGCCTCCTCCTGGTGGAAAGTTGGTGGCGCATGAAGCGCTCGATGAAATCGAGCAGCTTGCTGGCGGCGAAGGAGAGCTGGCGATCGGGCGCGACGCAGAGATCGACCGGCGTCCGCACCCCCATGCCGCCCGCAACGGGCCGTGCGACGAGCTGCGCCGCCTCGATCTCCCTTTGAACGGTGAGTGCCGGCAGCATGGTAATCGCCGCGCCGCGCAGCACCAGCTCCTTCTGCATTTCCAGTGAGCCGGTCTCAAAGACTGGATCGAGCCTCAGCCCCTCCTGCTCAAACAGTGCGTCGAAGGCCTGTCTTGCGCCGAAGGAGCGATCGGGGACGGCAAGCGCGTGGGCCGAGAGTTCCGCAAGTGTGATCTCGCTGGCGGCAGCAAGCGGATGGGAGGAAGAGGCGATCACGTCATAGACGAGCTCGGAGCGCAGGCGCACCTTTGTGCCGGAAAGCGGCGGGGCAAACAGCGTCACCGCAATATCGGCCTCGGCATTGTTGACGGCTTCGATGGCGCCGCGGGCGCTGGTAATGGTCACTTCGAAGCGTAGGCCGGGATAGCGCAGACTGAATTCGGCCAGCGCCGGAGCAAGGATATTGGCGACGGACGCGCCATTGGCAAAGATACTGACGGTCCCGCGCTGCAGGCCTTTCAGGTCTTCGATCAACTGGTGAACATGGTCGAGCTCGCGCAGCGTCCGGCCGGCGCGTTCCGCCAGCAATTCGCCGGCAGCCGTCAATTTGATACCACGGGCACTGCGTTCGACCAGTTGCGTGCCGAAATGATATTCGAGATTCTCGATCTGGCGGCTGATGGCCGTCGGCGCCACGTTCAGGTTTTCAGCCGCCTGGCGCATCGAATTGGTGCGCACCAGCTCGTCGAAATAGATCAGCGCGCGGATCTGCATGCGCGGGAGCTCCCGTTAGATGGCGGGCTTGGCGAAGCGATCCCGCCACGCCACTTGCCCGCCTTCGACCGCCAGCGCCGTCGCTTCGTAGACGCCGCGGGCGATGGCGCGCGCCATGACAATGGTGGCGAGGTGGCAGAGCTCCATGAAACCAGGCATATCATCGCGCGCATGCCTGCCGGTGGAAGCGGCAAATACGGTATCGCCGTCGAGCGGCAGATGCGTCGGTAAAAGCGCACGCGCAAAGCCGTCGTGAGCGCAGATGGAGAGGCGATGCGCCTCAGCCTTAGTCAGCTGAGCGTCGGTGACGACGACGCCGATGGTCGTGGCGGTGATGTTGGTGCCCTTCAGCCGCAGGCGTGAATCGACCACCTGCGGCATGCCGAGACCGCCAAATTCGTCATTCTGCTCGAAGGGAGCCGCCCAGAAATGCGGGCCGTCGCCGATGGTGGCGGACCCAAGCGCATTGACGGCGACGATGGCGGCGATTCTGTATCCCCTGCTGCTGACGGCGCTTGCCGAACCGAGGCCGCCCTTGACCGTTGCCGTCGTGGCACCGGTGCCGGCGCCGACGCTTCCAAGCGCAAACGGCCCTTTATTTGCAGCCTTGAAGGCGGCATATCCCATGTCGCGATAGGGCGAGTGCAGCCCCCAATCCTTGTTGCCGCCATTGATGAGATCAAACAGGATCGCCTGCGGCACGATTGGCACCAGCGCATCGCCAACCTTCAAGCCGCGGCCCATCTCCCTCAAGCCTGCCTGCACGCCGCCGGCCGCATCGAGGCCGAAGGCCGAGCCGCCTGAGAGCACGAGACCATCCACAGCACCGACCGTCATTGCAGGATCCAGCAATGCGGTATCCCGCCCACCCGGCGCGCCGCCGAGAATGGTGCAGGAGGCGATAGCCGGCTCATCGAAGACGATGGCGGTGACGCCGGAGCCGAGCGTAAGGTCGGTGGAGTGACCGACAGCGACGCCTTCGACATCGGTCAGGAGATTGAGGAGGTCAGCCAATGAAAAATCCTTCGCCGTTTACAACGCGAGGTCGCCATGGCGATAGGATCGTAAAGACGGGGAAAAGACAAGATGGGTTTGTTCAACCCGAGCGGTCCGGGACCGGAGGCTTTGGAGCTTCGGCGTTTCACGGGGGAGCCGGCGCAAGCTTCCTTCGCAGGAAGCGACACGATGGCCTCAAATAAAAAAGCCCCCACCCTGATTCTATCAAAGGGTGAGGGGCTGGGGACGGGAATGAGTAAAAGCGCAGGTGATCCGACCCATCAAACATGGATCGGTTTTGCCTGCTGGCGGGAAAGAAGGTCGCGGATCGCAAGCTTCACTTCGTCCGCATTTCTGAAATGCTGTTCGTCCAGATCATGGACATGATATTTTACAGCGATGAACTTGAGCCGATCCTGATCGGGAACGACGATGCCGACGGGAACGCCGGCGTATTCGATGACTTGCTTCTTCATAAATAGACTCCCTCTGCGCACGCACGGCGCAGATATGGCGAATTGACTGTCTTATTCCGGGAAGGAGGACGAACGTCACATTCGACAGCACGGGCGGGAGAGCGCGCCCGAACGGTCATTGCCAAGCACGGGCCGCCCAAGGAACGAAGCAATGACTTTTCTATTCAGCATGTCACTTCCTCAATTGGCGTTGTACTTGTTAGGGGCCCCGTTAGGGGGCACCGCGATCGATGTACTATTATCTACTACATTAGTAGATAATAGCGATTGCATCCTCAGAAACATATTCCGAAAGATGTCAAAATGTCGACGATCGGGAAAATAAAATTCCGAGTCCTGCGGGTTGCAGGGAAGGTTGTCTTAAAACCTTCGGATTGCTACCCGTGTCGGTACGGCTCGCCGATCACCGAGCAACAGATAGGAACTGGCGCGAGATTCGACAATGCCCCGGCAGCATTAAAATTCACGCGCCGCTAAAACACCTCAATGGTTAATGGCGTGACGAGAACGTCAAAATCTATCCTCAAGCACCTTTTCCAGGGCCTTCACGAAGAAATCGGTGCTCTCGGCTGCGAGGCATAGCGGCGGCTTGATCTTCAACACATTCAAGTGATCGCCGGTCGGCTGCATGATGACCCCGAGATCGAGCAGGTGTTCGCAGATCGCAGCCGTTTCTTCGGTCGCCGGCGTCAGGTTTTCGCGGTCGCGCACGAATTCCACGCCAAGATAAAGCCCAGTGCCATGCACGGCGCCAATCAACGGGAATCGATCCATGAGAGCGATCAGCCCCGCCTTTAGCCTGTCACCGATGACGCGGGCATTTTCCTGCAGATTTTCATCCTTGAGGATATCGAGAACGGTGAGACCGGCGACGCAGCTCACCGGGCTGCCGCCGGCGGAGGAGAAGAAATAGCCTTCCTTTTCCAGCGATTCGGCGATCTCGCGGCGGGTGATGACGGCGCCGAGCGGATGGCCGTTCCCCATGCCCTTGGCGATGGTGATGATGTCGGGCGTAACGCCCTGCGTTTCGAAGCCCCAGAAATGCTCGCCGAGACGGCCGTAGCCCACCTGCACTTCATCGGCGATGCAAAGGCCGCCGCGTTGGCGCACTGCGTCATAAACGCCTGCGAGATAGCCATGCGGCAGCGCGATGCCGCCGGCATTGCCATAGACCGGTTCGGCGATGAAGCCGGCAAGGCCGTCGCCCTTTTCGTCGATCGCCCGCAGTTTCGCCATGACGTCGCCGAGATAATGCGGAGCAGAATCCGGGCCGCGGAACGGCCCGCGATAGGTATTCGGCGAGAGGACGGGGTGCACCCAATCCGGCCGTGTCGTCCGCGCCTGCGGATTGTCGGCAATCGAGGTGGAGACGGCGTCACTCGCAACCGTCCAGCCGTGATAGGCCTCCAGCAGGCAGAGCATGTTTCTCTTGGCCGTGTGCGCCCAGGCTAGGCGGATTGCCAGATCGTTGGCTTCCGAGCCGCTATTGACGAGGAAGACGCTGTCCAGTCCCTCAGGTGCCAGCGTCGCCAGCCGCTCGGAGAATTCGGCAACGGCGGCATAATGGAAGCGGGAGTTGGTATTGAGGCGAGACCATTGCTGGGCGATCGCTGCCGTCAGGCGCGGATGGGCGTGGCCGAGCGTCGTGACGTTGTTGACCATATCGAGGTAGCAGCGCCCTTGCGTGTCGAACAGGAATTCGCGCCAGCCGCGCTCGATCTGTGGCGGGAATTCGTAATAGTGCTTCTGCGGCTTGGCGAAACGGGCATTGCGCAGTGACAGCAGCGCGGAAGCGTCCGACCGCGGCGCCTCACAGGCCGGGTTCAAAAGAGCGGCGGGCGAGGGGGAGACGGCCGACCACCCCTCTGCCTGATCCGCCGTCGCAAAAAGCGGCGGCACAAGGCCGGGCACGCGGCAAAGCTGAATGCGCAATCCTCCGATTGCCGAGCCCTCGCTGCCGATCGTTCCTATTGTCGCGCCTTGCTCGATAGCCGCTCCGTCCTCGAGAGCACTTTCGATACCGTCGAGATGCAGGCTGATTTCTTCACCGACCAGCACGAAATGCTGGCCCTGCCGTTGCAGAAGGCCAGGGAAGGGAGCCGCAACTGTCGCGCCAGCCGGCAGGCAGATATCGCAATGCAGCGCGAAATTCTGTGGCTGCCTCATGTTAAGCGGCGCAGCAAGGGAGAGGCGGAATTCGCCGTAGCGGGTCGCCGCAGCCCCGGAAGCGATTGCCGTCTGGGCAAGCAGCCGCCAGTCCATATCAGGCTCCTGCCAGTTGCCGTCCGTGAAGTCAGGCCCATTGGCGGAAAGATCGATGGCGGCAATCTGCGAGGAGTCGATGTCGGGCAGCAGCGGCGACCAGCCGTCAGTCACGACTGGGGCGACATCAAAACCGATCGTCCGCAGGATCGCCGCTTCCATCACATCCGGCTGCGCCTCGGTTGCGACATCGAAGATTTCGCGCTCGAAATCGAGATTGCCGCGCACATAGTCGTTGTCGGGGTCGATAGCGAGCTGCTGTTCGGTGCTGGCGGTGAGGATGACGGCCCGCGCGACGATCAGCGGCCACAGGGCTTTGGCTTCGACTTCCTCCAGCGGATAGATCGCATGATAGGCACTGATTGCCGGAAGGATGTGGAAGGGGTTGCCGCCTGCATGATGTAGCAGCGACGCACAGGTGACAGCAAGATCGCCGACCAGCCAGCCCTGGATGATATCGCCGAAGTCGATGACGCCATCGGGCACGAGCTGTCCGCGCGCATCGGGATGGCTGACGACATTGTCGTCGGTGACATCATGATGCACCGGCTGAACACGCAATTGGCTCGCGAGCGGCTGGATGCGCTTGACGGCGGCGACCATTGCCTTGGCGATGCGGTCGCGCGCCTCGTGATCGGTTATGGCCGACAGCAGCTGCACGGCAACGGGTCCTGCCCGTCGCAGGTCCCATTGAAGGCTGCGGTGCAGGCCGGGATGATCGAAATCGGCAAGATCGCGTGCAAGCCTAGCCGAAAGCGCGCCGAGCCCGGCCACGGAGGTCTGCGGCAGGTAGTTGCGCCGCGTCAGTGTCTGGCCGGGGAGAAAGCGGAGCAGCCGGACGAGGTAATCCTGCTCGCGGAGAGTGATGGCGAGGATATCGCGGCCATTCAGTGAGGGGATGACCTCGGGCACGCGCGGCGCATCCGGCTTGGCGTGCAGATGGCGGATCGCGGCATTCTGCGCCTCGAGCTCGACCAGCTCGTATTCGGCCCGGCAGATCTTCAGCACATAGGCGTTCTCGCCGGCATCGATGCGATAGTTGCGGTCCTGCTGGCTGCCGAGCTCGGTCAGTGTTCCGCTCAGACCGTAATGCGTCTGCAGGATCTCGGCCGCCTCCTCCGGTGTAACGTCCGGTCTCGGCAGTTGCATACGGTTCACGAGCGTGGCGTCGGCCATGGCATCCCCCGGATGGTTCATTCGCATCGACACTAAACCATTCCATCCTAAAGAAAATTACCCAAAACAGATAGGGTAGTCGAGCAGCGAGGAGGAAGATAGGCCGAAGAATGCAGCCGGCTAGGCATAACAGCCTATTCGACCTCGATGGAATAGCTGCAACCGGCTAGCGTCTTGCCCGGATGGGTGTCGACAGTGGAGACATTCAGCGAGATGCGCGTTTCCAGTACGGTTTCCGAATTTTCCTGCTGGTCCTTGCGCGACAGGACGACCTTCTCGCCGAGAAACTTGTTCGGCTGGTCGACGGAAGCTGTGACGCCAAGCTGCTTGGCGAGCGGATGCGGATCCGCCTCGTCAAGCACGGCAACCGGCCCGGTGGAGGTGAAGGCGATCCTGTTTGTCTGCCGCCCGAAAACGGTCATAGGCATCGAAAGCTGGAATTCGCGCAACAACGGATTATCAGACGGCAGCTCGCTGATGCCGAACTGTTTCATGGCCGTGGCGCGTTCCGGCCCGGTCAGCCATAGAGCAAAATTGTTGTAGCTCGGCACGTCATAGGTCGTGCATTCGATCAGCTTGGCAAGATCGATCTTGGAAGGGTCCTGTTCTGCCGTTTGGGCATGGGATGCCGGCGCAGACAGCAGGAGCGCCGCCAGCAGTAGCGCGCCGTTGCGGTAGAATGACATGTCCTCTCCTCGATCTCCGGGCGATTCGATACCGGTGGTATCAAATCGCGTGTCGGAGCGAAAAGGGAAAGAAGCCAGCCGAAATCCCGCGCTTGCGCCTCACCCCATGCGCTCGGAGGCATAGGATCCCGGGCTTGCCGGGAAGACGACGGTGCGGTTGCCGTTGAGGAAAGTGCGATAGTGGATATGCGCATGGATGGCGCGCGCCAGTACCTGGCTTTCCACATCGCGGCCGATCGAGACATAATCCTCGGCCGACTGCGCATGCGTGATGCGCGCCGTGTCCTGCTCGATGATCGGACCTTCGTCGAGATCGGCCGTCACATAATGCGCCGTCGCCCCGATCAGCTTCACCCCACGCTCATAGGCCTGCTTGTAGGGGTTCGCCCCCTTGAAGGACGGCAGGAAGGAATGGTGGATGTTGATGATGCGGCCCGACATCTTCCGGCACAGCGCATCCGACAGAACCTGCATGTAGCGGGCCAGCACCACAAGCTCCGTGCCGGTCTGCTCGACGATATCGAGCAGCTGGGCTTCGGCCTGCGGCTTGTTGTCCTTCGTCACCTTGATGTGGTGGAAGGGGATGTCGTGATTGACGACCACTTTCTGGTAATCGAAATGGTTGGAGACGACGCCGACGATGTCGATCGGCAATGCGCCGATCTTCCAGCGGTAGAGCAGGTCGTTCAGGCAATGGCCGAAGCGCGAGACCATGAGCAGCACCTTCATGCGCTTCTTCTCGTCATGGATCTCCGCATCCATGGCGAACTTTTCGGCGATCGGCTTGAAGCCCTCGACGAGCGCTGCCTGGCCCACGCCTTCCTCGGAGATGAAGGAGACGCGCATGAAGAACTTGCCGGTATCGAGATCGTCGAACTGGCTGGAATCGACGATGTTGCAGCCCTGCCCGGCCAGATAGTTCGAGATCGCCGCAACGATCCCACGCGTCGATTGGCACGTCACTGTCAATACATAGCTCGTCATGTCTTTATCTCTTCTATCCCGAGGATGTCCGCCTGCTTAGATGAAATCGGAGGTCTGGGAAATACCTCCCCCCAGCCATGTTTCGACGGATATTTAGGCAGGATGGCGGGCAAAAAGCCGTTCCCGTTGCGTCTTCGAACGGCGTATCCCCGCCTCAGCTGCTGGTTGCCAGCGAAAGCTCTTGCGGTGGTTTCGCCAGACTTCCCTCGTTGAATTTCAGGAATCCCACAAGAAGCCAGACCAGTCCGGCCGTCTTCATGGAGAAGATGGCTGTGGAGCCGATCATCAGATTGAGGAACAGGAAGAGGGAAAGCGCATGGCCAAGGCGTCGCTGATTGACCGTTTCGCCGCCCGGATAGAGCGAGGCGTAGAGCCAGAACAGAATCAGGCCGAAGATGGTGGCGCCATAGATGATGTAGACATATCCGCTGTCGAAAAAGATGCCGACCTGATCGAGCTGCAGCCCGATCGTGCTCTGCAGGTCCATGCCGAGGAAGGCTTTGACCGTGCCATTGATGCGCCCGACGAAATTATCGCCCGTCACGCTCGGCTCGAGCGCGTGAATGACGAAGCCGACAACGATGATGCCGGGCATCGTCAGCAGGTCGAGCGTCTTCGGGAGCCATGGATAGATGAAATAGCCTGCAACGCAGATGAGGCTGAAGATCAGCATCGTGCGTGTGTCGTTCGTCAGCAGGATCAGCACGACCGTCGAGAAAAACAGCAGCCGGTCCAGCAAACCGAGACGATTGGAGAAGCTGATCAGATACAGCACCATCACGCCGCAGAAATTGGCAAGCGAGACCTGCTCCAGGAAGATGGAGGACGATCGGTGGTCGATCAGGCCGAAAGAGAACCGGCCCTCGAATCCAAGCGCGCCGCGAAACAGGCCGATATCGCTATAGGTCGCCGGCGGCACCCCACGCGTATTCTGGAAATATTCGGCCGGATGGAACAGCGCGACATATTCCTTGACCGACACGATTTCCAGGACAAGCACGGCAAGCACGATGAAGCATGAAATCTTGAAGGCAAGCTTGACGGTGCGCTCGTTGGCAAGCCGCCCCATGATCGAAAAAGCGAAGATGATCATCACGTTGCGGAGATGATCGATATAGGCCTGCTTGTTGATGGCGATGACGAAAACCGTCAGCACGATGGTCAGCAGCAGATAAAGGAGCGGTGCTATGTCCTCCTCATATATGCCTTTCGTCAGCAGGTAGGTGAAGGCGGCGACCTGCAACAGCACTTCGGACAGCACGACGGAGCTCGGCGTCAGCGGTGTGATATTGTGATTGATGAAGGCAAGGATGCAGTTATAGCAGACCGCCAGCAGCGAAATCGTGAGAATAACGAAATTGATCGGCTGCTTTTCGCCTGAACGTTGCATCAGATATCCGGAGTGGTGACGTCTTCACTGGCGGCGGCAGCATATCAGGCCGATGATTCGCGACAAAGAGCCGGCTGCCCGTCACTGATCATTTCGCCGGCTTGACCAACGCGCATGAGGCTGCCAGCGACACTTTTCGATTGAGCCCCTCGGTAAGAACCTTCATCTGCGGCTTGTCGCGGCCGTTGTGTGGCTGGACGTTGAGCGGCTCCTCCGACGGCCACCAGTCGCCGGCGGCCCAATAGGTCCAGCCGAGCCACACGTCGCTGTTGGCGTTCATGATGTCGAGAACCTGTTTGAGACCGTCGAGGCAACCATCATTGGCGGCGACGCCGAATTCACCGAGGAATCCGCGCTTCCCGTTCTTGCGCAGCCAGTCGGTAACGTCGTTCATGCCCTTCACGGCTTTGTCGGTGCCGTCGCAGACCGGGTGCGTGCCCGAACTGTCCGAATCCAGATATTGGTGGAATTCGAAGGCGTAGAAATCGATCGGGTCCTTGACGCCGAGCATGACCGTGCCATTGGCGCCGCCGCCCAGAACGTCGGCCGACCAGCTATGCGCCCCCGTCCAGTTCGTGCCGGGCACGAGAATGAGATTGCGCGCGCCGATGGTTCGGATGCTGCGGATGGCGGTGTTGGCAAGTTCGAGCCAATCGGGAGCCTTGATATCGTGGGGCTCGTTCATCAGGCCGAAGGCGACGCCCTTTCGATTGGAGAACTCCACCGCAAGCCGCGCCCAGAAATCGCCGAAAGCAAGATCGGTCGCGGGAGCCTGCTTGAGCTGCGTCTTGTCGTAATAGGCGTAATTGTGGGGATCGAGAACGACTGTCATTCCATGCTTCTGGATGAGATCGACGGCATCCTTCAGCCGCTGCAGTTCGTCGCCATCGAGAGGTGCTCCGAGCACGGGCTGCAACCGCTCCCAGCGGAAGGGAAGGCGGATCGTATTCATGCCTTTTTCTGCGAAATAGCGCACGGTCTGTTCGGACGGATATGTGTAATTCACATTCACGATCCCGCCGCGCTCGCCATATTCCGCGCCGGACAGATTGACGCCGCGATAGCATAGTTGCTGCGCCGCGAGGGGGCTCTCCGCCTGCGCCGTGAAAGCGAGCATGACCGTAGCGGCCAGGAGGCGTCGCAGAGTTTTCGTCATCGATGCGGTCATTGCATGGCCCTGCCTTCCGTGCGCGTGTGGCTTTTCATAGGGATGATGGTGTTGAGCAATGATGAAGGGATGGATCATGCGCGCGCGTGCCACGCGATTTCCTGAGAGCGTCCTTAATGTTCCGTTAGCCAAACGTTTCTAAACTTCCGGCACCTGCTGCGTGGAATGCGTCTGCGGAGCATTGAAAGTCTGCCATGAGCTCAATGGAACGAAGCAAGAGATCGGACCGACTTGCGGGTTGGCGCGATACCGAGCCGTCTGACATGCGGCGCGACGGTATGCGCTTGCGCAGTCCTGTCTTGCGCCCTCGGGATTTCGTCGCCGCTGCCGAGCCCATGGCACATTCCGAAGAGTTTGAGGCGCCCATTCCGGATGCCGTCGTTCAGCAAAGCCCGCCGAAGCGATCCGATGTCGAGGAGCCGGTAGCCCGGCGCCCCGTTTCCGAGCCGGTTGTCACTGCTGCGGTGCCTACTGTCGAGCAGGTTGCGGTTGTACCGGCATCTGTCGCTGCTCCGACGGCATCGATACCGGCGGCAAAGTTGCCTTTGCTTGATCTTCGATCGGCCATCGCTTCGATCTGGGCGAAGAAGTTCGTTGTTCTTGCCCTGGCAGGCGCCGGCGCCGTTCTGGGCGGAGCGGTCATTCCCCTTATTCCGCAGAAATTCACCGCCGAGACCAGCCTCTATTTCGACCCTCGGCCGGTCGGAGGCTCCGATTCCGCCCAGCAGGCGCCGACGCCACCGGAATTGATCACGACGATGATCGACAGCCAGACGCAGATCCTGTCTTCCGGCAAGGTGCTGGGGCGCGTCGTCGATGCGCTGAAACTCGATCAGGATCCGAAATTCAATGGCGGCGCCACTGGCGAGGCGGCAAAATATGTGGCCACCGCCGCCTTGGCGAAAGCAGTGCAGATCGCCCGCGAATCCAGCACCTACGTCGTCAATGCCAAGGTGACGACGGGCGATCCTCAAAAATCGGCCGAGATCGCCAACCAGCTTGTGACCTCCTTCATGGAGGAAGAGAGCAAGGCGGCTGCGAGCACCTACAGGAACAGCAATACGGCGCTCGATTCCCGCCTGGAGGATCTGCGCCAGCAGGTACTGTCAGCCGAAAAGGCCGTCGAAACCTATCGCGCCGACAACGACATGGTGGCCGTCGAGGGCAATCTGATCTCCGACAAACGTCTGACCGCTCTGAACGACCTATTGGTAACGGCCCAGCAGAAAACGATCGAGGCAGGAGCCCGCGCGGACGCTGCCGGCAAGCTCAGCTTTGAAGATGTGGTCTCCAACAATCCGTCCGCAGGGGTGACATCGACGGCTTTGAGCAGCCTGCGGCAGCAATATGCGACGATGGCCGCCAATGTCGGCAGCCTTCAAAGCCAGCTCGGCGCCCGCCATCCGCGCCTGCTCGCCGCGAAATCGTCACTGGATAGCCTCGCCGCCGAAATCCGCGCGGAGCTGCAGCGGCAGATGACCTCGGCCCGCGCCGATTATGAGCAGGCACAGAAGGCCGAGCAGGATATAGCCAAGGAACTGGCAGTACAGAAGGCCTCACAGGTCAATACCTCAGGCAAGCTTGTCGGCCTGAACGAGCTGCAGCGCAAGGCGACCGCGGCTCGCAATCTCTATGAATCGCTGCTGAAACGGTCCGGTCAGGCGAGCGATGCCCAGGACCTCTCGCAGAGCAATATTCGCGTGATCTCGGAGGCGGAACCGCCACTGAAGGCGGATGGGCCGAGCCGCAAGGTGATGATGGTGGCCGGGCTGATCGCCGGCGCAATCTTTGGTGCCGGTCTTGGCATGGCGTTTGCCGTTCTCCTCGGCCTGTTTTGGCATCCCGTCATCCGCAGCTATTTCGGCAAGTGACCATCGTCTTACCCTTTCGCATCGGCCGCCTTTTTCAGCATTGAGGATGCAATTGCGCGTCGACTGTTCTAAATGTAAATCGGCGCTGGGGATGATTGGGTCTTGCTAATGGAAGCGCGATACGGTCATTAAGCGTTGTGCGATACTTTGTGAGACAATCTATGCGAGAAAAGCGGTCCGTTGCTCCGATGAGTGGCGCCAGGGAAAGCTGATCGATGGTGCCCGCGGATAAACTCGTTCTGCCGTTTCTGGCGTTGCCGCGCTCCACCAAGCGCGCGCTTGCGCTGCTGGTCGATGCCAGCTTGTGCGTGCTGACGGTCTGGTTTGCCTATTGTCTTCGCCTTGACGATTGGGTCATCCTCGAAGGCGTCGAGTGGCTGCCGGCGATCGTCTCCCTTCTGCTCGCCATTCCGATCTTCATCGTCCTCGGCCTTTACCGCGCCATCTTCCGCTATGCCGGCCTTTCGGCGTTCGTGACGGTCGTCAAGGCGGTGGCGATCTATGCGCTCGCCTTCATGACGATCTTTACCGCCATCAGCGTGCCGGGCGTGCCGCGCACCGTCGGCATATTGCAGCCCCTGCTGCTGCTGATCGCGATCGGCCTGTCGCGCATGTGGACACGCTACTGGCTTGGCAACGCCTATCAGCGTCTTCTCAATCGCAATCAGCTTGCCAAGGTGCTGGTCTACGGCGCCGGTGCTTCAGGGCGTCAGCTTGCGGGCGCGCTTGCCAACAGCGCGGAGCTGAACGTCGTCGGCTATCTCGACGACGATCGCAACCTGCATGGCAGCATTATGGGCGGGCTGCCGATCTACGATCCGGCCGATCTGCCGGCGCTCGTAGTCTCAGGCGAGATCAAGGGCGTCTTGCTCGCCCTGCCGAATGCCACGCGACAGCGGCGCAACGAAATCCTCGAAGACATGCGCAAAGCTCGCGTCACCGTACGGACCATGCCAGATCTGACGGCGCTCGCGCAGGGCCGCGTCGCGGTTTCGGATCTGCGCGAGCTTGATATCGAGGATCTGCTCGGCCGCAACGTGATCGCTCCCGATCGCGGTCTGATCGAGAAGAACATTCGCGGCAAGGTCGTCATGGTCACCGGTGCCGGCGGCTCGATCGGCAGCGAACTCTGCCGCCAGATCCTGAAGAACGGTCCGTCCTCCCTGTTGCTGATCGAACAGAGCGAGTTCGCCCTTTATGCCATTCATGGCGAACTGGAGAAGGCGGCCGCCTCCGCCGGCCACGCCGCCGATGTGCGCATCATTCCCTTCCTAGCTTCCGTCCGCGATGGCCAGCGAATCAGGCAGATCATGCAGGCCTGGCGGCCGAAGACCGTCTATCATGCCGCTGCGTACAAGCATGTGCCGCTCGTCGAATACAATCCCGTCGAAGGCATTCGCAACAATGTGCAGGGAACGCAGATAGCGGCCGAAGCTGCGCGCGATCATGGTGTCGAAAATTTCGTCCTCATCAGCACCGACAAGGCCGTGCGACCGACCAACATCATGGGCGCCAGCAAGCGGTTGGCGGAAATGGTGCTGCAGGCGATGGATGCAGATCGCAAGCCCGGCACCGACAGTACCAATTTCGCCATGGTCCGTTTCGGCAACGTGCTCGGCTCATCCGGTTCGGTCGTGCCGCTTTTTCGCCAGCAGATCCGCGACGGCGGCCCGATCACGCTGACGCATCCCGATATCACCCGCTATTTCATGACCATTCCCGAGGCGTCGCAGCTTGTGATTCAGGCGGGCGCGATGTCGGGCGGCGGCGATGTCTTCCTGCTCGACATGGGCGAACCGGTACGCATTGCCGATCTCGCGCGGCGAATGGTGGAATTGTCCGGTCTGACCGTGCGGGACCAGGACGAGCCGGATGGCGATATCGAGCTTGAAATCACCGGCCTTCGACCGGGCGAGAAGCTTTTTGAGGAACTGTTGATCGGCGACAACCCGCAGCCGACCAGCCATCCGCGCATCATGCAGGCCAAGGAGGATTTCCTGCCCTGGCCGGAGCTGTCGAGGCGGCTCGCCGCACTCGAGGCGGCACTGGATGAAAACGACATTCCCTTGGCGAAAGCCCTGCTGCAAAAGCTCGTTTCCGGCTATGCGCCGAGCAGCGAAGTGGTTGATCTGGTCTATCGCGAGCGCGAGACGGATCTGACGGTCGATCAGCCGAACCTCGACAACGTTGCGCAGTTATAGAGGCGTATCCGCCATTAGGCGGCCGCTCTTCGGGCTTGCCCTCGCCAGGCTTTGTTGATCGCTACTGCTTGACCTTGACGGCGTAGTACCAGCGGCGCACTTGATCGCAGGTGCGGAACCAATGTGCCGTGAGCCGCAACAGCGGATGCCGCTTTACCGCGCGGTAATGCACGCGTTTGCCGATCGTGGTGTGGGCGCGGTGCGGGCTGAAATCGACCAGGTTTTCAAAGGTCGTGAATGTCTCGACGCCGGTTGACCAGCCGCGTTCCAAGGCGACGTCGTAGGGAAGAAGCATGGGCTTCAGCGTCGTCAGCAGCTTCTTGGCCGCCTTGCGGTTGACGATATAACAGGCAGCCGATCCCTGCGGACCATGCATGCAGCGACCGACGACATCGTTTTCGCTGGTTTCGCAGATCGGCTTGAAGCCGACAAGGCGATGGTTGACGAGCTTGACGAGACGCGCCCCCTCGACGCTTTCCATCGCTGCGATTGCACGCGGGATAAGCTTCTCGTTGAGCTCGACGTCGTCTTCCATGATGATCGCCATCTTGTCGCCGCTTGCGACGAATTGCTCCAGCGCGATCAGATGGCTGCGGTAGCATCCGTACTCTCCCGGCAGGAGCTTGCGGCCGTTGTGATAGATGAACGAATGCGGATGAAAATCGACGCGGTCTGCCTCCGCGACGACACGTCCGTCGACGGCAGGAACGCGCGTGATATGCAGATCATATTCGACGGCCTGGTTGCACAGTCGTTCCCAGCGATCACGCGAGCGATCAAGATTGATGACATAAATGGAAACCTGCTGAGCGGCATCGTCAGCAATCTCCGGGTCAGCAAGGGGCGGGATACGATTAATCTGTTCGAGAATGACTGTTACTCCTTCAAACAGAAATCACGCCGACAACAACCAGGATGACAATTTTCATACTATATAACATGCTTATGACTTGTCGCAAATCGCTTGCACACGCCTGCATTGTATTTGCAGATAAAAGCATTTTTTTTTGGTGTAACGTAGCGTGAATGGCCAGCGTCGGCGATGCGAAAACCATCCCTTGCCCATGATTTTGATCGGGGAACCCGTTGGCGCATGACCCCAGCCCCATTATATCTGTGATATGCGGCGTGTGGTCGTTGCGCTCGCATTTGTAAAGGAGCGTAGCAGTATATGTGGATCAAGTCGAAAATCGCCATTGCTGCCCTGTCCCTTGCGGTCTTGATGCCGGCGGCCGCACTTGCCGACAATCCGCTCCTCCCCAAGCCATATGTCGCTCCCGTCTATCCTTACAAGGACCTTCCGGGAGTTACTGCGCCGAAAGTGGCTGATGACGAGAAGTTTCAGTGTCGCACCGCCACCGTGTACGCCGATTATTTTCACGAAGGTCCGTTCTACCGCGGCTTGCCGCGCCTCGGTTACGTTTGCGATCAGAATGGCGTCATTTCCAGCAGCACCAGAAAGCCGAACTACCAATATTGGCAATATAACGGGCCGGATAGATAAGTCGTAGGCATTCTGCCGAATTAAGCAGCAGCGCAATCAAAGCGAGCGTGGCTTGATGTTCGCGTCGGTAGGTTTCGCTGTGGTCTGAAAATAAATTTCATGTTTTTGGTTAAATGCGCGAACGTCGTTGACGAATGCGAAAATTTGCCCCAAGGTTACGAAAATAAATTACGTAATGGGAACATAAAAGCATGCGCGTTGGAATCATTGGGCTGGGATTCCGCCTAGGCTATCTGGGCTATGTCTTCAAGGCGATCGACGAGAGCTTCGAGATTGCAGGATATGTCGATCCGGAACCCGCGGGCCTGCCCGGTTTGCTCGAAAAGGGCATCTCAGCCGGAAAGGCCTATGCAACACCCCAGGATCTGATCGCCAACGAAAAGATCGATCTGCTGATGATCGGTTCGCCGAACCACATGCATCTCGATCACATCCGCATCGGCCTCGAGGCCGGCCTCAAGATCTTCTGCGAAAAGCCGATCGTCACAACCATCAAGGACAGTATCGAACTTGCCCGCCTGATGGCGAAATTCGGTCATGAGCGCCTGAATGTCGGCCTCGTGCTGCGCTATTCGCCGATGTATCGCGATCTCCTCGCCGCCCAGGCCGAGGGGAAGCTCGGCCATGTCGTTTCCATCGAGGCTGCCGAGCATATCGAACCCTATCACGGCGCCTTCTTCATGCGCGACTGGCGCCGTTACGAACATTATTCCGGCAGCTTCATGCTGGAAAAATGCTGCCACGACCTCGATCTCTATAATGGCGTGGTTGGCGCGCGGCCGGAGCGGGTCGCAAGCTTTGGCGGCCGCAAGAGCTTCATTCCGGAAAACGATCCCGCGCGGGAAGGCATCAACGATCTCGAGCTCTTCCATCGCAAGCCGAGCGGTTGGATGGGGTCTGACAAGGTCTTCGACAGCGACGGTGACATCATAGACTATCAGGTCGCGATCATTGAGTATGCCAATGGTGTCGGCATGAACTTCCACACCAATCTCAACGTGCCAGACCAGTTCCGCCGTTTCGCCATCATGGGCTCGCGCGGCATGGCCGAGGGCGATTTCATCCGTGGTTATTTCAATGTCCATGAGATGCTGACCGGCAGGAAGGTGATCGAGAAGACCTACGCGGCCACCACGCTTTCGCAGCATTATGGGGCCGACGAACAGATGGCGGCCGATATTATCGCGCACGTCAAGACGGGTCTGCACCTGCCGGTGTCGACCCAGAATGCGCTGGAAGCCGGCATTCTGGCTCTCTCGATGGACGAGGCGCGCATGAAGCGGACCGTCGTCGATCTCCGGCCCATCTGGGACGAGTTCGACGAAGCGCTTCATTCAAGAGCCGCCTAGGGAGGGGCGCAGGATGGGTGTTCAACGCAGCACGGTCATCTTCGCCTGGCTCCTGCTTTTTCCGGCTCTCCTTTACGTCACCGTCATCGTCGCCTATCCGCTGGTCGACACGATAATTCTGTCCTTCACCGATGCGTCGTTGAAGAAGGTGACGAATTGGGTTGGCTTCGAGAACTATGCGAAGATCTTCAACGACACTTTCGCAAGCGTCATCGTCCGCACCTTCATCTGGACCTTCTTCTCTGTGTCGATCAAGATGATCATCGGCACTCTCGGCGCCGCACTCTTGAACTCGGCCGTTCCGGGCCGCGCGCTCTTCCGAGTGCTGACCATGCCGCCCTGGATCGTGCCGATGGCGATCGGCATCTTCATGTGGGGCTGGATGTATAATGGCCAGTTCGGCATGATATCTGGCCTGCTGCAGCGCTTCGGCATCGTCGATGGTCCCGTCGCGTTCCTTGCCTATGGAAGTTCGGCCTTCTGGGCGACGATCGTCACCGACGTCTGGATCGGCGTGCCGATGGTCACTCTTTACATGCTGGCGGCCATGCAGGCGATTCCGCATGATCTTTATGAGGCGGCGTGGACGGATGGCGCCGGCCGCTTCTATCGCTTTCGCCGCATCACGCTGCCGCTGCTGGTGCCGTCTCTGGTCACCATGTCGATGCTCTCGCTGATCTCGACCTTCAATTCCTTCGACATCATCTGGATTTTGACCCGCGGCGGTCCGAACGGCGAAACGACGACGATGATCATCGACACCTACCGAACGGCGATCGGGTCTTACAAATATGGCGAGGGTGCTGCGCGTGCGGTGCTGATCTGCATCTTCCTGTCGCTCTTCTGCCTTGCCTATTTCCGCCTGACGAGCCGCTTTTCAACGGGAGCCAAGCAGCGATGAGCCACCCTTCGATGATCCATCGCTACAAATGGTATGAGCTGATCGGCATCTATGCCGGAATCCTGCTGTTTCTCACTTTCGTGCTGGCGCCTTTCATCGAAGGGTTCCTGGTTTCGCTGAAGCCGCTGAGCCAGCTCTTCTCGTCGCCTTACCGCTTCATCCCCGAGAACGGTTCGTTCACGGCCTATCGCACGATGTGGACGAGCGTGCCGGGTTTCGGCTGGTATATCTTCAACTCATTCCTCGTTTCCGGCACGATCACCATCATCGTGCTGATCCTCGTCGTGCCGGCCGCCTACGCCTTCGCACGTTTCGAATTCAAGGGATCCGGCCTGCTGCTGGGCGCGTTCCTCGCGGTCAAGATGTTTTCCGGCGCCGTGCTGCTCATCCCGCTGTTCCGACTCATGCGTTCCTTCGGTGTGCTGAACACCTATTTCGCCATGATCGTGCCAGGAGTGGCCTTCATCATTCCAACGGGGATCTGGCTGCTACACACCTATATCCGCCGCATCCCGCGCGAGCTGGATGAGGCAGCCTATGTGGATGGTGCGAGCCAGTTCTATACGCTGCGTCGCGTCATCCTGCCGATCGCCATGCCCGGCATCGTCGTCGTTGCGATTTCCTCGTTCATCGAGGCTTACGCGCAGCAGTTCATCTATGCGCTCACCTTCAATTCGAAGACGGAATACATGCCGCTGCCGGTTGGGCTTTTTGCCTATTTTGGCCGGCAGGAGGTCGTCTGGAACGAACTCATGGCCGCAAGTTTCGTCGGCATCGCGCCGGCTCTGGTCGTGATCTTCTTCCTGCAACGGTATCTCGTCAGCGGTTTGACCGCTGGCGCGGTGAAGCAATAGAATCAATCAACCACCAGAGAGAACGGGAGCTTAAACGTGACATTCCATTTCAAGACGGGGCTTCTCGCCCTTGCTTTGCTCGGCTCCACCGTGCTTGGCGCCGTTAACGCCCAGGCCGCCGACAAGGAAATCAGCTGGATCTATTGCGGTGACAGCATCGATCCGATCCATGTGAAATATATCAAGGAGTGGGAAGACAAGAATCCGGGCTGGGTCGTCAAGCCAGAGCTCGTCGGCTGGGAATTATGCCAGGACAAGGCAACAACCTTGGCTGCAGCAGGTACGCCGGTCGGCATGGCCTATGTCGGTTCGCGCACGCTGAAGCAGTTCGCTGACAACGATCTGATCGTTCCGATCCCGATGACGGACGACGAGAAGAAGGCCTATTATCCGGGGATCGTGAATACGGTCACTATTGATGGGCAGCAGTGGGGCACACCGATCGCCTTCTCGACAAAGGCGCTCTACTGGAACAAGGATCTTTTCAAGAAGGCAGGTCTTGATCCGGAAAAGCCGCCGACCACCTGGGCTGAAGAAATCGCCGACGCCAAGGCGATCAAGGAAAAGACCGGCATTCCGGGCTATGGCCTCTCGGCCAAGACCTTCGATAACACCATGCACCAGTTCCTGCATTGGGTTTACACCAACAACGGCAAGGTCATCGACGGCGACAAGATCGTTCTCGATAGCCCCGAGGTTCTGGCAGCTCTCCAGGCCTACAAGGACATCACGCCTTACTCGGTCGAAGGGCCGACCGCTTACGAACAGAACGAAATGCGGGCCATCTTCCTCGATGGCAAGGTCGGCATGATCCAGGCCGGCTCCGGTGCCGCCGCTCGTCTGAAGGAAACAAAGATCAATTGGGGCGTGGCACCGCTGCCGCTCGGTCCTTCGGCCAAGGGTCAGGGCACGCTGCTCATCACCGACAGCCTTGCCGTCTTCAAGGGCAGCGGCGTCGAGGACAAGGCGATCGAATTCGCCAAGTTCATCACGTCTCCCGGCCCGCAGGGCGAATACGAACTCCAGGGCGGCGCAGGCCTCACGCCGCTGCGCCCGTCTCCGATGGTTGACGAGTTCGTCAAGAAGGATGCTTCCTGGAAGCCGTTCATCGACGGCATCGCCTATGGTGGTCCCGAGCCGCTCTTCAAGGACTACAAGGGCTTCCAGAACGTGATGATCTCCATGGTCCAGTCGGTCGTCACCGGTCAGGCTCAGCCGGCGGATGCGCTGAAGAAGGCCGCTGCCGATCTCGAGCAATACAAGTAAGCCTGCAAATCACCGGGCCGCGCGCAATGCGCGCGGCCTTTGGAGCCCTGCCCGCCCCATGGCGGCGCCGCGCGGAGACAGAGTTTGGGAAAGCTGCACCTTAATCAGGTCAAAAAATCTTACGGTCATTTTGAGGTCATCAAGGGCGTCGAGCTCGACGTTAATGACGGTGAATTCATCGTCTTTGTCGGTCCGTCCGGCTGTGGCAAGTCGACCTTGCTGCGCATGATCGCCGGCCTCGACGATGTGACCAGCGGCGACATCAAGATCGATGGCGCGCGCGTCAATGATCTGCCGCCCGTCAAGCGCGGCATCGCCATGGTCTTCCAGTCCTATGCTCTCTATCCGCATATGTCGGTGTTCGAAAACATCGCCTTCCCGCTGCGGGTGGAGAAGATGGCGGAGGACAAACTCAAGGCCAAGGTCGAGAATGCTGCGCGTATCCTGCACCTCGATAAACGCCTTCAGGAAAAGCCGGGTCAGCTGTCCGGCGGTCAGCGCCAGCGTGTCGCCATCGGCCGTGCGATCGTGCGCGAGCCGAAGATCTTCCTCTTTGACGAGCCGCTGTCCAACCTCGATGCAGCTCTGCGTGCCGATATGCGCATCGAGCTTGCCAAGCTGCACCGCCAGTTGCAGGCAACCATGATCTATGTGACACACGATCAGGTCGAGGCCATGACCATGGCCGACCGCATCGTTGTGCTGAACGCCGGCGAGATATCGCAGGTCGGTGCGCCGCTGGAGCTTTATCACAAGCCGGCAAATACCTTCGTTGCCCGCTTCATCGGCAATCCTAAGATGAACTTCCTGCCCGTCACTTGTACCAATGTCAGCGATGCCGGTGTGGAGGTGGACTACAAGGGCCAGAAGGCCTTGCTGCCCGTTACGCCGCGTCCAGGCTTTGCCGGCAAGGCATTGACCCTCGGCATCCGGCCGGAGCATGTCCAGCTTGGCGATGGTGATCTGACCCTCACGATCGTACCGACGGTCGTGGAGCGGCTCGGCGCCCAAACGGTCGCCTATGCCACGGCTGATGGCATCGACGAGAATTTCTGTGCGACGCTGCCCGGCAGCGCCGCCATCCGCATGGACGCACCCCTGAAGACTGGTATCCGCCTCGGCGATTGCCATCTCTTCGATGAAAACGGCCAGGCTTTCGAGCGGCGGGTGGAGCTGACCGAAATCGACATGGACTTGCTGAACCAGGCCGCTTCCTGACGGGAGGTGGTGCTGGCCATCCTCGCCCTTCGACAAGCTCAGGGTGAGGATGGGGTAAACCTGGTCCTCAATACGGCTTACCGTTCTTTGGCTACAGCGTAGAGAATCAGCCCTCTTGGTGAGGAGGCTCAAAGGGCCGTCTCGAACCACGAGAGCGGGTGAGGGATCGCCCTACCAGACCAGACCGCGAGCCGCTACCTCTTCGACGCGCGTCACCACGCCATCGCGATGGAATACCATCTGGTCGAAGAGATTGGAAACGACGCAGGTGTGGTTCGGTATGATGCGGATCTTGTCGCCGATCTCAGGACGAGGGCCGGTGCAGTTCGACAGGTCGATGACGCCGTGTTCCTCCGAAAGACCCTTGATGACGGCGTCCGGGTAGCCGACCAACTGGCCGTAGTCGGCAAAGCCAAGAAGGTCTGAGGTCAGTGCCTTCGAGCCGGCATCGATGACGGCGCGATCCTCGGTCGGGCGAGAAACGACGGTGGCGAGGATGTGCATGGCGCAATCCTCTTCCCGGCAATGGCCCGCACGCACCATCGAGCGGTCATTATAGATATAGGTTCCGGCGCGATGCTCGGTGGCGGCCGTCACGAGGTGGGCCTCGAAAAGGCTTGGGGTACCGCCATTGCTGACGATCGGGCATTCGATGCCATCATTCTTCAGCAGCGCTATGGCTTCGACGAGGAAAGCCTGCGTCGCGGCGGCGTTGTTCGGCTTCGGATAGCTCATCAAGCCACCGAAGACGAGACCGGGCTTGCTGGCGATATGCTTGCCGAGAGCGGCCGCCTGCTCTGGCGATTGCACGCCGCAGCGCGCGCCGCCGGTATCGCATTCGACCAGCACGGTCAGCGGCTTGCGGGCGGCGAACCAGCCGGAAAGTCCATCAACCGTCACGGTGCTGTCGGCCACGACCTTGAGGCCGGATATACGGTCGTTCAAAGCCGAAAGCCGTGCGAGCTTCTCAGCCCCTAGGATATTGAAGGTGATCAGGATATCTTCGAAACCTGCATTGGCGAAGACTTCCGCCTCTGTGATCTTCTGGCAGTTGATGCCCTTGGCGCCGGCGGCGACCTGGGCGCGTGCGAGGGCCGGAATCTTGTGCGTCTTAATGTGCGGGCGGAAATTCAGTCCGTGCGCATCCATGTAGGACTGCACGCGCGCAATATTCGCAGCCAGCCGGTCTTCGTCGATGATCGGGCGTGGCGTGGAGAGGCTGTCGATCGTGTCGCCCGGCTTGGGGCTGATTTCCAAGGCGATGTCGTGAGCGATACTCGGAGCCATGTCAGGCGTCTTTCCGTTCTTCTGCAAAGGGGTCCGCCACCATCGGCCAGATATCCTTTCGCGCGCGGCGGTAGGGGGTGCGCGCCGGATTGTTGGGATAAGGCGTTCCTGCGGAGCAGTAAAGGATCTGCGATGCGATCTTCGAGAAAGACGCATAGAAATGATTGGTCGATTTGATGACCAGGATTTTCTTCGTTGTCGGGTCGATGCCCATGACGGAAAACAGGCTCGGATCGAAGCTCTGCGCGCGCGTCGAGTTCAGGATGATATCGATGCCATCGAGCTGAATATGCACAGCATCGCCGAAGGGCGCGAAGCTCTCGCCGAAGCGCATCTCGGCATTGGGGACAAGGCGGATGATCTTGACGAGGCCGTCGATCGGATTGCCCGTGCCCGGCGCCGATTTCGCGCCGAAGCGCAATGGAATTTCGGCACCTTCGCCGGCCGCCATGCAGATCTGCACCGCCATCGGGTCCCAGATCGTGCCGATCGCCGTGTCGGTAGCGCCGCGATCGAGCAATTCCTGCAGGATGACCGTTGCGTCGCCTGCCGTGCCGCCGCCGGGATTGTCCCAGAGATCGGCTATGACGACCGGACCCGAAGCGGCAGCCATGGCCTCGCTTACCGCCTGCTTCTCGTCGATCTGCGGCATGATGAAGGTGCCGCGCTTTGAGAAGAGTTCCAGGCCGAGATCGCGGGCGATTGCGGAACCTTTATCCGGCTTATTATCGGTAACGACGAGCAGCTTCGTACCCATCTCCGGCACATCGCCTGCCATAAAGCCATGAATGACCGAAATCGAAAGAATATCGGCGTCACTTTTTTCCATCGCCATAATCTTGTCGACGAAGGAACGCATCGGCTCGCGCGACGTCGGAAAGACATCGATCATGCGGCAGTCGAAGGCGGACATGACTGGCTTGACCCTACCTTCCAGCGTATCGATGGCGATGCGCCAGAGGTCCTCGGCGCGATCGACGAAATCCGTATGCGGGAATTCCTTGAAATAGACGAAGAAATCAGCGGCCGCGAGGCGCTTCGCCGTAAGGTGGCTGTGCGGATCGAGTTCGGCGCAGACCAGGATATCCGGCCCGACGATGTCGCGCACGCGCGATAGGAAATCACCTTCCGTATCCTCGTAACCATCCGCAACCATGGCGCCGTGCAGTCCGAGAACGGCGGCATCGACAGGCATTGCCGCCCGCAACTGCTCGAGAATTTCGTCGCGCAGTTCCTCATAGGTACGGCGATTGACCAACCCGGCCGGATCGGCCCAGGTGGCGGTACCCTCGATCACCTCCCAGCCCTTTTCCACCGCGATACGGCGTCCCACAGTGATCGGTGCGGAACATAGCGTCGGCGTTTCCGGATGCGTGCCCGGCGGCGCATAAAGAGAGGCTTCGAAGGCGCGCCGGTCGACGCAGATAGGAGAGAAGGTATTCGTCTCGGTCGCAAGGGCCGCCGTGAAAATGCGCAATGCTGTCGCCTCTATTCCATGGGGTTCGGCAGATAGCCGGTGAAGCCGCAGATCTTCCAGCGTCCTTCATGCAGGCGGCAGTAATAAAGTGTCTGCCACTTCATCACGTCGATGCCGCCATCCGACTTCTTCAGGCTGCCGTCGAACTTCTTGCGCACCAGTGCCATATCGCCTTCGATCTCGATGTCTTCGAGGGTCGTTGTCGTGAAGATGGCCGTGCGCGGATCTTCGGCAAAGGATTGCGTGGCAAAGTCGCGTGCCTGGCGCAGCCACTCGTCGCGATAGGCGGACAGCGTCGGGAAGGCGAGGCGCCATTTGTCCGGGCTGACCGCGCGCTTGCCATCGATGCCGATAAAGCCCTCTTCGACGAAATCGCCCGCGACCATCGACCAGTCGGCGGCAAGAAAAGCATCGATATCGCGCGGGACGAGCATCTCCCAGATCGAATGCCTGGCGGTATCGCTGGCAGGGAAGGGATTCTTGAAAGGATCACGCATGGCATCCGCCGTCATTTAAATTCTTTTCATAATTTGCGATTTTCACTGGCCAAATTCCGCTTTCTATGGTCATTTGTCAACGTATCAAGAAAATAATTTGCAGGAACCGCATGGTGGCCATCGCATGTCACGGTTCCGGCGAAACGGGAACGAATGACGAGCCGCTTCTGCGCGCATGCCTGTCCCACAGGCGCCGGCGGGATCGGGAAGATTGAGATGGATCGTGTCGCTGACTACGTGTCAAAAGTGGGTGAAGCAGCGACGAAGGGGGGCTGATGGATATCTTCACGACCATGCAGGAAGAGAGAGGCCGGCTTTCGCAATCGGAAATCCGTATCGCCGACATCGTCCTCAATGATTTCGAATTCGCCGTCAATGCTTCCATCATCGAGCTTGCGGGCAAGGCGGATGTCTCGCCGCCGACGGTGACGCGTTTCTGCCGACGTCTGGGCTGCGAAAGCTTTTCCGATTTCAAGGTACAGCTTGCGCGGACAGCCTATGTCGGCATGCGCTATCTGAAGCCCGAGCCGAAGAGCATCGCACCAGCCGACGTTGCCCAGGATATTATTACCAAGGCGCAGAACGCACTCTTCCTGCTGCATCGCGGGCTGGATGTTGCCGCCATCGAGCGGGCGGCGAACCGCCTCGCCAGTGCGGAGATGATCTACGCCTTCGGCTCCGGTGGCAATTCCTCTATGATCGCGACCGAGCTGCAGAACCGCCTGTTCCGGCTCGGCCTTCGCATTACCGCGAGCTCCGACCACAGCATGCAGCTGATGATGGCTGCCGCCGCCAAGCCGACGGACGTGCTGATCGGCTCTTCCTTCTCCGGCCGCAACGCCGAGCTGGTGCGCGCTTTTGCGCTGGCACGCGAAGCCAAGGTGCCGACCATCGCCCTGACGCAGAGTGAAAGTCCGGTGGCCCGCGCCGCCGAGATTACGGTGCCCGTCGACCTGCCGGAAGGAGACAATATCTATCGGCCGACATCGACCCGCATCGCCTATCTGGCCGTGGTGGACATTCTTGCTAGCCTGGTCGCCTATCGCATTCAGCCGCAGGCAACGGTGACGCTGCGCCGTATCAAGCAGCAGCTCGTCACCCATCGCGATGGCGACGACCGTCAGCTTCTTGGAGATTAGAGCAGTTTCGCGAAAGTCGGCGCAGCTCATCACATTGGGCTCCGCCGAAAACAACAACATTGGGTGGCGGATCAAGCCGCTCGGGGAATCGATCGAAGGAATATGATATGAGCAAATCCGTCGCCATCGTCACGGGGGCTGCCGGCGATATCGGCCGTGCCATCGCAAAACGCCTGGCGGATGACCACGACATCATCCTGCTCGTCGATATCGACGAGGCGGCCATGCAGAAGGCTGTTGGAGAACTCGGCCCAGCGGAGCGTTTCGTCACGTTCAAGGCGGATATCACCAGCGATGCCGATGTTGCCGCCATGGCAAAGGCCGCATCGGATCTCGGCGGGGTGAAGACTCTCGTCAACAATGCCGGTGCCGCACGCGCCGTCAGCCTTCATGATACCACGCCGGCCATCTGGCGTGCCGACAATGCCCTCAATCTCGAAGCGGCTTTTCTCTGCTTCCGCGCCGTCGAGGACATGCTGAAGGCGTCGAAAGGGTCGGTGATCAATATCGCCTCCGTCAACGGTATGGCCGTCTTTGGTCATCCGGCCTACAGCGCGGCCAAGGCGGGGCTTCTGCATTTCACCCGGCTGGTCGCGGTCGAATACGGCAAGTTCGGCATCCGCTCGAATGCAGTCGCGCCCGGCACAGTGCGCACGCAAGCCTGGGAAGTCCGCGCCGCTGCCAATCCCAACGTCTTTGAGGAGGCGAAGCGCTGGTATGCGCTACAACGCGTCGTCGATCCCGTCGACATCGCCAATGCGGTCTCCTTCCTCGCAAGCCCGCTTGCTTCCGCGATAACAGGCGTTTGCCTGCCTGTCGATTGCGGCCTGACGGCGGGGCAGGCGGAGCTCGCCCATACTTTCTCCCAGTCCGAGCATTACTGACGGGCTACGCCGAAGGGGAATGGAATACAGCCGTCCCCTCTCATCCCCAAAACACCTGGTCTCGCGAGCACGGGAGTATGGTCGGCTGACATGGGTGCTTTGGAGCGCCGGCTGGATCTTTATTCATGCTTAAGGCTGCCGAAATAGGTTTTCGGCGCCTTTTTCGTGCCTGACTGTTATCGAGCAAAGGTAGGCAGGATTGCATGGTTGTGGCGCCGGAGCGCGCTAACCGGCGCGCAGCGTCGCCATGTCGGTCGGGAAGAAACCCGCCCAGGCCATTACGGTCACCACGGTGATAACGAGCAGATACCACATGGCGACGTAATCACCGACGAGCCGCCGGTTCAACGCGGCAAAGAGAAGAGCGACACTGAAGGCGAGCCAGAGCAGGTTGCAGACGTGGTCCATTTTATTGTTCCCCTTATTCGTCTTTTTCCTCCCTTCGGCAAAAGTTAACGAGATAACGTTGCGCGAGGTAGCGCCATAACGGGATGGAGGTTTGCACACAGCGGGAAGCGCGGATCTCGGCCTCTGCCCTGATTGGGGTATTTGACTGGTTGTCCATCGCGGTCTCCATACAGAGCGTCTCGCCTCCGGTCACATCCGATGAGGCGCCGCAAGAAAGTCTTAACGCCCTGCGCAGAGCCCAGGAACATCTCGCCGCTGCTCCCCGTTATGGGCTTGTAGCGTAAAGGCGAGGAGGGCTGCCATGGAATATGGTGATTGGAACAATCCCGTCATAGTCGATCTCGACGGCATCGGCCATTTCGCGATCATCACCAACGCGCTGGACGCGGCAAACTGCATGAGCGAGGAGTGGCCGGTCAATGGCGGCCCGGCAATGGATGAGGCCGTGCTGGTCTGCCTCGATGCCGTTCTTGGCAAGGTTTCCGCCGAGCGGTCGCGAAAGGCTTTTCTGGAGGCGGTGCGTGAGGCCGGACTTAGCGTCAGGCCGGATTCGGGAAGCCTTCATTAGTCGACATAAGACAGTGGCGACGGCCTCCCTCGGCGAGAGGCGCTTAGATTGCCCAGAAGATAAGGCTGAGGATTATGATGACGGCGAGGATGAACCCTATCATCCTCCCTAGTCCTTTGTTGACATTGCCGTTGCCAACAATCAGGTCGTACCAGTCGCTCTTGTGGTCCATCAAACGTCCCTCAGGGTTTGCCCCATTAGGTCGATCTCTTCTTCGATAGTCAATGATTTAAAGACACTGGGCGGCAGCTGTTGACCAGGCATTCATCGCCTGCCAGCGGCGGGCATCAGGGATCCGTTCAAAAGACGATTATTCAGGGATGCCGAAAGGCCGGCTTTCATCCGGATAGCCGATTTCAAGACAAGTTCTTATGAACTCCCGGCGAACCGGAAGCGGCATTGCAAGAGCTCGCTAAATCTTGAAATCTTTGAGAAATCCGTGTTTCTCAAGAAAGGAAATGGTGCCCAGAAGAGGACTCGAACCTCCACGCCTCGCGGCACAGGTACCTGAAACCTGCGCGTCTACCAATTCCGCCATCTGGGCGACGGACACGCATGTAAGGGGGTGGCCGTCCGGTGTCAACAGGGTTTTTGAAGTTTTCGTGGCAATCGTGAAAAAAGCGGGTGGAGCCCGGGTCAAACCCGGGCTGCGGCCCATGCGCTGATCAGGCCAAGTCCCTGTTCCAGCAGGGCCTTTGCCTCGCTTTCGCTCGATGCTTCCACGTAGCAGCGCATTTCCGGCGCGTTGCCGGAAGGGCGGAAATGGATGATTCGGTTATCCACAAGTGTCACCCGCAGGCCGTCGATATCGCTCTTGGAAGCGACTGTGGCGATCGGCTTCAGGAAGTCCGAAAGATTGGCGTCGGAGGCGCGTAGATAGGCCATCAGCGCGGCACTGGTTTCCACGGGAAAATTCTCCAGACGGTCGGCGGCGGCAAAGGGCAGGCGGTAGCTGCTGGCAACGGCCGAAAGCGGTTTGCGTGCCTTGGCGGCGGCATAGAGCGTCGCGAGAATCGGCAGAAAGCTGTCGCGCGTCGGCAGCGGCTCGAAAGCTTTTCCCTCGACGGTGAAGCGGCTGGCGGTCAAGGTGCCACCATTGGCCTCGAAGCCCATGACATTGGCCTTGCCGGCCGCAATAGCCTCGTCCATGCCGGCGATCACATAGGGCGAGCCGACGCGGGTGCGGGTGACGGCATAGGAACCGGCGGCCTCGATGCCGGAATTGGAGGTAACCGGCGTCACCACAACATCGGCGCCGAGGAAATTTGCCGCGATGAGGCCAAGCAGATCGCCGCGCAGGGGCTCGCCGGTTTCGTCCGCGACCAGCGGCCGGTCACCGTCGCCATCAGCCGAGACGATGGCATCCAGGCCGTGCTCGGGCGCCCAAGCCTTCATGAGGCGGATGGTTTCGGCTGAGACCGCTTCGGTATCGACCGGAATGAAGCTCTCGGAGCGGCCGAGCGGCACGACGCGGGCGCCGTAATGGGTAAGCACCTGACCGAAGAGATCACGTGCCACCGTGCTGTGCTGATAGACGCCGATGGTGAGGCCGGCGAGGCTGCCTGGTGGCAGCAGGCCCTTGTTGCGCTCCAGGAATAGCGCCTCCGTCTCCGCCGTGCGGTTTTCCGCCTCGGCAGGGGTTTCGTCGAGCACTGAATCGCCAATCGCAAGCGCCTCTTCGCTGATCGCCACTTCGTCGCGCTTGTCGATTTCGCCATCAGGGCGATAGAATTTGATGCCGTTGCGGTCGGCGGGGATATGCGAGCCGGTGATCATCAGCGAGGCGGCCTTCAGCTGCAGGCCGTAAAGCGCCAGCGCCGGCGTCGGCAATGTGCCGCAGTCGATCGGCGTCAGGCCGGCCCGCTTCAGCGCGCCGATGCAGGTGGCCGAGATCGCCGGGCTCGATTCGCGGAAATCGCGGCCGACGAGGATGAGGTCGCCCGGTTTGGCATGGCCGTTTTTCAGCAGATGACGGGCAAAGGCCGTCGCGTAGAGCGCCGATGCCCGTCCCGTAAGGTCTGCGGATAGGCCGCGAAGGCCGCTGGTACCGAATTTCAAGCTGGTCACGGGCAATCTCCCTTGCAATGGTTGGGCTGTTATGGCGCAAGCGGTGGCGGCGATCAACTCATCGTGGATCGATAGGTTCCGGTTGCGGCAGCACTGGTTTTGCCGTCGTCATGACCCCAACTAAGATAAGAGGTGCGGCGGCCCGCCATAGGTTCGCAGCGTCCGAAACAGGAGTATGTCATGGCTGTTTTTCATAGGATCGCGTTTGGCTGCGTTCTCGCGCTTGCCTCGCTGTCGCAGGTGGATTTCGCGACAGCCGCCTCGGACTCCCGGAAGCTCATCACTCCGCCGCGCACCAATACAGTCATCTGCGATTCCCGTGGCTGCTTCGGTTTCGGCGAGCGGCAGTTCTACACCCGCCCAGGTCAGCCGCTTCCGATCACGCCGCCCTATAACGGGGGCCTCAATCGCTTTGGCAGCCCGCGAGTTCAGGTTCCTCCGCGCGAAACCTTTACGCCACCGCCGAGAACAGTCTATCCCTCGCCGGCCCAGCAGCTCAAGCGGCATCAGACCTGGTGCGCCGAGCGCTACCGGACCTACAATCCCGGCACCGACAGCTATACGACGATCAACAACGGTACCAGGCCCTGTCGTTCGCCCTTCGACTAATGCCCCGCGCAGCGGGGCCTAGCTCTCCAGCGATGCGCGGTCGGTATGGCCGAGATCGCGTTCGGGGTCGATGACATCCCGCACCCGCTGCTTCAGCTCCTTCGGCCCGGGAAAGCCGCCATCCCGCTTGCGTTCCCAAAGCAGCTCGCCGTCGATGCGGATTTCGAAGACCCCGCCGGTGCCGGGGATCAGCGCCACTTCGCCAAGACTGTCGGTAAAGGTCTGCAGCAGCTCCTGCGCCATCCAGCCGGAGCGAAGCAGCCAGTTGCATTGCGTGCAGTAGAGAATGGTGATCCGCGGCTTGTCGCTCATCGTCCTGATCCTTCGTTGTTTGCTGAGATCTAGGCTCAACTTTAGTCCGCTGCAAGCCAAAGCAATTCCAGGAAAAGTGCCAGGCGGTTTTCCGTCCGGGATTGCGCAAGGAAAGACGGCCGGAGTGGTTCGACATTTCCGTTGACTGTTGAAACGCCCTGGCCACTTGCCTCTCCCGCCGCCTCATGCTCATCTCCGGTGGTCACATTGCTCGGGAATCAACGGTATGCGCGTCGCCATCATCGAGAATATGAAGAACACCCCGCTTGGCGCTCTCGGTATCGCGCTGGAGGAGGCCGGAGCCGAGCTTGACTGGTTTCGCCCCTGGAGCGGGGAGGCTTTGCCGAAGGACACCTCGTCCTGGGATGCCCTGGCCGTGCTCGGTGGCGAACAGAGCGCGCGCGACGACGACACCCATCCCTATCTGCCGGAGCTGGCGCAGCTCATGCGCCGCTTCGAAAGCGAGGATAAGGCCGTGCTCGGCATCTGCCTCGGCAGCCAGATCCTGGCGCGCGCCTATGAGGCCGAAAATCTGCTCGGCACCGCCCATGAATTTGGCTGGAAGACGGTCGGCCTGACCGACGAGGGAAAGAAGGACCCGCTGCTCGCCGATCTCGGCGATGAATTCACCATCTTCGAATGGCATGGCGACACCTTTACCTTGCCTGCTGGCGCCACGCGCCTGGCCGCCAACAGCGTCACGCCGAACCAGGCCTTCCGCATCGGCCGCGCCACCTATGGCACGCAGTTTCACTTCGAAGCCAATGCCGCCGTGGTCGAGCGCTGGCGCGGCGAATTCAAGGAAACGATCGAGCGCAAGGAGCCGGGCTGGCTTGATCGCTATCCGGAACTCGTCGCCAAGCATGCGGCAGCGGCTGAGACGGCGGGCCTCGCCATCGCAAGGGCCTGGGTGCGGACGATTGGCGCTCAGGCAGAACTTCCTCAGGTCGCAGAGGCTTGAGGATCCCAACTGGCCTC
>NZ_JBXSOR010000030.1:0-37544 GCF_057784455.1 Martinezella sp. CNPSo 3890 | reverse complement strand
TACAAAGACTATCAATACTTTGTCGGCCTCCCATGTGATCGACGGGGGCCCTTATGGCGAGCCACGAAATCCTCGGAGGAAAGGTCAACGTCTACCGGCGCGGGGGGCTGACGTGGCATTGCTCGGCCTCCGTAAAGGGCCGCCAGTATCGCACCAGCACCAAGGAAACGGGGCTTTAGCAGGCGAAGGCATTTGCCGAAGACTGGTATCTCGGCCTGCGCGGCAAGTCAGCGGCGGGCATCCTGAAATCGGAGACCACCTTCGCCGAGGCTGCCAAGAAGTTTGAGCAGGAATATGGTGTGATCACCGAAGGCCAGCGAAGCCCCAAATGGATCGAGGGCCACGGTATCCGCCTGCGGCTGCACCTCGTCCCGTTCTTCGGCAAGATGGGGCTTTCCGAGATCAATGCCGGGACCGTTCAAGACTACCGCGTGCACCGGATCTCGGGATCGGTGACTGGCAAGCCTCCGGCTCGCAGCACGCTTCACGACGAAGTCGGCACGTTGCGCCAGGTCCTGAAAACGGCGATCCGCCACAAGTGGCTCACCCATCTTCCTGATCTGTCGCCGCCTTACAAGACACAGGGCAAAATTACACACCGGCCTTGGTTCAGCCCGGTCGAATACAAGCAGCTTTACGAGGCTACGCGCCAGAATGCCAGGAGCCGAAGAACCCGCACTTCCGTTGGGAAGCCGAGCAGTTGCATGAGTTCGTCCTGTTCATGGGTAACACGGGCTTGCGCCCGGATGAGGCCAAGCAGCTCCAGCATCGCGACGTGACCATTGTCGAAGATCCCGATAGCCGTGAACGCATTCTTGAAATCGAGGTGCGCGGCAAGCGCGGGATCGGTTGGTGCAAATCTATGCCGGGTGCGGTGAAGCCCTATGAGCGCTTGCGCGACCGGCTAAAGCCGGTTCGCGGGAAGGATAAAGAGGGCGGCGAGATCGTCGTTAAGGCTCCGCAACCGACCGATCTGCTGTTCCCCGGCAATTATCTCAAGATGTTCAATAATCTTCTTGAAGCGCAGAACCTTAAGTTGGACCGGGACGGCAAGCCGCGAACAGCTTACAGCCTACGTCATACCTATATCTGCCTGCGTCTCATGGAAGGTGCTGATGTTTATGCGATTGCCAAAAATTGCCGCACCAGCGTCGAAATGATTGAAAAATTCTACGCGGCCCACATCAAGACCTCGCTTGATACCGCGTTCATCAATTCCCGAAGCCCAAGCGTGGCAGTCGCGGACGGAAGGTGCCTAGGACGGCGGGACCGCCGTCCTACCACGAATGCCGGGTCCGCAAGGTTTGGTAAAGACACCCGAACGGGTGTCGTCACAAATCGCTTGCCGATTTGTCAGCCCGCTTGGCGGGCCTTAAAGAGAGAAAAGTCCCTATCCGGTCACCGGGTCAGAAATCCCATGATCGGAATCTATTATCAATTGAAAGCCTTCTCACATTAGCGGAACCTTGACGAACCGCATTGGTTCACCAATAATTATAGTGAACCAAGGAAAGTTAGGTGCCATGACAGCGTTCACCGTTCGCGTCTCAGATGAGACCGCCAGCAAGCTTGACCAGATCGCGGAAAAGCTCGACCGCTCCCGCTCGTATATGGCCGCTCAGGCGATTGAGGACTATGTCGCTCGCGAGGAGTGGCAGCTCGCAGAGATTGAGGCCGGGTTGGCCGAAGCCAACCGGGGCGAATTTGCCAGTGATGATGATGTGGCGAAGGTTGTCGGCAAGTACGTCAAGTCAGCCCGTCAATCATGAGTCGGAAACGCATCCGCTGGACGCTGCGAGCGTTGCGGCGGCTTGATCAGATTGGCGAGTATATCCAGAAAGACGATCCGGGCGCTGCTGCGCGTGTTGTCGCGCGCATTGTGTCGGCTGTTGATATGCTGGCGGAGTTTCCGGCGACGGGGCGTGCCGGTCGTATCAAGGGCACGCGTGAAGTGGTGCTAGCGGATATTCCCTATATCATTCCCTACCGGGTCGGCCAGGACATCGAGATTCTGACCGTCATGCACGCTCATCAACGGTGGCCTCTGGAGCTGTAGCCGCCTTTCGGATTGCGGAAACTTCTGTTTGAAATGAAGCGCGCCCGCTCAAACGCTCACAACCGTGCCAGCTTCAGATTATGTTCGAGCGCAAGCCGTAGCGCTGCTTCTCCTGCTGGTGTCGATTGAGTCTCGTTCCCGTTTGAGATATGGCCATATTCGCCCATGAGGTCCAGTACGAGGATGCTTGTGTAAAGGCGGAAATGCGCATCGTCGGCCTGTCCGGCATGTCGAAGCCAGGCAGACACGTAACTTTGATCCCACCACAGAGTAAACGGCTCGCTACCGAAGCGATTCAGGACACCCTTGATGACCGGAATTCCAAGATTGGTCGCTCGTCCCAAGCCTGTACTTCGATAAAGCGCTCAGTTGGGCCCGGCATCCCGTGTTCCTTCACGATGGTTTTATCCTCTTCAAAAGTGAATACGCGCCCATGGCATGGACGTCGGTCGGCGGTAAGATCTTCCCGGATTACATAAGGAAGGCTTGCCATACTATCCGGATAGGTGAAGGTGAGCACCTCAGCCGGAAAAGCGACAAGTGGCATGACAAGCGCGTTTGGCCGTGTGAGATCGAGGCCGTCGTCGAAATTGCCAAGGAAGCAGTAGACCGGCCGTTCGCGTCGAGTATTACCTAAGAGACGGCGGCGTTCCCGGATAAGCCATTCTTCGGTTTCGCAGCGCCGTGCAAGATATGTCGGCTTGATCTTTCGCACGCCGGCTTGCCGAATGCGGTCCAAAACCGCCTCCGCCTCATCCGGCGCCAAGTCGCAAATGTTCGAAAGGGACTACCCGGATCATAGGTGTGGGTAATTACACTTGAAAATAGAGCCTCTTTCATCACTACACTTTACCCAATCGTTGGAAAAAGTCGAAATCAGAAAGACAGGTGCAAGAATCCTCCTGCACCCCTGCCTAACCGGCGATGTCTGGGGGAAGCAACGGCAAGGGGCCACGCGGCAAGCGCGCAAACGCAGTGCGCAGCCTCGGGAACCGCCCCTTGCCTTTGGGGGGGGGAGCGAAGCGCCAAATCAGTCAATAATGTCGATGATCTCATAGCTCTTCACGAAGGCGCCGACACCATCGTTCAGCAGTGCAAAGATGCTGTCCCGTGAGATGGGCAGCGTTTCGATCTTCTCCAGTTGCATCGGCCACCAGTCATCCGCGTAATCGCTCATAACGTCGCGGCGCAGCTCGTGAAGCGCCTCGCGCGCTTCCTCTTCATCGTGAAAGAAGATATCCGGAATGCCAGTGTGCTTCCATCGATCTTCGTCACTATTGGCGCGCGAATAGGTGTAGAAGGTGAATGACTTGTCTTGAGACATGCGTCGTCTCCTCGTGTTTTCCGAGGCCTTACGTGGCCATCGCGGCGGATATCATCGGCATTCCGGCCCTCTCGCTACTCGCAAAGTATGAGTTCGCGGTCAATTGTAGGATTCTACAATGTTCCTCGATGAAAACGGATCGTGCCGAGGTTCGCTTCCGTTCTTACACGACGCCATAAGGGCTCTGGTTTGGATTGTCTTTGTGCCCAAATACTGACGCTGCCAGTCACTCCGCATGCAATGCGATATCAAAGATTGGTCACGCGGAGCTTTCCTGTGGTAGCTTGATCCTGTGCCGGTATGGCGAAATTGGTAGACGCGGTGGACTTAAAATCCGCTGCGTTATGAGTGTGGGTTCGAGTCCCGCTACCGGCACCAGCTAGAGACCGGGAACGCCATATTTCCAGATGCTGTAAGCTTCACGGCTATCCCGCTGGACTTGTTTTTCCGTTTTTGCCTCGCATTCCCTACAAAGGTTGCGATTGGCGATCCGGGCGTGATGCAATTCCCTGTCGTGGTCTTGTCGGTTGTCGGCCTGTTCCGCCTTGCGCATGTGCCGCTTGATAGCATCGACGTGCCCTTGCAAGCTCATATTCGCTCTCCGGTCGCGTCAATTGATGGCCAACGGTATCTTTTGAAACCCTTGAAGTTGCCGGATTGGTCATACTCCACCTGAAAATGCCCTCGCATTTTGTCGGGGCTGATGGATGTGGAGCAAAGTCATGTTTTGGACTAGCTATCCCGGCCGCTTCCTTGAGCAAGCCTGTAATGGCGGTGATGTTCTCGTTCGTCTTGCTGTCAACGTCGGTGCTAAGGCTGGTTAGGTTCCAGCCATCGGTGAGGGTAGGGGTGGCTTTGATCGCGCCCATGCCCGCTGAGATCGTGATCGCGTATTCCTCGGTCTTGTCGGGCAAATAGAATGCCTTCACGTCGCAGATTACGGTCTTGTCGGTCTTGGTTTCAACAAGGGCCAGATACGGTGCGGGCCGTCAGTAGCGGATACCAGATTGGTCGCGCGACGTAACGCGCTTGACCTGTAATCCGGCACAAGAAGTTACCAGTAAGGGAATATGCATCAGGAATATCAATGCACGCATAACGAATCCCTTGAAATGGTGGGAAGGTGAATAACGCGGCGGCACTAAGTATTTAAAGCTATGAAATGCTGTAGGAATGTAACATTCCGCATCCAGCGATTGAATTCAAGTCGAGAAAAAGAATCTATTCTCAGATTTTACACGCCGCGTTCCAAGAGCAGCAGAAGAACAGACGGTGAAGAGAATGACTGATATTAAAGCGGCTGTTCGGCACCTATTTCCATCCTGATCGACCGTCGAAAAGCTTTCTCGGCCAACTGGCGCAGCCTTTCCGCAAGGAAGGCATCCGCCAAATCCTTGGGCGCACGACAAAAAAGCGGCTGATGCGGCAAAGCGCAATGCTGCCGTAACCCATGAGCCGTACCCCTGTCCGCGATCTCCCTTTAGCTGCAAAGGACGTTCCTATGATTGCCATTCGCATGAAGCGGCTCCCTCACGGGATTGCTGCGCTTGCAGTCCTGCTGATCCTGTCGGCCTGTGCCTCGCAGATCATGAAGAGCTATATCGGCGCGCCGATCAGCAGCGTGATGCTGGATTACGGTCCGCCGGATAATGTCTATGATCTGGGGCCGGGTGCGCGTGCCTATCAGTGGCGCAAGGAGAAGACGCAGGTGGTGCCAGGCCAATCCACCGGCGAAATCCGGGATACGCGCCGCGGCAAGCGTTATGAAGTCACCGAAACGCCGGGCTATGTCGAGCATACGGAATGTTTCTACACCTTCTATACCCGAGGCCCCGGTTCCGATTGGTATGTGACGAGTTTTCGCCAACCTTCGCTCGAATGCGAATAAACCCCTCTGGCTGCCTTGTGGAAGTCGGATGATTCCGCTGCTCGCAAGGGGTCAACTCAATCCCGGCCTGGTTTGTCAATTTTGCCCCATCGCCAACGCCATGGGGCATCGCTTTTCCACCAGGCAACGGAAATCAGCAATGCAGTCGGGAAGATGACTGCCGCGGCATAGCCGATTGGATGACTATCCGCATGAGGTCCACCGACGAAGATAATGGCCATCAGCACCAGCGCATAGATAACAAGCGCGATCCAACCCTGCCAACGGCAAGGCAGGCCGGCTCCGTAGCCGTATGCTTTGACATGGAACCAGGGGGCTCGGTTTCTCATACTGCCGATCCTTCGGCGGAGCGGTCATCGTTCCGCTGTGCTTCTTCACCAGCATTGTTGGTCAACTTTCGAGCAACGGCAAGGCCGCCGATCATGCGAGACGCAGTGACTATGGCTGGTTCGATTGCGTGCGAATGAAGCGGCTGATTTTCATGAATAAGAGCGGCGAAGGGACCGATTCGGGGTTTGATCAACCATCCTCCGCCGCTCTCCGTCGGGCACGTCCTGGCTTGAAAAGGCGTGCCGACCTCTGCAAATCGGCGATCAGAAGCGATAGTTCAGGCCGGCCTTGATGACATGGTCACGCAGATCGGTCTTCGACTTACCGCTCGATGTCGTCGTGGAGACGTCGTTGGTCATGACGTAGTTGTATTCGATCTTGGCCGACAGCCCGCCGCCGAAGCCCTGTTCGATGCCACCGCCGACGAGATAGCCCTGCTTCCAGCCGCCGGAGGTGGAAACGCCCCTGCCGCCTTCGAACTTCGTCATCGTCAGACCCGCCGTGCCATAGACGAGCGTGCGATCGAAGGTTAGGCCGGCCTTCGCCTTGGCAGCACCCCGGAAGCGCTCTTCCACCCTGCCGTTTGGTACGCGTATCTCGTTGTTTCCGAGGTATGAGCCCTCCAGCTCGGCGCCGACGATGCCTGGTCCTACCTGGAAATTGTAGCCGGCTTGCACGCCACCGGTCAGGCCCTTGCCGCTGGCGAAAGGGTTGAATTTCGGCGAGGCGATACCGCCATGGGCGCCGAAATAGGCGCCGCTCCACTGGAAAGCCGGCGGCCGGTCATAGCCGGCATCCGGGGCCTGATAGGTAGTGAGATCGGCTGCGGAAGCGTTGGACGCGGCCGTCATGGCCAGAGCCGCGAACAGAATAGATTTTGCGCTGAGCGACATTGCTAACTCCATACGAAACCCGTGCACCATCCCTGGGCGCTCGCAAGGTCTCTGTTTGCGTTGGAGAACCGGACATCGGTTCCTGTTGTTCTCCGGTGCTGTCCGTCTTGGGAGCGGATCAACGTCAGGAGATGCTGGTCATTTTGCCGGTGAGAATTGCGGGTACATTGCAGGATTCAAAAATATTGAAAAATTATTGAATATTTTTATAGGGTTGAGCAGGGTTTCTTAATTATTCCTTAAGGATGGAATGCTGTCCGGCCCTGAGGGCTACCGTCGCGAAATGTCGGGCGAAATGGGGCAGATCGGCATGATATGCGCCATGCCGCCTCCTTCCATGCTGCTGATGATAGGAATCCCCATCGCACCATCTCCGAGATCGCGGGCGCCATCCTCGGCGACCATTATCTGTATTCGAAAGGTCTACTCGCAACGCTGGCCGGTGGCGCGATCGAAGAGATGCAGCGCGCTGGCATCGAAGGCGAGCTTGAGCGTCTGCCCTTCGGCAATCGCGGTGCGCGGCGGCAGGCAGGCCATCAGCCGCTGCGAACCGGTTTGCGCCGTCACGATGAGCTCGGGGCCTGTGAGTTCCGCGACCTCGCAGATGGCCTCAAGCTTGCCGCTTTCCTCGAGGCGCAGCGTTTCCGGCCGGATACCGATCACCAGCTGCTGTCCTTGGCTGATCCCAGCTTTCGTCGCCGGCATCGGCAGCGTGATCGATGTTCCGTCGATGCGCAGCAAACCGTGATCGGCAGTCGCGTTCAAAAGGTTCATCGGCGGCGCGCCGACGAAGGTCGCGACATAGAGTGTTGCCGGATGATTGTAGATTTCGTCCGGCGTGCCGAGCTGTTCGATCCGTCCGTCCCGCATCACGGCGATGCGGGTTGCGAGTGTCATCGCTTCGATCTGGTCGTGCGTCACGTAGACGACGGTGGTCTTCAGCATCTGGTGCAGGCGCTTCAGCTCGGTGCGCATCTCCATGCGCAGCTTGGCGTCGAGGTTGGAGAGCGGCTCGTCGAAGAGGAAGACTTCCGGCTTGCGCACCAGGGCACGGCCGATCGCCACACGCTGGCGCTGGCCGCCGGAAAGCTGGCTTGGCTTGCGCTCCAGCAGCGCCTCGATCTGCAAGAGCTTCGCCGCCTCGCGCACTGCCTTGTCGCGTTCCGCCGCAGGCACCTTGCGCATCTCCAGCCCGAAGCCGATGTTGCGATGGACCGAGAGGTTCGGATAGAGCGCATAGGACTGGAACACCATGGCGATGTCGCGGTCCTTCGGATGCACACCGAGCACGGAACGTTCGCCAATGCGGATATCGCCGCTGGTCGCCTCGGCGAGCCCGGCGATGATGTTCAGCAGCGTGGACTTGCCGCAGCCAGACGAGCCGAGCAGCACCAGGAATTCGCCGCTTTCAAGCGAAATATCGATGCCTTTCAGCGTCTCCACTTCGCCGTAGCTCTTGCGGATGTTCTGGATTTCGAGCGCGCTCATTGAACGGCCTCCTCGGATGCTTGAGCCGGGCCGTAGCTGCGCGGCAATGTGGAAATGGCGCGGGACGCGACCGCGGTCCCGGCCGAAAGGCAGGCCGCAAGCGGCTCGCCGCGGGCAAGGGCGGCCAGGAAGCCGGCATTGAAGACATCGCCGGCGCCGATCGTGTCGACGACGGTGACCTTTGGTGCTGCGGCCGAAGCCAGCACGCCGTCGGCATCGACGGCGATCGCGCCGTCCGGACCGCGCTTGACGACGAAGATCGCGCCTTCTGGCATCAGTGCATGGAGCGCGCGCGCAGCCTCCGCGGGATCATCTATGCCGGCTAAGGTCGTCGTTTCAACTTCGTTCATCAGCGCGATTCCGCAGCGGGAGAGCCAACGCCGCGTGGCATTGCAATTCTCCTTGGTCCAGCCGTCGAGCGGCCAACCGGTATCGAGCGCGACTGTGATTCCATGCTTGTCGGCCCAGTTGAACAGCGCGTCATAGTCGCGTGTAAGATCTTCGGTCAGAAAGGCGCCGCAGAGCAGTGCATAGCCGCCGGCAAGCTTCTCGCCATTGAGAACCGTAAACACGTCATCGAGATTGAACCTTGGCAGGTGGCCGCGCGTGGTGAAGAAGGTGCGCTCGCCATCGGGATGGGTAATGCCGACCGAGAGCGTCGTGCTCTCCGGTCGTACGGGCCACTTGCTGCTGCGCGCGCCGAAGGCTTCGCTGAGCCAGCGGCCGAACTGATCGTTGCCGACATTAGCCGCGATCTCGTAATCAACGCCGAGACCCTCCCAGGCAAGGGCGCTATTGCCAGCCTGGCCGCCGACGCGCAGCTCGTCGTGATCGACAATGATCTCGGTGCCGGCTTTCGGCCACGGCGCTGCCGGCCCGAGGATCAGGTCGATATTGACGTTGCCGATGACTGCAAGCGGCTTCATTCATTCGCTCCGGGTGATCTTGGTGGAGCGCACCGGCGTGCCGGCATTCTCCACCCGCTCGTCGGCAAAGGCGATCATCAGCGACTGGGCGACAGGCAGCATCTGGAAGATCGCCGCAAGACCGGTTTCCGGCTTGAAGCGCAGGGTGACGCAACCGGGAACCGGTTCTTCCCCGGAGCCATCGAAGACGATCACGGGCGCACCGGTTGCCACCGCGGAAACAGCCATGGCCGTTACGAGACCAGCCGTCGCATCATTGCCACGGAAGAGAACGACGCCGATCGAAGGCCCGAGCATTTCCATCGGGCCATGGCGCAGCTGGCCGCCTTCGAGCGAGAAGCACGGGCGGCGCGAAAGTTCGGTAAGTCCGAGCGCCAGAGCCTCGGCAATACCCTGTAGACGCCGACCGGAGGTTACAACCGTCGCCACATTGGCGAGAGCCGCAAGCGCCGGCTTGATATCGAGCGTTTCGGGCGCGCGAAGCACGGAAAACGCAGGCGCCGGATCCTGACCGAGGGCGGCGAATACAGCCAGATGCAGCGCGAAGGTGACCGTGAGGCTGCGTGTAGCGGCAAAGGCAAGCTCCGTGCCACCGGCGCCGACAAGAGAAGGCGCGGTCTTGGCGAGGAAGGAGCTACTTTCCAGTGTCAGGCCGAAAGTCTCGGCGGTGCCGCCCGTCTCGTTGAACCAGCGCAGCACTTCGGCGCTTTCGCCGGATTGCGATGTCATGAAGATCGTACGGCCCTCCAGCGATAGCGGCTGGCCGAGCTGTTCAGAAAGCGGCAGGGCGATCGCATCGATGCCGGCGGCGCGATAGAGCGGCTCGACGGCGCGATTGACCGCGTGGGAACCGCCCATGCCGAGCAGCAGCAGCCTGCCGGTGCGTTTCAGCGAGGCGGCGGCCTTGGCGGCCATGTCGGCGGCAGCCTCGAAGGAGGCAAGCGCATCGGCATGCTGGCGGGCCATTTCTCGGTCGATGGCGGCAAGGCCTTCGGGGCGGGTTTTCTCTTGGGTCATGGTCATCCCTTGACGCCGCCATTGGTGAGGCCCGAGATCAGGGCGCGTTGCATGACAAGGCCGATCAGCACCGGGGGCAGGGCGGCGAGCACGCCGGCAGTCGCGATCAGTCCGTAATCCGAGACACGACCGCCGGCGAGATCCGCGATGGCGACGGTGAGGGTCTTGGCGCGCTGGTCTGACGTGAAGAGCAGCGCATAGAAGAATTCATCCCAGGCAAGCAGGAAGGCAAAAAGCGCCGAAGTCGCCATCACGGGCATGGCAAGCGGCAACGTGATGATTCGCAGCGTCTGGAACAGCCCAGCGCCGTCGATCATTGCCGCAGCCTCGATCTCCTTCGGAATGGAATCGAAGCCGGATTTCATCAGCCAGGTCGTGAATGGCGCGAGGATCGTCAGATAGACGAGCGCCAAGCCGAAAACGTTGTTGAGCATGCCGAGATGGGCAAGCCCCATATAGAGCGGCACGGCAAGCGCCACCGGCGGCAGCATATAGGTGGCGATGACCATAGAAAGCGACCATCCGACAGATGGCGTGCGCGATACGGCCCAGCCGGCAGGAATGGCGAGCGCAATGGCTGCGATGGTCGCCATGCCGGCCACCTCGATGCTGTTGCGCAGCGATGAGGTGAAGGCGGCGCCCTCACTGTTTTCCAGCGTCGACAGCAGCAGCTTATAGCGCGAGAAGTCCGCCGTCTGCGGCCACCAGCGCAGCGGCTTGGCGGCGAGATCGGCAGCCGGCGAAATGCTCATGATGAAGAGCCAGGCGATTGGCGCCAGGATCACGACGGCGAGCAGGATGGCGCAGACATAGATGAAGCAGGTGAAGAGCGGGCTCTGGCGTTCCATCAGGCGGCACTCCCTGCGGTTTTGCGGACAAGGGCGGCATAGGCGGCGGCAAGCAGCGTGACCAGCAGCGTGACGATGAGGGCAAGCGATGCGCCCGACCCCGCTCGCTGGAAGGAAAAGGCTTCCTGATAGACGAGGATCGATAGAGTGCGCGTGCTGTTTGCCGGCCCACCGCGTGTCATCACCCAGATGATATCGAAGACCTTGAAAGCCTCAATGGTGCGCAGCACCAGCGCCACCATCAGCGGTCCCACAAGATAGGGAAGGATGACGAAGCGGAAGCGCTTGAAGGGGCCGGCGCCATCGACCAGCGACGCGGCGGTGATATCGCGCGGTACCGCCTGCAGGGCGGCAAGTGCAATGAGCGCCACCAGTGGGAAATTCTTCCAGCAGTCGGCGACGATGAGTGCTGTCAGCGCCGTGCCCGGTTCGCCGAGCCAGGAGCGGTAGGCGTCGATGAGGCCAAGCTGGGTGAGGGCTGCGTTGAGCGCGCCATATTCGGGATTGTAGATCAGCCGCCACAACGTCGCGTTCACGACGGTCGGCAACGCCCAGGGCAGGATCATTAGTGCACGCAGCACGCCGCGACCCCTAAAATTCTGATTCAACAGCAGGGCAGCCAGCACGCCGAGCACCATTTCGGCGGCAACGGAGACGATCGCGAACCACGCCGTGGTAATCAGGGTGCGCTGAAAATTGGAGTTCGCCAACATCTTCGCGTAATTGTCGATACCGACGAAATTGCCGCCGGTTCCCACAAGCTTCGCATCGGTGAAAGAAAGGCCGACCGTGTCGACGAGGGGCCAGCCGATGACGGCGATCATCACCACAAGCAGTGGCAGCATCAAAAGCCAGGCGCGAGTTGTCATGGAGGTGCCGGACATGGCAGGCCCCTTCTTTCATTCTTCATGGAGGAAATTAGAGGCGGGCGGCGATTGGCGCCGCCCGATGAGATTATCAGAGACCGCTATTGTCGGCAGCAGACTTCAGTGCGTCTTCCGGAGAAGACTGGCCGAGCAGCGATTCCTGGATCGCCTGCTGAAGTGCGGTTGACAGTTCCTGATATTTCGGCGTCGTCGGACGCGGATACATGGCAGCGAGGCCGACCTTTGCGGCCGCGATCAGTTCTTCCTGACCCTTGGTGACGGCCGGATCACTGTAGGACGATGCCCAGATCGGCAGGCTAAGCTTCGCATACTGGTTCTGCGTTGCCTGCGAGGTCATGAAGGAGATGTATTTCCAGGCCTCGTCCGGATGCTTGCTGGCAGTAGTGATGCCGAGACCCATCGAGCCGTTCACCGCCGAAGCCTCGCTCTTGCCGGCAACGCCCGGTGCCGGCACGACGCCGACCTTGCCTGCGACCTTGCTGTCCTTCGGGTCGTTCGCCATGTTGTACATGTAGGTCCAGTTCAGCGCGAAGGCGGCGTCGCCGTTTTCGAAGACCTTGCGAACGTCTTCTTCAAGGAATTCCTTGGAGTTCGGGTTGGTCAGGCCGGACTTGTAGCTGGTGACCATGTATTTCAGGGCGTCGAGGCCGCCACCGGTCTGGAAGTCCGGCTTGCCATCCTTGATGAAATCGCCCTTATAGGCGCTGACGAGCGTGGCGTAGTCGCAGATTGCGGCTTCGGCCTGTGACCAGCTCCAGGCAATCGGCGTTGCCAACAAGCCCTTGTCCTTGATGATCTTGGCCTGCTCGTTCAGTTCGTCCCAGGTCTTCGGTGGCGTCTTGATGCCGGCCTTTTCCAGGATTTCCTTGTTATAGAACAGGTACTTGGTATCGAGGATCCACGGCATGCCGTAGTACTTGCCGTCATACTGCACCGTCGTCCATGCACCCGGCAGCACGTTCTTCTTCGTCTCGTCCGAAATGCGCGATGAAACGTCGACCAGAACCTTGTTGGTCGCGTATTCGGCCGGCCAGATCACGTCGAAGAGCACGACGTCGTAGCCGCCGCCAGATCCCTGCGCCAGCACCGTCTTGTCGTGCAGGCCTTCATAAGGGACGAATTCGAGGTTGACCTTGATGTCCGGATTGGCCTTGGAGAAGGCATCCGTCATCGCGCGCACATCGGCTTCGCTATAGGCAGCCTGCGCCATGAAGAGGGCATTGATCGTCGTTTCGGCAAGGGCGTGCGAGGCGAAGGATACGCCGATCAGCGCTGCGCCCAGCAATGTCTTGTTCAATGATTTCAACATTCCATCCTCCAGTTTTTGACAGTCACGCGATTTTTCCAAAGGCGGCTGACGTCGCCATCGGTTGTCGAGCAGGCAATTGGCCGGGCTGGCTGCCGAACATTGATCGGAGCGTCGCTTAAGTTCCCTGGTGAAACTCTGTGGTTTCTTTTAAGTCAATTGTCTTGACTAATTTGTTCTTCAATATTCTATTGCTGTCAAGAGGGCAAAAGCGGATGCACGATATTCGCCCGATCAGGGCTACCAGCGGAACGAACCACGAGGGGACCAGCGCCCATAACCGGCGGGTGATCATCGACGCCTTGCGGCTCAATGGTGCGCTCTCCCGCGCAGATCTCGCGCGCGCCACCCGCCTGACGAAACAGACCGTCTCCAACATCATGGAGGAGCTGGAAAACGACGGTCTCGTCACATCAAGGGAAACGGTGCGCCGCGGCCGCGGTCAGCCCTCGACGCCCTACGGTCTTGTACCGGAAGGCGCCTGCGCCATCGGCCTGCAGATCGACCGTCACATCACCCGCGCCATCGCCGTCGATCTCGTCGGCAATGTGCTGATACGCAAGGAAGCGAACCTGCCGGGAGGTGGACCGGCGACAGGTACGCCCATCGTCTTGCAGCTCGTGGAGGACGTGCGCAGCGAATTGAAGCAGCGAGCGGCTCAGGCGGAGAAGCGCCTCGTCGGCCTCGGTGTCGCGATGCCAGGCCCGTTTGGTATCGAGCAGGAGGATGCCGACAATCCCTGGATGATGGGCGCCTGGCAGCGCTTTCCGCTGCTGGAAACGTTGTCGGTCGGAACCGGCCTTAACGTTACCCTGCAGAATGACGCCGCGGCCTCCGCGACCGCCGAGCGCATGGTCGGCGCCGCACATGGCCTCGACCATGCCGTCTGCCTCTATGTAGGCTATGGTATCGGTGCCGGGCTCATCCTCGGTGGTGAGCTCTATAGCGGTGCGCATGGCAATGCCGGCGAAATCGGCATGGCGCTGCTGACATCAGGCGGGAAACAGACCCAGCTGGAGCATCGCGCATCATTGGCTTCACTCTACGATCACCTCGGCCTCGATCCGATGGCGCCGGATATCTATTCGCTGATAGACAAACGGGCCGCTGCCGACGATCCAGATATTCTCGCCTGGATCGAAAGGGCGGCGATCGACCTGCGCTGGAGCGTGCAGCTCATCGAAACCATCTTCGATCCGCAGACGGTGATTTTGTGCGGTGGCGCGCCCCCGGCGCTCGCAACTAGGCTGATGGCCGCGATGCAGCCGCTCCTGCCCTCCAATGCCGATCGTCCCGATCGATTGCTGCCGCGCCTCCAGCTCGGCATGACCGATCCTTGGGCCGTGGCGCGCGGTGCGGCGGCAGAGCCGATCGGCCATGCCTTCGATCCGCGCTTCCAGGCGATCCTGAAATCCTAATATTTAGAGATGTCTCGGGCTGGCGCCGAGGCGCGCAAGCACCTTGTTGGGAATGCCATAGCGCTGGATGACGTCACGGCCGTTGCGCAGGCCGCAGATCTCGCGATGGATGAACATGGCCCAGACGGCTTGCGCCGCGATATCCACCAGCCGCTCGTGTTCGACGCCCTCCTTGCCCTTGGCCTCGCCCTCCTGCAAGGCTGCAAGCGCCGCTTCCACCTTCATGCCGTGATGCCCGAGCGTACTGGCGCGTTCCGACATCATCTCATATTCGAGAATGCCGAGGCCGGTCTCGTTTGTCTGCGATGGATTGAAATTGCGCGGCGGGCGAACTGTCATATCGGGTTCCGCAAGCTGGCGATCTGTTCTCTTCGCCGATTCTACACAATTCCAGCCCATTCCCCAAGCATGCGCATGGAGGTTGCGTCATCTTGCGGCTGAGCGCATGAATCCGGAAATGCCGGGATTTTCCTGCCCGCCGTCCGTTTTCGGGTGGTTGGCGACGGTCATTTGAGGTCCAATGGGGGCATAAGCGCTCCATCAGAGGCAATCTCGCCCGATGCCATGAGCGCAATTCAAAGAAAGGATATCGGCATGACCAAAGCCTCGAAAAATGCGGAAAAGCAGTATGTCTATCGGATCATGGACTCGCCCGTCGGCGCGTTGAAGCTCGTCGGCAGCGATGATGGACTTGCCGCGATCCTTTGGGACAATGATCGCCCAGGCCGTGTGCCCTTGCTCATCGTGACTGAGGATGACAGCCATCCGGTGCTCGTGGAAACCGAGCGGCAGCTCCGTGAATATTTCGCCGGCGAACGACAGGTTTTCGATCTGCCGCTCGATTTTGCCGGAACTGAGTTTCAGCAGAAGGTATGGCAGGCGCTGCTCGCCATCCCCTTCGGCGAGACGCGCAGCTATCGCCAGATCGCGACCGAGATCGGCTCGGCCAAGGCGATCCGCGCCGTCGGTGCCGCCAATGGCCGCAACCCGATCTCGATCATCGCGCCCTGCCACCGCGTGGTGGGATCGGCTGGTGATTTGCGCGGGTTCGCCGGCGGTCTCGAACGCAAGGCCTATCTGCTGCGGCTCGAAGGGGCTGATGAGAAGACATTCGATTTTGCCGCTTGATCTCGCGGCGATTGTATGGCGCATTACCTGCCGTAAATCCCTTCTCCCTCGGGGAGAAGATGGCCCGAAGGGTCGGATGAGGGGGCTAATCGCCTCGACTCATTAGCCTTTATGCTCCGGGCGAATCCCCCTCATCCGCCTACCGGCACCTTTCCCCTCGGGGAGAAGGAGGTGCGCGGCAGTGGGCTCTTCCCATATGAAAACAGCCCATCCGGCATTTCGGATGGGCTGCTTTCATTTCGTATATCCAAGCTCAGCGGCCGACCGTGAACGTCATCAGCCGGCCGCCCCGTTTCAGCCCTCGAGCCACTTCACCTGCTCTGGCGTCAGCTTGATGTCGAGCGCCGAGAGGCTGTCTTCCAGCTCGGCGATCGTGCGCGGTCCGATCAGCGGTATCACAGGGAAGGGCTGTGCGACGACATAGGCAAGCGCGATATGGATCGGGTTGCGGCCGAGCTTCTGCGCCAGTTCGATCGCCCGATCGCGGCGGCCGAAATTGCGGTCGGAATACCAGACGCGGACCAATTCCTCGTCGTCGCGCTTGTCGCGGCCGGCGCGGTCGGTAAAGAAGCCGCGGCCCTGGCTCGACCAGGCGAAGTTCGGGATCTGCTTGGCATTGAGCCAGGCCTTCCACTCATCGTCCGAGGCGGCGATGCAGCCGGCCCAGATCGGGTCGAGCATTTCCGCCAGCGAGAAGTTGTTGGAAAGGGCAGCCGGTGCCGTCTTGCCGTTCTTCTCGGCATAGGCGATCGCCTCGTCGAAGCGGGCGCGCGTCCAGTTCGAGCCGCCGAAGATGCCGCGAATACGGCCGGCTTTCACCTCGGCATCCATGGCATCGACGAACTCGCCGACCGGAACGTCGGTATTGTCGCGGTGCATGAAGTAGATATCGACATAGTCGGTCTTTAGGCGGTTGAGGGACTGGTCGAGCTGCTTGGCGATCACATCCGGATAGCAGAGTGGTGAATGCGCACCCTTGCCGATCAGCACGATCTCCTCGCGCGGCACGCTGCGGCTGGTGTGCCAGTCGCCGAAGATGCTCTCCGTCTTGCCGCCACCATAGACATAGGCAGTGTCGAAGGCATTGCCGCCGGCTTCATAGAAGGCGTCGAGCGTCAGCGAGGCGGCTGCGAAATTTGGGAAGAATTCGAAGCCGAGCGTAACAAGCGATGCCGGCTTGGATATGCCGGGAATGCTGCGCTTCGGAATGCTGTTGCCCTTGGTGACGGTCCCGCCGGCGATGTTCTTCGTGCGCTTCGCTGCTTTCTCGATACTATATTCAAGGCCGATCGATGCGCGCCATTGGTCGAGCACCTTGAGGTTTCCGATCGAATCGGCCCAGCTGATGCCGGGATAGGCGAATTCCTTGTTTCCGGCGCGGATGGCATCGCCGGCCGCATCGACTTCGAAGGAATAGAGCCAGCGATCTTCCTTGACTTCGATCGTCTGGGTCTCGCCGCCCTTGATGACTTCGATCTTGCCGACACCGCCCTTGTGACCGGAGGCAAACCAGAAGTCCTTGACTTCGATACGGCCTTCGGAGCCGATGATGCGCAGCGTGTTGTCCTGATTGGCCATGATGGAGCAGGACACTTCGGCAATGATGTCGTTCGGGAACTTCAGGACGGCGGAGGCCCATTCGTCAACGCCGGTCTGACCGAGATGGCCGACGCCCGATACCTTTTCCGGATCGAGGAACGGCTTGCCGTCGACCGCGCCGGCAATCAGGCGGGCCATAGAGACCGGATAGCCGCCGACATCGAGAATGCCGCCGCCGGCAGTCTCATTGGCAAACAGCCGGTGTTCCGGATTGACCTTACCCATGTTGAAACCGAAGGAGGTGCGGATGATGCGCAACTCGCCAATCACGCCGCTCTTGACGAGCTCGATCAGTTTCGCCGTCTGCGGATGGACGCGATACATGAAGGCTTCGCCGGCGAAGACACCGGCCTTCTTGGCCTCGTAATAGATAGCTTCGGCATCGAAGGCAGAAAGCGCGATCGGCTTTTCGACGAGCACATGCTTGCCGGCACGGATCGCCTTGATCGCCCATTCGGCGTGGCCGGTATGCGGCGTGGCGATGTAGACGGCGTCGATTTCCTTGTCGGCGAGCAGGGCTTCATAACCATTGACGATGCGCGCGCCCGGGAAACCGTCGCCGAGACCCGGCTTGTCCGGGTTGCGGCTGGCGATGGCCACCAGCTTGCCGCTGCGGGAATGGGCGATACCATCGGCAAAAGTCTGTGCGATCCTGCCGGGGCCGATGATGCCCCAGCGGATTGGTGTCTCAGTAGTCATGGAACGATCCTTTCTAAATCTGCATGCTGTCTTGGGAGGATTGGCAGCGCCTATCGCAATCGGTTGCCGGCGCTGTCGAACAGGAATGTCTTTGTCGCCGAGAGCGCCACGGTGAGCTTGTCGCGGTTGCCCGTGTTGCGGGATTCCTCGCGCTCGATGACGATCTGCTCGCCGCCTTCGATATTGGCGTAGATGTAGCTGGTATTGCCGAGATGCTCTGCGACATCGACATCGACGGTCATGTCCACATCGCCGCGTCCGGCCTCGAGAAAATGTTCCGGGCGGACGCCGAGCGTCACCGGCTGGCCGACTTCCACCTTTGCCGAGGAGGCGGGCAACGTCAGGCGGATGTTGCGCTGGCCCTTGAGCACGACGGCGATGCGGCCCTGCTGATTGTCAGCCACTTCGGCCTGCAGGAAGTTCATTTTCGGCGAGCCGACGAAGCCTGCGACGAACTGGTTGGCCGGGTCGTCGTAAAGGTCCAGCGGCGCGCCTACCTGCTCGATATTGCCGCCGCGTAGCACGACGATCTTGTCGGCAAGCGTCATGGCTTCCGTCTGGTCGTGGGTGACGTAGATCATCGTCGTGCCGAGCTTCTTATGGAGGCGCGATATTTCGACGCGCATCTGCACGCGCAGCTCGGCATCGAGGTTGGACAGCGGCTCGTCGAACAGGAAGATCTGCGGCTCGCGCACGATGGCGCGGCCGATGGCGACGCGCTGGCGCTGGCCGCCGGAAAGCTGCTTCGGCCGGCGTTGCATGAGTTCCGTAATCTGCAGGATCTCGGCGGCCTGCTTGACGCGGCGGTCGGTATCGGCCTTCGGATTGCCGTTCATGCGCAGCCCGAAATTGAGGTTCTGCTCGACGGTCAGATGCGGGTAGAGGGCATAGGACTGGAAAACCATGGCGATACCGCGATCGGCCGGTTCCACGTCATTGACGATACGGCCACCGATCTTGAGCTCGCCGCCGGAAATATCCTCCAGCCCAGCGATCATGCGCAACAGCGTGGACTTGCCGCATCCGGACGGCCCGACGAAGACGACGAATTCGCCGTCCTTCACCTCGAGATTGGCGCCGTGGATGATTTCCAGCGAACCATAGCGTTTGACGATATTGGTGAGAGAAAGTTCAGCCATACGGATCTCCCGGAATTATTTGATTGCGCCGGCGGCAATGCCGGCGATGAAGTGGCGTTGCAGGAGAACGAAGATGATGAGAATCGGTGCCGTCAGCATTACGGCACCGGCCATGATGCCGCCCCAGGAGACCCTTGTGAGGCCGATCAGCGTTCCGAGCGCGACAGGCGCTGTCATCATCCCCGGCCGGGAGTTGATGAGCAGCGGCCAGAGATAGTTGTTCCAGGAAGCCAGGAACAGGATGATGGCGAGTGCTGCCATCGTCGGCCTTGCGAGCGGCAGGGCGATGCGCAGGAAGATCTGCCATTCCTTGACGCCCTCAACGCGGGCGGCATCAAAGAGTTCGCCCGGCATCATCGAGAAAGCCTGACGCATGAAGAGAACGCCGAGTGAGTTGAAGAGCGGCGGCACGATCAGCGCAACCCATGTGTTCGCCAGCCCGAAATCGCGCGCCACCATGATGAATTGCGGAATGATGACGACGGAGTAGGGCAGCGTGATGGTGCCGAGGATGATGCCGATGACGCCCGAACGGCCGGCGAACTGATAACGCGCTAGCGCCCATCCGGCCATCGATGTCAGCAGCACCGACAGGAAGGTGTAGATGACCGCAACGACGATGGAGATCGTCATCGCGCCGACGAAGTTGGTGTCGGCCTGCAGGTTCCGGAAGTTGTCCATGAAACCCGTCGACGGTGTCAGGATGATACCGGGACTGAAAATGCCGTAATCGGGCATGGTGGAGAAGACGAACATCATCCAGAGCGGAAACAGCCAGATGATGGCGAGCGGCGCCAGCAGGCCATGCAAGGCGATCGAGCGGATCAGAGTGGATCTGGATTTTGATTTCATTTCGGTTCGCGCCCCACCCAGAGATTGAGAAGAGAGATGACGACCGCAAGCGCCGCCATCGTATAGGCGATCGCCGAGGCATAGCCGAAGTTGGTCGACTGGAAAGCCTGGCGATAGAGCAGCAGACCGAGCGTTTCCGTCCCGCCGCCGGGGCCGCCTCTGTTGGTGATCAGATATGGTTCGGTGAAGAGCTGCATGGTGCCGATGACGGACAGGACCACGCAGAACAGGATGATCGGCTTCAGGAGTGGCAGTGTGATATGGATGAACTGCTTGAAGCGGCTGACGCGGTCGAGGGTTGCGGCCTCATAAACATCCTCCGGGATCGATTGCAGCCCGGACAGAATGATGATGGCGTTGTAACCCGCCCAGCGCCAGGTGACGGCGATAACGATGAGCACCATGGCGGCGTGGGAATCGGCGAACCACGACACCGGCGCGATGCCCACACTGCCGAGCAGCTTGTTGATGATGCCGAAATCGACGTTGAACATCAGGCGGAAGACCGCGGCATAGGCGACCTCGCCAACGACGACGGGCGCGAAGAAAGCGAAGCGGAAAATGCCACGGGCCTTCAACAGCGGTGAGTTCAGCAGCACCGCCATGACCGTGGCGAGTGTGATCATGACCGGCACCTGGACGATCAGGATAATCAACGTGTTTTCAAGCGCGTTGTAGAATGCCGGATCACCGAACAGCCGCCCCCAATTGAGCGACAGATTGAAGGTCCACGGATTAACACGGGTATTCTGGAACGAGATCAGAAACGAATCGATGATCGGCCAGACCCAGAAAGCGGCGAATACCAGAAGATAGGGTGCAAGGAACGCATAGGCGCTCCGGTTTCGCAACCGCATGAAAGCCTTCTCCTTTATGCGCAGAAAAATGATGCGTAACATCACATCCCCGCCGCCCTCTAGAGCGTGACGCCGAAAAGTGTAGGCGATTTTCGGACGACGCCGCGCTCTGCTTCTTTGATTCTAGAGCGGCGGGGATGCCGGGCGCGGCTTGGGAGGCACGCCCGGTGGTGTCAATCATTTCGCGAGCGGCAGGCCCGTCGCCGAGGCGATCTGCTGGGCCGCGTCGTCGAGCGCAGCCTTGCCGTTTGGATATCCGCCGGCAAGATATTTCGTCTGAACGGCTTTGATGATCTCATCGGCGTCGCTGAAATACTGGGTACCTGGGCTCGGGTGGATTTTCGGCAGGGTGGCGAGGATATCGGCCCAGACCTTTTGCCCACCCCAATAGGGCTGCGGTTCGTTGACGAAGGGATCCTTGACCGCCGTCAACAGCGACGGCACGAGACCGAAGGACTTCAGCATCGTCACCTGGCCCTCATTGGTGCCAAGCGTGTATTCAAGGAATTTCCAGGCGGCTTCCTTGTGCTTGGAGCCACTGGCGATTGCGAGCGAGGAACCGCCAAGATTGGCTGCATGCGGGCCGTCAGCCGTCATGCTCGGCATCGGATAGACGCCCCATTTGCCGGCGAGATCCGGCGAGGTGGAGCGGACGGTGCCTTCATACCAGCCGCCATAGAGCTGCGATGCCACCTTACTTGCAGTGTTCGCCTGAATTTTCTCGTTCCAGTTCGCCGCGGTCATCAGGCCCGCGTCCTTGATCTCCTTCACCTTGTCCAGTGCCTTGACGCAGCCGGGCTGGTTGACGGTGATGCTCTGGCTGTCGCTCGAAAAATAGCCGCAACCCTGTTCGTTGGCGAGCATGCGGAACCATTCGCTGTCGCCGTTTAGATCGGCCTGCGTCATGACCACACCAGGATTAGCGGCGGAGATCTTCTTACCGGCGGCGATGAAATCGTCCCAGGTCTTGATCGTTGCCGGATCGACGCCGGCCTTTTCATACATGTCGCGGCGATAGAACATGGTGACCGGACCGGAGTCCCACGGCATGGCGTAGGCGGCATCGCCGACTTCAAGCTCGGCGCGCTTGAAATCCGGGAACTGCTTCTTCAGCTCGTCGTTGTAGCCAAGCTTCGTGAGATCGGTCAGGCAGTCCGGAAAGCGGTTCCAGAAGATCGAAGCCTTGTGGTTTTCGATCGACATGACGTCAGGCAGGCCGTCGCCGCCGGCGGCGCAAGCGGCCAGCATCTTGTCGAAGACCTGCGGGTTGCCGATGTCTTGAACCTCGACCTTGATGTCAGGATATTTCTTGTTGAACCCCTCGACTGTGGACTTCAGCGCCGATGCGGCGATGTTCCAGCTCCAGACCGTAATGGTGGTTTGCTCAGCAAAGGCAGAACCGGAAGCGAGCAGGGCAGCAAGGGCCGTCGCTCCAGCAAGTTTTAAACGCATTGAAAATCCTCCCTTTTCAATTGCCGTCCTCAAGAGAACACGCTTAAACTAGCTGTCGGTACGCTTCTGTCTCCTAAAAAAGGAACATCGACTTGGCGAAAAGTAAGGTGGGTCAACGGGCGGTTTATCAGCCGGGGGCGAGCAGTGTCGAAGGGCTCCCAAACGTCCTGCAGATGTTTCATAACCACCCGTTGCCGATGGCAAAGCCGCATTGGCACGCGCAGGTGGAAGTCAATTACATCGTCCGCGGCACCGTGCATTACCGCATCGGCGATCACGAGCTTACTTTGAGAGCCGGCGAGATCTGCCTTTTCTGGGGTGGCCAACCGCATCAGCTGGACGAGCTGTCGGAAGATTCGATCTATGCGGGCGCGCATCTGCCGCTTGTGCATTTCTTCCGCCTGCGGCTGCCGCTCGATATTTCCGGTCGCCTCATTCGCGGGCAGGCGCTGATAAGCTCGGCGACCGATGCCGCAGACGACGAAAATTTCGCCCGATGGCATCGTTATGTCATGTCCGAGGACGGCGCCAAGGCCGAACATGCCGTCGCGGAACTTCTCCTGCGCCTGGAGCGCATCGCTTTCGAGCCCTATCGCATGGTGCCGGAGAAGCAGGAAAATCTGACCAACGATCAGGCCCATCCGCAATCCTCGCGCAGCCTGGCGCGCATGTGCGATTTCATCGCCGATAATTTTCTGCACGACATCGATACCGTCGATATCGCCAAGGCGGCGCATCTCCATCCGAAATACGCGATGAACCTCTTCAAGAAATCCACCGGCATGACGTTGGCGAAATATGTGAACCTGCTGCGCCTGTCGCGCGCCCAGGCGATGCTGATGCGGGACGGCGCCAATGTGCTGCAGGTGGCGATGGATAGTGGCTTCGGCTCGATCAGCGCCTTCAACAAATCCTTCCGCCATATTGCCGGCATGACGCCTTCCGATTTCCGCCGCGACATGCGCGTGCTGTCGGCAATGAATGTCGAAGCCATCAAGCCTTCGATGCATCGACCGCCACAGCAACATTATCGTTCGTGAGACTTGCAGTCATGGGCGATCTCGCGCATTGCTCCTCACCGATTGAGGGAGGAGTATCTCATGCGGCAGTTTTCAGCTTGTATCGAATGGTTGTTTGCACGCGACGGCGATGCCTTTGCCGATCGTGTCCGGCTGGCACATGCCGCGGGGCTCGATGCGGTCGAATTCTGGCACTGGACTAACAAGGACCTGGACGCGATCGCGGCTGCCGTAGCCGAGACCGGCATTGCCGTGTCCGGCCTTGTCGCGGAGCCGATGATCGCGCTGACGAATCCGGCAAACAAAGAGGCGTGGCTGACGGGGTTGCGAGAGTCCGTTGCTGTCGCCCAGCGTCTCGGCGCGCCGGTGCTGATCGCGCAGGCCGGCGATGATCTGGCGAAGTTTTCTCGTGCCGACCAGAGGGCGGCCATCGTCGCTGCCCTCCGTGCCGGTGCCGATATTCTCGAAGGATCGGGCGTGCGGCTCGGCCTCGAGCCGCTGAACACGAAAATAGACCATGCCGGCTACTATCTGTCCTCGACCGTGGAAGGCCTCGATATCATCGACGAGGTCGACCGCCCGGAAGTGGGCATCGTCTACGATCTCTATCATTCGGCTGTCATGGGCGAAGACACGCAGCAGGTGATCGGCGATCGCATCGACCGCATCATCCATCTCCATGTTGCCGATTATCCCGGCCGTAACGACCCCGGCACCGGCCATATCGATCTGACGAAGCGGCTGGATTGGCTATACGCCCAAGGCTATCGTGGCAGGGTGGGTCTGGAATACAAGCCGACGACGCAAGATCCGGCAGCCGTTCGCGCTGTCGTGAAATCGCTCGGCGGTTAGAGCAATTCCAGGAAAAGTGCGCAGCGGTTTTCCGTCAGGAATTGCGTAAAAACAAGGAGATAGAGCATTTTCGCGATTCGAAGAAAAGCGAAACGGCTCTAGACCGGCTCCATCATGCCGAAGACGGCGACGAGCCCGATGACAACAATGCCGATGACGATCTCGGCGATGCTTCCAAGCCGGAGGGCCAGCAGCGCGCGAGCCGGCTTGCGGCCGATCCAGGGAACGAAGACGTAGCGGTTGATGATGGCCAGCACCGCCATGACGGCGACCAGCGCGATCTTGATGGCAAGCAGCTTCTGATAGGACGAAGACCAGTCCATCGGCAGGCGTTTCAGGATCAGCAGCGTATTGACGATGCCGGAGAGGATGACGAGCGCGACTGCTACGTGCCCGGCATTGGAGAACCGGCGCAACGCCACTTGCGCTTCCGCCCGGCATTCCGGCCGCCCGAGAAGCTTGAGGATAGGGATCAGCGGCACCAGCGCCCCCAGCCAGCCACCACCTGCAAGCACATGCAGGATATCATTGGCCCGGTGCGCCTGCCGCGCCCAGCCTTCCAGCATCGAGGCATGCCCGGTCAGTGACAGCGAGGCGAGCCCGAGGCCGGCGCCCAGGGTCAGCCCATGGCGGCGCCGGCTCTGCGGCAACAGCAAGGTGCAAACCATCACGATGGCCGCCAGCACTTGTGCCTGCCATGCAATCCCGACCGTGGTTTCGAAAACCACGTCATGCATCATGTCGGCATTGAGCGCATCGCTCCAGCCGTTGCCGATATTCGCCGTCGTCACCGGCAATGCGGCCAGTGCCGTTAAAACTGCAATCGCAACAATCAGCAAAAGCGGTTTTGCAGCTATACGCCAGACGGTGTCGGCAAGCGCTCTCGGCACGAACAGAGATAGATAGGCACAGGCGCCCCATAGAAACATCAGGGACGCGTCATGCAGGAAGCGGCAGAGTTGGAGCGCTGTCGTCGTTTCCATCAGGGTTTCACGATAAGTTTACAGGCGCCATGAATGGTACGTTCCAATTTGAGGCATGTTGTTTGCGTCGGCAATCCGGCAGCCAATATGCTGAAGCTGCCCGGCACTCATGTTTTTTCGGGTTGAACGGCGGGAATTTCTCGCGCCGACGTGGTCAGCGCGATAAGATTGCGGATACGCACTGTCAACTTTCTCCATGCATAAAGGCGCCGTTCGGGACGCTTTGCCGCAAGGCGGGTTGGTGTCGCAGGCCGAGGTCTGCCGTGGAACCATCATCAGCGATGATTTCCGCCTTTCTGGCAAAGAATCGTCGCTTTTGAGTCCTTTTTGCAGACACAGTTGAGGCGTTCCGGGGTGTACGCTCGAAAGGCAGTTTCATGGCGGCATCCAGGATACGCGAAAAAATGGCCAATGGCTTTGGCCACCGTCGGCGCCGGGAGTGGCTCGAACATCTCGACATGCCCACCTACGTCATCGGTGATGTCCACGGCCGTTACGATCTCCTCAGTGCACTGGAGCGCAAGATTTTTGCAGACGCGGCGGGGCTTCCCGGCCGAAAGCTCATCATCATGCTGGGGGATTTCATCGATCGTGGTCCCGCGTCGGCGCAGGTGGTCGGCCGCCTCATGGCGCCGCCGCCGAACGGTTTCGACCGCATATGCCTCACCGGCAATCATGAGATGGCGATGCTAGCCTATGTCGATGGTGAGATATCGCTCGAGGATTGGGTGGCGCTTGGCGGTGATGCGACACTCGCCTCCTATGGCGTGGATATCCCTCGTCTACAGCAGTTATATCCCAAGCGGAAGAAGCTCGATACGTTCATCCGAACCTGGCTGCCGGACGATCATGTCAATTTCCTGCGCCGCCTGCCGATCCTGCTGGACACGCCGAAAGCTTTGTTCGTCCATGCCGGCATCGATCCGGATCGGTCCATTGCCGACCAGCAAGACGACGATTTGGTTTTCATCCGCTCCCGCTTCTACGATAGTGCACAGCCGCTGCCGAAGTTGATTATCCACGGCCACACGCCGGTCCAGCGGGCGGAAGTCAATGGTCTCAGGCTCAATCTCGATACCGGCGCCTTTTACAGCGACCGGCTGAGCGCGGCCCGGCTGTGGCAGGGCCGCATTCACATCACCTCAACCTGATAGCCGGCTATAGATTGCCGATGCAGAGGTATTTCATTTCCAGATAGTCGTCGGCGCCGTGGCGCGAGCCTTCGCGGCCGAGACCGGATTGCTTGATGCCGCCGAAGGGTGCCGTTTCCGACGACATCAGGCCGGTATTGATGCCGACCATGCCGTATTCCAGCGCTTCCGCCACGCGCCACACCTTCTTCAGGTCGCCGGCGAAGAAATAGGCCGCGAGGCCGAATTCGGTATCATTCGCCTGCGCGATGACATCCTCGGCGGTGTCGAAGCGGAAGAGCGGTGCAACTGGACCGAATGTTTCCTCGCGGGCAACCTTCATGCTCCGGTCGACACCGGTCAGGATGGTCGGAGCGAAGAATGTGCCGGTGCCTTCTATGCGCTTGCCGCCGAGCACGACGCGAGCACCCTTCGAGACGGCGTCGCGAACATGGTCTTCGGCCTTGGCGACACCCTGTTCGTCGATCAGCGGCCCAACGGTCACGCCCGGCTTGAAGCCGTCGCCCACGTTAAGTTCGCCGACCTTCGCGGCAAGCTTGGCGGCAAAGGCGTCGTAGACGCTGGATTGCACATAGATGCGGTTGGCGCAGACACAGGTCTGACCGGCATTGCGGTATTTCGAAGCCATGGCCCCCTCGACGGCGGCGTCGAGATCGGCGTCATCGAAGACGATGAAGGGCGCATTGCCGCCAAGCTCGAGGCTGACCTTCTTAATCTGGTCGGCGCACTGGCGCATCAGGATGCGGCCGACCTCCGTCGAGCCAGTGAAGCTGATCTTGCGCACCTTCGCATTGCCGCAGAGTTCGCGGCCGATGGCCGGGCCGTCAAGGCCGACGATGATGTTGAGGACGCCGGCCGGAATGCCCGCTTCTTCGGCAAGCACGGCAAGCGCGATCGCCGTCAGCGGCGTCTGCTCAGCGGGCTTTGAAACGACGGTGCAGCCAACGGCAAGCGCCGGTGCGATCTTGCGGGCGATCATGGCGGCCGGGAAGTTCCATGGCGTGATCGTGCCGACGACGCCGACCGGCTGCTTGATGACGATCATGCGCTTATCGTTGGACGGCGCTGGGATGGTTTCGCCATAGATGCGCTTGGCCTCTTCCGCGTACCATTCGACATAGGAGGCGGCGTAGAGGATTTCGCCTCTGGCTTCCGGCAGCGGCTTGCCCATTTCGGCCGTCAGGATCGCCGCCAGCTCATCGGCGTTGGCGATCATGAGATCGAACCATTTTCGCAAGATTGCGGCCCGTTCCTTGGCCGGGCGGGCGGCCCAGGCGACTTGGGCGATATAAGCGGCATCGATGGCAGCCGTCGTCTCGCCAGCGCCCATATCCGGCAGCGAGGCAAGCACTTCGCCGGTCGCGGGATTGATGACATCGAAGGTCTTCGTCGCCCCGCCGCCCGTCCAGGCGCCGTTGATATAGCCGGCGGCGCGCAGGAGGCGCGAAGAGAAGGGAACATGCTTGGTCATTGCTGTTGTAAAGGACATGCTATGCACTCCGATGTTGTTTGGTGCCGCGAGTTCCTTCTCCCCGTGGGGAGAAGGTGGCCCGAAGGGTCGGATGAGGGGGCCGACCGGCTCGGATGCGTGAATTTTGGTGCGCTTGGCACCCCCTCATCCGCCTGACGGCACCTTCTCCCCGAGGGGAGAAGGGGACGCGCGGCAGCGACCTCATTTCATATGCGATTGCCCTCGCCGTCAGCGGGCGGCGCTCGCCTCGATCAGCGATGCTTCGAGAATGTCGAGGGCTTCGCTAAACACGCCGTCCTGAATGGTGATCGGCGACAGGAAGCGGATGACATTGCCATAGACGCCGCAGGTCAAAAGGATCAGCCCCTTGTCGAGCGCGATCAGCCGCACCTTGTTGGCAAAATCCGCGCTCGGCAGCTTGGTCGCCGCATCATTGAATTCCACCGCGTTCATGAAGCCGGGGCCGCGGATATCGGCGATTTCAGGCACCTTGTCGCGCAGCGATTCCAGCCGCTGTTTCAGGCGCGAGCCGAGCTGGTTGGCGCGGTCGCACAGGCCCTCGTCTGCGATAACGTCGAGCACGGCATGGGCTGCGGCGATGCCGAGCGGATTGCCGCCATAGGTGCCGCCAAGGCCGCCTGGAGCGGGTGCATCCATGATCTCGGCGCGGCCGGTGACGGCGGCGAGCGGGAAGCCGCCGGCGAGGCTTTTTGCCATGGTGACAAGATCGGCCGCCACCTCATGGTGATCCATCGCGAACATCTTGCCGGTGCGCGCAAAGCCAGTCTGTACCTCGTCGGCGATCAGGAGAATGCCGTGCTGGTCGCAGATCTCGCGCAGCGCCTTCATGAAGGCTGACGGCGCCGGATAGAAACCGCCTTCGCCCTGGACGGGCTCGAGGATGATCGCGGCCACGCGCTGCGGGTCGACATCGGCTGCAAAGAGCTTCTTCAGCGTCGCCAGCGACTGCTCGACACTGATGCCGTGCAGCGGCACGGGGAAGGGCGCATGGAAGACATCGCCCGGCATCGGGCCGAAGCCGATCTTGTAGGGCGCGACCTTGCCGGTCAGCGCCATGCCCATGAAGGTACGGCCATGGAAGCCGCCGCCGAAAGCGATGATGGCGGAGCGGCCGGTGGCGGCGCGGGCGATCTTCACGGCGTTTTCGACCGCTTCCGCGCCTGTCGTCACGAAGATCGTCTTCTTGGCGAAATTGCCGGGGACGATCGCGTTCAGCCGCTCGGCCAGATGAACATAGCTCTCATAGGGCACGACCTGGTGGCAGGTATGCGTGAAGCGATCGAGCTGTTCCTTGACGGCAGCAATGACGCGGGGATGACGATGGCCCGTATTCACCACGGCGATGCCGGAGGCAAAATCGATATAGCGATTGCCTTCCTTGTCCCAGATCTCGGCGTTTTCGGCGCGGTCGGCGTAGATCTGCGTCGTCATGCCGACGCCGCGGGAAATGGCGGCGTTCTTCCGCTCGGTCAGGATCATTGCAGTGGCTCCCAGGAAGGCGTTTTCGAATTATCTTGCAGAAGTTCTGCAAGTTATTTAGAAAACTCCTACATTTTTCCTGCAAGATTTCAAGCGGGATTTTGTGCGGGTGACAAGAATGAGCGAAAGGCTCCCATGGAGCGCCGCGCGGCTTTTAAGGCGCGCTAAGCCGCGCCATCCATGCTAAACGGATCGAAAGACGAAAATCAGGGATATTGGCAAATGAGCAGCATCGAGCCGGAGCGCTATTCCGTGCGCTACAAGGTGGCGGAAGCGGCGCGTCTTGCCGGCGTATCGGCCTCCACCTTGCGCCTATGGGAAAGCCAGGGGCTCGTCGTCCCCTCCCGCTCCGAGACCGGGCACCGCCAGTACAGCGCCGACGACGTGGCGCGGCTGAAGCGCATCTCCTGGTTCCGCGCCGAGCGCGGCCTCAATCCGGCGGCGATTCGCGAAGCGCTCGAGATGGAGGAGGGCGGTGCCGCGGGATCGGAGAATGGCGAGCAACTGGCCTCTTCGGATATCGGCCGCAGACTTCGCTCGCTGCGCCACGCCGCCGGCAAGACGCTGGAGCAAGTTGCCGCCGACATGGGTATGACGTCGTCGACGCTCTCGACCCTGGAACGCACCTCGCAGGGTGTCAGCTTCAAGACGCTGCATGACCTCGCGGATTATTATGGCACAACGGTATCGCGCCTGTCTGGTGAGGAGCGTGAGGATGTTCCCGCACTCATACGGTCAGGCGAATGGCGTTCCTGGCCGGCGACGACGCCGGGCGTCACTGTCCAGCTTCTTGCCGAAGGACGGACGATGATGGATTGCCATCGCTTCGTGCTCGCGCCAGGTGCGACAAGCGAAGGCGCCTATCGGCACGAGGGCGAGGAATTCATCCATGTTCTCGCCGGTCGCCTGGAGCTGGTGCTCGACAGCGACCAGTTCTTTGATCTCCTGCCAGGTGATTCCCTTTATTTCGAAAGCCGCCGTTATCATTCCTGGCGCAACCGCCATGATGGTGAGACCATATTGCTATGGATCAATACGCCGCCGACTTTTTGACAGGCGCCGGTATGGTTCTCATCCCGTCTGTTCTATAGAACGGACGAAAAGTGAATTCAGAAGGACAGAGCCGGGAGAATCTCATGGCTGCCACCATCCGCTATCACGAAGGCGATATATCCACTGAGGATGCCGCCCGCTATACCGGCGCCATTGCCATCGATACCGAAACCCTCGGCCTCGTTCCACGTCGTGACCGGCTTTGCCTCGTGCAGCTTTCGCCTGGCGACGGCACGGCCGATATCATCCGCATCGCCGCCGGCCAGAAGCAGGCGCCCAATCTCGTTACCATGCTCGCCGATCCTGCGCGTCAGAAGATCTTTCATTACGGCCGCTTCGACATCGCCGTCCTGTTTCATACGTTTGGCGTCACCACGACCCCGGTCTTCTGCACCAAGATCGCCTCGCGCCTCTGCCGTACCTATACCGACCGTCACGGCCTGAAGGACAATCTCAAGGAGATGTTGGACGTCGACATCTCCAAGGCGCAGCAGTCGTCCGACTGGGCCGCGGAAACGCTGTCCCCGGCGCAGCTCGAATATGCTGCCTCCGACGTACTCTATCTCCACGCGTTGCGCGAGAAGCTGACGCAACGCCTGTTGCGCGACGGCCGCATGGACTATGCGGATGATTGCTTCGCCTTCCTGCCGACGCGCGCCAAGCTCGACCTTCTCGGCTGGGAAGAGGCGGATATCTTCGCGCATAGCTGATTGCTTCGCTTGCGACAGGAATTCCTGAGCCGGTGCTGCACAAGCGGCATCGGCTCCTTTATTTAGGGATCTGTTAAGGACTCGGCTGCTATTTTGCGGATGATTTCCAGGTCTGCGCGTTCGCGCCTCGCCAATTCGGCCACTCGGCGCTAGGAAATCCACAGGCCGCATGAGCGGACCTCGATTGAACCTGCTTCCCGCTTCCATCGTCGCCTTGCCAGACAAAGGAGCATGTCATGTTGCTTCCCGTTGGTGCCGTGTCCGCTGTGGGTGTATCCATTGAGAAGCCGATCGCCGCAACGGCCGAGACCTCCGGGCTTCAGACGACGGCAACGCCGCTCGCCGTTCTGTCGAGTACCGTTAATGCCAGCGTCGAGGGCAAGCTGAACATGCTGCTGGTCGCGGCTCGCGAACGCATGCTCGACAGTCTGCTTTCCGCGATCGATGCCGCCAGCAAGGTGGTGAATGTTTCCCGTGAGCCGGGTGAAAGCAATACCGCCTATGCGCAACGCGTTGCTGCCGCAATCCGCAGCCTGACGCCGCCGCAACTTGCCGCCGCGCAGCAGCGTATGGATGCGCAGATGAGGACGCCTGTGCCGCTGCCGCTTCTGGCAGCAGCGTTGGAGGATCCGGAAAATCCGCAGGCGGTGCAGCTGGCACTCAGCCTGGAGCAGGCATCGGCCGCCGAGCCGGATGCCGTGCTGAAAGCGATCGTTAATTCCTATGGCCAGAATGCCGGCCAAGTGGAAACGCCAGCCTCTCAGGCACCTCTATCAGCCCCGCTAGCGAAGGCGGCCGATCTGGCCGCTCTGGCAACGGCGCTTGCCGCTGCAGCAGAAGAACCGGCCTCCGTTATATCTACGCCTGCGCCTGCGGCGGCCACTCCAGCGACGGCCCAACCCGCCGCACAGCCAGCACCTGCGGGGCAGCAGACGCCGCAATCAGGCATTCCCTTGCAATCTCAATCCGCGCGGGCTGCCGCACAAGCGGTCCAAGCACAGCCGACCCAAGCGCAGACGGTCGCGCAAAACGGTGCCGCCGCCCCGCAAGCCACGCCTGCCGGCAGCGCTGCCGCTACGGCGGCCGCCACTGTCCAGCCTTCCGTACTCGCTTCTCTTGTCGATGATCTGACGGCAATCGCAGCCGAAGTCGACCTCCCGACCGAAATTGCATTGATCCGGTCGCCGCTGACGCCGCCGCCGGTGCCGCGCGATATCCAGCAGATAGAAGCCGACATCAAACAGGGCCTGCAGGTCGTCATCAGTCCGCCCGCGATGGCGGCCGATCCCGACCTTTTGCAGATCATCAACAATCCCTCCTCTTCCGTGGAGAAGATCATCGCCCAGGCGTTGACCGGCAATAGCGCGACGCAGGCATCGTCAACGCAGCCGCCGATCGTTAACGAAGGCTCCAATCGCCCGGTCGCAGTGGCGGCCCTGCCGGCGTCATTGGCGGAAGGGCCCGAAACATCCGGTGCTCTTCCCATCGCTTCCGGCAAGCCGCCGTCGCAGACGTCGCCTGCAACGCCGGTGGCGGTATATGAGGCTGCGGAGCAGGCGACGATGTCGGCGCCCCTGCCACTCGGCGTTCCCTTCGTCGTGGCTAACTATTTGCCGGTCGACACTTCCGCCAAGAATAGCGAGTCGAAGCTGCTCAATCGCGTCGATCCCGTCGGCGATGAGGAGGGCGGACAAGCTCAGGACGAGGAGAACCCGCAAGATCAGGATGAAGAGCAGGCCCATGCAGAGGAATCGTCGGCACAGGCAGAGGGCGAGGCATCCGACGAAGCGGAAGCTGGCCCGGCCTCTGCGGAGGACGATAACGTCAGACCGGAACTCGTTGCCTTGCCGCAGCCTCTGCGCGACCCGCTTCAAGACCACGCCTTCGATTTCTATCGGCGCATGGTGACCTGGGAATAAAGCGCCAAAATGGAATAGCAGGCGCAGACGTCGCAGAGCGGACAAAGAAAAACCCGCCGGATCGCTCCGGCGGGTTTTTTGTTTTCAGGCTTCGACCGAGGATTATTCGGCGTTGCGGTTCTTCAGAGCCGCACCCAGGATGTCGCCGAGCGAAGCGCCCGAGTCGGAAGAACCGAACTGAGCAACGGCTTCCTTCTCTTCTGCGATTTCCAGAGCCTTGATCGACAGCATGATCTTGCGGTCCTTCTTGGAGAAGTTGGTGACGCGAGCGTCGACAACTTGACCAACCGAGAAACGCTCCGGACGCTGTTCGTCACGGTCACGCGACAGATCGGCGCGGCGGATGAACGAGGTGATGTCTTCGTGGTTGACGAGCTTCACTTCGATGCCGCCGTCGTTGACTGCGATGACTTCGCAGGAAACGACTGCATTCTTGCGCAGGTCGCCGGAAGCAGCAGCTTCACCAACCGAGTCCTTGCCGAGCTGCTTGATGCCGAGCGAGATGCGTTCCTTCTCGACGTCGACGTCGAGAACGACAGCCTTGACGACGTCACCCTTGTTGTACTCTTCGATGACCTGCTCGCCCGGACGATTCCAGTCGAGGTCGGAGAGGTGAACCATGCCGTCCACATCGCCGTCGAGGCCGATGAACAGGCCGAATTCGGTCTTGTTCTTGACTTCGCCTTCGACTTCGGTGCCAGCCGGATGGTTGCGGGCGAATGCTGCCCACGGATTTTCCAGCGTCTGCTTCAGGCCGAGCGAGATACGACGCTTGGTCGGATCGACTTCGAGAACGACGACTTCGACTTCCTGGCTCGTGGACAGGATCTTGCCGGGGTGAACGTTCTTCTTGGTCCAGGACATTTCCGAGATGTGGATCAGGCCTTCGATGCCCGGCTCCAGCTCGACGAACGCACCGTAGTCGGTGATGTTCGTGACCGTACCGGAGATCTTCTTGCCTTCCGGATACTTGGCCTGGATGCCATCCCACGGATCGCTCTCGAGCTGCTTCATGCCGAGCGAGATACGGTGGGTTTCCTGGTTGATGCGGATGATCTGTACCTTGACCTGCTGGCCGATGGACAGGATTTCCGACGGATGGTTCACACGGCGCCATGCCATGTCGGTGACGTGCAGCAGGCCGTCGATGCCGCCGAGGTCAACGAACGCACCGTAATCGGTGATGTTCTTGACGACGCCGTCAACAACCTGGCCTTCTTCGAGGTTCTGAACGATTTCAGAACGCTGCTCGGCACGGGACTCTTCCAGAACCGTACGACGCGAAACGACGATGTTGCCGCGGCGCTTGTCCATCTTGAGGATTTCGAAGGGCTGCGGGTTGTGCATCAGCGGGGTGACGTCGCGGATCGGACGGATGTCGACCTGCGAACGCGGCAGGAAGGCGATAGCGCCGTCGAGATCGACGGTGAAGCCGCCCTTGACCTGGTTGAAGATGACGCCTTCAACGCGCTCGCCAGCTTCGAACTTGGCTTCGAGCTTGATCCAGCTTTCTTCGCGGCGAGCCTTTTCGCGCGAGAGAACGGCTTCGCCAAGCGCGTTTTCGATACGCTCGACATAGACTTCGACTTCATCGCCAACCTTGAGCGTGCCGTCCTTGGCGCGTGCACCGAATTCCTTCAGCGCGATGCGGCCTTCGACCTTGAGGCCGACGTCTACAACGGCGACATCCTTTTCGATGGCGGTGATGATGCCCTTGGTGACATAGCCTTCAGCCAGATCGTTCTTGGCAAAGGATTCTTCAAGAAGGGCCGCGAAATCTTCGCGAGAGGGGGAAGTTACAGACATAAAATCTCCTGGCGTGTCCCGATCATGCAATCTGGACACTGATGCGCCGGTGGTTCGCGTTGAACAGGCCTGACCCCAGTCCGCCTCCCTTAAGGAAGCTATCCGGCGCTTGGACGGAATGTCAGGCTATCTTGAAATCGGCAGTTTCCGGCGCGAGGCGCGCGAAGACAGCTCAAATTTTCAGGCATTTCGGCTCAGAGCAGCGTCGATGATCGATTTTGCCGTCTGAAACGCCGCTTCTATACTCATTTCTGAGGTATCTAGCAAGTACGCCTCTTCAGCTGGTTTCAAAGGGCTGTCGGTGCGGCCCATGTCGCGCTTGTCGCGCCGCTTCACATCCTCGAAAATGGCATCGTAATCGGCACTGCCGCCGGCCTCGATGATCTCTTCGTAGCGCCGCTTCGCCCGGACTTCGACCGAAGCCGTCACATAGAGTTTTACCGGCGCATCCGGGCAGACCACGGTGCCGATATCACGGCCGTCGAGCACGGCGCCCGGCTTCTTCTGCGCAAAACGGCGCTGCGCTTCGACCAGAGCGCGGCGCACGGCCGGCATGACGGCGATCTTCGATGCGGCCTCGCCGATCTCGTGCCGGGATAGAATGGCTCGATCGAGCCCGGCGAGATCGACCTTGCGCGCCATGCCTTCGGCAATTGCTTCGTCGTCGAGCGGCAGTCCGGCATCGAGCAGGGCCTTGGCGGTGGCGCGATAGGTGAGGCCGGTATCGAGATGATGATAGCCATAGGCCTCGGCGATCCGACGTGCCAGAGTTCCCTTACCGGCAGCCGCTGGTCCGTCGATGGCGATGATCATGTCTTCTTCCGTCCCTACCCGATATCTCGTTTTTTGCTGTAGCGACGCACGAGATCGGCCATCTCGGCGGCATCTGTTCGATCGATTGCGCCAAGACCTTCGGCCACGCCCTGTCGGTCAGCCAGCGGCCGGTTCTGGCTCACCTTCCATTTGCCGTCAATCGTCTCGATGTCGATTTCGATACCGACAATGCCCTTCAGCTGGGCGGCAATGAACTCTGGCGGCGCATCTTCCACCGCCCAGGGCTGCGCACGATCGCTCTCGTTCTCGCCGGTCAACGCGCCGATCTGCGCGCGCAGCCAGGCGGGGTCGTCGATCGTTCGCGCGCTCCCGCGCACCTGCACGATCGCATAGTTCCAGGTCGGCACCACTTTGCCGGTCTCCCGCTTTGTCGCATACCAAGAAGGCGTGATATAGGTATCGGCACCCTGGAAGACGACGAGCACGGGCGCGCCGGCCGCAATCTCCTTCCACTGGCTGTTCGCCCTGGCAACATGCGCCTGCAGCGTTCCCTTCGGCGAGAGCTCGGCATTCAGGTGAAATGGCACGGCATTGGCGATCAGCCCGCCGTCACCAGCCGTGATGAGCAGCCCCAGCGGATGCGCGCGGATCAGCTGGTGCTGCGTGTCGAGATCGTCTTCGCGGTGATGGGGCGGCTGATACATGGCGTCGGTCCGTTTGCTGTGCCATTCCCAGGGAACCCTGCCGGGAAACCCTGTGTGACAAGGCTTCGAATGGCCAATGGCACGGTCTACCGGGCTTAAGTTTCGATCGTCGCGCCCAATCTTGTTATCATAGCAAAAAAATCCGGAAAGCTGGTGGCGATCATGGCGGAATCATCGATCGTGACAGGATGTTCGCTCGCAAGTCCCATGACGAGAAAACTCATGGCGATGCGGTGATCGAGATGGGTACTCACTTTGGCACCGCCGGCGTTGCCGAGACCCTTGCCGTCAGGCCTGCCTTGAACCGTCAGCATATCTATGCCTTCGATGCAGTCGACACCGTTGAGCTTCAAGCCCTCGGCGACGGCCGAAAGCCGGTCGGATTCTTTCACCCGAAGCTCGTCCAGCCCCTGCATGATGGTCGTGCCTTCTGCAAAAGTAGCCGCGACGGCCAGCACGGGATATTCGTCGATCATCGACGGCGCGCGCTCGGCCGGCACGGTGACGCCCTTGAGCGCAGAGGAGCGCACGCGGAGATCGGCGACATCCTCGCCGCCCGTCATGCGTCGGTCGAGCATCTCGATATCCGCGCCCATCTCCTGCAGCGTCAGGATGAGGCCGGTGCGCGTCGGGTTCATCAACACGTTGCGGATGGTTATGTCGGAGCCGGGCACGATCAATGCCGCCACCAGCGGGAAGGCCGCGGAGGAGGGATCGCCGGGGACATCGATCGTCTGGCCGGTGAGCTTGCCCTGACCCTCAAGGCGAATGGTGCGGACGCCCGCCGCATCGCTCTCGACCGAAAGCGCTGCGCCAAAACCGGCCAGCATTTTTTCCGTGTGGTCGCGGGTCATGACCGGTTCGATGACTGTTGTCATGCCGGGCGCATTGAGGCCCGCCAGCAGCACCGCCGATTTGACCTGCGCCGAAGCCATCGGTACGCGATAGGTCAGCGGGCTCGCTACACCTGGCCCATGCAGGGAGACGGGCAGCCGGTCGCCCGTAGCGGCGCTGACCTGCGTTCCCATGCGGCGCAGCGGATCGAGAATGCGGCCCATCGGCCGTTTCGACAGCGAAGCATCGCCGACGAAGGTTGTTTTGAAATCGTAGGAGCCGACCAAGCCCATGGTGAGGCGGCAACCGGTGCCGGCATTGCCGAAATCGAGCGGTGTCTCCGGGGCCAGTAGCCCGCCATTGCCGGTTCCGCGGACAATCCATTCGTCGTCGATCTTGCGGATTGTGGCGCCTAAAGCCTGCATGGCCTTGCCGGTATTCAACACATCCTCGCCTTCGAGCAGGCCGGTGATACGGGTTTCGCCTGCGGCAAGGCCGCCGAACATGAGGGAGCGATGGGAAATGGATTTGTCGCCGGGAATGCGTATCGTGCCGGAAAGGCCGGCCGAGCGTCGTGCCACGGCTGGTTGGGGAAGGGTATCGTGCGGCATGGGCAATTCCTTTGCGATGCCGGTATTCCATCCGCATTCTGTGCTGGCTG
>NZ_JBXSOR010000029.1:0-45841 GCF_057784455.1 Martinezella sp. CNPSo 3890 | reverse complement strand
ATGGTTTTTGCTGCAAGGCAGCAATTCGTTGACCATGCCTGCTCCTGCCTGATACCGGTTGCATATGGCGACGTACAGCTCTCAGGCTGCCGCCGTCATGGCTATCCGATACGAACCCGATCCTTCGTGGCAAACAGCATGGACACCGCTGCCGGTGCCCACAGGCGATATCCCGTGAACACTGCTTCCCAGACCATCCGGTCCACTTCGACCCTGTCCCTCATATCGATCGTGGCGCTGACATTCTTCGGCTACCTTGCCATCGGATTGCCGCTTGCAGTGTTGCCGACCTATGTCGACAGCAGCCTCGGCTTCGGCGTCGTCTGGGCCGGCATCGCCGTCAGCACGCAATATGTCGCAACCATCGTCAGCCGCGCCCATGTCGGGCGGCTCTGCGATCAATATGGACCCCGCCGCTCGGTCTTTCTGGGCTTCCTTGCCTACGGTCTGTCGGGTGCACTCACCATCGCTTCCACCTTTACGATCCAAGTCCCGGCAGCAAGTCTTGCCCTTCTGCTTGCGGGGCGGCTGGCGCTCGGCATTGGTGAGAGCTGGGTGAGCACGGCGGCGATCACCTGGGCGATCGGCCTGATGGGATCGCGTGAAACCGTGCGCATCATCTCCTGGAACGGCATCGCCACTTACGGCGGCATTGCGCTCGCCGCCCCGATGGGCGCTTGGCTGCAAGGGCAATATGACTTCTTCGCCATTGGCGTCGTCACCATCATCCTTGCGGTTGCCGGCTTCATGCTGGCTCAAACGCGGCCGCCCGTTCCGGGCGTAAAGGAAAAGGGCATCGGCACCGGCCAGGTGCTGAGCCGCGTTACACCGTACGGCGTCGCACTTGCGCTTGCCTCGAGCGGCTTCGGCGTCGTCATGGCCTTCGTCGCGCTGTTCTTCCATAGCCGTAGCTGGGAAGGCGCCTCCTTTGCACTCAGCGCCTTTGGCCTTGCCTTCATGGGCGTGCGCCTGGGTCTTGCGCAAGCCGTCGCCCGCTTCGGCGGTCTGCCGCTGGTGCGCATCTCGCTTGTCATCGAGATCATCGGCCTGGCGGCGCTTGCCTTCGCGCCATCGCCGACAGTCGCCATCATCGGCGCGGCTCTCGCCGGCGCCGGCTTTGCGCCCGTCTTCCCCGCGCTCGGCAATGAGGCCATGGAACGTATCCCGCCGCAGAACCGTGGCGTCGCGCTCGGGCTCTATTCGATCTTCCTCGACGTGTCGCTTGGGAGCACCGGCCCTATCGCCGGCCTGTTCGCGGATCATCTCGGTTATGCAGCACCGTTCTCCTTCGGTGTCGGCGCAGTGCTGCTCAGCCTGATCCTGAGCTTCTGCCTGCGCAGGAATGGCAGCCGCTGAAAGCTTTTTTGGCGCTGTTTGTCCCCGATCCTGATTTTGGCATGTGGAGACAAACGGTTGCAGGCTCCCTTTAAGGCTTGATATGGGTCTCTGATCATCATCAGCAGGAGGCCCGCCCATGAACGTCACCGAAATCGTCATCGAAGGCGATACTCCGGGGATCGCCTGGCGGCTGCCGGTCCTGCATTTTGCCGGCAGCAAGGCAGACGCGCCGAAGATCTATATTCAGGCCGCATTGCATGCCGGCGAGTTGCCGGGCACGGCCTCGGTGCATTTCCTCTGCGAGCGGCTTCGGAAAGCGGAAGCCGAAGGCGCCATTCTAAGCGATATCATCGTGGTGCCGCATGCCAATCCGATCGGCGCGGCGCAATCGCATTTCGGCGAGATGCAAGGGCGCTTCGACTTGGGCTCGCGCACCAACTTCAACCGCGACTTTCCGCTGATCTCGCTTCGCGACCGCGATCTCCTGATCGAAAATCTGGAACGCTATTCCGCCGTCGATCGGCTGAAACGTCAGCTGATCCATATGGCGCTCGGTGCCGATCTGGTGATCGACCTGCATTGCGATGACGAATCCCTGCAATATGCCTATATTGACGAGGCATTTTGGCCTGAAGCCGCCGATCTTGCCGCGGCGCTCAAGATGGATGCGGTGCTGCTGTCGGACGGTGAAAGCTCGGCCTTCGAGGAGGCCGTCAGCTTCGCCTGGAAATACGAAGTGCCGGGGGAGAAGAAGGCAAGGCTGCCGGGCAAGCTTTCAGTCACGGTGGAATTGCGCGGCACCCGCGATGTCTATCCCGAAATGGCAAAGAACGATGCCGAAGGGCTCTGGCGCTTCCTGGCGGCGCGCGGCGCGGTACAGGACGACAGCGTCGCGCCCGGCACCTCCTTTAGCGGACCGGCCGTGCCGCTCGACAATGTCGAAATGATCCGCGCACCACAGGCCGGCACGGTGCTCTTCCATCGCAATATCGGCGAGCGCGTTGAAGAAGGTGATCTGCTGGCGACGATCATCACCGCGCCGGGCATGCCGGACGGCGCCATCGATATCCGCGCGCCGCAAGCGGGTCTGATCGTCACCCGTGTTTCGGACCGGCTGGTGCGACGGCGCGGCGATCTGATGAAGATCGGTTCGGACAGACCAAGCTCCGTCGCCCGCAAACCGGGAACACTTGAGGATTGATTTCCTTTAGCGGCGATCGATCACCTTGCAGCGCATGATGAAAGCGATCGCCGCTGATTCCCGCAGAAGCGTACCGAAATGGCGAATGTGATACGGCGCGCCGGCAATGAACGCGCGCACTATATTCGTTAGCCGGGCAAGAATTGAACGATTTTCCATCGCGATCATGCCTCCGATCGAGTTGATGCAGGCAATGTTCAGGTCAGAGAAGGCGACAATCATCGCTTTTCAAAATATATGTATGCAGTGTGCATATATATAATGAAAATGTCAAGACGCTGTTCCGGGCCTACGTCATGAAGGCAATCGGGCAGCGATCCTGGTCGCAAACGCCTTGATCGCACACGCGGCAAACCACATCCTGGTCATCGCCGAGATCGACCAAGGCGGGCAGCAGCTTTTCGACCAAGCGGCCGAACTCGGCCGTCTCCTCCGGGCTGAGAACGCCAAAAGCCCGGTGGATGACAGTTTGGCGGGCGGAGAGACTTCTATCAAAGAGCAAGTGGCCTTTTTCTGTCAGCTGCAGCGCGCGGGCTCGCTTGTCTCCCTCGACGCCGCCGCCCCGCAGTACGAGGCCGGACGCCACCAGCTGATCGACCAGGCGCACCGTGGCGGAATGAGAGAGCGCGATCATCCGCCGTAGGCTCTCGATCGTCAGGCCCGGCTCGATGCCGATTTGAACGAGTGCGGCAATGGCGCTCGGGCCGAGGCCGGTTTCATCGGCGAAAGCCTTCTCCATCTTGTCCACCAGAGCAAGGCTCATAGCGCCAAAGAGGTTTTCCAGCCGCAATATTTCCTTGTCCGTCGCCATGCATCCGACCCATAAATATGCATGCTGCATATTTATGCGATTATCGCTGGCACCTGCAATGGGTGAGAGAACCGCTTCCCCATCCGAGCGGCTTTCATCCGCCTTTATCCGCATGCTATGCGCTATCGGACAGCAAAAGACGGATTCGCCATGACGATCACCATTTACGGCATCAAGAACTGCGACACGATGAAGAAGGCCCGGACCTGGCTCGAAAGCCACGGCATTGCCTATGACTTCCACGACTACAAGGCCGTCGGCATCGACAGGGAACATCTGGAGCGCTGGACGAAGGAAGCGGGATGGGAAGTCGTGCTCAACCGGGCCGGCACCACCTTCAAGGCCTTGCCGGAAACGGACCGCGCCGATCTTTCGAAGGACAAGGCCATTCAGCTGATGTTGGCACAGCCCTCGATGATCAAGCGTCCGGTGCTGGAAGCGGACGGCAAATTGCTCATCGGCTTCAAGCCGGATATTTATGCGGCTGCATTCGGCAAGGCGGCCTAGAGGCGAGCAATGTCAAAAACCACGCGCGCCACCCAAGTGCTGACCCAGGCGAAAGTCGCCTTCACCGTGCATGCCTATGACTACGATCCGAATGCGGAGCGTGTCGGCCTGCAGGCGGCGGAGGCGCTGGGCGAAGAGCCGCATCGGGTATTGAAGACCTTGATGGCCGAAGTGGATGGGAAGCCGGTGTGCATCGTCGTGCCCTCGGATCACGAAGTCAGCATGAAGAAGCTCGCCGCAGCCTTCGGCGGCAAATCGGCGGCCATGATGAAGCCCGCCGATGCCGAGCGTCTGACGGGCTATCATGTCGGCGGCATCAGCCCCTTCGGCCAGAAGAAGATCGTGCCGACGGCGATCGAGGCGCAGGCGATGACCGAAGCCTACGTCTATATCAACGGCGGCCAGCGCGGGCTGCAGGTGCGCCTCAGTCCGCAGGATGCCTTGAGCGCTCTCAAGGCCAAGGCTGTGCCTCTGATCGCCTGACGATCTTCAAGATCGGACATAGCGCCTTCAATTTCGCCGCAAACAGGTCTAAGTCTTTGGGCCATCTTTCGATAGCAAGCACGCAGGTTTTGCCATGACATCAGCCATCCCCAACCATCATCCCGTCGATCACGCCAAGCTGGAGAAGCTTGCGGAAGTAGCCGTAAGGGTCGGGTTGCAGCTACAGGCGGGCCAGGATCTGCTAATAACAGCGCCGGTCGCGGCAATGCCACTGGTTCGGCTGATCACACGCGAAGCCTATACGGCCGGCGCCGGTCTCGTCTCCACCTTCTATTCCGACGAAGAGACGACGCTCGCCCGCTACGAATACGGCCAGGACGCGAGCTTCGACCGGGCCGCGACGTGGCTTTACGAGGGCATGGCCAAGGCCTTCTCCAACAACACAGCACGCCTCGCCATTGCCGGTGACAACCCGATGCTCCTGTCCAATCAGGACCCGAACAAGGTGGCGCGTGCCAACCGCGCCAATTCGGCCGCCTATAAGCCGGCGCTGGAAAAGATCTCGAATTTCGATACCAACTGGAACATCGTCTCCTACCCGAATCCCTCCTGGGCGAAGCTGGTCTTCCCGAATGATCCGGAGGCGATCGCGGTCGCAAAACTTGCCAAGGCGATCTTCTCTGCCTCGCGCGTCGATGTCGAAGATCCGATCGCGGCTTGGACGGAGCACAATGCCAATCTGCACAAGCGCTCGGCCTGGATGAACGGCCAGCGTTTTTCCGCTCTGCACTTCCAGGGACCGGGCACCGACTTGACTGTCGGTCTGGCGGATGGCCATGAATGGCATGGCGGCGCTTCCACCGCCAAGAACGGCATCACCTGCAACCCGAATATTCCGACGGAAGAGGTCTTCACCACGCCGCATGCGCTGCGTGTCGAAGGCCATGTCTCGTCGACGAAGCCGCTGTCGCATCAGGGCACGCTGATCGACAATATCCAGGTGCGCTTCGAAGGCGGTCGGATCATCGAGGCCAAGGCGACGCGTGGCGAGGAAGTGCTGAACAAGGTGCTCGACACCGACGAAGGCGCCCGCCGGCTCGGCGAAGTGGCGCTGGTGCCGCATTCCTCACCGATTTCGGCGAGCGGCATCCTGTTCTACAACACGCTCTTCGACGAAAACGCCTCCTGCCACATCGCGCTCGGCCAGTGCTATTCCAAGTGCTTCATCGACGGCGCCAAGCTCAGCCAGGAGCAGATCAAGGCGCAGGGCGGCAATTCCAGCCTAATTCACATCGACTGGATGATCGGCTCCGATAAGGTCGATATCGACGGCATCAATGCCGATGGCTCGCGCGTGCCGGTCATGCGCAAGGGCGAATGGGCATAACCAAAGCTCAGACGTTCGAATGCGATCATGCCGCGGTATCCCTGCCGCGGCATTTTTTTGGCTGAATCGTAGGATCAGATCGTCGCCAGCGCTTTCCTGACGCGGTCGAGATGCGCCTTGCGCCGAGCTTCGGTGACGCGGTCCATGTCATGCAGCGCCAGCATGCGGAAATTGAGCCGCTTGGCGCAGAAGGCGGCGATGCCGCGCTTCAGCAGGCGCCGCACCGGATTGCCCATGTAGAGATGCACGATCCACCAGGGCGAACCGGTCGTCGTCAGCGCCCAGAACAGGCGGATATTGGTCAGTTCAGGCACGATGCGCCCACCGGCCGGATCATGGGTGAAGGCGACGCCGGGCGCAAAGGCGCGATCGAAGAAACCCTTGAGGATCGCCGGGAAATTGAACCACCATTGCGGAAAGACGAGGATCAGTCCCTCCGCCGCTCGCAGTCGCGCGACGATATCGCTGACACCTGAGACATCGTAAGGCTGATCGAAATAGCCGCGCCGCTCGGCCTCGGACAGACGCGGGTCGAAGCCCTCGCGATAGAGATCGAGCAGATCGACCTCGTGCCCGCCGGCGACGAGCGTCTCCTGCGCGAGCTTTGCCACGGCGGCGGCAAAACTATCCTCCAGCGGATGAGCCAGCACCAGCAGGATGCGCATCAGAAGAGGCTTCCCTGCTTTGGCGGAACGGCAGGCTCCGCCGGTTTGGTGGCACGCTTCTTCGAAGGCGCAGTGCCTGATGGCGGCGTGGATGAAGACGGTGGGGAGGCATCATCGCCGGTGACGGCCCCGATGCGGCCATCAGCAAACTCGATCGAAATCGCGGCACCCGTCGAAAGGGCCGCGGCCAGCGAAACCGGGCGATCATCCTCGTCGCGCACGACAGCGTATCCGCGCTTCAAGACATTCTTGTAGGAAAGCGACTGCAGAATGCGCTCCTGCGCCGTGAGTTCGCTGCGCGCTCGGGTCAGCTGATGGCGGATGGCCGTATCGGCATGACGGACGAGATTGCCGAGGCGATCGCGAGCCCGCCCCGTCTGTGCCTCAAGGCGCGATGGCAACGTAGCGAAGACGGCATCGGCGCGTTCGATGCGAGCGCGGGACCGGTCGAGCATGCGCTCAATGGTCCGCTCCGCGCGGGTCATCCGTTCGCCCAATTGCTGGCGGCGCTCGGCGATCCTGTTCGACAGTATATCGGGTCGGAGGTGCGAGGCCGTGCGTTCGAAGGAACGGCGTTTGTTCAGCGTGTTCAGCTCCAATCCGCGGCCAAGGCCGGCGGCGGCCTCATCGAAGCGGCGGCGGGGCAGAGCCAGGATCTGGTCGAGGGAAGGCAAAGCGCGCAACAGCGCACGCACAGCCTGCCGGCGTTGATCCATCTGCCTCGTCATTCCCCCCTGCAACCGGGCTGCGAGGCTCGCCAGCTGGGCTTCGAGCTCGGCTTTGACCGGAACGGCCATTTCGGCAGCACCCGTCGGCGTCGGGGCGCGCACGTCGGCGGCATAGTCGATCAAGGTCCAGTCTGTCTCGTGGCCGACGGCCGAGATCAATGGGATCTCGCTCGCGGCAGCCGCGCGGACCACAGCCTCATCGTTAAAACTCCAGAGATCCTCGAGGCTGCCGCCGCCGCGCGCGACGATCAGCACATCGGGGCGCGGGATGAGGCCACCGGGCGCAAATTCGTTGAAGCCGCGTATGGCGTTCGCCACTTCGTCGCCGGAGCCCTCTCCCTGTACCTTCACCGGCCAGACCAGCACATGTACGGGGAAGCGATCGGAGATGCGATGGAGGATATCGCGGATGACGGCGCCAGTCGGCGACGTGACCACCCCGATCACCTTGGGCATGAAAGGCAGCCGGCGCTTGCGCTCGGGATCGAACAGGCCTTCGGCAGCAAGCTTGCGCTTGCGTTCCTCCAAAAGCGCCATCAGGGCACCGGCGCCGGCGGGTTCCAGGGTCTCGATGACGATCTGGTATTTCGACGATCCAGGGAAGGTCGTCACCTTGCCTGTTGCAATGACCTCCATTCCCTCTTCAGGGCGGAATTTCAGCTTGGAAAATGTGCCTTTCCAGATCACCGCATCGATACGCGCGCGATCATCCTTCAGCGAGAAGTAGGCATGGCCCGAGGAATGCGGCCCACGATAGCCGGAGATTTCCCCGCGCACACGCACCTGGTCGAACGCATTCTCGACCGTGCGCTTGATCGATCCGGATAGTTCCGAGACGGAGTATTCCGTCAGGTTCGAAGGCGAATCATTCTCAAAAAAGCTGCTCATGTCCCCCTTCTACCCGATGTCGCGGTAAATTCGGAGCCTGCTTCATACCGCTTAAGTCCGAATCGATCGAAAGACGGGATTGTGCGCATACTTGAGATGCTTCCGCCTCCTTGCATGTCTCACAAAGGGCGCGGAGCCTATTGCTTCATCAAGCGTTAACCCTGCTGACAAAGGCTTTCTTAGCCATCTGCGCGTAAACCTGTGCAAACTGATTCTTGGTAAAGAGGATATGGAGCGATGATATTCGCGACCGCCACGATCATCGGAATTGCCGCCGGCCTGCAGCGCTCGACGATCGGCGCGCTGCTCGGCGTGGCACTCGTGAGCATCGCTTTCATGGCCGCCGTCGCCACATCGATCGTTCCGCCGCCGCTGACGACGCTGTTCATCACGCTCGGCGGCTACAATCTCGGCTTCATCGGCTACCTCGTCACCATCGACATGGTGGAGCATCGCCGCGCTTAAAAGCAACGTCAGGAAGTGTCTGGCGATTTCGCCAATTTAAGTGACGCGGAGTGATTCAAAGAATCCAAGAGGAGCTGAAACGCTCCAAATCAATCCTGCGGCTTGACGCGGAAGAACCGCACATCCGATTCCGCCGGCGCCGCAATCGGCTCCAGATAGACCGGGATATGCCCGGCAGTCAGCTGCGCATAAAGCCCCTTCGGCGCCCGCTCACTCACTAACTCCACCTGGGGATCCCCCTTACAGAAGGCGACAATCGTCACCTTTGCCTCATGCAGAAGCGCTTCCGCCCGTTGCGGCTCTGCAAGACCGATATGCAGCTCGGCCAGCATCCCGTCGGGATCGCGATGATAGGGACCGGAAAGGGTACGGTGCGGCGTGAAGCGCAGAAGCGGCGCTCCCATATTGGAGGCGGCCGCGACGACGCCCGGCTCGAGACCCGCAATCGGTGCCAGGGCCTGCCTGGAGGCACAATTGGCAGCCTCCTCTGCTTTGGCCGGTGCCGCGACTGTAAAGCCGTTGACGATCCCCTTGCTCGCAAGTGCACCGCCCACGGCCCAAACGGCCGGAACGGAAGCCAATATCGTCGCTGCGTAAAGCAGAACGGAACGAAGATTTCTGGTATCGGCCATGTAGTCTTTGCGCAGCTCGGCGATCGCCAACGCCAATGGCGGTATCGCCAAAAGGTTGGCAAATTCTGCGCCGCGCACCTGCACCAGCGTAATCATCCAATTGATCGCGATTAGAGCCATCAGCATTGCATGGAGGCTCGCGCGGTTGCCCCGCAGGATACGAACCGAGCAAATGAGCATCGCCAGGAGACCCGTCGCATAGAAGGCGCCGAGCGTATCGGGCTGCCTGTGAGCGACGGAAAAGATCGACTGCGCCTCGGTCACCCTGCTGAGCCAGAAATCCACCAGCATGGGATCCAGATCGGCAAGCGGATTGCGCAGGCATTGCGGTGCAAGTGCTGCGGTCGTCGCAAACACAAATGCGCCGTTGACCGCGAGAATTGCAATGCGCCAGGGGCGGGAGAGACGGCTGGCAAAAAGGGACGACAGGAGAAGCCCGACGCAGCCGGCGCTGGTGATGCCGTAAAAGCCAAGCGAGAGATTGTCGCAGGTAACCATCGAATAAAGGCGCGGCGGCACCAGCGAAAAGAAGGCGGCGCTGACGGCAACCGTCAACGTCAGCGCAAAAGCTTTTGCAGCGGGTGCGAATATCTCGCCTTTCCAAGCCCACAAACAGGCAACAGACATGCAGGCGATGGCGACAAAGGGCGTCGTCTCTGCGCCGATACCGAGCTGAACGGCAAGGGCGATGGCAGCGATTGCAAAGTTGCGAGGCCTGTAACTTTCGTCGACCAGCATTGCGACAGTAAGCGCGACGAGGCCGAGCTGGACATTATCGTGATCGATGGAGCCCGGCACGAAGCGCGGCGAGAGCAGGACGAAGAGTGCCGTCAGGATCAGCGAAAAGTGCATGCCCTGCAGACCGGCGATCCGCCTGCCCGCAAGACCCATGAAGAACATCAGCGGTAGGACGAGCATCAGCGGCCAGACGGTTAATGCCGCCGCCTCGGCGCTTTCCGGTGAAAGGAAGATCCGGAAGAAGAGGATGAGGCTTGCAATCGGCAGATCGATGAAGCGCGACCAATGCATCAACGTCCCGCCCGCAAGGCCGAGACGGTACTGCATCATGTCGAACCAGCCCTGGCCTGCGAGAAAATCGCGCACTTCGACAAGACGCATGGCGTCGTCATTATCCGGCCCGACATAGTCCGTGAGGTTGCGATGAATGATGAGCTGCGCGACGATGACAATGGCGGCATAGACGAGCGCAGCGAAAGCAGGATGAGACCAGCGCATGGGCGCCTTCTTCTCTGCCGTTCCGGCTGCCTCGGGCGGCATTGCCAGCGTTTGCGCCATCTCGGTGAACCCCATATTGAAAGGATAGTCGGGGCGAAACGCTAACGGTTGCCGATCAAAAAAAAGTAAAGCTGCTGCCTTCAGCCGCTTTCATCACGAGAATGTTTTTCACAACGCCGGTACCCCGCCTTTTTTATTTCGCAGCCATAGGGTCTTATTAACAGCCAGCGGGATAAGCTCTCGTCCGGATCGTCAATCGGGCCTCGACTTGACTTCACACGCAGCAACCGGCCAAGACCATGTGGAATGAGAAGCTGAACATCGCTGTCCTCCTGCCCTGCTACAACGAAGCCGCAACGATCGGCGAGATCGTGCGCGGCTTCCGCAAGGCACTGCCGCAGGCCGCGATCTATGTCTACGACAATAATTCGACTGACGGCACCGCGCTGCATGCCATGCTCGCCGGCGCAACCGTCGTGCGCGAGCGTCGGCAGGGCAAGGGACATGTGGTGCGCCGCATGTTCGCCGATATCGAAGCCGACATCTATCTGATGGCCGACGGCGACGGAACCTATGCGCCCGAGGACGGAGAAGAGCTGATCCGCACGCTGCTGACCGAGGGATCGGATATGGTCGTCGGTACGCGGCGCAACGTGCATAATGATGCAGGCAGGCAGGGACACGCCTTCGGCAACCGCATTTTCAACTGGCTCTATCGCACCATATTCGGTGCCGATTTCACGGATATATTTTCCGGCTACCGCTGTTTTTCGCGTCGCTTCGTCAAGAGCTTTCCTGCCGTGTCGGGCGGTTTCGAGATCGAAACGGAAATGTCGGTTCATGCCTCCAGGCTGAAGCTGCCCGTGAGCGAGCTGGAACTCGATTACGGCCGGCGGCCGGAAGGCTCGCATTCGAAGCTTTCCACTTTCCGCGACGGTGGCAAGATTCTCTGGATGTTCGCCATGCTGATGAAGGAAACGCGGCCTTTTGCCTTCTTTGGCATCCTGAGCGCCATTGCCATGGAACTCAGCATCGGCTTCTCCATCCCGGTCTTCATCGAGTATTTCGAAACCGGGCAGGTATTGCGCATGCCGAGTTGGATGCTCTCCCTGGCACTGACAATGATCGCCTTCATGCTGTTTACGGCCGGTATCATCCTCGATTCCGTGGCACGCGCCCGCGCCGAACAGCTGCGCATCCACTATATGAGCCTGCCGAAGCCTTCCTCGCGCGAAAGCGGCAATGACAGGACGGTTTACATGGCTGAGATCGACAAACCGGCAAGCCGGAAGAAAAGGGCCAAGGCTGCATGAAGAAGCTCTTTCGCTTCCTGATCGCCGGCGGTGTCGGCTTCATCGTCGATGCGGGCGTGCTGCATCTGCTGCTGTGGTTCACACCTTTCGGCCCCTTCGTCGGCCGCGCCATATCTATCCCCAGCGCGCTGCTTGCCACCTGGGTGCTCAACCGCAACTTCACCTTCGGCCGGTCCGACCGCTCGCTTGCGGCGGAGGGCTTCCGCTACGGTTCGGTCGGGTTGACTTCGGCCCTGCTGAACTACGCCCTTTTCAGCTCTTTGCTGATGACCGAGCCGTCATTAAGACCGATCATTGCGCTGACCCTGGCATCAGCGGCGGCAACGGCGTTCAGCTTCTTCGGCTATTCACGCTTCGTCTTCCGCCACCGGCAAAGTCCCTGAAGCAATTCCCGGAAAGTGTGCAGCGGTTTTCCGCCCGGAATTGCGCCAGAAAATAAGGAACACCCTCAGACCGGCTCCCAGCCATCCTTCTCGCTGGCGCGGTAGATGGCGTCGATGACCTTCTGGTTGAGTTTCGAACTTTCCAGCGACACGACCTCTGCGCCTTGACCAAGCGCAGCAGAGGCGAAGGCCTCAGCCTCGCGCCTGTACTGGCGGCTGTCTGGGAAACGGAAAATCTGCGATTCCGAATGGCCGCGATTGGTTAGTTCCAGCTCTTCCGCGCCGTAACGGTCGGCATTGAAAGGCGACTTCACCTCGATGAAGCCTTCCGTGCCGTGGAAGACCATGACCTGACGGTTGGCCATCTGTGTCGAGATGTAGAAGGTGAGCTCGAAGTCGCCGAAGTCTGCCTTGACGCTGGAATAGATGTCGGTGCCGAATTCCGGATCGCGCTCGGTCACCGCCTGGATGCGCAGGGGTTCGCGGCCGGTGACGAAACGGGTGCTGATCGTCGGATAGACGCCGATATCGGGCAGGCCGCCGCCGCCGAGCGCCGGGATATTGCGCATGTTGCCGGCATCACGGTTGAAATAGGTGAAGGCGCCCTGGATATGACGCAGGCGGCCGATCGCGCCATCGGCAAGCAGCGAGCGAACCTTCCTCCAGACCGGCGCATAGGTGACCATATAGGCTTCCGTTACCAGCACCTTGTTGCGATCACGGGCGGCGATCAGGCTGTCGATCTCATCCGCCTTGAGCGCGATCGGCTTTTCGCACAGCACATGCTTGCCGGCATCGGCAGCCTTGATCGTCCATTCGACATGCTGCGATGTGGGCAAGGGAATATAGACGGCGTCGATCGTATCGGAGGCAAGCATCTCCTCATAGGAGCCGAAGGCATGCGGCACGGAGAAGCGGTCTGCCATCTGCCGGGCGCGACCGAGATCGCGGCTGGCAATTGCCGTCACAACGCAGTTTTCCGCATCCTGAATGGCGGGCACGACCAGATCGCGGCCGATTTTGGCCGTCGACAGAATTCCGAAGCGCAGCATGATCTCTCTCCTGAAGCATTGTCCCGAAGCAGACGGCCGCATGGCGATGATCGCAACACGGGCTTTCCGGCGGGATCCTTTGTGAACACGGTGGGGTAAAGCGAAACGGGGCATTCCGCTCTGAACGAAATCGACGCCAATCTTATTCGGCCCCTGCCGAAGGCGCAACGCCCGAGACGGCCCGCAGGCGCGAACCCGAGGACATAAGGACCATCTCACCATGTCCGTATTTGTCCCTTTTCTGTCTGCCAGATGGCTTTCGAAGCTTTCAAGCGACGCCTAATCTCGGCTATCCTTCAAGCACAGGAGATACGAAAATGTCCCATGCGGATACCGCACTGCTCGTCATCGATGTCCAGGAATCCTTTCGCCAGCGTCCCTACTGGAGAACGGACGACCTGCCGGTCTTTACCGACCGCCTGCAGGCGCTGATCAATGGCGCCAAGGCGAAAGGCATTCCCGTCGTCCAGATCTTCCATGTCGAGGACAGCGACGCGCATTTCAGCCTGAAGAGCGGCTATGTGCGCAAGCTCGATGAGATCTCGCTGGAGGCCGATGCCGTCTTCCACAAACGCCGCCACTCGGCACTCGTCGGCTCCGGTCTCGATGTCTGGCTGGTGGCAAACGGCATCCGCAAGGTGATCGTCTCGGGTATCCGCACCGAGCAATGCTGCGAGACGACGACCCGGCACGCCTCCGATCTCGGCTATGAGGTCGACTATGTCACCGAGGCGACGCTGACCTTCCCGATGACGCATGCCTCGGGCACGGTCTTCAGCGTCGACGATATCAAGAAGCGCAGCGAACTGGTGCTATCGGGCCGTTTCGCCCGTATCGCAACGGTCGAAGAGGCGCTCGCCGATGCAACGATCCTGAATGCCGCATGACCCAAAGCGACCAGCGCCTCCATCGGCGGATCATTCCTGTCTACGTGCTTCTGCCGCCCTATACGCTGCTGATGGACGTGGCCGGGCCGGTGGAGGTTTTGCGCCGCGCCAATATCGAACAGGACGACGTCCTGTTCGACTATCAGTTCATCGCTGCCCAGCCGTCACAGACGACTTCGGTCGGGCTGACGCTTGCCGATCTCAGGCCGTTGCCGGATCACATTCCTGATAGCGCCTATGTCATCCTGTCCGGCAGCGTCACGCCGCCCGACGATGCCGAGGATATAGAGCCGGAGCTAGCCACGCTCGCGGCGTGGCTGAAAAGTGCGATCCGTCCGGGCATCACCCTCGTCACCATCTGCTCCGGAGCCGTGCTCGCCGCCCGCGCCGGGCTGATGGACGGCTATGCCTGCACCACACATGCCGCCTGTCTCGACGAAGTCAGGGAATTCGCTCCGACGGCCAGGGTTCTCGACAACCGGCTCTACGTCGAAGACCGCGATCGCTATTCTAGCGCCGGCATCACCACAGGCACCGATCTGATGCTGCATCTCGCCTCCAAGCTGACTTCACCGATGACGGCTCTGACCATTGCCCGGCACATGGTCGTCTATATGCGCAGGACCGGCAGCGAGCCGCAGCTCTCGCCATGGCTCAGCGGCCGTAACCACATCCACCCCGCCATCCATCGCGTTCAGGATGCGATCATGGCCGATCCGGCCCACGGCTGGTCGCTTGCCGAGCTTGCCGGCATCGGCGCAATGAGCGCACGGCATATTTCGCGACTGTTTCAGGAGCATGCCGGCCTGTCGGTGACGGCCTATGTCAATCTGATGCGCGTGACGCTGGCGCGCGACGTACTTGCCAATTCGCGGCTGAATATGGAGCGCGTGGCGGAAAAATCCGGTTTTGCCTCGCCGCGGCATATGCGGCGCGTCTGGTCGAAATATAACGCGCTGCCGCCCAGCCACTATCGACGCTCGACGACGGAATAAAGAAATTGTGTGTGGTTTTCGCCGCGAAAGGCCGATAGCCTGCCTTGTCCCTTCCTCCGGCGTCCGCTCGCCGGTTTACCTTTCAAATGACCTGGAGAAATAGCATGGACACGCGCAAGCTTGGACGAACCGATCTGTTTGTCGCCCCCATCGTTTTCGGCGGCAACGTCTTCGGCTGGACGGCCGATGAGAAAACCTCCTACGCACTGCTCGACGCCTTCTTCGACGCCGGCTTCAACACGGTCGACACGGCCGACGTCTATTCCCGCTGGGTCCCCGGCAACAAGGGCGGCGATTCCGAGGAGATCATCGGCAAGTGGCTGAAGCAGGGCCGCGTTGCGCGCGACAAGGCCATCATCATCACCAAGGTCGGATCGGAGATGGGGCCGGGCAAGAAAGGCCTCAAGGCCGGCTATATCATCGAGGCGGCCGAGGCTTCTCTGAAACGGCTGCAGACCGATCACATCGACCTTTATCTCTCGCACTGGCCGGACCCAGAGACGCCGCATGAGGAATCGCTCGCCGCCTATGCCAAGCTGAAGGAACAGGGCAAGATCCGCCATGTCGGCTGCTCGAACCTCGATGCGACGCAGCTCCAGGCTTCGCTCGATGCTGCCGCAAAGGCTGGTCTGCCGCGTTACGACGTGCTGCAGCCGGAATATAACCTCTACGCCCGCGACAGCTTCGAGGGGCCGCTGGCGGATCTCTGCGTCAAGCAAGAGATCGGCGTCATCACCTATTTCAGCCTCGCGGCCGGCTTCCTGACCGGTAAGTACCGCACCAAGGCGGATACCGAGGGACGGGCGCGCGAGAACCGGGTTTCAGCCTATTTCGACGACAAGGGCCTGCGCATTCTCGCAGCCCTCGACAAGGTTTCAGCCGAAACCGGCGCCAAGCCCGCCGAGATCGCGCTTGCCTGGCTCTTGCGCAAACGCGGCGTCACCGCTCCGATCGCCAGCGCCACCAGCCTCAGCCAGCTCGACGCGCTCATCAATTCGGCGAAGCTCTCGCTTTCCGATGACGCCATGCGTCTGCTCGACGCAGCCGGCGAATAGGAAAGGCAGGCCTATGACCGTGACGATCCGCGACGCCAGACCCGAAGACGAAGCCCGTTGGCGCGCGCTTTGGGACGGCTATCTCTCTTTCTACGGCGTCACCGTCGCGCCTGATATCACCGATGCGACATGGCGCCGGGTCTTCGATCCGGCGTCGGCGATCTTCATGCGCGTGGCCGATGTCGATGGCGAAGTGAAGGGCTTTACCCTCAGCCTCACGCATGAAGGCACATGGGTGCGCGCGCCCGACTGCTATCTGGAAGATCTATTCGTCGATGAAAGTGCCAGAGGCCACGGCGTCGGTCGGGCGCTCTTGGACGATCTCGTCGCGCTCTGCAAGACGAACGGCTGGGCACGTCTCTACTGGCATACGGAAGAGGGCAATGCGACCGCCCGCAAGCTCTACGACACCTATGTTGAGAGCGACGGGCACATTCGCTATCGCATCAGCTTCTAAGTCTGGGAAAGCCCTCGTAATGAGCGGAATGGTCGCCTTCCCAGTTGGCCATGCCCGACTTGGTCAGCATGCCGCGTGGACTGACGAAGCTCTGAATGGCCCGCTTGGGCCGCTCGTGCCATTGGATGTTGAAGGCCCAAAGTTTCGGGAAGAAGCAAAGTGAGGCGTAGGGCAGATGGTCGTGGATCCACCAGGCGAGCCTCTGCCAATCGCCCTCGTGACTATGGTGATCGATCAGCCAGGGCACGACGATGCAGACGGCAGCCCCCATGCAGCCGTCGAGATCGCGCATATCCCAGATGTGGTGCGCGGCGGTATGGGGATTGGTCGAGCAGTTCAGCCCGTGCTTGTTGCCGAATTGATTGACTTCGGGCGAACGGTAGCCGGAACGGATATGTAGCCGGCCAAATGTCGCCTCCAGCGGCTCCAGCAATTCCTCGCAAAGCCGGCGTCCAGCCTCGATCGCCAGATCCGGGTCTTCGGGAATATTGGGAATACGATAGAAATCCGCGATTTCCGAATGCAGGAAATCGCGAAAGAAGAAGTTCTTCGAAAGCCTGACGCGCCCGAGATCCTCAAGCCCCTTCATCGATCCCGGTTTTCTCATCGCTATAATCCCTTCCTGAAACCATTCGATCAGTCGAGACGAGTTATGGCACTGCCGCCACCCGATTTCTGTCAGCAGCTATGTCAGGGTCCGGTATATTTGAAGAAATCGATGAAGGCTCTGAGCGCCGGGCGCATCTGGCGGCGGCTCGGATAGTAGATGCAGAAGCCGGGATAGGGCGGGCACCAGTCCTCAAGCACGCGGATGAGCTTGCCCTCGGCCAATTCCTGCTGCACGCGAATGTCGAAAAGATAGGCGAGGCCGGCGCCATTGAGGGCGGCCAAAACGCCGAGCCGATCCTCGATCACGATCAGGGGGCCATCGACGGCAACGACCAGTTCGCGGCCGTCTTTCTCGAATTCCCAACGATAGATCGAGCCATCGGTAAATCGCCGCTTGATGCAGCGGTGATGGACGAGATCGCGTGGATGCAACGGCTTCGGATGCTTCTCGAAATAGGCAGGCGACCCGGCGATAACCGTGCGTATATCCGGAGAGATCTTCACCGCGATCATGTCGCCTTCGATGCTCTCCGCCAGCCGGATGCCAGCATCATAGCCTTCCTTGACGATATTGCTGAAGCCGTCCTCGTTGGCGATTTCAAGGGTGATATCGGGATAGGTATTGAGGAAATCGCCGATGCGCGGCGCCATCAGCAGATCGGAGGCAAAACGCGGCGCGGTGATGCGCAGTGTCCCCGCCGGGCGGCCGCGGGTCGCAAGCGCATCCTCCAGCGCGATATCGATTTCCTCCAGGGCCGGCCCCAGCCGTTGCAATAGCGCCTGCCCCTCCTCGGTCGGAAGCACGCTGCGCGTGGTGCGGGCAAGCAGCCGCACGCCGAGGCTTTCCTCAAGGCTGGAGACGGCGTGGCTGACCGCCGATGGCGCAATCGACAATTCCTTGCCGGCGGCACGGAAGCTGCGATGGGCGGCGACGGCGGCAAAAACCGCAAGCTGAGAGAGCTGTGTTCTGTTCATTGATCTAAATTATAGAACAACCTGTAAGAATTTGCATGGATTTTCATTCATTGTCCGGAACCCTAACTTGAACTCGTAGGCAGCGGACACGAGCCCCTGTCGCTCCCATACGTCTCAAGAAGGAATACATCATGAAAACCCGCAGGCTAGGTAAGGATCTCACCGTTTCCGCCGTTGGACTGGGCTGCATGGGCATGAGCTTTGCCTATGGCGCCACTGACGAGACCGAATCCGTCAAGACGCTCCATCGCGCCGTCGATCTCGGCGTCACCTTTTTCGATACCGCCGAGGTCTACGGCCCCTTCACCAATGAAGAGCTGCTCGGCCGCACGCTGAAGTCTGTGCGTGACCGCGTTGTTATCGCCACCAAATTCGGTTTCAAGCTCGATCTCACGAAAAGTGGCCCGGCGGCGATGATCGGCGTCGACAGCCGGCCCGAGCATGTCAAGGAAGTCGCCGAAGCTTCCCTTAAGCGACTTGGCACGGATGTCATCGACCTCTTCTACCAGCATCGCGTCGACCCGAATGTGCCGATCGAAGATACGGTCGGCGCCATGGCGGAGCTTGTGAAAGAGGGCAAGGTGCGCACACTCGGCCTATCCGAAGCCGGCTCTGCCACCATCCGCCGCGCCCATGCCGTACATCCGATCGCTGCAGTGCAGAGCGAATATTCGCTCTGGAGCCGCGATCCCGAGGAAGACGTGCTCGCCACCTGCCGCGAACTCGGCATCGGCTTCGTGCCCTACAGCCCGCTTGGCCGCGGCTTCCTGACCGGAGCGATCCACAAGACGGAGGATCTCGCCGACGACGATTTCCGCCGCTCGCTGCCACGCTTCCAGAGCGAGAATTTCGATGCCAACGCGGCCTTGGTCGCAAGGCTTCAAGCTCTTGCCGAAGAAAAGAATGTCACGGCGGCACAACTGGCGCTCGCATGGGTGCTGCATCAGGGTGACGACATCGTGCCGATCCCCGGCGCACGCAAACTGCACCATCTCGAGCAGAACGCCGCCGCTGCCGATATCGCGCTGTCGCCGCAGGAGTTGAAGGAACTTGGTGGCATCATCTCGCCCGAAACGGTCGCCGGCAAACGATACACCGATGCCTCCCTGGCGATGACGAATATATGACAAACGGGCTGCTCCTTCTGCCCACACAAAGACATCGGCCGCAAAGGCCGGTGTCTTTTTGGGACCGAAAAGAAAAGTGAAGCATCGCAGAGAAGATGGCCGAACATGCGAATCGCCTGAATTGCAGGCTTTTTCAAATTCCTAGATTGATCGTCATGGACGCGAAGCTCGTTCGAAAGCTCCACGCTCGGTTGACAAACGGGTGCGAAATTTGAAGATTGCCGCCATCAAAAACGGGCAGCGTGGGGAGGACTTATGTCTAGGCGCGCGTTTATCGGCTTCTCTGCTTTTCTTCTCGCCACTTTCGCATCTCTGACCCCTTCGGTCGCCGCTGACGTCAAGCGCCAGGTGGTCACCACGAAGGATGGCGACTACTTCGGCTTCGATCTGCGCACAGAGCAGAATGTGACGCTGGATCAGTGCTCCGCCTCCTGCATCGGCGACAAGTCCTGCAAGGCCTTCACCTACAATCCCAAGGTGAAGTGGTGCTTCATGAAGTCGGACTTCAATCAGCTCAACAGTTTCCCCGGCGCGATCGCCGGCAAGATCGTCGAGACGGCCGCCACCAGCGAGCCGGATATCGGCGCTGCCCCTGCCCTTTCCTTCCTTTCCGACAATTTCGTCCAGAGCGCGCGCGATGCAAAGAACACGCTGACGCTCGGCAACGAGCTGAAGGGCCAGGGCGTCGAAAGCCTGATCGCGCTCGGCCGCATCGAACTGACTTCGGGCAATGTCAACGATGCCCTAAACGCCTTCCAGGGCGCGCTTTCAATCAATCCCGACAATGGTGATCTGTGGATCGAGATGGCGCACGCCGCCAATACGATCACGAACGACACGTCCGTCGCCACGCGGGCCGCCTATGCCGCGCTCAACGGCTACCAACTGACCCGCACGACGAGCAGCCGCGCCGATGCGCTGGCTGTGCTCGCCGAAGCGCTGAAGAATGCGCAGAACTATCGCCCCGCGCTCAGCGCCTACAAGGCAAGCCTCAATCTCGTCAGCTCCGCCGCCGTCCAGGCAGCCTATAACGATCTTCTGGCTCGCCAGGGCTTCCGCGTGACCGGCAATACGCTCGACAACGACAATGCCTCGCCCCGCGCCTGCGTGCAGTTCTCCGAAAAGCTGGTGAAGAGCGGCGTCGACTACACGCCTTTCGTCACCCTCAACGGCGCCACGCCGAAGGGTGTCGACGCCAAGGACAACCAGATCTGTGTCGAAGGTCTGGAATTCGGCCAGCACTACCGCATTTCGCTACGCGCCGGCCTGCCCTCCTCGGTGGACGAAAACCTCGCCTCGCAGGTCAATGTCGATATCTACGTCAAGGATCGCACCGCTTCGCTACGCTTCACCGGCGACAATTTCGTCCTGCCGTCGACTGCTCGCCACGGCATCCCGATCGTTTCGGTCAACGCCAACACGGCCAATCTCAAGCTCTATCGCATCGGCGACCGCAATATCGCGCAGCTTCTGAATAACTCGCAGTTCCTGACGCAGGTGGACAGCTACAGCGCCCAGACCATACAGGATACCAATGGCGAACTGGTCTGGCAGGGCTCCATCGAGATCAAGCAGGAACTCAACAAGGAAGTCGCGACCAGCTTCCCTGTGGACGAGGCACTGCCGAAGCGCAAGCCCGGCGTCTATGTGTTGACGGCGGTTGCGCCCGAGAGCGGCGGCCATGAATGGGACCCGCAGGCGACGCAGTGGTTCGTCGTTTCCGACATCGGCGTCACCACCTATGCCGGCACCGACGGGCTCAACGTTTTCGCCCGCTCGCTCGGCAGCGCCAAGCCGCTGGCCGGCATCCAGCTGCAGCTGCTCGCCAAGAACAATGAAATCCTCGGCACGGCGAAGACCGACGACAACGGACGCGCCGTCTTCAGCGCCGGCCTGATGCGCGGTACTGCTGGCATGACGCCGGCCGTGATTACCGCCCAAAACGGCGATCAGGATTATGTCTTCCTCGACATGACGCGCGCCGGCTTCGATCTTTCCGATCGCGGCGTCGCCGGTCGAACCGCGCCTGGTGCGATCGACCTTTTGACCTGGACGGAACGCGGCATCTACCGTGCCGGCGAAACCGTTCATGCCTCCGCCCTTGCCCGCGACGTCAGCTCGACGGCGGTCGAAAACCTGCCACTCACCTTCGTCTTCCTGCGTCCGGATGGCGTCGAGGACCGCCGCATCGTCACCGATGGCGGCAAGCTCGGCGGCTACAATGTCGACCTGCCGCTGCAGCAGACCTCGATGCGCGGCACCTGGACGATGAACATCTACACCGATCCGAAGGGCTCCTCCATCGGCTCCCAGACCTTCCTCGTCGACGATTTCGTGCCGGATCGCATCGAATTCGACATGAAGAGCGACGCCAAGGAGATCGAAGTCGGCCAGCCGACACCGGTCAACGTCGACGGACGCTACCTCTATGGTGCGCCGGCCGCCGGCCTCAATCTGGAAGGCGAAGTGACGCTGAAGCCGACGCGCCAGAGCGATGCCTACAAGGGCTATCAGTTCGGCCTCGCCGACGAGGGTGCCGGCAAGGCAGACGCAAACAATGACGACGACGACAGCAGCAGCGGCGACAGCAAGGCGGAAAGCACGCAGGTGCCGCTCGAAGACCTGCAAGCGCTGGATGAAAACGGCAAGACCACCTTCAACGTCACGATCAACGATACGCCTTCGACCACGCAGCTCCTGAACGCCAATATCACGGTGCGCATGCAGGAAGCCGGCGGCCGCGCCGTCGAGCGCTCGCTGACGCTGCCCGTCAAGGCGGACGGTCCGCGCATCGGCATCAAGCCGGAATTCGATGGCGATCTCGGGGAAAACTCCGTCGGCAACTTCCATGTCATCGTTGTCGACGCCAATGGCCAGAAACAGGCCATGCAGGGCCTGACCTGGAAGCTGCTCAGCGTCGAGCGCAATTATCAATGGTATCGCGACGGCAGCAGCTGGAAGTTCGAGCCGATCATGTCCACCAAGCAGGTGGCCGTCGGCACGGTCAATGCTACGACGGACGGCGCGGCCATTTCCATGCCCGTTACCTGGGGCCGCTACCGGCTCGAAGTCTCCACGGCCGACGCGAACGGCCCGGAATCGAGCGTGGAATTCAATGCCGGCTGGTATGTCGCCTCCACCTCGACGGAAACGCCTGACGCGCTCGAGATCGCGCTCGACAAGGAGAGCTACCATGTCGGCGATACGGCCAAGCTGAAGGTTACTTCGCGCTATGCCGGCCAGCTGATGGTGACGGCAGGCTCGGAAACGCTGATCTCGGTCACCAATGCCGATATCGGCGCCAAGGGCGGCGAAGTGGATGTTCCGGTGACGGCGGACTGGGGTGCCGGCACCTATCTGACCGCGACACTGTTCCGTCCCGGCGATGCCCAGGAGAGCCGCATGCCGATGCGCGCCATCGGCATCAAATGGGCTCCCGTCGACCCCGGCGAGCGCAAGCTGCTGATCAAGATCGACGCGCCGCAGAAGACCCTTCCGCGTCAGCCGCTTAATATCGGCCTGCAGGTATCAGGCGCTGGCGCCAACGAGGACGCCTATGTGACGATCGCCGCCGTCGATGTCGGCATCCTCAACCTCACACGCTACCAGCCGCCGGCACCGGATGACTGGTATTACGGCCAGCGCCAGCTCGGCCTCGAAATCCGCGATATCTACGGTCGCCTCATCGATGGCTCGCTCGGCGCGACCGGCAAGCTGCGCACCGGCGGCGACGGCGGACAGGCGGCTTTACAAGCAAGCCCGCCAAAGGAAAAGCTGATCGCGTTCTTCTCCGGTCCCATCAAGCTTGATGCGAATGGGAAAGCGAATGTCAGCTTCGACATTCCGCAATTCAACGGCACGGCGCGGCTGATGGCGGTTGCCTGGTCGAAGGCCGGCGTCGGTCACGCGACCCAAGATGTCATCATCCGCGATCCTGTCGTCGTCACCGCAAGCCTGCCGAAGTTCCTGGCACCTGGAGACAAGGCGAACCTGCGCCTCGATGTCGCCAATACGGATGCGCCGGCCGGCGAATACACGCTCGCGGTAACAGGCAACAGCGCCGTGACGGTGGATGCAAACGCTACCCAACAGAAGATCAACTTGGCGACTGGCGGCAAATACAACATCACGCTGCCGCTGACCGGCGGACAGCCGGGCGACGGCACGGTTTCGATCAAGCTGTCGAATGCTTCGGGCATGTCGCTCGATCAATCGGTCGATATCCCGGTTCGTCCGTCGCAGCTGCCGGTCACCGAACGGCGCGTCATCGCGCTGGCCCCCGGCAAGAGCCTCACCGTCAATGCCGATCTTCTTGCCGATAGCGTGCTACCCGGCGCCTCTGTCAGCGTGAATGTCAGCCGCTCCAGCGCCTTCGATGTGCCGGCGCTGCTGATGAGCCTTAGCCGCTATCCCTATGGCTGCGCGGAACAGACGGCGAGCAGCGCCATGCCCCTGCTCTACTTCAGCGACATGGCCATCAAGAATGGCCTTGCCGATGACGCCGAGATCCAGAAGCGCGTGCAGGATTCGATCTATCGCGAATTGTCCTACCAGTCTTCGACCGGCAGCTTTGGTCTCTGGGGACCGGGTTCCGGCGATCTCTGGCTCGACGCCTACGTCATGGACTTCCTGACCCGCGCCCGCGAGCAGAAGTACAACGTGCCGGACCAGGCGATGGTGCAGGGCCTCGAAAACCTCCAGAATGCGCTGAGCGCCAACACCAACGTCAAGGACAACGGCAACGAAATCGCCTATGCGCTCTATGTGCTCGCGCGCAACAAGAAGGCCTCGATCAGCGATCTGCGATATTATGCGGACACGATGCTGAACGACTTTCCGACGCCGCTCTCCAAGGCGCATCTGGCTGCGGCTCTCGCGCTCTATGGGGATGCTCAGCGCTCTCGCAACATCTTCGTGGACTCGCTGCAGATGTCGCAGAAGGCGGCAGTCACAAAGGTCAGCTTCGTCCGCTCGGATTACGGCTCGTCGCTGCGCGACGGTGCGGCCGTGCTGGCGTTGGCTGCCGAAAGCCGCCCGGTGCCGCCGATCATTCCGGAACTCGCCAGCGTCGTCGCCAAGGATTGGCAGAGCCGGAAATATACCAGCACCCAGGAACAGACCTGGATGCTGCTCGCCGCCCGCGCCCTGCAGAACGGCGATGACGGCCTGACGATCGACGTCAATGGTGCTGCCCATAGCGGCACCTATATGGCGCAGATGTCGGGCGATGCGCTGATGGGCCATCCGTTGACCGTGACCAACACGACGCGCCAGCCGCTGTCGGCTGCCGTAACCACGGTCGCGGCTCCGGTCGCGCAGCTGCCGGCCGGTGGCAACGGCTTCAAGATCGAGCGCAAGTACTACACGCTCGATGGCGAAGAGGCGAATGTCAGCCAGGCACAGCAGAACGAACGCTACGTGGTCGTCCTGCATGTGACCGAGGATAATGACTGGCCGCAGCGCATCCTCGTGACCGATCTCCTCCCGGCAGGCTTCGAGATCGACAATCCGAGCATCGTCAATAGCGCCCAGCTTTCGAACTTCGACTGGCTCAGCGAAATTCAGCCCGCCCATGTCGAATTCCGCAACGACCGCTTTGTCGCCGCCTTCGACCAGGGCTCCGGAGCGGACCGTGACATGACATTCGCCTATGTCGTGCGCGCCGTAACCCCCGGCGTCTACGACCATCCGGCGGCAAGCGTCGAGGACATGTACCGTCCGCAGTTCTCGGCCCGCACGGCGATGGGCCGCATGGAGGTGCTGGGCGCCCAGCAGTAACGAGCAGACATGAAGGCGCATTGGAAAATCGCGATCGGCTTTGGAGCCACGGCCCTGACGGCGGTGGCTGTGGTCTTCGGCCTGGAGGCTGCGGACCGCGCCTATCCGCCGCCGCTGGACAATGCCCGCATAGTCTCGGCCGAGGTGCTCGACGCCAATGGCGATCTCCTGCGCGCCTTCGCCACGCCCGAGGGCCGCTGGCGGCTGAAGACCGATGTTGCCGATGTCGATCCGCAATATCTCCGCATGCTGGTCGCCTATGAGGATCGGCGCTTCTACGATCATCACGGTGTCGATCCGATGGCGATCGGCCGCGCCTTCCTACAGCTCCTCACCCATGGCCGCATCGTCTCCGGCGGTTCGACGCTCTCCATGCAGGTCGCGCGTCTGATCGAGCCGCGCAGCGAGCGCTCGATGACGGCGAAGCTCCTGCAGGTCGCCCGTGCCATCCAGATCGAACGGCGGCTGACCAAGGAACAGATCCTCGATCTCTACCTGACGCATGCCCCCTATGGCGGCAATCTCGAAGGCGTGCGCGCGGCGAGCCTTGCCTATTTCGGCAAGGAGCCGCGACACCTGACCGTCGCCCAGGCGGGCTTGCTTGTGGCGCTGCCGCAACTGCCGGAAAAGCGCCGGCCGGACCGCAATCTTGCCGCCGCACAGGCCGCCCGCCATCGCGTGCTCGAGCGCGCTGCCGTGGCAGCTATTATCGGAGAAGGGGAAGCAGAGCGCGCTTCGCTTTCACCCATTCCGGCTCAGCGCCGGCAGCTGCCCGCCTATGCCGCGCATGTCGCCGAATTGGCGCTTCGCAAGCAGCCCGGCGTCATCAAGCACAAGACGACGCTCCGGCGTGATGTGCAGCAGGGCCTTGAAGCCGTTGCGGATGCGGCGGCAAAGCGGCTTGGGCCGAAAGTGTCGGTCGCCATGATCATGGCGGACGCCAAGACCGGCGAGATCATCGGCGAGGTCGGCTCGGCCAATTATTTCGATTCCTCGCGCGCCGGCTGGGTCGATATGACCCGCATCCTGCGCTCGCCCGGCTCGACGCTGAAGCCCTTCATCTACGGCCTTGCCTTCGAGCAGGGCTATGTGGCGCAGGAAACGATCATCGAGGATCGCCCCGCCGATTTTTACGGTTATCGTCCCCGCAATTTCGACATGAGCTACCAGGGCGATGTCAGCGTACGGCAGGCGCTGCAATTGTCGCTCAACGTGCCGGCCGTTCGGCTCCTCGATGCCGTAGGTCCCACGCGGCTGCTGGTGCGCTTCCGCCGGGCCGAGGTGAAGCCGAAGCTGCCGCCGAACGAAGCGCCCGGGCTTGCCATCGGACTTGGCGGCGTCGGCGTGACGCTGAAGGACCTCGTGCAGCTCTATGCCGGGCTTGCCAATCGCGGCAAGGCGATGCGGATCGGCGACGGCATTCAGGACGAGCCGGGGCCGATCGACGGCGAGCCGCTGATGGAGCCGATCGCGGTTTGGAACATCACCGACATTCTCTCCGATATCATCGCGCCGCGCGGCAGCAAACAGCTCGGTATCGCCTACAAGACCGGCACCAGCTACGGCAACCGCGATGCCTGGTCGATCGGCTATGACGGCGCGCATGTGCTCGGCGTCTGGGTCGGCCGTCCGGACAATGGCGCCGTGCCCGGGCTGGCGGGCTATGTTTCCGCCGCGCCCATCCTGTTCGAAGCCTTTGCGAAATCCGGCGTTGCCATAACCCCCTTCCCAGCCGCTCCCATGGGCGCCGTGCGCATCGCGCCGACCGAACTGCCGATCAGCCAGCGGCGCTTTTCCGTGACCGCCGCCGGGCTGCTGGCCGCCTCCAGCCGTGAACCCGCCCCGCAGATCGTCTATCCGCCGGAAGGCGCACGCGTCGATCTCGGCGCCAGCAGCGGCAACGACCAGATCATGCCGCTGGCGCTGAAGCTGCAGGGTGGCAGGGCGCCGTTCCGCTGGCTCGCCAACGGCAAGCCGCTACCCGACATGTCGCGCCGCCGCACCAACCAATGGACGCCCGACGGCGCCGGCTATTCGACGCTGACGGTCATCGATGCGGCAGGGCGCGCAGCAAGCGTGCGGGTTTTTGTCGAATAATATAAGTCAAATCATTGCGATCACGACCTCGCATTTTTGTCAGCCGCCGGCGTCTATGATATCTTAGGCATAACTCAAACGAGGAATGACGAGATGTCGGAAGAGCAGGCAATCCGTGCGGTTGTTCATCTCTATGTCGATGGCATGGCATTCGCGAACGAGCCGGCACTGCGCAAGGCCTTCCATCCGCGAGCAGCGATCATCGGCAATTACCAGGGCGCGGTGGAATGGATGACGCGGGATGAATTCATTGCCGCGATCGTTGAGGAAGGCAGTGCGCCGCCCGGCACCATACCGCTGATGGAGATCGAGTTGATCGACATCGAAGGCGATGCCGCAACCGTCAAGGTCGTCGACGAATTCGCCGGGATGCGGTTTTCGGACTATCTATCGCTGGTGAAAATCGATGGGCGCTGGAGTGTGGTGAACAAGGTTTATCATCTGCATCGGTAGATGATGCGGCCCGAGGCACGCCTTTTATGCCGAGCGTCTGATACCCCCCTCTGTCGCTGTCGCGACATCTCCCCCACAAGGGGGGAGATTGTTGGGAGTATGCCTCTCTTTATCCGTAAAACAATAAGCTACGGTTTCTATGGACTCGATATTTCCTTGAGGGACGCGAGCGCCACGAGTTACCAATCTCCCCCCTTGTGGGGGAGATGTCCCGACAGGGACAGAGGGGGGTGTTGCACTATCAGCAAACGCAAGAGCTACTGATAGTGATAAGCCGCTCTACCCTCTCAGCACTCCACCCGTCGACTTCGTGACGTTCGCCACGATCTTCTGGGTCAGTGCCTCGAAATCCTCATCAGTCAGCGTACGCTCTGCCGGCTGGATCTGCACCTCGATGGCGATGGACTTCTTGCCCTCGCCAAGCGATGCACCCTCGAAAATGTCGAAGACGTTTACACCGGTGACCAGTTTGCGGTCGGCGCCGGTCGCAGCGCGGATGATCGCGCCGGCTTCCACCGACTTGTCGACCACGAAGGCGAAGTCGCGCTTGACGGCCTGGAAGGGAGAAAGTTCCAGCGCCGGCTTGGTGCGGGTGGCCTTCTTCTTCGGCTCGGGCATGGCATCGAGATAGACTTCGAAGCCGGCGAGAGCACCCGACACGTCGAGCGCTTCCAGCGTCTTCGGATGGAACTCACCGAAATAGCCGAGCACGACCTTCGGACCCATCTTGATGGTGCCGGAGCGGCCGGGGTGATACCAGGCCGGCCCGCCCTGCTCGATCTGGATATTGCCCATCGGCAGGCCGCAGGCCTCGATCACCGCGAGAGCATCGGCCTTGGCATCGAAGACATCGACCGGCTTGCCGCCGCCCTTGGTGGCGTTCGACCACATACGGCCGGCGCCGACAAGCGTTGCCGTGCCGCGGCGGATGCCGCCGGCAACGCGGCGCTGGCCCTCGGGCGCGTCATTCTCATAGGTGCCGGAGACTTCGAAGATCGCGACATCGCCATAGCCCTTGTCGGCATTGCGCTGCGCGGCCGAAAGCAAGCCCGGCAGCAGCGAAGGACGCATGTCGGACATATCAGCGGCGATCGGGTTCGCAAGCTTCAGCGCGTTGGAGCCGCCGCCGAAGAGCTTCGCCTGATCTTCGGAGATGAAGGACCAAGTGACGGCTTCCAGCATGCCGCGGGAGGCGAGCGCCCGTTTGGCGATACGTGTACGGATCTGCAGCGTCGTCAGGATCTTGCCGTTGACGGCGGCATGGCTGCTAAGCGGCTGCGGCTTGATATTGTCGACGCCATGGATGCGCATGATTTCTTCGACAAGGTCGGCCTTGCCATCGACATCCGGACGCCAGGAGGGAACGGCGACCGAGATGCGCTCGCCGGAACCGGAGACCGAGAAGCCGAGCTTGGTCAGGATGGACTTGCTCTCATCGGCCGAGACTTCGAGGCCGGTCAGGCGCTCGACTTCCGACAGCGGGAAATCGACGACCTTTGCCTCATAGCCCTTGTAACCCTCGACGCGGGCCTTGGCGGCCGTGCCACCACAGCAGGCAAGCACCAGTTCCGTCGTGCGCTCGAGGCCGGGCACCATATATTCCGGATCGACGCCGCGCTCGAAACGATAGCGCGCATCGGTAATGATGCCGAGGCTGCGACCGGTCTTGGCGATGTTCATCGGGTCCCAGAGCGCGGATTCGATCAGCACGTCCGTGGTGTTCTCGTCACAGCCGGAATGCTCGCCGCCCATGATGCCGCCGATCGATTCGACGCCGTTGTCGTCGGCGATAACGACATTGCTGGGGTTGAGCTTGTATTCGCGCTCGTCCAGCGCCAGCACGGTTTCGCCGTCCCTGGCGCGGCGCACGACCAGATTGCCCTTGACCTTGGCGGCGTCGAAAACGTGCATCGGCCGGCCCTGATCGAAGGTCATATAGTTGGTGATGTCGACCAGCGCGCTGATCGGACGGAGGCCGATGGCGAGCAGGCGCTGCTGCATCCACTTCGGGCTCGGGCCGTTCTTGACGCCGCGCACGAGGCGCAGCGAAAAGCCGGGGCACAGGCGCGCATCATCCAGCTCGATCTTGAGCTCGGTCGGCGTTTCGCCCTGGACAGGGAAGGTTGGCGTGAGGCGGGGCTTCAGGGTGCCAAGGCCGGAGGCAGCGAGATCGCGGGCGATGCCATAGACACCGGTGCAATCCGGGCGGTTCGGCGTCAGATTGATCTCGATGACCGGATCGTCAAGGCCAGCATAGGCGGCAAAGCTCGTGCCAACAGGCGCATCTTCCGGAAGGTCGATGATGCCGTCATGGCTGTCCGAAATTTCCAGTTCCTTTTCCGAACACATCATGCCGCGGCTCTCGACACCGCGGATGTTGCCAATGGCGAGCGTCACATCGATGCCAGGAACATAGGTGCCGGGGGCAGCGAAGGCGCCCACGAGGCCGGCGCGCGCATTCGGTGCGCCGCAGACGACCTGAACGGGCGCACCGCTGCCGGTATCGACCATCAGCACCTTCAGGCGATCGGCCTGGGGATGCTTTTCGGCCGAGAGAACCTTGGCGATGACGAAGGGCTTGAACGCCGCCTTGTCGTCGACCTCTTCCACTTCCAGCCCGATCATCGTCAGGCGGGCGCAGATCTCGTCGAGCGTGGCGTCGGTTTCCAGATGCTCTTTCAGCCAGGAGAGTGTAAATTTCATGTGCTTTATCCCTTCCTTACGCGCTCAGGCCGCCGAACAGCGTCGGCATGTCGAGCGGGCGGAAGCCATAGTGGTTCATCCAGCGGACATCGGCGTTGAAGAAGTCGCGCAGGTCGGGCATGCCGTATTTCAGCATGGCAATACGATCGAGGCCCATGCCCCAGGCAAAGCCCTGATATTCGTCCGGATCAAGACCGCCATAACGCAGTACGTTCGGATGCACCATGCCGCAGCCGAGGATTTCCATCCAATCGGTGCCTTCGCCAAACTTGACGATCGGGCCGGAGCGGTCGCACTGGATATCCACTTCGAAGGACGGCTCCGTGAAGGGGAAGAAGGACGGGCGGAAGCGCATCGTCACATTGTCGACCTCGAAGAAGGTCTTGCAGAACTCTTCGAGCACCCAGCGGATGTTGGCGACGTTCGCCGTCTTGTCGATGACGAGGCCTTCGACCTGGTGGAACATCGGTGAATGCGTGGCGTCCGAATCCTGGCGGTAGGTTTTTCCCGGGATGATGATGCGGATCGGCGGCTTCTGCGCTTCCATGGTGCGCACCTGCACCGGCGAGGTGTGCGTGCGCAGCACCTTGCGCTCACCCTTTTCATCCGGCTGGAAGAAGAAGGTGTCGTGCATTTCGCGGGCCGGATGTCCTTCCGGGAAGTTCAGCGCCGTGAAGTTATAATAATCGGTCTCGACATCGGGACCTTCGGCGATCGAGAAGCCCATGTCGCCGAAGATGGCGGTGATTTCGTCGACGATCTGGCTGATCGGGTGAATGCGGCCGCGTTCGGCCGGCGAGGAGCGGACCGGCAGGCTGACATCGACGGTCTCCGCCTTCAGCTTCGCCTCGATCGCCGCATCGCGCAACTCGCCTTTGCGGGCGTTAATGGCATCGGTGACGGAATTCTTGAGAGCATTGATGGCCGCGCCGCGTGTCTGCCGTTCTTCCGGCGACATCGAGCCCAGCGTCTTCAGCAGTTCAGAAACCGAGCCCTTCTTGCCGAGCGCAGCAACCCTGACCGCCTCGATCGCCTGCTCGTCGTTCGCCGCGGCCACCTCGGCCATGAGTTGGGTTTCAAGTGTTACGAGTTCCGTCATCTGGTCCTGCCTTGCGGACCAGGGGCCATCGGGCTCTCAGTCCACGGAATAAGTGGTGAACGCATGCATCAGAAAGCTTGTCGCAACGATGAAGCGCTGGAGATCACTACCCATGTGCACGCGGCCAATCAACCGGGCAAGGAACAAAAAACCGCCTAGAAAGCGAATCATGCGCTGAAGCTCGGCGCGCGCAGCCGCTGGTGCCTGCTCCGACCAGGCTTCATAGGCTCTGTTCTGCGTTGCAAGGCCGAAGCGGGCGCCGGTTGCGATCTGCAGGAAGAGCAGCCAGATATCACGGGCCTGCGCCACCGCAAGCGGCATGACTGTCTGCGGGTCCTCCTCGAAATCCATGAAGCCAAGCCGATCGCCGGCGAAGAACATGTCGCGCGGATAGGGCCTGCCATGACAAAGCCCCTTGGCATGCAGCCGGCCGAGCTCGGCAGCGCAAGCGACCATGAGTTCATCGTGAGCAGCGGGATCGCTCTCCTTCAGCTGCGCAAGGCGGCGCTGAACCGTGATTCCGGCGTCCGCAAGAACAAGCGCGCCATTCGAAGCGTAGAGAACCTCCGGAACGGCTACACCCCGCTGCCTGAACAAGCCGATGCGCTGCATCTCCCGCTCGGCCATCTGCCGCGCAGACAGATAGGCGCAGGGGCGCAGGAAGGCGAGCGGGACAATGCGTGAAAAGACCCTCTGCAGATGACGCCAGGTAGAGGGTTTCTTCGTGCCGTATCGCTTGATCCAGACCTGACAGGCAGAAAGGGCAACTCGCTCGACACGGCTGGAACCGTTCACCAGCACCGTCAGCATGGCCTCTATGTCCTTACCGTTCAGATTGGGTATGAAGTTCAGTTCCGCAGTCTTGCCATTCAACAATTTCACCCATTCCCGATATCGGGAATCCTCAAGGTGACTATCGCAAATTGATTGTATTGCAAAAAATACAAAACCCGCGCTGGTTACACAAGCGCGGGTTTCATAAATATGACAAAAACTGTCTAGTAGACGCTCTTAGCCAACAGCGGCTTCGAACTCGTTCTTCGTGCCAGCGTCCTTGAGGTACTCAAGCGCCTTCTTGGAGGCAGCGACGAGGGCGCCGAAAGCTTCCGGCTCATGGATTGCCATGTCGGAGAGAACCTTGCGGTCGACTTCGATGCCAGCCTTGTTCAGACCGTCGATAAAGCGGCCGTAGGTCAGGCCGAACTCGCGGACGGCAGCGTTGATGCGCTGGATCCAGAGGGCGCGGAAGTTGCGCTTGTTGACCTTGCGGTCGCGGTAAGCGTACTGCTTGGAACGGTCGACGGCGGCCTTGGCGGTACGGATGGTGTTCTTGCGGCGGCCGTAGAAGCCCTTGGCTGCCTTCAGAACCTTCTTGTGCTTGGCGTGGGCGGTAACGCCTCTTTTTACGCGTGCCATTTCATGATCTCCTTAGTCTATAGCGTTACGAATAGTCTTAGAGACCGTTCGGCAAGTAGTTCTTGACAACCTTACGGCCATCCGGTTCTGCGAGAACCATGGTGCCGCGGGCATCGCGAATGAACTTGTTGCTACGCTTGATCATGCCGTGGCGCTTGCCAGCAGCGGCTGCCTTGACCTTGCCGGATGCGGTGATCTTGAACCGCTTCTTGGCAGAGGACTTCGTCTTCATCTTGGGCATTTTGCTACTCCTTCGATGCTTCCTGGCGCGCTTTGCTTAAAGCCCTTCTCACAGATCCGGACTGGCCGGGCTGCAACAAGGTGCCGGAGCGTTTGTTGTTGAACGGCGGATACGGTGACGAACCGCTCCACCAGCATTCTGAACTGCCACGGCATGCCCTGCCGGTCAGTTCGGACGCGCGCTTATAACCGCACTTGCCCCGAAGTGCAACGGTGCGAATGCGGGAATCTTTGCAGATCGATGACAGGCATCGACCCCTGCCGCAGAAAAGGAAAAAGCCGTCCAAGGGACGGCTCCGGCCTCTCTACTCCGACTTGCGCCTCACTTCGGCGCAAGCACCATCATCATCTGGCGGCCTTCGAGCTTGGGCTCGGCCTCCACCTTGGCAATCTCGATCGTATCTTCCTTGACCTGCTGAAGCAGCTTCATGCCAAGTTCCTGGTGGGCCATTTCGCGGCCGCGGAACTTCAAGGTCACCTTCACCTTGTCGCCTTCTTCAAAGAAACGACCGATGGCCTTCATCTTCACCTCATAGTCATGGGTGTCGATGTTGGGACGCATCTTGATTTCTTTGACTTCGACGATCTTCTGCTTCTTGCGCGCCTCGGCGGCCTTCTTCTGGTTGGCGTATTTCAGCTTGCCCAGATCGAGGATCTTGCACACAGGCGGTTCAGCATTGGGGGAAATCTCTACCAGATCGAGACCGGCCTCCTCTGCCATTCTCAATGCCTGGTCGGTCGGGACGATGCCCATATTCTGGCCGTCAGCCGTAATGAGCTGAACTTTGGGAATGCGAATTTCCCTGTTGGAACGCGGCCCGTCCTTTACGGGCGCGTCGGCTTTAAAAGGTCTGCGAATGGTCGTATTCTCCACGAATTGTTTCGGATAGCTGCAGCCTCTCGCTCCCCGTCGGCGCAACTGACGGAAATGTCGTAAAAGCTGTGTTGAAGTCAATAGCATGACAGCAGGAAAAAAGCACCTCCCGCGTGTCAATGGAGTGTCCTGGAAGCGCGAGATGCGCGAAGGACACAGTATCCTTCTCCCTTTATATAGAAACTACAGCGAAAAGATCGAGGATTTTTCAGGTCACGCGGACGCGAATCTGTTCTATAGGGCAGAAAATCCGGGAGTTTTCCATGTCCGAGACCGCCACATCCATCCAACCGACCTTCCTTCCCGTTGGCACGGGCGAGAGCGAGCGCCAGATCGCCATCATCGAGCGCACCGCCGGCAAGGGTGCCAGAAATGTCAGCTTCGTCTGGTTGTCCGGCTATCGATCCGACATGAGCGGCACCAAGGCCGTGGAGCTGGATGCGCTGGCGGAGCGGCTTGGTATCGGCTGTATTCGCTTCGACTATTCCGGCCACGGGCAGTCCGGCGGCAAGTTCACCAACGGCACGATTTCGCGCTGGCTGGAAGAGGCACTTGCCGTCATCGATCATACCAAGCCGAAGAAGATCGTTCTCGTCGGCTCGTCGATGGGCGGCTGGATCGCGCTCAGGGTCATCCAGGAACTGCGCAAACGCAAAAAGACAGCCGCCATCGCCGGCCTCGTGCTTATCGCGCCTGCTCCCGATTTCACCATCGATCTCATCGAGCCGAACCTTTCCGATGTCGAGCGGCGCTCGCTGGCGGAACGCGGCTATTTCGAGGAGCCTTCGGAATACAGCCCCGAGCCGAACATCTTCACGCGCGCCCTCATCGAGGACGGCCGCGCCAATCGCGTGCTGACCGGCATCATCGAGACTGGCTGCCCGGTACATATATTGCAGGGTATGCAGGATGCAGACGTGCCTTTCTCGCATTCGTTAAAGCTGGTCGAGCATCTGCCGGCGGACGATGTCGTGTTAACGCTTGTGCGCGACGGCGATCATCGCCTGTCGCGGCCGCAGGACATCGAGCGCATGCTCGCTGTGGCCGAGACGTTGGCGCTACATAAAGCGCCATAAAAACAAATAGATATCTGCGAAATGCTCGGCGCGCTGGCTCCTTTTGCGACCGCCTCGGGGGCGCGCTTGCGTAATCGCAGGCAGCAAGAAATTATGGCAGCTATCTCCTTGATTGTGCCGAAATTAACCATATGAGCCGGTTCCGGTGTTAACACTTAAGTAACGATTGACTTCGCGCGCCCCCCTACATTAACAATTTGTTAACAAATGCAGGGACGATACAAGGATAGTGGGCGTGCGTATTAAGGGCTTGTTGATTGCCTTCGCTGCTATAGTTGCGATGTCGTCGGCGGCGATGCCGGCACCTCAGCAGGGCGTTTCGATGACCGTCGGCAACGTGACCTCCCAGCCGATCGGACACTACGACTTCTGTCAGAGACATACCGACGAATGCGGTCCGACCCGTAATGTCGGTCCCGTCGACATGAACGCGGCCGCCTGGGCTCTCGTCAACCAGATCAACCTGCGCGTCAACAAGACGATCCGCCCGGCGACCGACATGGAAGTCTACGGCCAGGAGGAATATTGGGAATATCCGAAGACCGCTGGCGACTGCGAGGATTTTGCCCTGCTGAAGCGCAAGCTCCTCATCCAGAGCGGCATTTCCGCCTCCAACCTGTTGATGACGGTCGTCCGCAAGCCTGATGGCGAAGGACATGCAGTGCTGACGCTGCGCACCAAGCAGGGCGATTTTATCCTCGACAACCTTGAGGACGAGATCAAGGTCTGGACCAAAACTCCCTATTCCTATCTGAAGCGTCAGGCGAGCTTCAATGCCGGCCGCTGGGTCACCATCGAGAACGGCAACGACGTCCTGGTTGGCGCCGTCAAGTAAGCGCGAGCTAATTTCTCGTTACACAAGAAGGCCGGCCCATCGGACCGGCCTTTTGCTTTTTCGTCTTGTAATAAGACCCGTCCTCACTCCTGTGTGCGGACGAATTTGCTACCAGCACGAGCGTCAAGAGTTCTTATGGCTCTGCTGGCCGGCCTTGACGTGCTGCTCGTGGGTGCCGCCGCGTGAGCTGGCAGAGTGCTGCTCACGGGAGCCGGTGGACGAAGCATTCCTGGTGTTGTCGTTGTCCATGCGCTTGTGGCTTTGCTGGCCAGCCTTCACATGCTGCTCGTGGGTTCCACCTTGGTTTGCCATTGGATCATCTCCTTTGGTTTGCAGACGAGGCCAAGAGCGGCCTCGTGTTGCTAACCGGTGGCGGCGGAAGGCGTTCCGAAGTTTAACATTTCGTGATCTCGGAGTGTCTTTGCCCTTCCGGATGCGACAAAACATTGCCCATCCCTCACCGCCGGCCTTTCGTTTGGGCTCGGGGCGTTCGGCGCTCGAAACGATTCACCGGATCGTTTCGTCGGCTATGCCGAACGCGTCTCACCCATTTCCGATCAGAATGCCGGCACCCAGCACCAGCGAGCCGCCGAGGACGACCTGGAAGGCAGCCCGCAGGAACGGCGTCTCCATATATTTGTTCTGGATGAAGGCGATGGCCCAAAGCTCGAAGAAGACGACGATTGCGGCCGTAATCGTCGCGGTCCAGAAATGCGGGATAAGGTAGGGCAGCGCATGGCCAAGGCCGCCGAGCGCGGTCATGATGCCGCAGGCAAGGCCGCGCTTGATCGGCGAACCGCGACCGGAGATCTTGCCGTCGTCATGGGCTGCCTCGGTGAAACCCATGGAGATACCGGCGCCGACCGAAGCCGAAAGGCCGACGAGAAAGGTCTGCCAGGTCTGCTGCGTGGCGAAGGCGGCGGCAAAGATCGGCGCGAGCGTGGAGACAGAGCCATCCATCAGCCCGGCGAGACCCGGCTGCACATAAGTCAGCACGAACTGGCGGCGCGCCTGTGCATCTTCCTCGTGCTTGACCTCTTCCGGCGTATGCTTCTCGCCAAGCAGGCGGGCAACATCTTCATGACCCTGCTCGGCAAGTGCGAGATCGCCGAGAAGCTGGCGCGTCGAGGCATCGGATACCTGCTTGGCTGCTTCGACATAGAAATTATAGGCCTGCTGCTCCATCGCCTCGGCCTCGTCGCGCATGGCATCGAGGGAGAGGTTCTTGCGCAGCCAATCGGGTTTGCGCTCGTAAAAGCCGCGCACATGCTCGCGCCTGATCAGCGGGATACGCTCGCCGAAGCGGCGGCGGTGCATGTCGATCAATGTCTTGCGATGCGTATCCTCGACCTCGGCCATGTCCTCGAAAACCTTGGCGGACTCGGGATAATGCGGGCGGAGCGTATCGGCATAGGCGAGATAAATGCGTGAATCGTCTTCCTCTGCCGCAATGGCAATCGCCAGAATCTCCTGTTCGGAAAGAGAGGTGAAGGGACGTTTCGACGGGCGGAATAAGCCTAGCAGCATCGGGGCAACCTCATAACTTTAGAATTATTCTAATTCTAAAGTCGGCAATTGCGCTGGTCAAGCACGGAGACGTCATTGCGGAGGGAAAATCGTGCCGGAAAATTTGTGGCCCGCCGAACGGGGCCGCGGAAAATAGTAACGCGACTTTGACAGATTGCCGCAACATCTCCATGACGTCTTGGTCGCGCTGAGAAATTGCATACATAGGGACCTGAAAGACGTCGGAGCAGCGGTTCTCCACGCGCCGGCACTCGGAGAATATTATGGAAAACGAGATACAGGCTAGCGCCGCCCATCTGGCCGGCATCCGCGAAAGGGCCGAGGCGGAGATGGCGCGGATGGGCATCGATCCCGCCTTCATCGACAGGCTGGTCGACACGTTCTATGGGCGCGTTCAGGCGCATCCCCGGCTCGGACCGGTCTTCGACGGGCGCCTTGCCGGGCGCTGGCCCGACCACATGGAAAAGATGAAGCGCTTCTGGTCCTCCGTTGCCTTCAAGAACGGCGCCTATGGCGGCAAACCGGTCCAGGCGCATCTCGGCGTCGAGGGCATGGCCGCCGACCTCTTTCCAGAATGGCTGGCGCTTTTCTCCGAAACCCTTGCCGATATCGCGCCTTCCAAAGAGGCAAGAGACTGGTTCATGGCGACGGCCGAGCGCATCGCCAAGAGCCTGACGCTCTCACTCTTCTATAATCCAGCGCTGGACGATCCCGCGAGAACGACGGCTTAAGGCAGGCCGCGCGAAAATACGGCGGCAAGTCACTTCAAACTCGCCGCCGCAAGATCGGGTAGCGCCTATGCATGTGCTTTGCGATAGGCCGCGACCGCAAGCCAGATTGCGGAAAGCAGGAAATAGAAGGCTCCGAACGCCGCGTAGGGGACGATATCCAGAATGGTCGGCTCGACCGTGCCGAGGGATCGGCTGAGCATGAAACCGCCGGCAAGTGCCGACTGCGCGCCGCTCAGGATCATTACCCATTGAGCGCCATAGATACGCCAGCGCCTTACGCCGGTGTAGAGTTGCAGCAAGCCCGAGAGGATCGCCCAAGCCCCAAACACGGCCAGGACGGCATAGGCGCTATTGTAGGCGGCCACGACAACGGCGAGCGCCGTGGCGATGCTGACGACAACATTCAACGCCTGGGACGGATTGACCTTCAGGCCGCCGTTAACCCGGGCGTCGACCAGATTGGCAAGGGCATCCCAGACAGGATAGATCACCAGCAGAAACGCGGCGGATGGCGGTTTTGCGCTGAGGAAGATCGCGGCTGCAATCCAGACGATCGAGAACAGGGCACGTGTAAAATAGTAGGATTGCAGCCAGTTGGGCTGCGATGAAATGCGACTTTGCATCGGGAGGCTCCTTGTAGTTACCTACCTACTAGTAGGAAGATGCATTCGCTGAGTCAACACAGGCTCGAACACCGTTTCGTGAGAGCCAGAAGTGGTGCGGCAATCTTGACAACCAGCCTACCAAAAGGTAGGCAGCGATATGAAATCAATAACTTCCACTTCAGAAAAAATTCTCGACATCGCACAGGCTCTTATCGTGGCCGGAGGCTACAACGGCTTCAGCTATGCCGACATCTCCGCTGCGATCGGCATCCGGAAGGCAAGCATCCACCATCACTTTCCGACAAAGGCCGAACTGGTTTCGGTGCTGGTGAACCGTTACAGGCAGCAGACGGAAGCGGGTTTGAAGTCTTTGCGCGAAGGCATCTCGAGCCCCGCGGAACAGCTGCAGGCCTATGTGAGCTACTGGCACTCATGCATTCGGGACGCCTCGCTGCCCTTCTGCGTCTGTGCGATGCTCGCCAGCGAGATGCAGATGCTGCCGGAGGAGGTCGCATCCCAGGTGCGAGGCCATTTTCATAGCCTCGCCGGGTGGCTTACGTCAGTGCTGCAGGCGGGAACCGAGAATGGCCTCTTCCGGCTGAACAAACGGCCCGAGGAAGAGGCGCAAATCCTGATGGCCTCGGTTCATGGAGCAATGCTCTCGGCGAGAGCTTTCGGCGATCCAGGACTGTTCATCGCAATCGTTGCACCCCAGATCGCCAGGCTTCAAGCCGCGGATTGACGGAGAGTTGCCGGGCCAAACTCAAAGCAACGACGGCTTACCCCCCGCCAGTCTTAGCCTTTCGCAGCGAAGATCGTCGCCCCGATACTGGCTGCAACAACAAGCGCGGTGCCGAACATCTGAGACGGCGTCATCGGCTGCGACAGGATGACGAAGCCGGCAAAGGCGCCGATGGCAGGCTCGAGGCTCATGAGGATGCCGAAGGACGAGGTGGGCATGCGCCGCAGCGCCACCATTTCCAGCACATATGGCATCAGCGGAACGAGCAGCGCAAGCCCGGCTATTTCGAGCAGGCCGAAGGCCGTCAGATGCGGGACGGCCGAGGCAAAGCCGAAGGGGGTGGAAACGACCGCTGCAACCAGCAGCGACATGGAAAGCCCCTCGAGGCCCTGAAAGGCATTGCCGACCTTCTTCGTCAAAAGAATGTAGCAGGCCCAGCCCGCGCCTGCGCCGATGGCAAAGAGAATGCCGGGGAGATTGCCGACCCATTCTTCGCCATCATAGGCCAGGAGCAGAACGCCGATTGCCGCAAGGATTGGCCAGAGAAGTTGGCGGCTGAGTCCGAAGCCGAGGGTCGCAACCAGCAGCGGCCCGAGAAATTCGATGGCGACGGCAAGCCCTAGGGGAATGCGCGCGATTGCCGAAAAGAAAGAAGTCGTCATCAGCGCCGAGACTGTGCCGAGCGCCAGCACGCCGAGCCATTGCGAGCGGCTGTAGCTCGTGATCTTCGGGCGAACGATGATCGCCAACGCGATGGAGGCGAAGACGAGCCGCAGCCACGTTGCGCCCGCCGGCCCATAGGCGTTGATGATCGGAGCCGACAGGGCCGAGCCGAACTGGATTGACGACATCGACATCACGCACATCAGCACGCCGGCAGCAATGCCACCGGTCGATGGCGCGACATCCGGATGCGGCATCAGCCCCGCGCCGCCATCCGATCCACTGTCGACAAGCTTCTGTTCCATAAACACCCCCAACTAGGCGGCGTTTTAGAGGCGTGGCCATGCAGTGGCAAATTCAAACTTTTCATCCTGCGATCAGGCACTTTGATGCAAGGCGCCTCAGGCTTCGAGACCTTTCAGCACATTGGCGACGTTCAGCCCGATCTCGGGCACGCCATAGCCACCCTCCATGCAGACGAGGACGGGCAGGCCTGCGGCAGCAACCCGCTCGCCCATGCGGATGAAGTTCTGCGATGTCAGCCTGAAGAAGGAGATCGGATCGCGCTCGAACGTATCGACACCAAGCGAGAGCACGATCACCTCCGCGCCGAAGGCCTTGATGCGCGCGAGCGCATCGTCGAGGGCCGCCGACCAGACCTCCCAAAGCGTGCCGCGCGGCATGGGGTAATTGCGGTTAGCGCCCAAGCCATCACCCTCGCCTTCCTCATCAGCATGGCCAAGGAAATAGGGAAAGGCGTGGATGGGATCACCATGCAACGACGCTGTGAAAACATCGCCGCGTCGGTAGAAAAGGTCCTGCGTGCCGTTGCCGTGATGGAAATCGACATCGAGCACCGCCACCTTGGCCGCGCCGTGATCACGCAGCCGCTGCGCCGCGACGCCGGCATTGTTGATGAAGCAATAACCGCCGAAGAGATCGATGCCGGCATGATGGCCGGGCGGCCGGCAAAGTGCGAAGGCGAAGCGGTTGCTGGCGTTGAGCCAGTCGGCGCCTGTCAGAGCGCAGCGCATGGAAGCGAGCGCCGCCTCATAGGACCCTTTCGTGATCGAGGTATCGGCCGCGTTGGCATAATGGCCGATCATGCCGACGATATTGTCAGGCACGCGCTGGCTGGTGCGCCTAACGGGAAAGGAATTGGCGATCGCCTCACCCTTATAGCCGGCGGCGACCCAGCGCTCCCAGACCGCGCCGAGAAAATCGAGATAGGCCGGATCATGCACCTTTCGCGCCGTTTCCAGCCCGTGGGCATGAGGTGCAACCACATCGGTAAAGCCGGCTTCCTTCACGGCGGCAAGGATCCATTCGGCGCGGAAGGGCGCCTCGAAGGGTGTGACGAGCTGGCCATCATGCAGCTCGGTCTTCGCGTCTCTGAGCTTGTGATCCTCCGAATAGATGACCCGCATGTTCGCCTCCCCATCGCCCACTTTGTTCTGCTGATGACACGAAGGCTTACATGCATCGCGTCCGAGAAAAAAGGATGACATGCAATCTTGAATGCTGCTGCAAACAACTGCACCTTCCGCCTGCGTTTGAGGAATTGGAGGCGGCCGCATGAAACTCCTGATGGTCGATGTCGACGGCGTGTTGGTGCACGGCCGGCCAAGCGACGGATTGCCGCTGTTCACCTATCTGGAGCGCGATCTGGGCTTGCGGCTGGATGTGCTTCAACAGGCGTTCTTCAAAACCTATTGGGTCGATATCGTCACCGGCCGCGATGCGCTGGAGCCGAAGCTTGCAGAAGTTCTCGGCAAAATCGCTCCTCATCTCAGTGCCCGAACGCTGATCGACTACTGGTTCGAGAATGATTCCCGCCTGGACCACGTCCTGCTCGACGATCTCGCCGCCCTGCGGGCCGGGGGAACGAGGATGTTCCTTGCGACCAATCAGGAGCATATGCGCGCCGCCTATCTGATGGGCGAACTCGGGCTCTCCTCTCGCTTCGACGGCATCTTCTATTCCGCCGCCCTCGGCTATCAGAAGCCAGCAGCCGAATTCTTCCGGCTGGCAACCGAACGTGTCGGGATATCCGCAAGCGAGATCGGCTTCATTGATGACGTGGAGGCCAATATCGAGGCCGCACGGCACTTCGGCTGGAAGGCGATGCAATGGACAGCGGGATCGACATTGCAGGATGCCATTGCCGCTTTCTCAGCCTGAATAGCCTTCTCAGGCTGCAATGCGCTTATAGAAAATGGTCGTGTCGCAAAGGCCGCCCTCCGGCCACATCGCATAATCCGGCACGACGCCGACGCGCTGCCAGCCGAGGCGCGGATAGATCGCCTCGGCATCGCTGCCGGTTGCCGTATCGAGCACAAGCAGGGTCTTGCCGATACGGGCTGCCTCGCGCTCAGCCGCCTCCATCAAGAGGCGGGCAAGTCCCTTACCCCGCGCGGATCGGTGCACCAGCAACTTCTTGAGATCGCCGCGATGCGGCTGGTTCGGCATCTGGGCTGCGCCCACCTGCACCGTGCCTACGACCCCGCCCTCGATCACGGCGACAAAAAGCAATGTCCCGCCGCTTTCGACGCTGTCTGCGACGCTCTGCCAATAAGGCAATGCGTCGGCAGGCATATAAGGCTGCATGAAGCCGACGGAAGCGCCGCCATTGACGCAATCGGCAAGCACATCGCAGAGATCCCGCAGGACAGTACGAGCCTCAACGGCGGAGAGAAGACGAATATCGGGCATGAGAAGGTCCTTGGGTGTTATGAACGGCCGCGATCGAGGATGACGCTGTAGCGCGCCGGCACCTCGCCGGGATTGTGGAAGGCGTGGCCATTGCCGACGCCCATGAAGAGGCAATCGCCAGGCATGAGGCGGTGCACGATGTCGCGGTGCGTCACCTCCATTTCGCCCTCGAACAGCCAGACATGCTGGGTCATGCCGGCACTTGCCGAATTCGGCGGGAAGATGACGCGCGCGCCGGCGGGGAAGATGACTTCGACGACATCGACCTTCGAGTCGGTTCCCGGCGGCGAGACGGCGCGTCTGACATAGCCGGTTCCCGGGTCGCGCCAGATCGCCTGCTGATCGCGGCGGGCAAGCGGCGACACCTCCTTATCCTCCTCGGCAAAAAAGGCCGAAAGCGAAAGTCCAAGCGCTGCGCAAAGCCGCGACAGCAGCGAGGCCGTCGGGCTCGCCTCGGCCCGCTCGATGCGCGAGATCATGGCACGGCTGACGGCCGAGGCATTGGCAAGCTCATCCAGCGTCAGGCCGCGGGTGATGCGCAGCTCCTTGATGCGCGCACCGATCGCCAGTTCCAGATCATCATCCGCCATGACTCATGTCTCACGCTTCGTGATTCTACTATATGAGAAATACATGATCGCATGATGGAATCAAGAGCATTGTGACACTCGGCAGCGGCGAGCCAGAAAAGGCTAACATAACGTGAAGATACCAGCCAAAGCTCCGCTTTTCCGCTTTGCGGCGCGGGGCGGCGCTGCTATATGGCGCGCATGAGCACCAATTCCACCACTCCGCTTTCGCATATCCGCAACTTCTCGATCGTGGCCCATATCGACCACGGCAAATCGACGCTGGCCGACCGCCTGATCCAGACGACGGGCGGCCTTGCCGAGCGCGAGATGTCGGAGCAGGTGCTTGATAATATGGAGATCGAGCGCGAGCGCGGCATCACCATCAAGGCCCAGACCGTGCGCCTGCACTACAAGGCCAAGAATGGCGAGACCTATATCCTCAACCTGATCGACACGCCCGGACATGTCGACTTCGCCTATGAAGTCTCGCGCTCGCTGTCGGCCTGCGAGGGATCGTTGCTTGTCGTCGACGCCTCTCAGGGTGTGGAAGCGCAGACACTCGCCAACGTCTATCAGGCGATCGACAACAATCACGAGCTCGTCACCGTCCTCAACAAGATCGACCTGCCGGCGGCCGAACCCGACCGCATCAAGGAACAGATCGAAGAGGTGATCGGCATCGACGCCTCCGACGCCGTGCTGATTTCTGCGAAGACCGGCCTCGGCATTCCCGACGTTCTCGAAGCCATCGTGCACAAGCTGCCGGCGCCGAAAAGCGCGGGCGGCGAGAAGGCGCCGCTGAAGGCGCTGCTGGTCGACAGCTGGTACGACACCTATCTCGGCGTCATGGTTCTCGTGCGCATCATCGACGGCACGCTGACCAAGGGCCAGACTATCCGCATGATGGGCACGGACGCGAAGTACCAGATCGAGCGTGTCGGCGTTCTCACGCCGAAGATGGTCGCCGTCGACAGCCTTGGCCCCGGCGAGATCGGCTTCATCACGGCTTCGATCAAGGAAGTGGCCGACACGCGCGTCGGCGATACCATCACCGAAGACAAGCGCCCGACCGCCGAGCCGCTGCCGGGCTTCAAGCCGGCGCAGCCCGTCGTGTTCTGCGGCCTCTTCCCGGTCGATGCCGCCGATTTCGAAGATCTGCGCTCGGCCATGGGCAAGCTGCGCCTCAACGACGCCAGCTTCTCCTTTGAAATGGAATCGTCTGCCGCTCTCGGCTTCGGCTTCCGCTGCGGCTTCCTCGGCCTGCTGCACCTGGAAATCATCCAGGAACGCCTGGAGCGCGAATTCAATCTCGACCTGATTGCGACGGCTCCCTCGGTCGTCTATCAGCTCACCATGACCGACGGCACCGAGATCGAGCTGCACAACCCGGCCGATATGCCAGATGTCGTCAAGATTTCCGAATTCCGTGAGCCGTGGATCAAGGCGACGATCCTGACGCCGGACGATTATCTCGGCTCGATCCTGAAGCTCTGCCAGGACCGCCGCGGCATCCAGACCGAGCTGACCTATGTCGGCAACCGCGCCATGATCACCTACGACCTGCCGCTTAACGAAGTCGTCTTCGACTTCTATGATCGCCTGAAGTCGATTTCGAAGGGCTATGCCTCCTTCGACTACAGCCTGACGGACTATCGCGAGAGCGATCTCGTCAAGATGTCGATCCTCGTCAATGCCGAGCCGGTGGATGCGCTCTCCATGCTCGTGCACCGCTCGGCGGCTGAAAAGCGCGGCCGCGTCATGTGCGAGAAGCTGAAGGACCTGATCCCGCAGCACATGTTCCAGATTCCGATCCAGGCCGCCATCGGCGGGCGCATTATCGCACGCGAGACGGTGAAGGCTCTGCGCAAGGACGTGACCGCCAAGTGCTACGGCGGCGACGCCACCCGCAAGCGCAAGCTGCTCGACAAGCAGAAGGAAGGCAAGAAGCGCATGCGGCAGTTCGGCAAGGTCGAAATCCCGCAGGAAGCGTTCATTGCCGCGCTGAAGATGGGGGATGAGTGAGGTTTAACCTCACCCCTGCCCCATATATTCCTTCGTCAGGCCCTCATACTCCTCCATCGCCGGCAGTGCGGCATAGCTGTGCTTGGCCGGCGTCGTCACCCAGGGCAGCTTTTCGCTCGTCCAGGTCTCGATGAAGGGCGTGAACCAGCTGGTGTCGTCGAGCATGGTGGCGCGGACATTGACGAACCAGTCGACGCCTTCGAGCTTCGTGAACATCCAGCTCATGCAATGCGGGCAAAAATAGTGATGGATGACATCGCCGTGCAGACCGCCGATGACAGGCTCGCCCTGCGTTACCTCGAAACCCTGCGTGGGGATGGCGGCGCTCAGCGAATAGGGGCCTGCCGTCATGCGCTGGCAGCCGGTGCAGTGGCAGGCCATGGTGAGCATCGGCTTGGCGCTGATCTTCAACCGCACCTGCCCGCAACGGCAACCGCCCTCGCTCGGTAGTTCCAGCGTACTCATGATGTGATTTCCTCCTATTTCACAGCTTATCGACGCGCGGCACATCGCGATCGGATCCGGCGGTCGCGCACTTACT
>NZ_JBXSOR010000028.1:0-46754 GCF_057784455.1 Martinezella sp. CNPSo 3890 | reverse complement strand
TTTATTGCGCTTCTCGACCTCAGGCTCCCCTGCCTGCTCCATCGCGTCGAGAAAGGCCGCGATCAGTGGATTGGAGGCGTTAGCGGTTCGGCGTCCCATCTACAACACTTCGTCTCCACGCATAATGCGATCGCCAACCTGTTTCACATCTCCCGACACGACATCTTCTCAGGCCATCAAGGTGAATTGCCAACAGCAGCAATCGCCGCGGCGTAAGCGATGCTTGCTACCGGAGCCGACCTGCCTTCTCAGCAGTTAAGTTTACGATGCCCTGAGAGAGGCACTCCTCAATTACCGGATGGCGCGAGCACGAAATGGTGTTCAACTTTCCAAAATTTGCCATCGAAGCCAAGCTCTTTTGCGCGTGTAGAATCATCCATGAGCCTGAACTCGGCCAGTAGGCTTTCCTTGACACCGAACACCGCATCAGAATGGATATAGGGGTCGTCTGGATCGAAGATGTGGGTTGTCAGCGTCTCGAAACCGTCCGCCTTGATGATGTAGTGCAGATGGGCCGGCCGGTACGGATGAATGATCTTGCTCTTCCAGATCCACTCTCTCCCGCTTATGCCGGACCAAGCGCCCTGCGCATGGCATCCACGCATTGCTTCAGAGGCGGTGTAGGATCGACATTGTATTTCCAGTTGGTCAGCTCGATGGTAAGTGAACCCGCGTAGTTCTGGCCGCGCAGATAGGCGATCAACTGGTCGAGGTCGATGATGCCATCACCCCAGGCAAGATGGCTGCCGCCGGCATCGGAATCGGTGAAGTGCACATGTGCGACACGATCGCCGAGATGCGTGAAATAATCCTGCGGCGTCTCATGGGTCATGACCGCGCCGGCGACGTCATAGACCGCATGCAGCGTTGGACTGTCGAGCTTATCCATCAATGCGCGGATTTCCCGGGCTGAGCGGATGATGTTGGCGAAGGAATCGGGCAGCGATTCCATCCATAGGTCGACGCCGAGCTTTTGCGCGCGGTCGCAGAGGATGCCCATGGAATCGACGCATCGCTCCATCGCCTGCTCCGCCGGCTCGTCCCGGTAGCCGCCGCCCGCCGTTACCAGAAGCGCCGGCGCGCCGCATTCGGTGGCAAATTCCATCGATTCCAGGAAGTAGCGCAGCGAGCGATCGCGCAGTTCCGGCTCCTTAGCGGAGATATTGATAGGATAGATGCACTGCTCTGGCGTAAAGGCGACGATATCGAGGCCCATGCCGCGGACGGTGCGCCCCAGTGCCCGCGCATCGGTTAGCGTCTTATCGCCGATATAGAAGTGCGGCGCGGCAGCCCAGAGCTCGATGCGCGAGACCCCAGCCTCGCAAACATCGGCCAGAAAACGGTCCAGTGTATGCCGCACATAGTGGAAATTCATAACGCTGATATTGTGTTCGCCAAGTGCCATCATCTTTACTCCTTCAACGGTCTCAGATGTGCTAAATTATGTTCACTTATGAGAACGTTCTCTCATAATTTGCAGTCGATCCTGATGCCACTGCGGGTTTAAGGCGCCCGCAGCCCGAATACGGTCATCGTCTCCTCGATGAAAGCAGCGACCTGCGTCGCCATCTCTTTTTGTGTCCAGCCGAGAAGCGGCGCGGCCAATTTCGCGGCCGCCTCCGCATGACCTCGGCCGAGGTCTGCCCCCCAGCCGACGGAAAGGCGGCGGCACAGGATGTCCGAGAGCGTGCGCGCCTGCTCGTTGAGAACGGCATGGGCGACGGACGCCTCCGTGACGTGATCCATATCCGGGAGTGGCGGGAGTGGCGCGTCGAGCGGGCGCGGCGGACTGGAAGGCCGCAGCCGGCGATGAACGGCACGGGTCAGCCGACGCCCGGCATCGCGGTGGGTCATTAGTAGACCGCCGGTGAAGGTGAAGAAATTTGGCATGCCTTCGTTGGTAAGATCATGCTCGCGGACGGTTGGTGTGGAACCCCGGCCGTCCCTGGCAAGGGTGCGCGGGCGCACGCCCGACCATGCATAGAGCACATCCTCGCGCTTCAGGCCGAAACCCGGAAACAAGCGGCCGAGTTGATCAAGAATGGCCGCTATCTCCGCTTCCGTCGCGCAAAACCCTTCCGGGCTACCATCCGAGACAGAATCCCATGGCCCCACATAATGAAGCTCGCCCCAGGGGATCAGATAGAAGGGCGCACCGGCCGCTGTTACCGTCTGGAATCCGATGCCGCGCAGGCTCTGCGGCAGGCGAACAACAATATTGGTACCTTTTTCGCCGGTATTCTTGCGCAGATGCGGCGCCCCCGCCAGAGCGGTGATTTCATCGACCCAGACGCCGGCGCAATTGACGACCGCACGGGTCAGAACATCTTTGGGGCCGCCGGCGGTCGTCAGCGTCACCCGCCAGAGATCGCCTTGCCTTGCAAGTCCTTCCACCGCCGTATAGTTCAGCGCCTCCAGGCCGATCGCCCGTGCCTTCATGATCGTATCGACGACGATCCGCTCCGGCCAATGATACTGGTATTCGGTGAAGCTCATCGCCCCGCGAATGTCCTGCAGTCCCGCCATGCCCTGAAGTGCCGGATGGGCCCGCGCTTCTTTCACCGAGAGGATACGGAGGTCAAGCGGCACCTGACCGCCATCGTTGGCCGCCATCAGGCGAAACGCGAGTCGCGCCTTCCAAGGAGGAATGGCGTTTTCGGGTGTCAGTGGAATGATGAAGGTGACGGGTCTTACTCGCTCGGGCGCCAGCAGCACGAACTCCGCCCGCCCTTGCATCGAGCGGCGCATGAGGCTCAAGCATTCTACCGCGTTGCGCGGATGGGCGAAAAAGGCCCCAAGCGAGCCGCTGGCGGCCGAGAGATAGCCGAGCCCGCAATGCTGCAGGCGCGACGTCTTGCTGGAAGTACCCGCACCGTAATCGTCGCGCTCGACCAATAGCGTGCGATAGCCTGCCGCCGTCAGATGCTGGCCGGCAGCCGCGGCGATGATGCCGCCGCCCACCACAACGGTGTCGTAGATCTCGCTCATCCCAACTCCCCTCACCGGCAAGTGATGCCTCTTCATGTGGAATGTGAGAACGTTCGCAAAATTTCATCGACGATGTCAAGGTCGCTTGACCTCGTCGGCAAGATTATAATACGTATTATAACGTCTTATAGAAAGGTCCAACAATGTCTCTCCCCTCTGCGTTTAACGCCGGCGTCGTAGCCGCGCTGTCCGCCCTCGATGCAAAATCGATCAAGCATGTTTTCTTCGTCGCCTGTGGTGGCTCACTGTCGATCATGCATCCAGCGAAGTTCCTGCTCGACCAGCACTCACCGCTTCCCTCCGATGTCTATAACGCCGCGGAGTTCGTCGCCCGCGCACCACGTGCCCTCGACCGCAATTCGCTGGTCATTCTTTGCTCGATGACCGGCACCACCAAGGAAACCACTGCCGCGGCCGAGTTCGCTCGTTCGACAGGCGCCACGACGATCGGCCTGACGGTTGAGCCCGACTCGCCGCTTACCAAGGCCGTCGATCAAGTCGTCGGATTCGAGGCGCCCTATACGACCGGTGTGCCGATCGACGCGAGGAACAGTAATTATTCTCGAATTTACCAGATCGTCATGGGCCTCGTGGCGCTCACCGGTGGCGAAGATCTGACCGAAACGTTGATCAGTAGCCTTGTCGCCCTTCAGCCGGCGATCGAGCGGGCGCATGCCGCCTTGGCGCCGACGTTCGACGACTTTGCCCCGCGCTTTGCCAAGGAAGACGTGATCTATACAATTGCAAGCGGCGCGAGCTACGGCGCGGCGTATTCCTTCGCCATTTGCGTGCTGATGGAAATGCAGTGGATCAACAGCCAGGCGATCCATGCCAACGAGTTCTTTCACGGTCCGTTCGAGATACTGGATAAGGACCGTGCCTTCATACTCTTAAAGGGTCTCGACAGCACGCGGCCGCTCGAACAGCGCGCCGACGAATTCCTGCACCGCTTCGGCTCTGCCGACAAACTCCTGGTTCTCGATGCGGAAAAGCTCGATCTCTCCGGCATTGATCCACAATTCCGGGGTAATGTCGTGCCGCTGATCTTCTTCGACACGCTCTGGCGTTTCGCATATAAGATCGCCGACCTGCGCAAACACGAAATGCTGGCAGCGCGGCGCTACATGAAGAAGATCAGCTATTAAGAGGGCGGGGAAGAGCGGATGGACGATCAAGCAAACCTCTTGCCGCTCTATGAACAGGTCCGGCGCTCAATCCTGGCCGGCATCGAAACCAGCCAGTTCGCCGAGGGCAGCTTTCTGCCCCCGGAACCTGAGCTAATGGCGCGGTATGGCGTTAGCCGGATCACCCTGCGGCGCGCGATCAGCGAGCTTTGTGCCGATGGCCGTCTGCAGCGCCAACAGGGCCGCGGTACCATCATCATGCCGGGCAAGGTCCGTCAGACACTCGTTTCGCTGTCCGGCTTCTCCGAAACCATGGACGGGCTCGGCCGGAAGGCCGGCCACCGCATCCTCGCGCGCGCGGACAATCCCGATGCGCCAGCCATACGCGCCCGGCTGCAGGCCGAAGCGCTTATCCGCTTCGATCGGCTGCTGGAAGACAATGGCCGGCCTATGACGCTCGAAACGCTCTGGTTCGATCCAGGGCGCTTTCCCGAAGTGATCGAGGCCGTCTCCGGCGGCGATTCCTTCTTCGCAGCCCTGCGCGACAAGGCTGGCATCGAGCCAGCCCATGCCGAGCGTCAGATCGATGTCGGCCTTGCCTCCGCCGGCGAGCGCGCCATACTCTGCATCACCGCCGCACAGCCCGTCTATCGCATCGAAAAGATCGTAAGCGACGCCGCGATGCGCCCGCTCGCTTTGTCGCAGCTCGTCACTCCCAGTCATCTGGTCACTTATATGATCAAGACCTGAAAGGTTCGCCATGCATGTTTTTGACGCCGCCGCCGTTCACGCGGCGCTTCCCTGGACGTTTCTGATAGAGGCGCTACGCAAAGCGCATCTCGGAGACATGCCCGCCTCGGAGGTCGTGGTGCAATCCGATCCGACCGGCGGCGAAGCCCAGTTCATCACCCTCCCGGGTTGGGCGCCCGGCGGGCCGATTGCCGTGAAGATGGTCGGCGTCTTTCCGCAGAACGCAGGCCGTAAGCCACCGCAACCGGCCGTTCAGGGGCTGGTGGCGCTGTTCGATGGCAAGACCGGCGGGCCGCTGCTGATCGCCGACGGCGCGGCGATGACTGCGCGCAAGACCGCCGCCGATTCCGCCCTCGGCGCCGCCATTCTGGCCCGCAAAGATGTAGAAGACCTGCTGATCGTCGGCGCCGGAGCGCTCGCGCCCCATTTCGCCGAGGCGCATCTCGCGGCACGTCCGTCGCTGCGCCGGGTTACAATCTGGAACCGCACCGCCGTACGGGCGGAGGCCGTTGCCGCGCAGCTTCGGGAACAAGGCATCAGCGCCACGGTCACTGAAGATCTCGACGCTGCAGTCGCCTGCGCCGATGTGATCTCCTGCGTGACGATGTCGGACAAGGCGCTTGTCAAGGGCACCCTGCTGCGACCCGGCACCCATCTCGATCTCGTCGGGGCCTATTTGCCCAGCCTTCGTGAAGCGGACGACGTGGCTTTGATGCGCGGTACGATTTTCGTCGACAGCCGCAACAACATGGAAGGAGGCGGCGATCTTTCGCAAGCGGTTGCATCCGGTGCCATTAGCTGGGACGCCGTAAGGGCCGATCTATTCGAGCTAGCTCAAGGAAAAAGGGAAGGTCGCACTGGCGCCGATCAGATTACTGTGTTCAAGAACAACGGCGGCGCTCATCTCGACCTGTTCACCGCATCGGCGCTATCGCAAACGCATGATTGAAGCCACATGGCTGACGCTTCACGCGTCAGCCAGAACCCGCCCCAGGAACGCCCGCGTACGATCATGCTGCGGGCGTGTCAGCACATCCGCCGGGCGCCCCTGCTCCACGATCACGCCGCCATCCATGAAGATCAGATGGTCGGCCACGTCGCGCGCAAACCCCATTTCGTGGGTAACGACGACCATGGTCATGCCGTCATTGGCCAGTTGACGCATGACGGCCAGAACTTCGCCAACAAGCTCCGGGTCGAGCGCCGAGGTCGGCTCATCGAACAACATCACATCCGGCTTCATCGCCAGCGAGCGGGCGATCGCCGCACGCTGCTGCTGACCGCCGGAAAGCTGGGCCGGATAGTAGCTCGCCCGCTCCTTCATGCCGACGCGCTCCAGCAGGATCATCGCCTCCCCGACGGCCGTCTGGCGCGGCATGCGCTTGACGAGAACCGGGGCCTCTATGACATTTTCGAGCACGGTCTTATGGGGGAAAAGATGGAAACCCTGAAATACCATGCCCATGCGCTGGCGCTGGCGGGCGAGCTCGTTGAAGCTCATCTCATAGAGCTTGTCGCCCTTCCAGCGCACCCCAACGGGCTCACCGTTGAGGAAAATCGCGCCGCCTGTCGGCTTTTCGAGATAATTGAGACAGCGCAGCAGTGTGCTCTTGCCGGAACCGGAAGGACCGACGATGCAGGTCACATCTCCCCGCATCACTGCGACATCTATACCACGCAGCACCTCATGGGTGCCGAAACTCTTGCGCAGGTGCTCCACCTTCAGCAGCGGCTCGTTGGTCATCTGGGCGTTCATCACAGGATCTCCCGCTGGCGTGCGAACAGGCGGAATGGAAAGAAACCGGCCGCTTTCTTCGCGCCGACGCGGCGTTCAGATTTCAATCGGTGCTCGACGGCATGCTCGGCGGCGGTCAGAGCGGTGGTAAGCACGAGATACCAGATGGTGGCGACCAGCAGCAGCGGCACGGTCTGATACGTACGCGCATACACCATCTGCGCGGAATAGAGCAGATCGGGCAGGGCCAGCACGGAAACGAGCGAAGTAAATTTCAGCATCGAGATCGTGTCGTTGCCGATCGGCGGAATGACGATACGCAGCGCCTGTGGCAATATGATGCGGCGGAGTGTCTGCCCCCGCGTCATGCCGAGTGTGGCGGCGGCCTCTGTCTGACCGGCATTGATGGCCTGGATACCCGCGCGGATCATTTCGGCGGCATAAGCGCTTTCGGTAAAGGCCAAGCCCATGATAGCCGCGCTGAAGGAAGTAATCAATTCGTTGGTATTCCAGGAGAAAAGCTTCGGCCCGCCGAACGGAACGCCGATAGAGACCTCCGGCAGGAGCAGCGCCAGATTATACCAGAAGATCATCTGCACCAGCGGCGGCACCCCGCGGAAGAACCAGATCCAGCCCCAGCTCACCGATTGGAAGACGCTGCTGGTGGAGAGGCGCATGATGGCGAGCACGACGCCGATCGCCAGCCCAAGCACCATGGCAAGTACCGTCAACAACAGCGTCATGCCGAGACCGGAGAGGATCGCCGGGCTGAACATGTATTCGGCGACCACGCTCCACTGCATGTTCTCGTTGGTGACAAGCACCTGAAGGAATACGACAGCCAGAATGGCAAGCGCGACGCCACCGATCCAGTGACCGATGTTTGGCACCGGGATGGGTTTCACGTCATGGATCGAAGGGCGGGAAATTGTCTTTTCAGCCATCGTCAGTCCTTGCTGCCTGTTTGGGTCGTCTCATCCGGCTTGAAGCATGTCAGGCCGGATTGTTTTTGCATCCGACGAAACGGACGTTCAGAGATCGGCCGGATGTTTTTCCGTGATCAGCAATGCCTTCCTCAGCATGCCACTGTCGTTCAGCCCCCACTTGGTCATGATTTTCTCATAGGTACCGTCGTCAATCATCGATTGGATGGTATCGGTTAACACCTGCCCGAGCGGATCGCCCTTGCGTACGCCGATGCAGCTGTTTACGGGCGACAGAACCAGTTCGGACACCTTGAGGCCGCTGGTCTGTTTTGCGATGTAGGCGAGCTTGACCGAGCCGCCCACTGTTGCTTGCGCGCGATTGGAGCGAACGGCAAGCTCGGCCTGCGCCTGTGTGCTATAGGTCTGCATGACAACCGGCTTATCCTTGCACTCCTTGGCGTTCAGCTTCTCAAGGAGGCCGATGTCCCAGGAACCGTTGAGTACGGCGACTGTCAGCCCGCAGGCGTCAGAGGCCGACTTGATGTCAAGCGTGCTGGTTTTCGGATAGGCAAAAGAGGTGCCAATCCTGCGCTGAGAAACGAAGTCCAGCGTTTTTAGCCGCTCCGCGGTCGTACCGAAGGACGAGAAGCCCGCATCGAAACGCTTGGATTGCAGCCCCGGAATGATGGCGTCGAAGCTCGTGCCTTCGAAGGTGAAGGACACACCGAGGCGGCGTTCCATCTCCTTGGCGATATCGATGCTCCAACCTTTGAGCTGGCCATCGGCATCCTGGTACTCGTCCGGCGCCCAGTCATTGAAGACCGCCGCCTTGATACCGTGATCCTGGTACTCCTTTGGAAGCGCGTCATGGAGCGCAGGAATGACATCGGCAAGCGCTGGCATTGCAAGCACAGCACTTAACGCGCAGGCGACGAGAATGGATCTAAACATAGTGTCCTCCTTGTTGTAGCGAACCCAGTGGGCTCGTGACTGCGTTCTCCAGCTCCCCTTGATTAAGTTACGAGAACGTTCTCACATATGAGATACGGAGATTACCTCTTCGTCAAGCGTGGAAATGGTGAAATCTGCCAGTAAATGGCGTTGAAAACCCCCACCGATCTGTTAACAGCTAGGAAGAGCTACCGTTTTCTCTACGTCGAACATGATAAGATTCTCATTTCGGCAGCTCGACAATGTGAGAGGATTGCCAGGTGGCTTTGAAAAGCAAGGCAACAATCGCGGATGTTGCACGGGCAGCGGGCGTTTCCACGGCGACTGCGGGACGCGTGCTCGGCGGATATGGCTATACCAGCGAGGACAAGAAGGAGCAGGTCCTCAAGGCGGCTCAGAGCCTCGGTTACCGGCCCAATGCCCTGGCGCGCAGCCTCATCACCGGCAAGACCCGTACGCTCGGCGTCGTCGCGGGCGACATTCAGAACCCGTTCTATGCGTCGGTCCTGCGAGGTATCTCCAACGTTGCCGAGGCCAACGGCTTTGGCCTTCTGATCACCAATAGTGACGAAGCCCAGCCGAAGGAAGTGCATTCGGTCGAGCTTCTCACGCAGAAGCAGGTGGACGGGCTGATCGTTACCCCGAGCGACACGCGCAAAGCACGACACTTGCACAATCTGAGAGCCATGGGGGTTCCCCTCGTCCTCATCGATCGCGCCGTCGCCGGCCTGATGGTCGACCGGGTTGCGACCGACAACATCGCCGCGGCCGAACAGGCCGTCCGTCACCTGATAGTCGCCGGTCACCGTCGGATTGGGATCGTAGCGGAGCTCGCCGACGAAGAAAGCGACAGCCTGGAGACATTTCTCGCCCGCGCTATCGCTGGCGATCCGATCGAAAGCGAAACGCTGTATCCCAGCTGGCAGCGTCTTCTCGGATATATCCGCGCGCATCGAGTGGCAGGACTGCCCGTCGACCCGCATCTTACGCTGAGGGTGGGAAGCTATTCCGCCCTCGCTGCACAAACGGCCTTGGCTAGTCTGATGACGGCGGCGGCAGCGCCGAGCGCGCTCTTTACCACTGACGGCACGATGTCCGAAGGCACGATGCGGGCACTCGCCGAACTGAAGCTCACCATTCCTCAAAATGTTTCGATCATCTGCTTCGACGATCTCGACTGGATGAGTTTTCACCGTCCCGGAATCACAACCGTGTCGCAGCCGCGCCTTGCTATGGGCGAGGCTGCCGCACGCATGCTTCTCGAGCGCATTCGCGGTGAGAACTATCCGCCACGCACCGTATTGATGCCTGCTGAGCTCATTGAACGGGGCTCCGTCATCCACCTCTGATCCGACAAGGCGTAAGCCCATATCGCCCTTACCGACGGCGGCCGAATAGCTGTTGTTTTGGATTCCAACTCAAAAGAAGAGCCTGGCCACTTTCCTTCGCCGGCCCCCGGTCTCGCTCGTACACAACCGGTCACCGCTCTCCATTCCCCGTAGGCCGCATCCCGGAAACCATTTGCATTTTTTGACACCGCTCTTTAATGAGAACGTTCTCAGTTATTCTCAGGAGCGCTTGCCCGATGTCGCAACCCGTCAGAATCCTCGCCTTCGGCGACAATGTCGTTGACTGCTACCGCGACCAAAACCTGATGTTTCCCGGCGGGAACTGTGTCAATCATGCCGTTTTCGCCCGCCGCGCCGGTGCGGAAACCGCCTATGCGGGCGCCGTCTGCGACGATGACGCCGGGCGCCTTATCCGTCGGGCTCTTGTTGACGAAGGTGTCGACGTATCGTCGTTACGGATGGAACCAGGACAGACCGCCTATTGCGTTATCGAGACGCGGGATGGCGACCGCGTGTTTGTCGGGGCAAATCTGGGCCCTTCAATCATCGCGCCGTCAAAAGCGGATATCGCTCGTCTTCCGGATTTCGACGCCGTCCATACTGGACGGTCAAGCCATGTCGACGCCTGGTTACAGCACTTTGCCGAGGCGACGAAGATCTCTTATGATCTCGCCACCGTTCACGATCCTGAACGCATCGCCCAGGTCGCGCCGCACTGCTACCTGATCGCCTTCTCCGCCGGCGGCTTGTCTAGGGAAGAGGCGCTCGCGCTTGGTAAGCGCGCTTTAAATGCCGGCGCTTGCTGGAGCCTTGTTACGCGCGGCGTTCAAGGCGCGATCCTCACTGGCCGGCTTGGCATCTTTGAAGCGTGTGCTGAGCGGGTCGACGCCCTGGACACACTCGGCGCCGGCGATACTTACATCGCGAATGTTCTCGTAGGCTTGCTGAATAACGTTGAGCCCGACGCCATTTTGAAGAAAGCCGCAGAAGCCGCCGCTCAAACCTGCCTGATGCATGGTGCCTTCGGTTACGGAGCCTCCATGAACATCGATCTTTCAAAAATGATGAGCCTTGAAGAAGTCTACAGCACGACGCGTCCTGCAGAAGCACCAGTGGGGTTCTAAGGTCAGGTTCGCTGGGCTTCCGTAGGTATCAGTATAGCGAATGTTCTGGCTGAGGCTAAAATATTGATGACCACCGACGCGCATCTATTGCTCTTGAGCGGAATCGAACCCGCGGCCTCATTTGAGGTCCGGGACCTTCTGCCGCAAATTCAGCGGCTTAGAGCAGAAATAGAATGCATCCAACCGAAATTACTGATGAGTTTCGCTTAAGGGTTCAGCGCCTGATTGAGGTCATGCAATCCGACCATCAGCATCATGGGGTCGGACGGAGAAGACAGAAAGCCCACGGCCTCATAGAAGGCTCGTGCGTCATCTGAAATCGCATGAACCAGCATGCCTCGGATGCCAAGTACTTCAGCGGCATTGAGCAGGCGCAGGCCCGCATCGCGCACTAATGCCCTGCCGAGACCACGCCCCTGGTAGGACTGATCAATGGCGAGGCGACCAAGCACAGCGACCGGAATTGGATCTGGCATATTGCGCCGAAAACGGCCAGGCGCTTCCGGCTGTTTGACAGCGCCGGAGGCGAGTGCGTAATAGGCAATGACGCGGCTCTCCTCGCACACGACGAAGGTCCGCGATGCGCCGCTCGTTTGATTAGAACGCGCGCGACGTCGCAACCAGTCGTCCAACTCAAGGACCCCGGAATTAAACTCGGCCAGCTGGTGATGATCGGCCAGGGGTGCCGGTGCGCTGAGGGTCACGCCTCATCCCACGGTGCTTTGGTCGACATGGTGCGTGCTAAACGCTCATTGGGCTGCGTGGGTGCATCGAGCCGAGCAAGATATTCAGCATAGATTTCGGGACTTACCGTGAAGATAGTGCGATCGAGCAGCACTTCCTCTGCTCGCCGCTCGGAAGCCTCCAACATGAAATCCGTGCGCGTCTTACCAAGCAACTCAGCGGCGCGATCGATCAAGTTGCGGGTCGCAGGCTTGATCCGCATATTCAGCGGTACGCTTGCGTCCGGGCTTTTGCTTGTATGTGAGGTCGGCATTGGAAACTCCTTTTGCCCCCATATAGCGTAACGACAATATCTTTACAAGACTCGTATAGATATTGTCGTTACATATTTCGCGCAATCCAATTTTCGCGGCGCTTAATGCGCTAAGCGATTGAAAACTGGTCTCTTAATTAAGCGGAGCGTAGTAGTTTGCAGCGTAATCGGATTTATGGAACTGACTCGTTAGAAAAGCATTTGATAACGACGTTAGCCCGGCAACGTCTCCACTGTTGAACTGGCGGCCCTGCTCTTTATCAGAGCTATTCGTCTGAAATTCCCGTCCACGGAGAGCAGGCTGACGGCCCGCGGTCAACTATGGCCGTTTCAGTCCTTGCCAACCGTCAGCCGGCCGGTGCTCCCATCCGACAGCTTTACCTTTCCCCATGCCGACATCATATCCGCTGCCCGCGTCACCTCGACCTTGCCGTTGCGACCGTCCGAGCATTTGACCGGAAGCGTAATTGTCGGACGCCGATCGCTGAGATCATAGGTGCCTGAGCATTTCACGGCTCGCCGAGACGATTGAACCGAGAAGCGACCCTTACCGTTTGACGCGACGGTCGAGCCCTTGAATGTCTCACCGGAATCCATTCTCGCTGACGCCGGAAGAACAATACTACCTTCTCCGTGGCTCTGCGGCTTCTTTGGGGCAGAGCCCGCGATCCTCAAAGCCCGCGAAACACTCGCAGGCATACCGCCGCCTTGCATGAACTGAAGGTAGTCATCATAGGGGATGCGGCCTCTCGCATAGGCGGTGAGGACACGGCGGCAAAATTCTAGCCGGACATTGGCCTGCGACACGCCCATGAGCTTGGCAAGCCCTTCCTGCAATTCAGGCTTGATGCCTTGGTGGCTGCAGGCCTCGATGTTCCAGTTCAGTGCCGAGGGATTGCTCAGCATGTTTTTATCATATTCATAGCCGCGCTTGGTCGCGACAGTTTGCGCGCCGGCCGGGACAGAAAGAGCCATCATAGTTGTGGCCACCCAGATTATAAGCTTTTTCATGCTACCTTTTTCTGGGCCATCCCAAAATGATTGCCAGGCGTGCCGTCCATCCTCTGTTGCGCTATTCGTATCTTTTCCATTTGCCATCGGTCGCCCCTCGACTTATTGGCTCGCCTTGAAGCCATTCCAAATGAACACTAATACTTTGTAGGGAAGCTTGAGTCGCAGAGGGACGAAAAATTTTTCTCGTCCTGAACTATGACTGCCATTGATCATGACATCGATAAAACCCGGTATGCAAAATCCTAGAAAAATTATAACGCTATAAAATATTCTATCATTAATAGTTGATGCTATCAGAAGCGGAGTTACAAGCACTATTTGATATAAATCGACGACAATACGATCGAAGAGACGCTTCAAGTCGAATCTCATCTTTTTTCTTGGAACGATATAGTCCGTCGTCACATGAATACAGCGGACGTGGCATGGCCCAACTATGCCCCAGTTGCGATTTTAGCGCGCATATTTGTGCTGGTTGGATAATAGTGCTGCCAGGTAGAAATCGCCAGCATCGCGAGCACATACGTCAGTACTGTACTCTCCTCTTCGGCATAACTATTAAACATGCACGCCCCACACATATGTATATACCCTTGTCGATTGGACGACCTCCAATCGACAAGCTTTGTTCCTCATGAGAACAATGCCGTTATATTACCAAGGAGCCACACCTCCATAGTGCAGCAAATGCTAATATAGCATTACAATGACATTCCGACACAAGTCAACCGAGTAATTTGAGTGGTTGCGCAACATAGATTTCTTCAGCGGAAAGTGGATAATTGGCAACAGCTGGGCAGCGAAACTTGGATCCGAGCAAAGTTGCAGAGTGAAAAAATGCGCTTGTTGATGTGAACGGATTCGAACCGTGGACCTCCGCAATATATTCGAGCCCGTGGCACGGATGGCACGGGCTTCAACTTCACGGCTCAATTCCGATATCCTATGGGATTAGAGCGTCGCTACCTTACATGCGCAGACCACGTTCCGTGTGTAGAAGCGAAAGCAGGCGTAGAGTTCATCACCAAATGGTGCCATTTTTGACGTCATCAACACGGAGGCCAGCTGATGCGCTCAACCATCAATCTCGACGACGCCCTCATGGACAGGGCGAGATCATTGACCGGCACCAAGGAAACCGCGGCACTCGTCCGCCAGGCGTTGGAGACGCTGGTTCGTGTGGAGTCCGGAAAACGCCTCATAGCTCTTGGGGGAACCATGCCGGAGGCCGAGGCAGCCTCTCGTCGTCGGAGCACGGCAGTTAAGTAATATTGGTAGACACCTCGATCTGCATCGATCATTTCCGATATGGCGATGGCGAGCTACGAAGAATAATCGAAGACGATCGACTACTTTGCCATCCGTGCGTGATTGGCGAGTTGGCTCTTGGCAGCCTTCGGGATCGCGGCAGCATCATTGCTTTTTTGGCAGCTCAGCGCGGAGCTGTTGCCGCCACCCACGACGAAGTCATGACGATGATCGACCGATATGGAATTTTCAGCATGGGTATTGGCTACACTGATGCCCATCTGCTGGCATCCGTTCTCCTTGAGCGGAAGGCAGCCTTTTGGACCAGAGACAGGCGACTGCAAACAGCGGCCGAAAAAGCGGGCGTGCCACTACATATTCCTGCCGATGAGCCTCACTAGATGCCCGAGTAACGCCGGCTGATATCAACACGACCGCAGTCTGGCTTCCTACCGAGGAAAGCATGGCTGCCTGCGGACAACCCTCATCAGAAAATGCCGAATATGACAAAAGATCATGGTCGGACTGAAGGCCGTCAAGCGCCGAAAATCGCACCGAAAAATCTCAAATTAAGTGCCATCACCTCCGCAACGGGCGCATTCCCACAGTTAAATGCCAAACGACAGGGTGTCATCTGCGACGAAGTTGACGTCCTCAGTCCGGTGGGATCACAGTCGGCATGACGCCCGGCGAGTTCTGGTCATTGGGCAGACCGGCCTCTGCCTTCCAGTTCTCGGTGCCTTCTCCAGCGGCTACGTGTTCGCCTGCCGCAATTTCTTCTTCAGCTCGCCGCCAGTGTTCCTCGTAACTGCCTTCGGGGCGACCCTCTTCCTCCCATATCTGGTTGGCGCGCTCACGAATCTTCTGTTCTCTGTCCATCATTAGATCTCCTTCTAATTTCGGCTCAACGCCGCTGGCAGCTGCAACGTTCCTTGCGATGAGCAATGTCTCGATGTTTTACCGTGCAGTTGGATTTGCACCGGATTCTTATTGTCCAACGATCCGCTTGAGTGGGGGTCGGCCTTATCGGCGCTAGGAAAAGGTGCTCCGCTAGCGCGTTATCGCCTCGAGTGATTTTTGCAGATGCCTCTAAGCCACCAGTTGCAGCCAGCCAGGTCGCTGGAACTTCCCGCGCTGGCGCGGGTTCTCCTTCCCTCAGAAAAAGGAGGAACATCATGACCGACGAACTCAGTGCTGGCTTCACAGGAACACTCGCAGAATCACCAACAGGTATCCGGAGGGTCGCGAGGGATGCCAAGGATGCTGTTGTCCGTGAGAGCACCGCAGTGGCCGCGGGCGCCGCTGAGCATCCGCACACGGCAACGGGGATTGTCCTTACGATCGGCGCCCTCGCCTTTGCGATTGGCTATGTTCTCGGGCGCGATGCGTCGTTAAATAATTCTCGATGGCGGTGATGTGGACTGCTGGCGCGCGCTGAGCGTCATTTTGCGTCGGGCCTATCACGCGAACTCGTTGATATCGCCCTGCCGAAAAGCGGTACGCCGATCAGCCCTTCTCTCCGGCCGTCATGAGTGTCCTGGCATGCCATCGCTAGTTTTTCTAGGTAGTCGGATCCAGATGTGCTGTTCAACACCTTTGAATATCGCTGAGACTTAAAGGACCATAAGATGCTATCTGGCAGGCAGATTTCGGCCGCTCGAGCGCTCATCGGTATGCCGCAAGCAACGCTCGCTCTCGCTGCGAATATCTCCGTGCCGACGCTGAAACGCATGGAAGCAAGCGAAGGCCCGGCCACCGGCATGCGGAATCATGTTGTCGCGGTCCGCGCCGTCCTCGAAACAGCTGGCGTGACGTTCCTCCAAGCTGGCAGCGTTGCGTCGGGTCCCGGCATCTCATTACGTACGGGCAGCGGCGCTGCACAGGATATGGACGAAAATGAGGTTGTGCAGTACCCCGAGAACTTAGAGAACGACGCGCCGCCCGGCGCCGGTGGCTAGGTCCCGGGCAGTACCGCTTAAGGAGAAATCACATGGGTGAGAAGCGCAAGAAGATTTACCAGGCTCTCGTTGACGGAGCTACCGAAGGTCTGACAGGCGATGCCTTGTATGAGTTCGTGTTGAAGCGCTGCCCGAAAACCTCCAGCAAGAAGATTGTCCGCGCCTCGCTGCTGGCCATGACCGATCCTGGCGTCACGGACAAGAATGTGCTCGACACGATCTATGCCCTGGCGATCAAACACCGCATGGATGAGGTTCGTGTGGCGGACGATTATGACGGGGAAGATGTCGAAGAAGACAGAGAAGTCGTTCCATCGGTCCAAAGAGCGGAACGCTGCAAGGCTGAAAGCCGGGCACCTGTACAGCACTGATCAGGCGAATTTCGCGCCGTTGGCGAAAGATCCAGAGATCCCACTATACCCTGAAACCACGACCAAGCTGAAAACCTGGTCCGTCCGTGGTGCCAGAATCGCCGATCCCATCGGCAAACTTGCGTAGCAGCTCGCGCAGCCCTGGTTGCGAGACTTCGACCGGCGCAGCCGCCAGGGGAAACCAAGCCTTCTTTCGCGTCGATTTTTCAGGATAGTCCATCGCGATCCTTGTCACCTCTGCAAGGTGAACCGAGACATGGTAGCGATCCGGCGTGCTGTCCTTCTCATAGGTGAATATTCCGAAAATTTCCACCTCGACACGACCGACCACGCCCGCTTCCTCGAAAGATTCGCGAGCCGCTGTGATCTCGCTGGTCTCGCCGGCATCAATGTGGCCTTTCGGAATGCCCCATCTGCCATTCCGACGGCTGCCGACGAGAAGGATTTCGAGCACTCCATCATCCCCGCGGCGGTAACAGATCGCACCCGCCTGCGGAACATCGCGAGCGGCGGAAACGTTCGACGCATATCGTTGCGCGCTCGAGAGCATGGCTGTTTTCGATTTCTTCCTATCTCTCATACAGTCGCTATAGCACTGGACTATGACAGCTAGGTCCGTGCTGAATTCGGTCTTATCAAACGGAGTCCGCCTTGTCGTCAGAAACCGAAGTCAAGCTTGATCTCTCACCCGAATCCTTGGAAGCCATCCTTGGTTCCGATCTGCTGGGCGAGCCCGAAAAGATTGTCCGGCAGCGGTCCACCTACTTCGACACCTCCGATCGTAGGCTGTGGAAAAAAGGCTTCACGCTTCGAATTCGGCAGGTGGGCGCCGCGCGCACCCAAACCGTCAAAGCGACTGGACCCGGCAGGTCGCTGTTTGCGAGATCCGAGTGGGAGACGCCGGTTGAGCGAGAGGAACCCGTTCTCGACCACACCTCGCCGCTTCTGGGGGAATTTGGAAACAGCCTGAAACTGGAGCCGATCTTCGATGTGGTCGTCGAAAGGCGACTGTGGAATGTGGAGGAGAATGGTTCCAGCCTCGAGGTCGTCGTCGACCAGGGCGAAGTGGTTTCGGGCGAACGCTCTTCTCCGATCCGTGAGACCGAAATCGAGCTGAAGGATGGCAGTCCCAGTGATCTCTTTGCTTTTGCCAGGAAGATAGACGAGATTGCCCGCTTTCGGTTCGGGGTGCGTTCGAAGGCGGAGCGGGGTTACGCCCTTGCCGAGGCGCAGAAGACGGTCTTCAAGTCGGAGCCGCTTCATCTCGATCGTGACATGAATGCCGCGGCGGCATTCAAGGCCATCGCGTCTTCGTGCTTCCGGCAGTTCCGCTTGAACGAGGATGTCCTCCTTTATCGGCGCAACGCCGAGGCTCTCCATCAGGCGCGCGTGGCGCTGCGTCGGCTGCGATCGGCCTTCTCCATATTCAAACCGGTGCTTCCTGACGAGGAGCCGCGGCGGCTGAACAACGAATTGCGATGGCTGGCGGCGGTGCTCGGAGAGGCCCGCAATGTCGACGTCCTGCTCGGGAAAGCCGCCGAACCGGATCTTGTCTTTAAGCTGGAAGCAGCGCGCGAGAACACCTACCGTGATGCGGTCGATGCCTTATCCTCCCCGCGCGCGCGAGCACTGATGCTTGACCTGCTGCAATGGCTTGAATGTGGAGACTACCTTCACGGCAAATCCCCAGTGTCGGCGGAAATTCCGGATGCACTCACCTTCGCTGGGCGGGCACTTGAGAAACAGCGCAAGAAGCTCAAGAAGGACGGCAGCGCACTGGCCAAGCTGGACGACGAGCATCGTCATGAGGTTCGCAAGGATGCGAAAAAGCTTCGCTATGCCGCCGAGTTCTTCGCATCGCTTTTCGATGACAAGCGCGGCAGGCGTCGACACGCGAAATTCCTTGCCGCGATGGAAGCCCTTCAAGACGACTTGGGAGCATTGAACGATCTGGTGTCGGTTCCCGGCGTCCTGGAGAAACACTGGCTGGCGAACCACCCGGCGAGCGACACGGTTCTTTCCCATGCCGAGAAGGATGCCTTGATCGACAGTGCCCAGGCCCATGTCGATGATGTGCTCGACGCGAAGCGGTTTTGGAAATGACGGGAGCGGCGGGCGGGGCACCTTCTGGCTTGCGACCGGTGGGTCTGCCATCAACCAGCCGATAGGCAGATTAATCTGTCGCAATTCGACCGACGGCTCATGAGGAGCTCAAAGCTTGATCAATTATTTGGCATATTCACCAGCAGAATGTCGGGATGACAAAGCGGGCGAGCGCGTGGCTATGGTGATATCGCTACATTAGAGCGTTGAGCGAGATCCAGCGCTCGAGCCCGTTCGATTTCGCCACTGAGCGCAATCTTGAACTCACGAAAACCTGAAAAACCGAGTATTCGACAAAACCGAACGATAGAAGCAGACCCGCTGTCGGTATTATGAGCGAGTTCCGCCACCGACAGTCCCAAAACGATCTCAGGATCTTGTGCTATGTACAAAACGACCCGCGCCAAGGCTGCAGGGGCAGTGTTGATTGCGTCATAAATCATGTCCAGAAGCACCGGCTGCCGCTTGATAATGTCTTGCATGAATCTCCTAGATTGGCGTTACGAAGTTGCACCGGGGGGCGATCCTTCATGTAAGGCGGGCGCCTTCGTACCGGATGACATTCCACGGTGTATGTCGATAAAACGCAAAAGCAGCAGGTACCGTCTTGAGAGCCGATTGCCAACTGCCGTAAGCCCGAATGCACACCATTTGGCCAGTGATGCACCCAGGTTTCAATGACGTCCTCGGCTGCAGCCGAGACGCTGCATTCAGGAACATCGGAGGCCATAGGCGCGATGCGATAGACGCACTGTCCCTGGTTTCCGAAGGTGTCGATCAGCGGCGTGATATCCTCGCCCGCATGGTCAACCAGTGACGATCGCTGCTCCTCGCCAAGCGGTCGGTCATGACGGCAATGAGTGTCAGTTTCTCGATGCCGGAGCCGGGCTTGATCGTTTCCCTTCGATCCCGGAAGAGCTTGGTCAGCCGAGCAACATCGAGCGCCGGCTTGGCTGAGGGCGCAAAGCAGTCGTGCCGCAATAAGCTACAACACCACTTTTAAAGCTCACGATCCGTGGTCGGATCCGTTGATGTGAAGGGATTCGAACTGGAGGCCGGCTTTATCGAAGCGCTCGAAGTTTCAAGAATGTTCAGGCCTGGAGACTGAAGAGAAATTCCCACGCGCTAACGCCACAATGCCGAAATTGGCACGGCGGACAGGCGTTCCCCGAACGGGACAACCTTGTCATGGTCGTACAAGACGATGCCCGAAACAAACCGCTCTCCAGATGCTTCGGCCAACATTCTCAATCCGGAAAAATCGGAAGTCGAGACGGATGCTGCCGCTTTTATCTCGATGCCGACAACCCTCCCTCTTCTGTCCTCGATGACAATATCGACTTCGTTCTGCTGCTTGTCACGAAAATGCGAGAACTCAAAGCGGCCATGTCCACTGCTGGCGAGTTTAAGGATCTCCCCAAAGACGAAAGTTTCCAGCAACGCTCCGAACGCCCCCCTGTCCATGACCAATTGAAAGTCAAGGAATGACTAATTGAAATCGGCATGGCGTCTGATTGAAACTGAGGCCGATGCCAAATGGCAGCATGAAGGCGGTAAGAGGCCACGCAGACGCTGAACCTTCGCTGACAGGTCACCGGAACTGACCTAGCTGATCCTCAAAGGAGAGATATTCGCGGAGCGAATCGAAAGCAAAATTGTGCATGTCTCCATCACACCGCCAAGCGACCAACTTTTTACAAATGGAAGGAATCCAAGCTCTTGAGGAATCAGAACCGTAGGCCCTATCATCAGAAATTTCGCATGGAGTAGACCCTTGGGCGAGTCACGAGCTTGGGCTGAAATGACGATTTGAGATCCTCAACCGCTATTTCCACATTCATCTGGCGGACTATCTCCCGACGTTAACGACGATCTCAGGTCCTCAACCCGTCTAGACTCCAACGGGCATGTCGTGCAGGCGGCATGCCTCGGCGCACTGAGCACGCGCACCACTCATCCTTTCTATATCGCGCGCTGGAACAACGCGCTTCCGGGGCTGGGATTGAACGGCAGAATCGAAAACCCTTATTGGGATCGGACCAAGGGTGAGATGGTCGCGGCTGCGCCAACGGAGCATTAGTACGTCGCCTGGCCCCGTCGTCGCTGTCATGCGCCTCGCCGACAAAAGGACGTTGGCAGGGCTGTTGAAGGCCTTAAGCGTCACCAGACCATGGTCGTGACGCTCGCCCATCAGCTATAAAATGGAGCCGGAGCACAGGCCTTCGCTTTCATGATTCGAGCAGTTGCCCGGGTGAAGCGGCATGTCTAACGCTGAGAAGGCTCTTGCAGCTCGTCGTGGTTGATAAGCTGACACTGGCGCCTGTGTCGACGCGCCGCCACGACAACGGGGCCGCACGCCCAGACCGGGCTGGGAAGATCGCTACCGACCAGGAATTTTTGGCCTGGGAGTCTCATTGACGATCTGTAGAAATAAAGGCGGCAGCTGAATCCCTGGTTCTCTTTTTTGTTCTGCTCAGGCGGTTGCAAACCGAATCCGATCAGGTTGGGTGCGTCAATCGCCATCTCCTTGACAGTGTGGTAGGCGATTAGATTTTCCGTCAGGACTTCACCAAAAAACCTCTCGGCATACAGCTAGTGCGACGCAGTCAGGATGTTGATCAATTCTGCTTCACCCTTGCCGGACCGAGCCGCGATCTCATTGAGATGCATATCAGGGCTGACTGCTGAAAATCCCGCAGCTAGCAGCCGCTCCTGAAGGGCTTGGGATGAAGTCGCGAGCAAAGGCGCGACATCCGAGACCCGATTCTGCAAGATTCGGTTTGCGAACGCGATCTGCGGAGGTCCTCCAGTGTGCGAACCCGGCGCGTTGGAGATCGTTGCGTAGTAAAGTGATGCAGCAAGGGAAACTCCGAGTGCAACGGTCATGGGCAGACGCTGGAAATAGTTCGTGAACGGCCGCCAATTTTTCCACACATGGAGGAGAAATGGTACGATGAGCACCATGCTCAGCCACTCATGCATCGCACGGAACCAAGACTGCCCAAGGTGTAGGAAGAGAGCGAATCCCGATACCAGCGAGACCAAGAAGAGGCCCGTGATGAATGGGGTGGCATAGCGAAGAAACATGGATTTCATTGGCTTGGTCCAGCTCAGTGAGATTGCTTTTCGCGCTTTTCAATGGGAAAGACCAACCCATCGAATAGCTTTCGGGCAGTCCTCACGGTGCCTGCCCCCGTGACGTTTGCCTGCTCCGTCAGTTCCAGGAACACTTCCATCTCGCCTGTAGGATGCTCGATGCGATACCGCCCATCCGACGGTGCAGTGACAAGTTTGTTGGCAGGCGTTCCGGGAATGCGGGTTGCTGTTGCGACCGTGACGGCGGCTAATACGCCAATTGAAGCATGAACTCGATGAGGTATAAAGCTGCGCGTGTTGATTGCACCACCGGCGGCCGGCCCTGACACCAAAGTCATCTTCGGAACCGACGCCGTGCTGACATCGCCGAGTTTCATCTTCGGCCCGGCCTGCAATCGGATGGCCTCGAGCCGCTGTTTTAAGCCATTATTGGCCTCAAGGTCCTCGCGCGATTCTTGTCCCGTCAACCCGAAGTCTGTTGCCCGCATGATCACGCACGGCATGCCGTTATCGATGAGCGTCGCCTCAATCCCATCAATGACGTCGACTTCCCTGCCTGTCGGCAGAAGGGATCCGCACATCGAGCCCTCAGTGTTCGTGAACAGGATCGGAATCGCTGCGTGCCTGCCTGGTACTCCCGCGATGCCAGTATCACCAAGATAGCTTACTTTGCCGCCAGGCGTGCTTATCTTTGCGACCGCAACCTCACCGGAATTGACCATATGGATTCGCACGGGGGTCACCTCCCCCGAGACTGGAACCAAGCCTCGTTCCAGGGCCGCGGGTCCCACCCCTGCGAGAATGTTTCCGCAGCCTTGGGCGTCGCTTACCAAGGCCTGGTCGACGAAGACCTGAAGGAACAGGTAGTCCACATCAGCATCGCTTCTCGTCGGGGGAGACAGAACCGCCACCTTCGAAGTTAGTGGGTCTGCGCCACCGATGCCGTCGATCTGCCGAGGGTCAGGAGATCCCATGACCCGCAGCAGAAGCTCATCTCGCTGCTCTGGGTCGTCCGGCAGGTCACTGGCGAGGAAGTAAGCGCCCTTTGATGTCCCGCCACGCATCCAGAGGCAAGGGATTCCATCCTCATACATATTTCAGCCCCTTGGCTTCGAGCTTGGGCCGCATTTCATAGATGTCGAGCCCAAGCTCACCCGCGGCGAGACGCTTGCGTTTGCTGTCTTCATTGGCGACGCGCTTTTCCGCAGCGACCGCAACCTCTTCCGCTTCCGCCCGCTTGACGACACAGACGCCATCATCATCGGCAACGATGACGTCGCCCGGCTCGACGTAAGCACTGGCGCAAACAACCGGTACGTTCACCGAACCGAGCGTTTCCTTGACGGTTCCTTGCGCCGATACCGCCTTCGACCAGACCGGAAATTTCATGGCTGTCAGATCGCGGACATCGCGCACGCCCGCATTGATGATGAGCCCGCGGCAACCTCGAGCGAGCGCGGAGGTCGCGAGAAGATCGCCGAAGTAACCATCCTCGCAATGCGATGTCGGCGCGATCACCAGAATGTCGCCTTCCTTGATCTGCTCGATCGCGACATGGATCATCCAGTTGTCACCCGGAGGCGCGGAAATTGTTACCGCGGATCCCGCAATCTGGACGCCGGGATAGATTGGCCTCATGTAGCTTGCAAACAGCCCGTTGCGGCCCTGAGCTTCGTGTACCGTTGCGACGCCGGTGGCGGCAAGACGATCGATAACCGATTGGCTTGCTCGTTCGATGTTCTGTACGACGATACCCACTTCATTCTCCTTTCGACCCCACGGGCGGTGTGCCGTGGGTGTGGAATGTTTCGATGGTCTTTAGCCCCCAGGCCTGCCCCTTCTTGCGCTCTGCTTCCGTCCACACGACGGGCTCCCAATCCGGAGCAAGGATCAGTCGGGCACCGGCGTTGGCAAGCTCGACGCGGTTGCCGGCAGGTTCCCAGACGTAGAGGAAGAAGGTTCCCTGGATCGCATGCTTGTGCGGCCCGGTTTCGATATGCACGCCATTCTCCAGAAAGATATCGGCAGCCCGCAGGATTTCCTCGCGCGTATCCGTCGCGTATGTGACATGATGGAGTCGGGCGTCGCCTTTGCCGTGCTCTTCCGTGCAGGCAAGGTCGTACCCTTTGTTGTTGATCGTGAACCAGCAGCCACCGACTCGGCCGTTATCGAGCTGGATCATCTCCGTCACCCTCGAGCCGAGGCAGGTTTGCATGAATCGCCGGAATTCGGTCACGTCTGCAGCCAGGAGGTTCAGATGATCGAGGCGGCGTGGATGGCATCCCTGCCCGTGATATCGGGATGCAATGTTCTTCAGAGCCGGCTTTTGCTCTTCCGGCGGCTGGTAGCGCACGGTGTCGTAGTAGAGCTCGAACACGTGTCCGAACGGATCCTTGAACCGAAACGCCCGTCCGTGACCCTGATCACCGTCCACCCAGCCTATAATATGGAAGCCGCTCTCCTCGATCGCCTTAACTCTGCGCGTCAGCGCCTCTGGCGAGGATGCGCGATAGGCAATATGCCCAACGCCCGTCGTGTGGTGGCGCGTCAGCTTCAGGGTATGGAACTCATAATCGTCCCAGGCCCGAAGATATGCCGAATTCTCGTCCTGAGCCGAAAGCGTCAGACCGTAAATGCGCAAAAAGAAATCGAGACTTTCATCGAACTTGTTCGTGTACATCTCGACGTGCGCCAGGTGCGCGATGTCGAAGCACGGCTCCATGTTCATCCTCCCTAGGTCGATCAAAGCTCGTCGACCGTGCGCGGAAAGATCGACTGGAACCCTTCCGCATATTTCGATGCACGGCCGCCGGATTGGCCGCCGGAATTACGCTGGAAATGGTTGGCACGGTTCTGAGCGACGCGGGTATAGAATTCCCAGAGGTGCTCCTGGCCTTCCATGCATTCGATAGCCGCGCGCTTCTTTTCCCAGACTGGTGTTATGTCAAGGAAAACATCGGGCTTCCAGCCCATCTGCTCCGTCTGGTGCGGCTCGAACAGGTAGAGCTGCGGGGCGCCAAGCACCTCCTGGCCGGGATTGTGACCCCACGCCTGCGCGATCATGCGCGCCTCGAGGGCCACCTGCGTGGCATACATATGGTCCGTGTTATAAGGGTCGTATTGGGAATGGCTCAGCATGAAGGAGGGCTGCACGTCGCGGATAACGTCGACGAGATGGTACTTGTCCTCGTCTGTCAGCCGCAGCGGGTAGTCGCCGAGGTTGAAGCTGATGAGATCATGCACGCCAAGCGTCTTCGCGGCCTTCTCCGCTTCGCGGCGTCTTGCCGCCTTGACCTTCTCCAGCGTCATGCCGTTTTCTTTCCAAAGCTTGGCTGACTCACCGCGCTCACCGAATGAAAGGCATACGACCGTTACGTCGTATCCTTTGTCAGCATGTAGGGCGATCGCGCCACCGCAGCGCCAGACGAAATCAGCGGCATGGGCACTGATTACGAGTGCAGTCTTCTTTTCCGACATTGGATGTCTCCTTCCTGTTAGGGAGATATCGCGCCGGGGAAAGCGATTTGCCAATTTGGAAGTGACGCTAATCCGATAAGTTTTCGCTATAGATGAATCTTCGCATCGAAAAGCGCCGGTCGCGCTATAGCTTTTTGTTATATCATGCGGGCCATTTTGAAATAGCCTTCCCTGCTCGATCCCTCCACCCTGATGCGACTAAAACTGGCTCGTCTTGTCGAGCCCGCAACGTGATGTGCCACCCGAAGAAGCGAGAATATCGGCGGCACAGGGAGGAAGCATGTTGACCCTTCTCTTTGATGGGCTGGCCTATGGAATGTTGCTGTTCGTCCTGTCGTGCGGATTGGCTGTCACCCTCGGGCTGATGAATTTCATCAACCTGGCGCACGGCGCCTTCGCTATGGCTGGTGGCTATGTCACCGTCATCCTGACAAACCGCTGGGGCGTGCCATTTCTGCTGACGCTGCCGATCGCCTTCATCTTCACGGCCATCGCGGGCCTGGTTCTGGAACGGACTCTCTACACAAGGCTGTTCCACAAGACCCACCTGGATCAGGTTCTATTCTCGATCGGGATCGTCTTCATCGCTGTCGCCGGTATCGACTATCTGATTGGCTCGCAGCAGCAGATTCTCGATCTGCCTGAATTCCTGAAAGGACGCGTATCCTTTTTCGGTGTCGGTATTGGCGTCTATCGCGCCTTTCTGATCCTCGTGTGCGGCGTCCTTGCAGGCTGCCTGCAGCTTGTCCTCAGCCGCACGCGCTTCGGCAGCAGGCTGAGGGCGTCGGTGGACGATCAGCGGGTTGCTCGCGGCGTCGGCATCCGCGTCAACACGATCTTTGCGGCGACCTTCGCCGCCGGATCCGGCCTTGCAGGACTGGGAGGGGCGCTTGGAGCGGAAATCCTCGGCCTCGACCCAACCTTCCCGCTGAAGTTCATGGTCTACTTCCTGATCGTGGTGTCTGTCGGCGGAACGTCGAGCATGACCGGACCGCTCGTCGCCTCGATCCTGCTCGGGATGGCCGACGTCCTCGGTAAATACTACGTGCCGTCGCTTGGCGGCTTCATCATCTACATCGTGCTCGTGGCTGTTCTCGTTGTTCGTCCCCAGGGCCTTTTCTCGAGGGCTGGCTGATGTCCGTGACGCACCAACTCAATGGTCCGCTTTCGAATGCTGTCAAAGCAAGCCTGAGGCGACAAACCCGGTGGGCTTTGCTGGAAGTCCTATTCTGGATCGCTGCGGTGGCATCCTGGTTCCTGTTGCCTGATGAACACCTGATCCTCACCCAGATTACGATCTTCGCCCTCCTCGCCCTCTCGATCGACCTGATCCTGGGCTTCTCGGGGATCGTGACCCTCGGACAGGCCGCGCTTTACGGCGTTGGCGCATACGCCAGCGGCCTATTCTCGATCTACGTTACCGGAGAGCCGCTGATCGGATTATTGGTTGCGGCAGCGGCGGGTGCCGCCGTGGCGCTGGCGACCAGTTTCCTGCTGTTGCGTGGCGCCGATCTGACGCGGCTGATGGTCACTCTCGGCGTTGCCGCGGTTCTCCACGAGATCGCCAACCAGGCCGGATGGCTGACGGGCGGGGCCGACGGACTGCAAAACATCACGATTGATCCGCTGTTCGGGTCCTTCAATTTCGACATCTATGGCCATGTCGGATATGCCTATTGCCTGACGGTCCTCTTCGTCCTGTTCGTGCTCGCCCGCTATCTGATGGCCTCGCCCTTCGGCAATTCCCTGAAGGCCATCCGCGACAATCCGCTGCGCGCTTCAGCCGTCGGTATCCCGGTGAAGGCTCGCCAGATTGCGATTTATACGCTGGCGGGTGCCTATGCGGGCATCGCGGGCGCACTCTTCACCCAGACACAGCAGTTCATCTCGCTCGACGTCCTCTCGTTTCAAAAGTCGGCAGACGGGTTGATGGTGCTCGTCATCGGCGGAACGGGTTATCTCTACGGCGGTCTGATCGGGGCGCTCTTCTACGAACTGATCCAGGACGCTCTCTCGTCCTTGACCCCGCAATACTGGCAGTTCTGGCTCGGCATCCTACTGGTCGCCTTCGTTCTCGTGGGCCGGGATCGGCCGCGCCAGATCATCGAACAAATAGCAGCACGTGGCCTCGGTGCGCGAAAGGCGCCATCTTCGATCCGGGCGTCGAAAGGAGAAGCGTCATGACCGCGCTCGCCTTGGAAACAAGGGGTCTGAATAAGGTGTTCGGCGCCTTGAATGCGACCACAGATGTCAACTTTGGCTTGGAGCATGGCGCGCGCCACGCACTGATCGGCCCTAACGGTGCGGGGAAGACGACATTCATCAATCTGCTCACCGGCGTTTTGCAGCCATCAGGTGGCGAGATCTTACTGAACGGAGAAGTTGTCACCCGCCTAAAGCTGGAGCGACGGGTCGCAAGGGGACTGGTTCGAACCTTCCAGATCAACCAGCTCTTTGCAGGATTGACCGTGATTGAGAGCCTGGCGCTCGTCATTGCTGAACGTGACCGCCGCGGATGGAACCTCCTGCGGCCAACGCATGCAATCAAAGGATTGGAGAAGGAGATTGGAATCCTGCTCGAAGACTTTGGCCTCGACGGAGTGGGCGACGAAAAATGCTCGGCGCTGCCCTACGGCAAGCAACGCCTCCTGGAGATCGCGCTGGCGATAGCATCCAAACCGCGCGTGCTACTGCTTGACGAACCCGCCGCGGGTGTGCCCGAAGCCGACCGGAAGGAGGTCATGAGGCGGATATCGGCCTTGCCATCGGACGTCTCTATCCTGCTGATCGAGCACGACATGGATCTCGTCTTCAACTTCGCCAAAAGGATTTCCGTCCTTGTCTCAGGCGCGCTTTTTGCGGAAGGCAGTGTAGACGAGATCGCCCGGGATCAACGCGTCAAGGAAGTCTATCTTGGGGGTGCCCATGACTGAAGTTCTCAGGATAGATGCACTGTCCGCCGGTTACGGCAAGGCGACAGTGCTTCACAACGTCAACATCTCGGTGGAACAGGGAACGGCTCTTGCACTGCTCGGCCGCAATGGCGTGGGCAAGACGACGACACTGAACACGATCGTCGGGCTGACCCGGTACCAGTCCGGCTCGATCAGGCTTAATGGCGCCTCTATCGAGCGCATGGCCCCGGAGCGGCGGGTCGAGGCTGGCGTCGGCTGGGTTCCACAAGAGCGCGGGATCTTCCGTTCTTTGACCGTCGAGGAAAACATCACCGCGGTGGCGAGACCTGGGAGATGGACGCTGCAAGCTGTCTACGAACTCTTCCCCCGGCTCCAGGAGCGTTGTTCGAATTTAGGCAATCAGCTTTCAGGCGGCGAGCAGCAGATGCTGTCTATCGCCCGCGCTCTGGTTCTCAATCCGCGTATTCTACTGCTCGACGAACCGACTGAAGGCCTCGCGCCGATCATTGTCGAGGAACTGCTGGTAGCCATTCGACGGATCGTTCGGGAAGAAGGTCTTGCCGCAATTATCGTCGAGCAGCATGCGCAACAGATCCTCGCGATCACGGATAGCGCGGTCATTCTTGATCGGGGAAGCGTCGCGTATTCGGGTAGCAGCGCTTGCCTTGCCGATGATCGGGCGACGTTGGGCAAGTTTCTCGGCGTCGGTGCGGCCTAGTGATCGCAGCTCCGGCAACCGATCGAATGAAATCAAGCAAACGGCGTGCGGCCAAAAATGGCCATAACCCGGTCAACAAGGAGGAGAGAATGAACATGAAAGGCATTATTGCCACAGCGGCTGCAATGCTCACGATCATGGCGGCGACCGCCGTTTCCGGACGTGCCGAAGATGCGGTGAAGGTCGGCGTCGTTATTCCGATGACGGGCGGCTTCCAATCGAATGGGCGTCAGATCAACGCAGCGCTAAAGACTTACGTTGCCACGCACGGCGACACAGCCGGCGGCAAGAAGGTTGAATTTATCGTGAAGGACGACGCCAGCTCGCCGGACAATGCGCTTCGCATCTCCCAGGAACTCGTCACCAACGACAAGGTGTCGATCCTGACCGGATTCGGCAACACACCGACGGCGCTTTCGGTGGCACAACTTTCGAAACGTGCGAAGATCCCTCAGGTGATCATGGTGGCGGCCACCTCCTCGATCATGAAGGCGTCCCCGTACATGCTTCGCACCTCCTGGACGATCCCGCAGGTCGCGAGCGTCATCGGAAAATGGGCTTCCGAAAACAGTACGAAGAAGTTCGTCTCGATCGTATCGGACTATGGCCCGGGCAAGGATGCCGAGGAATGGTTCTCGAAGACATTGGAGGAGAATGGCGGCACGATCGTTTCCAAGCTCAAAGTTCCGCTCGCAAATCCCGATTTCGCGCCTTTCCTTCAACGAGCTGCGGATGAAAAGCCTGAAGGCCTGTTCGTGTTCGTTCCGACGGGCGCCGGCGCGGCCTTCATGAAACAATTTGTCGAACGCGGTCTCGACAAGTCAGGCATCAAGGTCATTGCCATGGCTGACGTCACGGATGACGACTTGCTGAACGACATGGGCGAGCCCGCGCTGGGGGTTATCACCGGAGGCCCTTACTCCACCAATCATGACTCACCGCAGAACAAGACGTTCGTCGAAGCCTTCAAGAAGAACAACGACGGGATGCGTCCGAACATGGTCGCGGCCGCGGCATGGGATGCGTTGGACCTGATCTACAAGACGCTTGACAAGACCAAGGGCGACGCAAGCGGTGCGACCTTTGTCAAGGCCGCCGAGGGCATGCAGCTCGACAGCCCGCGCGGGCCGATCTCGATCGATCCGGAGACGCACGACATCATCCAGAACATCTATATGCGGAAGGTTGAGAAGGTCGACGGCGAATTTTACAACACCGAATTCCAGACGATCCAGAACGTCAAGGATCCGGCCCATTGAAACCGAGGCGCGGAGATAGGTCCTGCCTCCGCGCCTCATTGCATTGAACAAACCAGGTGTCGAGAGAGATAAGCATGACAAAGGTCGGTCTGGTGGGATTTGGAGAAGCCGCGCAGGCTTTTGTTTCCGGATGGCGAGCCGATGAGATCAGCAGCCGAGAACTCGAGGACGTGACCACGTTCGACGTGAAGGTCGAAGACCTCGAGACCCTGTCCGGGCTGCAGGACCGCTGTAAGGATCTTCAGGTTTTGTGCGCCAAGATTCCCGCTGAAGCGCTTGCTGATCGCCAGCTCGTGTTTAGCCTTGTGACCGCTGATAGGGCGTTGCAGGCCGCAACCGGCGCGGCGGAAAACCTCGAAAGAGGCGCACTCTACCTTGACTGCAATTCATGTTCGCCCAACACGAAGTTAAAGGCAGCAGAAGTCATCGAGGTGGCCGGCGGGATCTATATCGACGTCGCGGTCATGGCTCCGGTATATCCCGCGCGCCACCGTACCGCGCTTTTGCTGTCGGGTTCGTCGGCCGACAAGGCTCTGGACCTTCTCTCCAGCCTCAACATGAACGCCACAGTTGCGGGACATAGGGTCGGACAGGCATCATCGATCAAGATGCTCAGATCAGTGATGATCAAAGGCTTCGAAGCGCTGACCGCGGAGTGCTTTCTGGCTGCAAGGCGCGCCGGTGTCGAGGCAGCTGTTCTGGCGTCACTTCAATCTTCCGATCCCGGGCTGGACTGGAACAAGCGAGCAACTTACAACCTCGAGAGAATGATGGTCCACGGTCAAAGAAGAGCTGCGGAGATGGTCGAAGTTGCAGCAACACTGAGAGAGCTCGGACTGCCGGATCGAATGGCAACCGCGACGGCGGATTGGCAACGTCAAATCGGCGGAAGGGTGACACGGTCCGTCGAAGACTCTCTGCAAGCCAGGACCGACGCAATTTTGGGGTCGACGCTCGATTGAGTAACGGAAAGTCTCCAGCACCTCAGATCCAGCACAACCTTCGCCATCTGAGGGTGTTTCTGACTGTTGTGACCACCAGCTCGGTGACTAAGACCGCGGCAGCCTGTCATTTGTCACAGCCGGCTGTAACGCAGGCGCTGTCAAAAATCGAGCGAGAGCTTCACACGAAGCTGTTCACGAGAACACCAACAGGGCTCTTCGCGACGGCTCACGGCGACCTCCTTGCCAAGAGGGTCCGGCGGGCGTTTGCATATCTGGATCCCGCACTCGACGAACTGAGCCCTCGCCTGCGGATGTTGACGACCACATCTCAGCTTCGTGCCCTGATCGCAGTGCGCGAGTGCGAGAACTTCACCCTCGCGGCAAAGAGGCTCGGCCTGGCGCAACCAACGGTGCACAGAGCGATCACGCAGTTCGAAGAAGAAGCGGGCCGCACTTTGTTCGATCGCACATCCTTTGGAATTGTGGCGACCAAGGCGGCGAACGGGCTTGCCCAGGCGGCCCGTCTCGCACTTGCGGAGCTTGCGCAGGCCGAGGTCGATTTGGCCGACGCGAACGATGAGGAAGCTGGACAGATCGTCATCGGCGCCATGCCTCTATCGCGCTCTTTTGTTCTTCCACGAGCAATCGCAGAGTTCCGAAAGCTCCGACCAAAGACGCCAATTCATGTCCTGGAGGGTCCGTACGCCGACCTCCTGACGGGTCTGCGGCGCGGGGAGATAGATTTTCTGATTGGAGCGATGCGCGATCCGCCCCCTATCGGCGATGTCGAGCAGCGTGTGCTGTTCACAGACACCATCGTCGTCGTCGCTGGCAAGGATCACCCCCTGCTTGAAAAGGGCGTGCCGACGACGGAGCAGCTCGCATCGTTCCCATGGGTCGTCGGGCAGGTCGGAACTCCGATCCGAAGGCACTTCGACGCAATGTTCGAAGGACTTGGTCGGCAACCGCTCAGCATCGTCGAGTCCAGTTCGCTCATCCTCATGCGCGAACTTCTGGATCGGACCAATCATTTAGGCTGCATTTCCTTTCTGCAAGCACAAGCTGAGATTTCACGAGGACTGCTAAAGGCACTCCCCCTCGAATTAGGGCATACTGCCAGGCCGATAGGCGTCACCTGTCGGGCGGAATGGCTGCCCACGGTTGGCCAGCAACTTTTCCTCGACCTCGTCATTCAGACGGCAAGAACCGCTGGCATTGACCCGTGAGGATTGTTCCAGAAGTCATTTCCGGGCAGTGGGCGGAAATAAGCTCGCTCGCTTGAAAACTAAGAAAAAATTCCTTGTGTGCTATCGTGTGGACGACATCATCAGTCGATGCAGAGTCTGATCCAAGAAGTCGGATAGGAACCTGACGAACGTGGTCCTAACTGCTTCGATGGGCGCTCCAATAAGCAGCGGCAAGCCTTCCGCTAGCGCTAGCGGACTTGTCACGTCCATCCAACCTCGCATGTGTTTCGCGCTTATGCAGCTTTGCGCAAAGCATGCGCAATTTCACAAATGCGCTTTGACCGATAGACGAGGAATGGAATCGGCTTACTTTTCACATCGGCACTTGCGAGGGAATCATCCAAAGGCAACAACAGCCTCTATTTGCGGAATGGTTATTGCTTCATCCTTAGCGACGCGATCGGCGGCTTTGAGCATCATGCTCTCCTCTCGCAATCACGAAAAGATGCTCGCCGTTATGCCACGCTGACTTTCTCGAGTAAGGCATGCTGGACAGTTTGGTATTTAAAGGCCTACCGTGGATAGACGTCGTCGCGAACCGAGACAGAATGGCGCCAAGCCTAAAGTACCGCCCCAGTAAGCCGGTGTACTCGCCGCTGCGTATCACAACCCTGTTCCAAGATCAGTCACCCACCGACTGAAAGAGCGTGGCAAACCCCACAAGCTCCTTGTCGTCGCTGTCGCGAGGAGGCTCTAACAATCGCAAACGCGATCCTGAAAAATGGCGCCTCATGGAGCCATCAAAGCCCAACTTAGACACAGTTGTTAGTTAGACGGTCGTTATTTAACGATTTCGATAATCTTGTGAGTGTGCGGGTTGACGATGACACGCTGTTTTCCGATGACGGTGTAGGCATAATCACTATTGCTGGGGATGGGATACACCTCTACGGAACTCGGCAGTTCGGTGCCGACGACAACGTCACCCTCATAAGTTGCGGATGGAACGTCATGTCCTGTGACATAGGTTTTAACCTCCCCCGGTACGACCACCGTCGAAGCGTTGGTGTCTGAACTATCCGGAGTTACAACAACACTGCTTTGCGCAAGAGCCGTTCCGAACGTAAACAGTGATGCGCACATCGTAATGACGAACTTATTCATCTCGATCTCCATCTGTCCAATAGGGGTAGCCTAACCGTGTCAGCCCGCGAAGGTTCCCAAGACAATGTGCCGGGCACGGCCCGGCGAGGCGCAGCGGTCATTTCGAGCCATTAACCGTGCAGCAGGTACCTGAACGCTTCCCCGGTGTGTGCCGCTTGCCTGATGGGTTTGCGGGCTCGTGAGTTATTCAGTCCAGATCGACTGTTTTCGCATCTACTGAAAATTCCGGCTTCTCACCTTCAGCCTCTCAATAAGCCGATCCGGCTCATAGATCTCCCGTGCCTTCATTATCGCCCGCTCCCGCGAATCCGGACTGCCGGGAGTCCCATGGGCGAACTCGTCGCCGCGACCAGTCGGCAGCCTGAAGGCCTCATCGCGATCGGCAAGGCCGGAGAGATCGAATGTCAGGTCGAACAGTTGCTGGGCGACCAGACGCGGAAACAACCGGCCTCGATACGAGAAAGGACGAGATCATCGAAATCGGGCTGATCGCCTTCAGCTTCAATGGCGAAGGCGATATCGGAGATGTTGCCGATTTGGGCGGAGGAAGGGAGGCCAGAGGCGCGCCATCTCGACCATGGACAACGAGCGGAGATCACACGAGGAAACGGAGCGAGAGGCCGATACGTCCATCCACCGTGGAAGGTCATTCCGTCACGACACGGTAGTCAATACCGAAATTAGTCCGTTGACCAAACATCTGAGATGGCACAGCGATGGCGCCTGGTTTTTCAGAGATCTGACACTTCTACAAATGCCGCGAATCTTTTGCGCACTTATAGAATTTTGGTCAAAATCTCGAAATTCTCCGCTCTGCGTCTACAAATTCCTGAGCGACGCGTTTCGTGGATCATATCCGTAGCTTCCACCTGAGACGATCTTGTCATCGAGGAAATGAGGACTGCGGCTTCTTTGTCGTCGTAAATTCCCGATTGAAGCTCAATCGTTCCACCTGTTCGCACCGCAATACTTACGCTCAGCATCTCCGCCCGTCCAATTATCGTTCACCGCGTCATAAACGTCCAAGCAAAGAACACGTTCCAAAGCTTTCGAAATATCTGACGCATTGGATATTTCGGTGCTGCTTAATTGAATGCCCTCTACCGACCTCGTCGGCTGTTATGGCATGTGCGTGGACATTTCCCGAACCTGGTGGATCGGCGATGCGCGGCCAAGCGACAACATGATCTCTGCCATGAACCACGCCGTCGACCATATCCGCGAGAACATGGCGATGCTGAGGCCGGGCGTGACGATCAAGGAGCTAACGCATGGAGGCCATCGGCTCGCGGACCGCTATTGGCAACAGAAATACTCCTGCAAGATGCACGGCGTTGGCCTCTGCGACGAATGGCCGTTCGTGCCCTATCCGGATGCATGGGTCGAGGGCGCCTTCGATGTCGCGCTGGAACCGGGCATGACCATCTGTGTGGAAGCCCTCGTTAGCCCCGAGGGCGGCGATTTCTCCATCAAGCTCGAGGATCAGGTGCTCATTACCGAGACCGGGTACGAAGATCTGACATGCTATCCCTTCGACAGCCGCCTGTTGTCCTAGACTCTGGCCATATCGGTCGCGGCCCAGTCCGCGCGGCTACGGTCAAACTTGTTCAGCCAAAAGGAATTGAAGCCCGAAACCGAGATGGGAGATCCCTGATCATGTACAGGTTTATAGCATTTGTTATGTGGCCGGCGCCTGGGCGTCGGCGGATGCCAGCCAGGCGACGGATTGCGGCAACATCTCCATCGCCGAGATGAATTGGGGATCGGCTGGCGTCGCCGCGCATGTCGACAAGATCATCCTGGAAAACGGCTATCTCGTCCTCGATGGTAATGGGCATGACGCCCTTGGCCGACCCTGGCTTTGCCGCACGAGCACCAGGCCCGCCGTTTAAACCTAACGGCCGTCCCGTGCAGTCATCGCCTCGGCACAGGGATGATGTTGAGCTCCGAGAGGTCCTTGCAAAGGACGGCGACCGGATGCTGCCGCAGCGTCGGCCCGGTATGGCTGTACCGCAGGCGCTGCGCGGCGTTCGCCTGTGCCTCTCGGATCAGGCCAGAATACATATTCTCCTTGCCGGGATACCACGGCATCGTGCCGATGGAGCCAAAGCCGGGAATCGTCTCCATATGAGCACTTCCTTCTTCCATGCCTCATCCGCGGAATGACGACCGGCGCATTGGTGATGCTGTGGCATTGCATCAGATTGATCGTGTCACGCCATGTCCGCACGCGCGACTGGCGAAAGCTTTCAACAGCGTGGCTTTCGTCCCCGCGATATTCTCCTGTGGACCAGACCTTGTTGGCGAGGAACATCTCGTCCGATCGCTCAAATTCGCCCATGAACTGGCCGACGCTAACTTCCGCCGAACCGTAGAGAGGTGACGTGTCGACGACGCGACCGCCTGCGGCGACGTACCGTTCGAAGACCTGCCGGAGTGCGTCGCGCCCATCCCCGGGCTTCAGATCAAAGGTCAGGAAGGTGCCGAGGCCCAGGGCCGCGACCCTTTCGTCGGTACGCGGCAAAGTGCGGGTTAGCACATCCGGACTAGATCCGGCGGCTGGCACCATATTCGTGTCCTAGGTTTGCCCCGCAGCGTTGGTGGCCAGTGCCAGCCCTGTTGCCGCCGCACCCATCGTCCCGAGGAAGCCGCGTCTATTGATCTTCGACTGGTCGATGCGATCTCTCCTTTTCCTCAGCCGTCAGAACTGCCAGTTGGCGGGTACCCAGGCGTAGCCGCCATCCGTCTTTAGCATCCGTCCGAGGCCGGGGAACGGATAGTGGAAGCCCAGCACTGGCATGCGCTCGGTAGCCGCGCGGTCGAAGATGCGGTGGCGGGAGGCAAGGGCCGTTTCCTTGTCGCGGTCAGGCCCGGGCAGCCATGGCTTGTCGACGTTGACGACGGGGTGATAGGCAAGGTCTGCCGTCAGCAGCAACTGGTCGCTTCCTGAATGGACGAGGAAGGTGGCCATTCCGGGCGTGTGGCCGGATGCGACGATCGTCGCCAGACCCGGCACGATCTCGGTGCCGGCTTCATAAAGCTCGACGTCGTTCATGACCGGCGCGAGGCTGTTCTTGATGTTTGCCGCGAAGCGCAGACGGAATTCCTCCGGCACGGGCATGTAGGAGAGATCCGGATCGGTGCGGAAGAAGAAGTCCCAGTCGGCCTTCGGGACGAAGACAGTGGCGCGGGGAAAGGCCTTGCCACCGTCCGTGGTTCTCAAGTTGCCGACATGGTCGGGGTGGGTATGAGAGATGACGATGGCGTCGATGTCCGCGGAACTAAGACCGATAGCCGCCAGATTATCAAAGATGCGGCCACCGTTCGGGCCCATTGTCTTGCCGGCGCCAGCCTCGATCAGAATCCGCCGGCCGCCGGTTTCGATCAGCAGCGTGTTGAGGTTGAGCGTCATGTGGTCGGTCGGAAGAAACGCCTGCCGCAGGACTTCTTGAAGCTCGGCTTCCGGCGCGTTGCTTGCATAGACGCGGGGCGGGCCACCTATCACACCATCGCTCAAGACCGTCGCGCTGATTTCGCCGACACGGAAACGGTAATAGCCAGCATTGACGGCCACCGAAGACGCCGCCTGGGCCTTGGCGTCGCCGGAGGTACCCAGGAGGCTTGGGATGAGCATGGTTGAAGCACCTGCGAGAGCGGACAGCATGATTGCGCGTCTGTTGAGGGTAAAGGCATTCATCTGTCGTTCCTTCTTCTCGGCGCACCGCTAAGTCCCTTTTCCTCGCGGCCGTTATCAACGAAGAGGACTTTCCACAGGGCTGCGTTTAGTTTCCGCAATCATGACACGGCGCTATTGATCTGATAACCTGCTATAAAGTTGTCAGCTTGATTAGAAAAACTTCGCAATGGACCCTATTCGCCTAGACAGTTTCGATGTCTTCGTGGCCATCGTGCGCTGTGGCGGCTTCCGCGCGGCAGCACTTGAGCGCGGCGTCTCTTCATCTGCCTTGAGCCAAACGATGAATGGGCTGGAAGAGGCTCTGGGTATCCGGCTCCTCAACCGGACGACGAGGAGCGTGTTTCCGACGGAGGCAGGACAGCGCCTTCTTGAGCGTCTGGCACCTGCGTTGAGCGACATCCGGCTTGCCATCGCAGAGGTCGATGAACTGCGCGATAGCCCATCGGGTACCGTCAGGATCAACGCACCGGCACCGGCCGTCGATCATTTTCTTTGCCCGCTCGTGTTCGACTTCATGGATGTTTACCCCGAGGTGAAGATCGAGATTATCAGCGATGCGACCGTCATCGACATCGTGGAACAGGGTTTCGATGCTGGCGTTAGGTTCGGCAAGCAGTTGGCACAGGACATGATTGCGCTCCCGCTTGGACCCGCACTTCGTTATGCAATCGTTGCTTCACCTGACTACATCAAGAGGTGCGGAGAGCCGCAGACGCCGCCCGAACTCGTTGAGCACGACTGTATCAAACGTCGTTTCCCTGGCGGCACGCTCGTCACCTGGCGGTTCGCCGAGGGAGACGGGGAAATCGAAATCGCTCCGACCGGCCGTTTGACCGTCAGCTCTGCGCATAATGAATTGCAAGCTGCGCTGGCGGGCAGAGGAATCGCCCATGTCTTCGATGACTACACCAAGCCTTATATTCGGACCGGGCAGCTGGTGGAGCTTCTCTCCGACTGGAGTCTGACCTTGCCACACTGGTTTTTATACTACCCCAGCCGTCGCCTGCCGAGCGCCGCCATGCGCGCATTTCTCGACTATATGAGAAGCTACGACTGGGAGGCGAGTGACTGACGGCGCACGCCCGGAGGTCGAGGCCTTGCAGGAATTAACCCCTCGTGCCTCATTTGACGCGCTGCCACTCGATCCGGATTTCGGTGCCTTCCGGCCTGCGGAATTGCTCGGTCATGCGGTCGCCGTCCACGACCAGCGTGAGATCATCGCGTGTTCGCGCGCTGCCAACCCAGTTTGGGAATGTCGATCCCTCGACACGGTTGCCGCTGAATTCGCCCCTCTCATCGACGGTGTAGGTGCCGAAGAACCCGATGCTGCGTGACATAGCCATGCGGTTTTCATCGTCCGTTCCCTCACCGCGAGCATTGGAAGCAAAGGGCGGGATATCGGCGTCGGTCAGGACTTCCACGAAGTGCATGTCGGGGGTGAAGACGAGAAGACCGTTGGGCTTTTTTCCATAGGCGGCGGTGTTCTTGCCGCCGGGATCGATGGTTGCCGACACCATGCGCCAGGTGCCTACAACCTGGTTTTCAGCCGCTGTCTGCGCGAAGGCGGAAGACGAGACGCTTATGGCGAGAGCCAACATGGCTGGTCGGATGCGCATGGTGTTTCCTTTCCTATTCATGAGATCTGTGTTTCCAGGCCGATCTCGCGGTTCACAAGTCCTGGCGGTCGGCAGAATTCGCCACCTCCCGTTGCGCCTCGAGAGCGGACCGGCGTGCGGAAAGCGCCTTTGAGATAGACGAATAGGCTGTGCTGCCCAGCGCCAGCCGCAGCTGCGGCTTCTCGCTCTCGGCGGCTGATATGATTGCGGCCACGGTTCGCGCCGCATGCCCCTTGATCTCGAAGCTGCCTTGCGTAATCGCCCGGCGAACCGCCCCGGCGGGAGTGTCATCGTAAACATCCATCGGTGTCGCGCAGACAAGATTGACTCCGAAATTCGTGCCGGTCGGCCCGGGCTCGGCGATGATGAAGTCGATGCCGAAAGGCTCCACCTCCTGAGCCACGGCTTCGACAAAGCCCTCGATGCCCCACTTGGTTGCGTGATAGAGGCTGAAGCCCGGATAGGCGATCTGCCCACCTTCGGACGAAACCTGGACGATCCGCCCGCCGCCTTGCCTCCGAAGAAGAGGCAATGCTGCGCGGATTAGATGGATGGAGCCGACGAGGTTTGTGGCGATCTGCCGGTCGATCTCCTCATTCGTGAGCTCTTCCGCAGCACCGAACAGGCCGTAACCGGCGTTGCTGACGATCACGTCTATCCGGCCGTGCCGTTGGAATGCTCCTTTAACGGCGGAGTCAATGCTTTCCGGCTCGACCAGGTCGAGCTCAACGATATCGAGACGATCGCCGTATTCCTGCGCAAGTTCCGTCAGCGCGCCCACACGGCGGACCGTGGCGACCACCTTGTGTCCCTTATCAAGCAGCTGTTGTGTCATCTCGAGACCGAGCCCCGAGGAGGCGCCGGTAATGAACCATGTCTTTGGCATAGAAACTCCTGATCTGTTCATCTCGGAATGTAATTCGGCAGCATTGGTGATATAAGATCTTCAATTTGAGATGAGATGGTGAGGATATATCACGAATGTCACGGCCCAGCCTGAACGATCTTGCCGCCTTTGCCGCGGTGGCCAATCACCAGAGCTTCCGCAGAGCCGCCGACATCATGGGCGTCTCGCGCTCCGCCCTTAGCCACGCGATCATTGGACTGGAGGGAAAAGTAGGCGTACGGCTCTTCAATCGGACGACGCGCAGCGTGTCGCTGACCCAGGCTGGCGCCCGCCTGCTCGCACGACTCGACCCGGTTCTGCAGGATCTCGATCAAGCGCTCGATACCCTATCGGAGGAACGCGGTACCCCAAGCGGTCCGCTGCGGATCAACGCCAACAAGAGCGGCGCTCGCATCCTGCTCGCCGACGTCGTTCCAAGCTTTCTCGATCGTTATCCCGACGTCGAGCTTGATTTGGTTTCGGAAGGACGGCTCGTCGATATCGTGGAACAGGGTTTCGATGCCGGCATCCGCTTGCTGGAAGCTGTTCCGAAAGACATGGTCGCGGTGAAGTTCGGCGGCGACGTGCGTTTCATCGCCGTGGCAGCGCCATCCTACCTCGAGAGCAGAGCAAGACCGCATACGCCCGACGACCTTTACGCGCACTGCTGCATCCGCCAGCGTCTGCCGAGCGGGAAGCGCTATCGCTGGGAGTTCTCAAAACGCGGCGCCGAAGTGGCGATCGACGTCCCCGGCAACCTCACCCTCGATGACAATGATCTTCTCGTCCAGGCGGCGATGGACGGGCGCGGTATCGCCTATGTACCCGACTATTTCGCGCAGCCATTTCTGGCGTCCGGTCAATTGGTGACCGTGCTTGATGAATGGTGCCCGCCGACATCGGGGCTGGCGCTCTATTACCCGCGCAGCCGGCACGTTCCGTCACCACTCCGAGCTTTCATCGACCTCCTACGCGAGGTGGACAGGTCACGGTGACAGGGCGGCACTGAGTGGGCTCCGCCCCTGTCAACTGGTATGTCAAGGCGTTGCTCGCTGACGTCGTAAGATCATGCCGCCATGGCGCAGTGTGTTGGCATCGACGAAATCGCCGTCGGCAGTGAAGCCCGTGTCGTCCCAGTACTCGATATGCGTCCCCTCGACTTCGTAGCGGCCCTCATGGGCTCGCTCCCGCTGGCCGCGGGCCTCGACATAGCGTCCGTTCGGCAGAAGCTCATGGCGCACACGATTGTCGTCGGTGACCCACATGCCGGCACAGGGATGGTTCGGCTCCAAATTGGTCTCTTGCGGTTCCATGGATTGAAATGAAAGGGTGGCCGTGATGATTGCTGCAAGTGCCTGTCGCATGATCTGGCTCCATTGAGCACTACAAATCTCGGTTTGGAAGCGATGGCGCGCGGATGCGCGGCTATCGGTCGCCAGACGCTCTGGTCTGCCGAACCGCCGGCGTCGGTCATTGGGGCCGTGGAGCGTTGTTGTCGACGACCTGCTGATAAGCAACGAGGTCCAGAAAGGCCTCAGCATTAACGACAAGGCCGTTCTTCATCTTGAGTATCCAGACGAACTGATTGCGATAAGGTGCGCCCGACGTCGTGGTCGCTGTTCCGTCGAAGCGGATGATGACGGTGTCGCCATCGGCGAAGATGTTGTGCACCTCCGGCGCGATCGGGGTCGCGAGCCGGCTGGTCAGCGGACGCGATGCCTGTTCGATGAAATCCTTCTGGTTGCGATAGGTGCCCGCGACCGGTCCGGAACCATGGATCGTCCAGACGACATCGGGAGCGAGGAGTTCCGCGAAGACATAGGTGCCCCCGCGCCACTTTTCGAAGGCGGCCTCGACTACCGCCTTGTTTCGCTGCTCGATAGCCACACTGTCCACAGCTTGCACCTGCGTTGCCATGGCGTTTGCAATGGCTGTGCCCGGCAGAGCGAGCGACAGCAATGCCAGTGTGATCAGAGCTCTACGGCGCGCGCCGGCGACCCTGTGACGTGTCGGAAGAATGGTCATGGTATCGGTCTTTTCCTGTTGCTGAGAGCTTGATGAGGACTATCGACCCGCGATGAAGCTGCATGCACCGTCGACAGGCCTCGAGTTCTAGTTCGTGAGATCCAAGCTAGGCGCCCGAATAAGATCGGACAATTTGCCCAATGATGACCAAGCTGGTAACCTGATCTAACCAATGGCAATCGATCTGAATGGCATTTCTGTTTTCCTGGCTGTCGCTGAAGCGCGGAGTTTTCGTGTAGCCGCGGAGAATTTGGGCATCACACGGCCAGCCGTCAGTCAGGCCATGCGCCGTCTCGAAGATCGGCTGGGCGTTGCGCTCGTGCGGCGCACGACACATAGTGTCAGCCTCACGGAGGCTGGTGAACTACTATATCAGCGTGTGGCGCCCGCTATTTCCGAAGTCGGACTGGCGCTCGACGCAACGGCGGATCGCGACAGCGCACCAAGCGACCTGTTGAGGCTGGCGGTGTCATCCATCCCGAGCAGTTCATCTCCGGGCCGCTTCTGGCGGGTTTTGCGAAAGCCTTTCCCGGCGTCCGGATCGACGTGACGGTCACGGACGAGGAATTCGACATCGTCGACGAAGGCTACGACGCGGGCGTGCGATTGGGTGAAGTCATCGATCAAGACATGATTGCCGTTCCAGGTTCGGGCGACCAGCGCCAAGGTGCTTTCGCCGCGCCGTCCTACATCGAACGTTTCGGCAGGCCCGAGCATCCTTCGGAGCTCTCCGCGCATCGTTGTATCGGCTGGCGTCCAGCGCCACACAGCGCGCTTATCGCTGGGAATTCGGTGAGCATGGACGCGAGTTCGATGTGGCTGTCGACCCCGCAGATCACCACAACGACGTGTGGCTTATGATCCGCACCGCCTGTGCCGGAGGCGGCATTACCTTCGGAATGGAGGACACCTTCAAACCCTACGTCGAATCCGGACAGTTGGTCCCTCTCCTTCAGGACTATTGCCCTCCCTTTGCCGGCTTCTTTCTCTATTATCCCAGCCGGCGCAATATCGCTCCGAAGCTTCGAGCCCTGGTCGACCACGTGAAGCGGTGGCGATAGCGCCCCATGATATCGTCGTGTCATCACAGTCGCTAGCGGGCCTGGCCACTACGATGCGGAACGCCCGAGCGCTGAGGCTGGCTTGAAGCCGTGGCCGCATCGCGGATGGTCACTCACCTGCGTTACCCGCCTCATCGCGGCACTTGCGTCGAAGACAGCTAGCCAGCTTTCTGGCCCCAGCACCCTGAGATCCCGTCCGGATCCGGCCGTGTCGAGCATTGAAGTTCGTTCGCTACCTTGCGATTATCGTAAGGTAGCGAACGAAATGAACCGGCCGTTCCCATGCACGATCAGGCGGATACCAAAAATCTCTCCGTGGAAGCATGGACGAAGCGGTGTCATTTCGCAGGCCGGGCCCTCAACCGCCTTCATCGCGGCGCCCTCAGTTGAGCGGCCAGGTATTTCCGCACCACAGCACGACCAAGCATAGCGTTCAGTGCTTAGCGCGGGAAGCTCGAACGGAAAGCGCTAGCGAGGGTGCAAGGCGGACTTTCCGGGCGCGCCCCGTCACCTCAGCTACCGCGGTAATCGTTCGTACCGCTGCCGTGGCCTGGCGCCGGGAAAACGTATATTGACAGCAATACGTTCGTACATATTATCACAACTATGGCAAAACATTCTCATCGTGAAGCTATTCTGGAAGCGGGTCGGACCGTGATGTTCCGCAAGGGATATGTCGGTTCAGGCGTGCGCGATATCGTCGCCGAAGCGGCCGTACCTCAGGGCTCCTTTACGAACCACTTTCGCTCGAAAGAGGAATTCACGAGAGAGGTGCTGGACAGGTATTTTGCCAGTCTGAAGGACGCAATGGCGGAGTCGCTTGGGGATAAGCGGCTAACCCCTTCACAACGGATCAACCGTTATCTCGATATTATTATCGGCCGCCTGGCTGAAGACGGTTTCCAAAGAGGCTGCTTGATCGGTGACTTTAGCCTTGAGGCCGCGCCCCAGAGTGATCTCCTGCGCGAGCGGCTGAGTGATATCTTTCCTGAATGGTCAGCTCCTTTTGCCGACTGCATTGCCGAAGGCCAGGCGTCCGGGGAAATCTCGGATGCGTTCGAGCCAAATGACTTGGCCGAGTTTCTGATCGCAGCGTGGGAAGGAGCAATATTGCGGATGAAGGTATCCCGCGACGTAGAGCCGTTGGAGCGCTTCAAAAGGATTGTTTTCGCTACTGTGCTTAAAAGGTGATCGTGATGAACGCTGATATCAGCCTGCCCCGACTGCCCGTCCTTGACTCTGAAATGGCCTTTCGTGAGGCGGGGCGAACGGACGCCCCCACCGTGCTTTTCTTCCACGGCAATCCCACCTCGTCATTCATCTGGCGAAATATAATTCCGCTTGTTGCTGATGTCGGTCATTGTATCGCGCCGGATCTGATCGGTTTCGGACAGTCCGGCAAGCCGGATATCACCTACCGGTTCGAAGACCATGTGAGATATCTCGACGCCTTTATAGAGAAGTTGGAGATCCGCTCGGCCTACGTCGTAGCGCAAGATTGGGGTACGGCGCTTGCCTTCCATCTTGCCGCCCGACGTCCTGACTTTATCAAGGGCATGGCCTTTATGGAGTTCACAAGACCCATCCCGACCTGGGAGGAGTTTTTGCGCGATCGGGCTGAGCGCGAAATCTTCCGCAAGTTTCGTACACCCGGCGAAGGCGAAAAGCTGATCCTGGAGGAGAATGCATTCGTAGAGGGCGTACTACCGGGAGCAACCGTCCGCGTCTATACCGAGGAGGAAATGGCGATCTATCGCTCACCATTCCAGACCCCTGCCTCCCGCAAACCAACGTGGCGTTTTCCGAACGAATTGCCGATCGCAGGCGAGCCAGCCGATGTCTACGCGATAATGGAGCGAGCGCATGAAGCCTTGTCGGCTTCGACCTATCCCAAGCTATTGTTTGCCGGAGATCCTGGTGCGCTTGTATCGCCTGAGGTGGCGGAGGAATTTGCTCGCAGACTGCACGACTGCCGCCTAGTGAAACTCGGATCGGGCCTTCATTACCTCCAGGAGGACCACCCGGAGATCATAGGCGAAACGGTTGCGGAGTTCATAGCCGAGGTTGAAGCCGCGACCGCTGCCCGTCTGGCTCCTGCCACTGCTTAGTTCAAGCGACTTGGATGATGGACACGAGCCGCTTGCGGTCAAACTGGAATATGCTCATGCGAGCGCAGGATCGTAGCAGGTGGCCTGCTGGCGCAGCCTCTCGGGCGCGCTCTCCGCCGGTCTAACTGCATCCAATCACAGTCTGCACTCGAAGCAAAGCACGCCTCCGGGGCAGTCGGCCGCTCGGTCTTCCACGCTTCTGGCAGGGTACTATGCGCTCCGGCGAGCAACGTTCATCGTCTCGCGAGTGCTGCTCCGAAGATGCCCAATGCGCGAAACGGCCCCTCTATTTCCCGTCCGAGCGGGGTGAGCGCATACGCGGACTGATCCTCTACCGCAACCCGCTTGATCAGCCGTGCTGATTCAAGTTCACGCAAATTCTGCGTCAGCTCTTTGGCGCTGATCCCGTCGATCGCGGACAGGAGAGCGTTGTAGCGAAGCGGCCCGACCAACAGCAGCGAGCGTAAGATGTGGAGCTTCTAGCGCTCCCGATAGTGTTGATTGCCAGTCCGAGCGGACAGGTCGCCGCATCGGAGCGAACCTCTTGGTGCGTTGATCCGTCAGCGGGAGGCGGTGAAGTTAAGTCTTCTGTGAAATCGACGGAGTCTTCCATGCGGAGAAGCAATAACATCTCCAGCCAATATCGCTGCATCGCCCTGGATCATCTCGGCTTTGGCCTTTCGGACAAGCCGTCCGGTGTCTCGTACCTTCCTCAGTTCCACACGGCAAACTTCGCCCGCTTCGTAAACGGTCTCGATGTCAGTGACGTAACGTTGATTGTACATGATTGGGGTGGTCCGATCGCTCTGAGCTGGGCTGTCGAGCATCCGGATCGCGTTCGTCGCACTATCGCCCTCAATAGCTGGTTTTTCGACATAAGTGATCGGCTCATGATGCGGCGCTTCAGTGCGATCGTCGGTAGTAAAGTGGCCCGCTGGCTTACGCGGCACTTCAATTTCTTTACTCGGGTCGTATTCAAGGGGTCCTTCGGCGACCGGTCGCTCCTTACCCGAGCCGTACACGCTCAGTTTCTCGCGCCTTTTGCGGCCCCGTCTTCGCGTGAGCAGACCTGGATATTCCCACGAGCCATCCTCGGCGAAAATGATTGGGCCGCGCGGATCGGGGCGCGGAAATCGATACTAGCCGATCTTCCAGCGCTTCTTCTCTGGGGAATGAAAGACCCAGGCCTTGCTCCCGTGCTCCCGATCTGGCGGGAGGCTTTCCCCAAGAATAGGTGCGTCGAGTTCGCCGATGTGGGCCATAATGTCGCGGAGGAGGCAGGTGATCGCCTGGTTCAGCCCATTGAAGTCTTCCTTGAGGACCATCGGCTATGACCGTGGTTGCGCTGCTGGGCGGCAGTGGGCGCCTTGGTGGTCGCGTGCTCGATCTTCTATGTGCGCAGGAGTGCCAAATCCGGGCATTGATCCATAGGAGTCGAATATCGGGTCCAACCGTGCAAGTTACTCAGGTTCATGGCGATGTTCATGATCCCGCCGCTGTTGCTGAACTCCTCGACGGAGCGTCGATGGTCGTCTCGACGCTTCGTGCCGCAGGGTTGCCGACAATGGACGTCTGCTCTGCCGCCATGCGGAATCTGATGCCGGTGATGACCGAACGGTCCATTATGCGGATCGTGACCACCACCGGCTCTGCTGCGCAACTCGATTCAGAAGTCGGTCAGAAAAATGGCTGGCAGGCGACGAGGCGCGCGATGCTGATGCGCCACATGGCTCCGCTGATCCTGGACGGAGAGGAGCATATGCGATTGCTGCAACAGTCAGCACTCGACTGGACCACCCTCCGCCTGCCGATCATGAGCGTCGGGCAGTCCGATGCTGTCAAACTGTCCGATATGTGCGGGCCACCTGATGCACCTCTCGGGTACGATGTCGTCGCTCGAGAATTGACGAGTGAATTATTCTCGCCGCGCTGGATTGGCGCTGCTCCGTTCGCGGTCGAGGCT
>NZ_JBXSOR010000027.1:0-52086 GCF_057784455.1 Martinezella sp. CNPSo 3890 | reverse complement strand
CACAGCCTAAGCGATGAGAGTACGGATAGAGGGGAGTTTCCGAGGTGGCGGAGCGACGGCGGATGGTGATCCGATAAGTGCCAACTGACTGAAGAAAGGCTGTGAGATTGCTGTCGGCGTCAAAGAACGTCGAGAAGCGCTTGCCTTCGCTGCTCAGAGCTTTTTCCGCAGCTTTTCGATATGCTCCTCGCAAATTGCGCTTACCAAGTGCTGGAGCGGGTCCGTGCGTTCGACAAGCCAGATGAGGGCTTCCTCTGTGATCTTGAAATGCTCGGAATAACGGGATTTCACGTAGGCTTGGTTGATGATGTTGAACCAGGCTGTATAGCGTTGGCGATCTTGTGGCCAGATTTCTGCAAGCCGCTGATCGCGACCTTCGGCAAGCGTCTTCAGGTGGTTAAGGTTGTGCGAAGCAGGGCTATAGTTCGTCAATGTCAGTAGCATAGCTGAGTAGCTATGCTCGATCGCTTGATGAAGAAGAAAGGCGGCGTGTTTAAAGTGCCCTTTCTTCACAAAGAGATTGATGCCATCCATCAACGCCGTTGCAAAAGAATATCGTTCATCAAAATGTCCTTGTGCGGCACGAAGGGCATCGGCGGGTGTGAGGGGCTTTGGCTCGGCGAGTTCCTCATCGTCGAGTTCATAAAGAACGATTCCGTCGCGACGGATCTCGCTGAAGAAATATTTGCCCAACTTCAGTGCCGTGTTGACTTCGCGGAGCGAATGCACGTTCAGGCTGACTGGCGGCTTGACGATACGGGGAAAACGGTCGGCCGCCTTGCGCCAGTATGAGCCAAAGTCGGTAAGCTTACGATTGTTAACGATTACTAGCAGATCGTAGTCAGACTTATAGCCTTTGCTAGTATGTTCTTCATCTACCCAGTCCCCACGAGCATAGGAACCGAAGAGAATTATCTTGAGGATACGGCCCTTCTTCTTGAAATCGGCCGTGCCTTCCTTCAGCGCATCCTCGAATTCCTCATGCACGATTTCTACAATTCGCGATAATTCGAGCCGTTTACGTTCCGGTAGATGATCGAGGCTGAACTTCATGAAGAGCGGACCCTTTCTTATGATTCCAGTTGTAGGTACGATCCGGTTGCAATGCCAGTCCCATATCCAATTTATGCCAGCCGTATGGCGTGGCGGAGGCCTCAGCCCTTAGATCGAGCTTGGATTCGATGGCACCCACTCGATAACTTGCTTGGCATAGATTACTATAAACTCCACGCGTTCCCTTTATGTTCTTTATTGCGACTGAGAAGTCAAGCCTGACTTTAGGGCATTAAGGTTGGTGACTCATCTCATTACATGCCACCGATGGACACAGATCCCGAACGAGAAGATTGCGGTGCGCGACAAAGGGGCAATTTCTATATCTTTGCGAGGTGTGATTGGGAAAGAGAGGCCCGCCCAGCTCCAAGCATTTATACTCGCAGGCGGACCTTCTACGGAGGTGTATTGGGGTGTGTCGGCGTCAAGCGTTCATTCAATGAACGATCGCTAAATACTCATCTTCCAAACGTCGTGGCACCGCATGATCATGCACAATGTTTTCAGGTCGTCATCCTGCCTTAGCGAACCCAGTTGTTCCAGCGCTCCAATAGCTCTGAGGCATGCTCGTTGATCCATTTGGCATCGGGGATGACGATACTGTCGCGCACGTCTTCGGCGCTCGGCATCTGGTCGCGAACTGCTTGCGGCATCATCATAATCGCTGCGCTGCTTGGTGGCGTGCAAAGCAATGCCTCGCAAACCTTGGCCTGGATCTCTGGCGAGTCCAACCAGAAGGCGATGAGCTTCAGAGCATTGTCGCGATTGGGCGCCCCTTTGATAACCGTGAGACGATCGCCTACCAGAAATGCCGCCTTGTTCGACCAGGCGATTGAACGTCCTTCTGCCTTGAGCGCGCTGGCCCTCGTTAGCCAAATCTGTCCGATGCTGTAATCCTTCTCACGGAATCCCTGGACGCTCTGATCTCCGGTTTTCCACCAAAGCGAGATGGACGGCCGCAATGCGTCAAGTTTCTTGAGCGCACGATCGAGGTCGAGCGGAAAGAGGTTCTCGCGTTTGACACCATCTGCCAAAAGGGCAGCCGCCATGACGCGCCACGGATCGTCGAAATTCGGAAACGAGCGTCCGCCCGGAAACTTCGAAGTATCCCACATATCCGCCCAGGTCACGGGCTGGTTGCCTTTGAAGGCCTGCGGATCGTAGGCCATCAATGTGGCTGTCGAAAACAGCCGCACGCCGGCTGGGATGCAGGCATCGGGAACCAGATCCTGGCGATCCTTGAACTGTGTGCAAAAACTGTCAAGCGGTTCGGAAATCGCTAGATGATCCTCTGAACTCACCTGGATTTCTCCATCGGGGTAGAGATCCCAGCTGACATTGCCGGTTTTCACCATCGCGGTCGCCTTGGCGCGCATCTCGGCGTTGGTCGCCGCCACGGAAACGACCTGGATACCGGTCTTGGCGGTGAACGGCTTGAACCACCATTTGCGTAGCGCCGCATCATAGGCGCCGCCAGTCGTGGCGATCACCACCTGCTCGCTGGCAAGTGCTGGTTTGGGCGTTTCTCCCAGAAGAATGGCTGCGCAAAGCATAGCAATGCCGCTCCGCCGGATGGCTGCTCTTATTGTCATCAATGTTTCCCTCTTATGTCCCGCCTGCGGCGGGTGTTTTTGCCGCTATTGCTGCTCCCGGCGGCTGTTCAGGAGATGTATGGAACCCATCAAAAGCAGCGAAACGGCAACCACGATGACCGAGACGGCGGCAATGACAGGCGTCAGGTTGAAATCGATATCCTCGAACATTTTCCGGCTAATCGTCTTCCCGCCGGTATCAGAGATGAAGAATGCCACGGTCGCTTCATCGAAGGAGGTCAGGAAAGCAAAGACCGCGGCGGTCGCGACGGCCGGCGCCAGATTTGGAAGTGTCACGGCAAAGAAGGCTCTGAGCCGCCCCGCTCCGCAGCTCAAGGCTGCCAGTTCCAACAGCGGGTCCATTCTTTCCAGCGCTGCGGAAACGATGATGACGACAAAAGGCACCGCCAGCACCGAATGGGCAAGGACGAATCCCGTCAGATTCCCGGTGAGTTGCAAAGGTGAGAAGACCAGATAGAGCGCCACACCGAAGACAATTGCCGGCACGATCATCGGCCCAAGGCAGAGGGCCTGCAGCAGTGCCTTACCCGGTAGTTTGCCACGTACAAGAGCAACCGCCGCCATCGTCCCGATGACCGTCGCTACCACGGTGGTTAGTGCGGCGATCTGCAAGCTGAAAATGGTCGAGCGCAGCCAGTCGACATCGGACAGATACGCCTCGAACCAGCGTAGGGTCAGTCCCTGCGGTGGGAAGGTGATATAGGAGGCGTCGTTGAGTGCCAACGGTATCACCAGCAGCGTCGGAAGGATGAGAAAGAACAGCACCGCCGCGATCATCAGATTGGATGTACGTCGTGCCATCCATGGCCAGACCGAACGATACTGGCGGACCTCAGACGATGGTGTTGCCAATCGCTGCGTAAAGGATTCAGATTCAATGGACACTGTTCAAACCTTTGCTGAAAGAAAGCGCGCGGCGAAAGAGCAGCACCAGCAGCAACGTCGCGGTGAGCAGGATGACTGACAGGGCGGCCGCAAATGGCCAATCCAGAAGGACGATCGTCTGCTGACCGATCAGGGTCGCCATCATCAGCGCGCCGGGTCCACCGACAAGGGCGGGGGTGATGTAAAATCCGATGGCAAGAATGAAACAGATCACACAGCCGGCGAAGACGCCCGAGAGGCTGAGTGGAAAGGTCACGCGCCAGAAGGCGACGATCCGGCTGGCGCCGAGATTTCGTGCCGCTTGCTCATACGCGCTCGGCACCGAACGCAAGGCCGAATGGATCGGCAGGATCATGAAGGGCATCAGCACATGCGTCATCGCGAGAATGACAGCGCCCTCCGTATAGAGCATTTTCAGCGGCGTTGAGATAATACCGAGCTGGATCAGCCCGTCGTTGATGATGCCGTTGCGACCCAGCAGTACGATCCACGCATAGGAGCGGACAAGCACCGAAGTCCATAGCGGAATGAACAAGCATGCCGTTCCGAGCTTTACCCACTTGCCGCGCATGCGCGCGATCGCATAGGCGGTCGGATATCCGATTGCAAAACAGGCAACGGTTACGATCGCTGCGATGCGGAAGGTTCTGAGCAGGACCTGAATATAAAGTGGACTGTCGAACACACGTTGGTAGGGAGCAAGCGGGGCTTCCCCGGAAAGGCTGATGCCTATAAGCCTAAGCACCGGATAGACGAAGCCTCCTGCCAAGAGGAGGAGCAGTGGCAGGATCAGCAAGATGGCCAATAGTGGTGAATAATGCTGGCTCGATCCCGTGAGGATCCAACTGCGGAAAGTGCCGGTTGATTGTCTCGCGAAGGATGATGCCACGGATTAGACCTCCGCTTTTGCAAACAGCCGCAAGGCGTTCGCTTCTGGGATGACGTCAACCAAGTCTCCCTCATGAAGGCCTGCCGCTACATTTCCGACGGGCATCTGGATCTGGAGGAGGCGGTCATCGCTGTTCTGGGTTCGTACGAAGAAGAGGAAAAACGAACCGGCGAAAACAGTTGCATCTATGGTGCCCGTCAGAATGGCGCCGCGATCGCGACCATGAGGGGCTAGCGACAACCGTTCGGGGCGAACTGCGATACTGACAGCTTGGCGAGGGGCAAAGGGACTGGCCTCGTCTTCGGCAGCCGCCGTTGCAACGACATTGCCGCCTTTTGGCCGCACCATGTACTTCCCGTTATCTTGACCAAGATATTCGCCGTCGAGAAAGTTCATGCGACCTATGAAGTCTCCGACAAAGGCTGAGGCGGGCGAACGATAAAGATCGAGCGGCGATCCCACTTGAGCCAGCCGGCCTTCTGCCACCACCGCAATGCGATCAGACATGGTGAGTGCTTCCTCCTGATCATGCGTCACATAGACGACGGTCGCACCAAGGCGTTGCTGCAAGCTCTTGATTTCCAATTGCAGCGCCTCGCGCAGTTTCTTGTCGAGGGCGCCAAGGGGTTCGTCCATCAAGAGAACAGGTGGCTCGAAGACGATTGCCCGAGCGACGGCGACGCGTTGCTGCTGACCTCCAGAGAGTTGATGGGGATATCGATCGCCATAGCCATCGAGATGTACCTGCGCTAGTACCGCCTCCACCTTGCGGCTGATGAGATCTTTGTCCATTCGGCGCATGCGCAACGGAAAAGCGATGTTGGCCGCCACCGTCAAATGCGGAAAAAGCGCATAGCGCTGGAATACCATACCGATGTTGCGCCTGTTTGGTGCCACATAGGTAACGTCGCGCCGGCCGATCATGATCTGGCCGTTGCTCGGGCTCTCGAAGCCCGCAATCATCGTTAGTAGCGTCGTCTTGCCAGAGCCCGAAGGACCAAGAATCGACAGGAATTCACCTGCCCGGATGGCAAGCGAAATGCCATCCACGGCAAGCGACGTGTCATATCGCTTTTCAAGCCCTTGCAGGGTAAGTGCTTCACCAATCAAAGTCCCTCTCCTTATTTTTGTCCTTATGAACGTTGTCGTTTGCGCCGGCGCTGCAACTCACTCACCGATCGCTTGGCTTCTGGTCCGGCCCCCGAATTGAACTTTGGGAAGACGGAAATTTGCGAACGTGGTATGACTTTTAATGTCACATAATGTTTGCAAGCACGTCGCTTTTCATTTTTGTTGCAACAAAATGAACGTTTGTCAAAGGAAATTGGAGAAATTTTCAATGGAAATCGCCTCGGAAGACGAAGGATATCACCGACATCAGCCCAATCGCTTGGGCGAAATGGCGTATGGCAACATGAAGGAGCGACTGATCCGGGGTGCTTTTTCTCCCGGAGATAAGCTCACGATCCGTGCGGTTTCGGAAATGCTGGATGTCAGCACGACGCCCGCTCGTGATGCTATTAACCGCCTGGTGATCGATGGCGCGCTCATTTATTCCGGCCCGAAAACCGTTATCGTTCCTCACTTAAGATTGTCGGATCTCGAGGAGATCACGCAGATGCGCCTAGCCCTGGAAGGGCTTGCGGCGGCGCTGTCCGTCAAGGCTGCAAGCGAGGCGACGATCGAAGAACTGGAGCTACTTCAGGCGAAAATTGACGCCGCACTAGACGAAAAGCGTTATTTTGACGCCCTCTGGCATAATAAGGAGTTCCATTTTGCGATCTACCGTTTGAGCGGTATGCCCTATCTTTTGCAGACGATCGAGACCCTGTGGCTGCGGGTTGGTGCGTCATTTAATGGCCTCTACCCAGAATTTTCCGAGACCCGCCACGGTGCTCGCAACCATCGTGCCGCAATAGAGGCGCTCGTTGACAAGGATGCCGCGGCCGCCCGAGCCGCCATCGAGAACGACATTCGTGATGGATTTCGCCAGATGAAAAAAATCACCGCTGACCACGATCAAAGGAATCTCTCTCGTCGCTGAATAATTATGTTGCACTTTCCTTCTCTCCGTGTTTTTTTGTTGCAACAAAAATGTGAACGGGGTGCGAACGCGCATCTCGACATAGAGAGGGCAAGGCATGCTTCATCAGGATTTTCCATCATTTCGGCGCGCAGCGCTCAGATCGCGCTCGCAATATTTCTTCGAGCGAGGGCAGATCGTGTTTCCCGATGGAACCACGCGCGTCACCATCGAGCGCGATCCTCTGCCGACGTATATTTCCCGTGGTGAGGGTGCCTATCTGGTTGATGTGGACGGCAATCGGCTCCTTGACCTCAATAACAATTTCACAACGCTGATCCATGGTCACGGCTATTTACCCGTCGCCGACGCGATCGCAGATCTGCTGCAGAAAGGAACCTGTTTTTCCAATCCAACGGAGCACGAGCTGGGATTGGCGGAATTGCTCGTGCAGCGCATTCCCGCGATCGAGCAGATCCGCTTCGTCAATAGCGGCACCGAGGCCGTCATGTTCGCTATCAAGGCGGCCCGCGCCTTCACCGGGCGGTCGCGCATTGCCCGCGTCGAAGGAGCCTATCACGGTGCCTATGATTGGGCCGAGGTAAGCCAAGGCGCGTCGCCCGCATCCTGGGGCCCCGCGGACGCCCCCGCATCCACGACCTCTTATATCGGTGCGCCGCAAAGTGTTGCCGAAGAGGTCGATGTGATCCGTTTCAATGATGTCGAAGGACTGGAGCGAAGGATGGCCGCGTCTGGTGGCGACCTTGCTTGCATCCTGATGGATCCCATGCCGAGCAGGGCAGGTTTGCTCGCTCCTGAGCCAGCCTTCATCGAAGCCATTTCCGATCTGGCCCGACAATATGGCGTTCTCGTCGTAGCCGATGAAGTGCTGAATCTGCGTCAGGGATATCGCGGTGCATCGGCGCGTTTCGGGCTGGTGCCGGATCTTATCGCCGCCGGGAAGATTATCGGCGGCGGCTTCCCAGTCGGCGCGGTTGGTGGTCGCAAGGAGGTGATGGCGGTGTTCGCAAGCTCAGGCGCGAGGCCAGCGGTCCCACAGGGCGGTACCTTTTCGGCCAATCCGGTGTCAATGGTCGCAGGAAGGGTGGCGATGGAGGCACTGACCTCGGCAAGCTTCAAGCGTCTTGATGAAATGGGTGCGCGTGTGCGCGACGGTCTTTCTGCCGCGATCGCGCGTCACAACGCGCCATTTATCGTTACGGGTTCGGCTTCGCTTTTTCGCATCCACCCCAAGCGGCAGGTGCCCCGTGACTATCGGCAGGCTTTTCCGACACCAGAACAGAACAGTTGGATGACCAATCTAACAAGCCATTTCCGTCAGCTCGATATCCTCCTGCCCTTTGGGGCCGCCGCCTGCCTCTCCACGGCGATGACGGATACCGATCTTGATTTGATCGTCGAAGTCTTCGGCGATTTCCTCGAAACCTACGAAGCCGATTTTGCTGGAGCAACCGTATGACCTCGATGTCTATAGAAACTGTCGCCGAATGCCTGGCTCGCTCGCTGGTGCGCCACGACGTCACCCATATATTTGCCCAGAGCCTCCCATCAGCGCTCATCCTCGCTGCTGAAGCGGCAGGCATTCGTCAGGTCGCTTACCGGCAGGAAAATATGGGCGGCGCCATGGCCGATGGCTATGCGCGACGATCCGGGAAGATCGGCGTGGTGGCTGCCCAGAATGGTCCTGCTGCCACGCTGCTGGTTCCACCCATGGCCGAAGCGCTGAAGGCGAGCGTTCCGATCGTAGCACTTGTGCAGGAGGTCGAGCGTGATCAGATGGATCGGAACGCGTTCCAGGAGCTCGACCATATTGCGCTCTTCCAATCCTGCACGAAATGGGTGCGCAGGGTCATGGTCCCTGAGCGAATCGAGGACTATGTCGATGCCGCCTTCACTGCTGCTGCCTCGGGTCGACCCGGGCCGGTCGCTTTGCTGCTGCCTGCCGATCTGCTGCGTTCGGAGCTCACTGTCAAAACCCAATCACGATCTCTGAATCTTGGCCATTGGCCGCTTGATCGGTCGTCCCCTGATCGCGCGAGTTTGCAAAGGGCAGCGGAGTTGATCGCGAATGCCCGCAATCCCGTTGTAATCGCGGGCGGCGGTGTCCTCGGCAGCGATGCCTGCCATGAACTTGCCGCGCTGCAGGATCTGGCTGTACTCCCAATTTTGACCACCAACATGGGCAAGGGCGCGGTCAATGAGTATCATCCGCTTTCGGCAGGCGTGTTGGGATCACTCGTGGGTCCCAGGTCACTCGGGCACCATACGGCTGCTCTAGTCGGTGACGCAGACCTTGTCATTTTGATTGGAACCCGAACCAATCAGAATGGCACGGATAGCTGGCGGCAAATTCCTGCTGGTGCTCAGGTGATCCACATTGATGTCGATCCCCAGGAGATCGGGCGCAATTATCAAGCGCTGCGCCTGGTCGGGGATGCGCGCGAGACGCTCAGAGAGCTTGTTCATGCCCTGAACGGGCAAGATTTATCCCCACGTCGGGACCAACGGACTGCTATTAGTGACCGTATAGCCGAGTGCTGGCGGCGGTTCGATGAGGATCGGCATCAGCTCATGCATGCTACCGCCTCGCCGATCCGCCCGGAGCGCATCATGGCAGAACTGCAGGCGTCATTGACACCGCAGACGACCGTCGTTGCGGATGCAAGCTATTCATCGATGTGGGTCGTCGGCCAATTGCGATCGCTTACTTCAGGAATGCGGTTCCTGACGCCGCGCGGTCTTGCGGGACTGGGATGGGGCCTGCCTCTGGCTCTTGGCGCAAAGGCAGCGAGGCCCGAGCATCCGGTGGTCGCCATCATTGGCGACGGCGGGTTCGCCCATAGCTGGGCGGAGATGGAAACGATGGTTCGTTCCGATCTTCCCATAACCATCATCCTTCTCAACAACGGAATCCTCGGTTTCCAACGGGATGCCGAGATGGTGAAGTTCGGGCGCTTCACATCGGCGTGCCATTTCGCGCCTGTCGATCATGTGCAGATCGCTCAAGCCTGCGGATGCCAGGCAGTGCGCGTTGAGGATCCAGCCGAGCTCACGGCGCATCTGCAAGGTGGACTGGCAGGCAAGGGGCCGCTGTTTATCGAGGTCATGACAGATCCTGAGGCTCATCCGGCGTTGTCCTTGTTTGCCGGCTTGGATGAGGCTGCATGATGCCAGAGCCGTCTCGCATCGCCGTCGTGACAGGAGGGACGAGCGGTATCGGATTGGCGACGGCGCGAAAGTTATTGGCGGCGGGGCATTGCGTCGCCGTCTTCAGTCACAGCGCTAAAACTGTGACTGACGCAATTACCTTGCTATCCGCGGAGTTCGGATCTGGACGGATCTTGGGCCGAGTTGTCGATCTGTCTGATCCTGTGGCTGTTACCAATTTCTTCGAAGAGCTTTCATCCACCTGGGGAGATGCTGAAATTCTCGTCTGTAACGCCGGGATATCGCCGAAGGGCCTTGCTGGCGCTCGGCCGTTCGAGGATATCGGGCTGGAAGAATGGAACGAAGTGCTGGCCGTTAATCTGACCGGCGCCATGTTATGTTGTCAGGCAGTCCTCAGGGGAATGCGGCAGGCGGGGTTCGGACGCATCATTTTGATCGGATCGCTCGCCGGACGCACACGCCCTCGTATCGCCGGTGGCGCTTACGCCGCCAGCAAGGCAGCACTGGCCGGGCTGATGCGAGCGCTTGTCGGGTCGTGTGGTCCTTTCGGTATAACCGTTAATCTCGTGGCGCCTGGCAGGATCTTGACGCCCTTGACTGGCGATACCAATACGCCGGTCAATCGGGAGGCGATTACACGCATTCCTTCCGCCAGACTGGGAACGCCGGAGGACATCGCCGCTGCCATTGCCTTCCTGGCGTCGGAGGAGGCGGGTTTCGTGAATGGTGCCATCCTCGATATCAACGGTGGCGAATATGCGCCAGCCTAGAGCCGTACAACGGTCCAGCGGGTCCAACTTCAAGCGCTCCGATGCGGCAGTGAAGCTCGAAGTGGCGGCCTGCAACGAAGTCATTATCTGGACCTGCGATGCAGAGCTGTTCCTGCCGTTTAGCTATATCCTGAAGACGGAAGGCTTTGTTCCCTCTTTGGCTTGCAGCGCCGAGGATGTTCTGGCTTCCTGCGCGAACCGCTTACCGTGTGCAGTCCTTTTCGATTGCACTCAAGAAGCCAAGGATGCCGTTTCCATATGCGGCGAAATCAAACGATCCACAACATATGACAACCACGTCCGCCTGATTGCGCTCTTGCGAAGCGAAGCGCAGCCGCTTCACCTGGCCTTGCTGCAAGCCGGTGTTGATGACTGCCTGTTCAGACCGCTTTCTCCGGAGAAGTTGCTGACATCTCTCAGACAGGCGGCGGGACAGGCTATGGAAACGGCCAACTCAAAAGGGATTGCCTCGCTGGCTTCTGCCGACTTGGAAGTCGACGTCGACAGTCGCCGAATACATTGCAACGGTCGCGACCTTGCGCTGCCACCCATCGAGTTCAATATTCTACGTCATCTAATGAAGAGGGAAGGGCAGCTCTGCAGCCGTTTCGAACTGATTGCTTCGGCTTGGCCGGCTTCCGCCGAAGTCGCGCCGCGAACGGTGGATGTTCACGTTGGCCGCCTCCGCAAGGCACTCGGGGAGTTGCCCGGATGTAGTGCTGCCATTCGCACCGTCCATGCAGCTGGCTATGTGTTCAAGCCACGGGGCCCGCGAAAGAGCAATTCAAGCACATCAGCATAGCCGCTTTGTTTGCATCCGGATTTTATTGATTCTTTCAATACAGTTTGATTCGGCCGCTGAGATGGTCATTCACCGCGCTTGAAAGCTCCGTAGCTTCTCGAAAATCTCCGGCGCGATCTCAAATTGCCGGGCCTTGCCGCGCCCCATGGAATTCTTCACGAACGTCTCCGTCAGGATCCCACGTTTCACCAGTGGCTCGATCGTCTCCGTCACGCCCATGCGCGTGAGCTTTGTAATTTCGACTATATTCGAGATAGTTAGCGCCTGGTGAGCTTGGTTCATGATGTAGAGAACACTCATCATACCGACCTGTTTCAGCCGCGATTGCGGTGTCTCGTCCTCCTGCGGATTATCCATGATCTCATGCAGGATGAAGGCTGCGAACGAAAGACTGTGCCACTGCGTGGTTAGGGTACTTGTCATCTTTTTAACTGCATTATATAAATCACTATAAATTACGACCGACGTTAGATTCGTCGCCGGACGGATCGTTGAATATCGCCACATTGAAGGATCATGCTGATGAAACGCCTTCTGGTTGGAACAGTCTTCGCCCTTGCCGGCTGCATCCCTTTATACCTCATTTCCGAGCGGCATGCGCGCGCCGATGATTGGGGATGTCAGGTTATCCTGTGCCTTTCCAATCCAGGTGGGCCTACACAATATGCCGCCTGCCGTCCCCCGATCAACAAGCTCTGGCAGGAGCTTGCCAAGGGGCATTCCTTTCCCACTTGCAGCGGTGTCGGCTTCCGGGCATCGCGTCCTGGTTACGAACCCTATTTCTGCAGTGGCAACTATCGTTTGACGACACGCTATGGCGAGCGCGGTCAACAGGAGACCTGCGTTTCGCGAACCATTTCCAAAGTTGACGGCGGTTATTGCGCTTCCGGCCGTGATGGTAGCGCTAGAGACGACGGGCTGGTGATATCGGCACGCTGGCAGCGGGATGGCCGGAACGTACAGTGCATGGGCTATCCGACGGCGCGGCCGAATGTGCGATCCGAGCCCCATTATGTCGATGTGACCATCGACGGCGTTGGAAACCAGCGGGTGTGGTACTGATCATGGCCGTCTCCTTCACCGATCTTGCCCAGACCTGTGCGCCGGCGATTGCCATCGAAACGCTTGCAGCGGTTGTCAGTCTCGAAAGCCAGTTCCAGCCTTTTGATATTCGCGTGCGAGGAAGTTCATCTCTCCATGAACAGCCAAAGAACAAAGCCGAAGCGGTCGAAACCGCAACGGTGCTGATGGCGGAGCATAAAGATGTCCAGCTAGGGCTTGGCGGCATTGGCATCGCCGAATTGCGCAAATTTGATCTCAGTATCGCGGATGCCTTCGATCCGTGCCTCAACCTCAAGGCAACGGCGACACTGCTCGATGGTTATTATCGTTTGGCCGTGCGCGGCGGCGCGACATTGCAACAGGCTGAGCGCGTGATGCTGCAATCCTACTACGGGCGCTCCGATCCTTCGGTCGGAAAGATGGCTCAGTATGACGATCAGGTCCAAAGCGAGGCCAAGCGGCTCTCGAAGACCCTGTCCACCATAGCGATAGGGCAGAGTGCGCGGCGGCCGACGGTTCCCCAATTCCAGACCAATGATCCGTCCTTGAACGGTGAGGAAAGGTCTTTGCCCGAACGGTCGGTGAAACCACCGTCTTGGGATGTCTTCCATGTAGCGCGGCAATCACCCGCGCTGGTCTTCCAAAATGATCAACCGGAGCAGTCTGAATGATGTCGAGGATCAATATTCGTGCATTTAGTGCCACCGTTGCGATGGCAACTGTTCTTTCGATCGCCATGATCGAGCCAGCCTTCGCGCAGAGCGCCGGCGGGATCGAGACGGTTCTGCAGAATATCGTCACCTTGCTCACCGGCAACGTCGCCAAGCTCCTGGCAACGATCGCCGTCATCATCGTCGGTATCGCCTGGATGTTCGGCTATCTCGATCTTCGCAAGGCCGCCTATGTTGTGCTTGGTATCGGCATTCTCTTTGGCGCCTCGCAGATCGTCAGCACGATTTCCGGGGGCTGAAGGCAATGGTGGAGAGGGTTTTGCTTGAGGAAGATACCCTGTTCCTGGCCTGCACTCGGCCGGCGATGATCGCCGGGGTGACGATGGAGGCCATGGGCGTCAACATTATGCTGACGACAATCCTCTACATTGTAGCTGGCTCGATTGCCTATGGGCTTGTCGGTGTGGTCTTTCATTTCATTTTTCGCTCACTCGTCAAGCATGACCACAACATGTTCCGCATTCTGCTGGCCTGGATCGAAACCCGCGGTCGTTCGCGCAACGGCGCCTATTGGAGGGGTGCTTCGCTGACGCCGTTGAGGCTGGTGCGACACTATGACGAAAGGGACCTTGGCCATGCCTAATGTGTCCCGTCTCAAATCCCGTGAACTCGAGCCGGAAACCTTCATCCCCTATGTCCGGCACGTGGACGAGACCGTGATCGCGCTCGATTCCAGGGCTTTGCTAGCGATGATCGCCGTGGAGGGCGTATCGTTCGAGACAATCGATCCTATCGATTTGAACAGTCTGCAGCGCGATCTCAACACGCTCTACCGCAACATTGCGGACGAGCGTCTTGCAATCTGGACCCACCTCATCCGCCGCCGCGATAACACTTATCCCGACGGTGGATTCACCAATCCCTTCTCGGCAGCTCTGAATGACAAATATCGCGAGCGGATGGTGAGAGAAGACCTATTTCGCAACGATCTCTATCTCTCCCTGCTTTGGCATCCCGGACGCGATCCAGCCGAACGGCTTGCAAGTCTGTTGCCACGTCTTCGCAACGCCCAACGAGCTACTGTCGAGCTCGATGAGGGCAGCTTGAAGCATTTGCGGGACAAGGTAACCGATGTCACTGCCGGACTGAGACGCTTCGGCCCCCGCGTGCTGTCGCTCTACGATCAGAACGGCATCCTGTTTTCCGAACCGAGCGAGGTGCTGCATCAGTTGATCGGCGGCCGCCGAGAACCGATCCCATTGACGGAAGGCAGGGTCTCCTCGGCGATCTATTCCGATCGTGTGATCTTCGGGCGGGAGACCGTCGAGATCCGCGATGAAGGGACAAGCCGTTATGCGGGCATGTTCGGTTTCAAGGAATATCCGGCGAGAACCCGCGGCGGTATGCTGGACGGCATTCTGACGGCACCTTTCGAGCTGATCCTCACCCAGTCCTTCGCGTTCAGGTCCAAAACCGATGCACGCACTATCATGGGCCGCAAGCAGAACCAAATGGTGAGTGCGCTCGACAAGGCAGCCTCCCAAATTGAAGAGCTTGATGCGGCAATGGACGAGCTGGAATCGAACCGTTTCGTGCTCGGCGAACACCATCTGACCCTCGGAGTCTTCGCTTCATCTGTCAAAGACCTTGCTGACAATCTTGCGAAGGTGCGCTCGCATCTGACCAATGGTGGCGCTGTCGTGGCGCGTGAGGATCTAGGGCTGGAAGCTGCATGGTGGGCACAATTGCCCGGTAATTTTCGGTATCGGGCCCGTTCCGGTGCAATCACCTCGCGGAATTTTGCAGCACTTTCTCCGTTTCATTCCTATCCCATGGGCAGGAAGGACGGCAACGAATGGGGACCAGCCGTCGCCATGCTGAAGACGGCGTCGGGCTCGCCGTTCTATTTCAATTTCCACTATGGTGATCTCGGCAACACCTTCGTCTGCGGTCCGTCGGGTGCTGGCAAGACGGTACTTCTCAATTTCATGCTATCGCAACTCGAAAAGCATGACCCGCACATGGTCTTCTTCGACAAGGATCGTGGCGCCGACCTCTTCGTCCGGGCTGCCGGCGGTACTTATTTGCCGCTGAAGAACGGGCTTCCCACCGGATGTGCACCGCTGAAAGCCTTAGAGCTGACACCGGAGAATAAGATATTCCTGGCACGATTTATCGCTAAGCTAGCCGGAGCGGTGGCGCGTGATTTTGCGGTCAGCGATGTCAGCGATATCGCGCTGGCGATCGATGGTCTTGCTGATCTGCCGAAAGAGCAGCGCACGATCGGCGCTTTGCGCACCTTTCTCAACAATACCGATCCGGAAGGGATCGCGGCGCGCCTGCGTCGGTGGGAAAGAGGCGGGCCGCTTGGTTGGGTCTTCGACAACGAGGCCGATGAGATCGGTATCGGCGCCAAATTTCTCGGATACGACATGACCGATTTCCTCGACAATGAGGAAATCCGCAATCCCTTGATGGCTTATCTTTTCCATCGGGTCGAACAGTTGATCGATGGCCGACGGATCATCATTGTTATCGACGAGTTCTGGAAGGCGCTACAGGACGAGAGCTTTCTTGATCTTGCCCAGAATAAGCTCAAGACCATTCGCAAGCAGAACGGCTTGATGCTCTTTGCCACGCAAAGCCCGCGAGACGCCATCAACTCACCGATCGCGCATACGATCATTGAGCAGTGCCCAACCCAGGTTTTCCTACCGAATTCCCGCGGTGATCGAGACGATTATGTCAGTGGCTTCAAGCTCACCGAACGCGAATTCGAGTTGGTTGCCCGCGAGCTCTCCGCCGAAAGCCGGCGCTTTATCGTTAAACAGGGTCACAACAGCGTTGTCGCCGAGCTCAATCTCAACGGTTTTGGCGACGAGCTCGCAATCCTCTCCGGGCGAACGGCAAACGTGGAACTTGCCGAGGCGATCCGGGCAGAGCTTGGCGATGACCGGGACGAATGGTTGCGGATATTCCAACAGACAAGGAGTGCAAGCTGATGGCGCAGAGCAGAATGATTCCCATGACAGCGATAGTACTGTTCCTTTCTTCGTATGCCGCCGACGCACAGGGTATCCCTGTTATCGACCAGACCGCGATTGCCAAGCAGATCGAAAGCATAACCCAACTGAAATCGCAGCTCGATGCGCTGAACCAGCAACTCCAGCAGGCCCAGCAGCTCTACGGTTCGCTAAACAAGCTGACCAACATGGCCGACGTCGCCAGCCTGTTGAACGATCCGGCGATCCGCAAGGCGTTGCCAGGGGACTTTTCTGCCGTCGAAAGCCTGCTCAGGGGTGCAGGTTCAGGCACGCTTGGCGATGCCGCGTCAAAGTTGTTGACCGACAATTCGACCTACAAAACGAGCGCTAACGACTTTTATGCTCAAGAACTGTCGCGTCTTCAGAACAAGAATGCTGGGCAGATGGGCCTCGGCCAGCAAATTTACGATACCGCGACCAAGCGGATCGACGGGATTGATCAATTACGTCGGCAAATCTCTTCGGCGAGCGATGCCAAGGACATCGCCGATCTGCAGGCGCGGCTGCAGGCCGAAACGGCCTTTCTCCAGACCGATATGCTCAGGATGCAGGCGTTGCAGATGGTGCAGCAGGCCGAGGTTCAGGTCGATGAACAGCGCAAGGCCGAGGATTGGCGCAAGCGCATGGATACGATGGGAGCGGCCCTTCAATGAAGTTTCTTGTTCTCCTCACACTCGGTGTCTCTTTGTTCGGCTGCTCGAAGCCCGAACGTATCTATTCGGTCGACGAGCTGATGGCTAACCAGACGCTGCTGTCGGATCTCATCGCCAAATGCAAAAGCAATCCCGGCGAGTTGCGAGCCACGCCGAACTGCGTAAATGCCGAGGCGGCGGATTGGAAATCCAGCCTGGAACGCATGGGCAAAGCGCTTGGAGGCTGAGGTATGTATCAAATCTTTGCCTTCGTCGATGGGCAGTTCAAGGCGCCGTTGGAGAACTTCATATCGTCAGGTACGTCTAATATCGCCAGCTGGGTCACCGGCCCATTGACGGCGGCATTGACACTTTATGTCATCCTCTACGGCTTCCTGATCCTGCGCGGATCAGTCCACGAACCGATCATGGATTTTGCCTTTCGGGCAATGAAGCTTGCTATCATCCTGATGTTGATCACGAATGCTGGCGAGTACCAGACTTACGTCGGCAGTATTTTCTTCGACACCTTGCCCAAGGAGATCTCACAGGCGTTGAACTCCGGTACGATACCAAGTGCCTCGACCTTCGACAGCCTGCTGGATAAAGGCCAGAAATGCGCGAAAGAGATCTGGTCGCGCGCCTCATGGGGTGTCGATATCGTTACCGGTCTCGGTGGCATGCTGGTCATCTTGGCAAGCTTCGTGGTTGCCGCGATCGGTTATATCGTCTCGCTTTATGCCCGCCTGGCGCTGGCAATCGTGCTCGCTATCGGCCCGATTTTCGTAGCGCTCGCCATGTTCCGCTCGACACGCCGCTTCACCGAGGCCTGGATCGGGCAACTCGCCAATTTCGTGATCCTGCAGGTACTGGTTGTGGCGGTTGGATCTCTACTTATTACCTGTATCGATTCCACCTTCACAGTGATCGAGAGCTACAGCGACGTACTCATGCGACCTGTTGCGCTCGGGGCCATTTGCCTTGCCTCCCTCTACGTCTTTTACCAGCTTCCAGGCATCGCCTCGGCACTTGCTGCGGGCGGGGCGTCGCTCACCTACGGCTATGGCGCGGCACGCGACGCCCATGAAGGCACGCTTGCCCGAGGTGCTACCTACATGGCGCGAGCGACCGGCCGGGGTGCACGTGCCGTTGGCCGCAGCTTTCGTTCCCAAAGAACTGGCTGATTTGGGACTTCAATCAAATAACAAGATGGCTGGTTCACGATGATCCGAATATTCGTGCTTTTCTGTGTGGCATCAACGCTCGGCGGCTGCGCGTCCCATTCCTATCCCCTGCCTAAATGCGACGGCTATTCGCGCCGGCCGCTCAATCGCGCCATGTGGCAATGGGACGGCGATAGTCGGTCCTCACTACAACCTCCTCATTCTTCACCGGCACGGTCCGGTGGCAAGCCACCTGCCTACGTCGAGGAAAAGCCGGATATCGTTTCCGCCGCCTTCGCGCATTTTGATGTCGGCCACTCCTATCGCCGATGCGGAGGGCCGCGGTGATGGTGACGACGGACAGTCTCAAGGAGTACTTCGATAAGGCCCGGCGCTTCGATCAGGACCGCATGATCCAGATGGAACGTTCGGCTCGGATTGCCTGGTTCGTAGCCACCGGAGCCGGCATTCTTGCGGCGATTTCGACCGTCGCAATCGCAGGTTTGACACCGCTAAAGACGGTCGAGCCTTTTGTCGTGAGGGTCGACAATTCCACCGGTATTGTCGACGTCGTTTCGGCACTCACGTCGACTGCTGGCACTTACGACGAAGCGGTGACCAAATATTTTGCCGCCCGCTATGTTCGTGCCCGCGAGGGTTATGTCTGGAGCGAGGCGGAGGAGAATTTTCGCACGGTCTCGCTACTCTCAACGGCGCCGGAACAGACCCGCTTTGCCGCAATTTATCGCGGTGGCAATCCGGATTCCCCGCAAAATATCTACGGTCGCGGCGCCACGTCACGGATCAACATCGTTTCCATCTCGCTGATCAACGCCAATGTCCTGTCTGTTCGCTATATGCGTACCATCACCCGCGATGAGGAGACCCATACGACCCATTGGGTGGCAACGCTTACCTTCTCCTATGTGAATGCTCCAATGTCCTCGACCGACCGGCTGATAAATCCGCTCGGCTTCGCCGTCAGCGACTATCGATCCGATCCGGAGGCCATCAATTGAAACATCTGAAACATCATTGTTTGATTGCACTGCTTCTGACTGCTGGCTGGCCATCGGCAGCCCTTGCACTGGAAACGCCGCGCGGCGCATCCCAAGACAGTCGGATCCGTTTCGTCGACTATCAGCCTTACAATATCACCAGGATCGTGGGCTCGCTGCGTTCCTCCGTCCAGGTGGAGTTTGCCGCCGACGAGGAAATCGCCCATGTAGCGCTTGGTAATACGGTCGCATGGGAAGTGGCGCCGGCCGGCAATATACTCTTCCTGAAGGCGCGAGAGAACCAGCCCGTCACGAACATCTCCGTGGTCACGACACGTCGTGACGGTTCGACGCGCAGTTACCAGATGGAGTTGACGGTCCGAGACGGTCCGGTTGCCGCCGGCCAGGACACTTACTTCTATGTCAAATATCGCTATCCAGCCGATGATGCCGAGCGCCGTCGTCGGGAGGCACTCGCGCAAACCCAGGCAGCACAAGCTGGACAAGCCGATACAGTGCTGGCTTTGCATGAGCAATATGGACCACGCAATTGGCGTTATTCAGCGCAGGGATCAGGAGCGTTGGAGCCGAACGCTGTTTATGACAACGGCAAGATCACGACCATCGCCTTTACCGGCAATCAGGAAATCCCGGCAATCTATATGGAAAACTCCGACGGCACCGAGAGCCTGGTACCTAAGTCGGTTTCCGGTGACCTCGTGCTCGTTCATGCGATCAGTCGCAAATTTATCCTGAGGCGGGGACGAGACGTGCTCTGCATCTTCAACGAAGCCTACGATCCGACGGGCGTCGATCCGAACACCAATACAACATCACCTTCGGTGGAGCGCGTCATGAAAGCGCAGGCCCCAAGCGCTGCAACAGGAGGAGCCCATGGCGGATGAGGCGGAATACCCTATCCCAGGTGAGCGCGCCGAGACGGATGTCAACCAGCGAACTGAGGGCCGTCCATTCCTGAAGCGCGGTGGCGTGGTTCTAGCTATGGTCGCCTTTGTTGCGTTTTCGCTGTGGTCGATGCGTGACCGGCAAAAGGCTGAGACGAAAGAGCCCGACCATGTCGTCATTCGCCAGACGGCTGACTTCGAGCCGGCGAAGGAAGAGGTAAAGCCGGCCACACCCCTTCCTGAGGTGTTGCTACCGACGCCTGCATCAAAGGAGCAGGTCACACCCGCTGAGGACACCTTGTTGGACTCCGCCCGGCGTGCGCCCGTCATGGCCTATAATGGACAGCAGTCATCATCGCAACGCCGCGACACAGCAGCCGCGATGTCGCAAGACCCCGGCTCCAATTACCTGCCCGTTCCTGGCAGCCTTGGGGGCGCCCAACCTGAAACCGAGGACCAGCGGTTCAACAGGATGTTGACGCCGACTCATCTGGAAGGATCACGCGCCGGCACGCTCGGCAACCGCGACTTCATTGTCGCTATGGGAACTTCCATTCCATGCGTGCTCGAGACGGCGCTCGCTTCCGATCAGCCGGGCTTCGCCAGCTGCGTCATCAATCGCGATGTTCTTTCCGACAACGGCCGCGTGGTCCTGATGGAGAAAGGAACTCAGATCGTCGGAGAATATCGAGGCGGCTTGAACCGGGGCCAGAAGCGCCTGTTCGTGCTTTGGAATCGCGCAAAGACGCCAAAAGGTGTGATTATTACACTCGCCTCGCCTGCGACCGACGCACTCGGGCGGGCGGGCATGGATGGCTATGTTGACACGCATTGGTGGGAGCGCTTCGGCAGTGCCATACTGCTCTCCATCGTCGGGGACGCGACGACCTATGCCGGCAGCCGGCTGCAGGATAGTGACGTTCAAGCGCAGAATACGGCGACGGCTGGCCAGCAGGCGGCAGCGATCGCCGTCGAGCAATCCATCAATATTGTGCCGACATTGACAAAGCATCAAGGCGAACTCGTCTCGATTTTTGTCGCCCGCGATCTCGATTTTTCCGACGTCTATAGCCTGCGTGTCACCGAACCCCGCAACAGGATCCTCGATCGCGCGGTATCGGGGGATTTCGGGCCTCGATCAACGCTCGTGACCAAGTAGGGCGGAAGATGGCGGAAGCTTCAGATGCTCGTGTGGTGCGTGAATTGCTTTTGCCATTGTCTCGCTTCCTGAAGGACACGTCGCTGTATGAGATCGTCGTTAACCGCCCAGGTGAAGTCCTGACCGAGGGAACGGAGGGATGGCGACGCCATGCGCTGCCGGATCTTAGCTTCGAGAAGCTCATGCGTCTGGCCCGGGCCATTGCAAGCTATTCGAACCAGGCAATCGACGAGGCCCGGCCAATCCTGTCGGCCACCTTGCCAGATGAAGAGCGGATTCAGATTGTTGTTCCGCCGGCAACGAGCAAGGGCACGGTCAGCGTCACGATCAGAAAGCCGTCGTCGGTGACGCTGACGTTGGATGATCTCGAAAGGGGTGAATTATTTTCCAATGTCTCCTCGTCGAACCGTCATAGCGAATCCTCAGATGCGAGATTGGACAAGATCCTCAAGGCAGGCGATTACGCGACGTTTCTGCGTGCGGCGGTTCTTGCGCGCAAGAACATTATCATCTCGGGGGCGACCGGATCGGGCAAGACCACCCTGTCGAAGGCATTGATCCGGCATATCCCGGAGCATGAGCGGATAATCTCGATCGAGGATACGCCGGAGCTAGTCATCTCGCAGCCCAATCACGTCAAGCTTTTCTATTCGAAAGGAGGGCAGGGGCTGGCGAAAATCAGCGCGAAAGATCTGCTCGAATCGTGCCTCAGGATGCGACCCGATCGCATTCTTCTACAGGAGCTGCGCGACGGCTCGGCCTTCTACTACATCCGCAATGTCAATTCAGGACATCCTGGATCGATCACAACGGTGCATGCCGATTCTGCGGCGCTGGCACTTGAGCAACTGACGTTGCTCGTAAAAGAGTCGGAGGGAGGTCGTGACCTTGAGCGCGGCGATATTCATGGTTTGCTGAAGGTCGCGGTCGATATCATTGTCCAGTGCAGGCGGATCGACGGGAAGTTTCGGGTGAGCGAGATTTACTTTGAGCCGTGATCGAGCGGAGAAATGACTAGTTCCTGCATTTTGGTTTGTTCGCTTCAGCCGAGGTTCCTTGTAAACGGAAAACAGGCCTAACCGATTTTCTAGAGCTTTCCTTTTCTTCGGGTTCAAGCGAACCGCCTCGCTCATCGGAAAACTGAGCTGAAAAATGGCCGATGTGAATGCGAATTCGGGTACGTGAGCGCTCTCCAGGGCCACACGCCGTCTTTCGTCGCGCAGCCTCGTAGTTGCCCGCAGGTTATCCGAAAAATATCGAGAGCATTGGCGTGCAAATACTTTAATTTCGCGGTGGCGAGCCGGTCGGTCGCAGCATCATCGACTTGGCAATGACGCTTTTAGTGTGTTGTTGAGCGAAAAGGCGATTTCGTCAGTCGCTTTGGGATTCTAATTAATTTTCTATAACGGCCTCCGTTATTAATCGATTTTCGATAAAAACTTACGGTTTCGATGAGGCTTATGCCCACTGTTAATCAATTTTCGATATGATTAATCGTATATAAGCGTTTTTCGATGCGAATAACTGATTTCCGATGTAAGCGATTTTCGATATTATGCCTCTAAAATAATCATCTTTCGATGGTGTAACTTGTTTTTCGATGAGGAAGGAAGTCGGCATGACAGCCAATCCCGCAAATCCAACGGTCTTCCAAGAACGTATTGTGCCAATGGATACGGTCCCCGTTGGGTATGCAGCTCTCGTTCAGAAATACGGAATTGCAGCCCCTGTTCGTCACCCCTCATGCGTCGCGAAGGGCTTCGTCTATGGCTCGAGGAGAGCACATGAGGATTGGACGATCTTCGACAAGCGCTTCGCTCCAGAGGACAGCTTGCTTGGACATCTATCTTTCGCATTGAGGCACGAGACGATCGATCTGTTGATCCTAAAAAAGCTATTTCACATCGTCCCCGCAAGTGAGATCGCAGCGCTGATCGAAGCCGAACCGACGAGCAGTGCGACGCGCAGGATCTGGTTTTTCTATGAATGGCTGACAGGTACGCGCCTTGACATTCCGGACGCGGAACGGGGGAACTATGTTGAAGCGCTTGACACCGCGAGCTACTTCACATCGTCCCCCGTGAATTCGCCCCGTCACCGCGTGCGAGACAATCTCCTTGGCACACCAGCATTCTGCCCCGTATTAAGGCGTACCGAATATCTCGTCGACACGGTCGCCCACCGCTGGGACGCTGAAGCCAAAGAGCTCATCGGAAAGATCGGAAAGGGGATCGTTACGCGCGCGGCAAGCTTTCTGCTTCTGTCGGATAGCCAGGCATCCTACCAGATCGAAGGCGAACGCCCGCCGCGAAGCCGCCTCGAGCGTTGGATGAGGGCTGTTGCTCAAGCGGGAAAGCGGCCGATCACAGTGGACGAACTCGTGCGCCTCCAGCACATTGTGATCGAGGAGAGCCGGTTCATCAAGCGCGGGCTGCGAGACGCCGGCGGCTTTATTGGCGATCGCGACTGGAACGACGATCCTCTCCCCGAATTCATTTCAGCCCGGCACGAAGACATTAGCGATCTGCTCGGAGGGATCATAGCCGCAGGAAGCAGGATGGCGGAGAGTGGGGTCGATGCCGTACTTCAAGCCTCGGTCATGGCCTTCGCCTTCGTCTTCGTCCATCCCTTCGAAGATGGAAACGGTCGCCTGCATCGGTACCTCATACACCATGTTCTGTCTGAGCGCGGATATACGCCCGCTGGCATGATTTTTCCCATTTCTTCCGTACTTCTTGAACGCCAGGAGGAGTATGGCGAGCGCCTGCGCGGTTACACCGGACCGCTGTTGCCCTTTATCGAATGGGTGCCGACACCGGAGAAAAACGTGAGTGTCCTCAACGACACTGCCGATCTCTACAGGTTCGGGGATTATACGAAGTTGACGGAATTTCTCTATGCTTGCGTCGTACAGACGATCAGGCATGACCTGCCAAATGAGATCGATCACCTCGCGCGCTTCGATGAAGCGAAGGGACGCATTCAGGATTTCCTTGAGATGCCGGACGGGATGATCTCCAGTCTCATCAATTTCATCCGTCAGAACGAGGGTACGCTTTCCAAGAAGCGGCGCAGTCGTGAATTCGAAAAGATGACGGACGAGGAGGTAACGTCAGCGGAAGCGGTGGTTCGCGACGCCTTCGACATCAGCCTATCGAATGAGGATGGCGCGCCCAAAGGCCCGCTCGGCTAGGCTCAGCCTTTCCAATAGGGCCAGCACGTCGATCGACGGTTCAAGCGGTAATGGGGGGCGGCACGAAGGCGCGCACGATTCGCCCGCTATAGGGGTCTCGACGAAGCGGCCTAGCCGAAGGTTAGAAGCTGAAACGGACATGTCCAATTACGAGAGTGCAGTGTTATTTAAGCAATTGGCTCCTGGCTTAAATAGGGGCTGAGCTAAGTTAAGCGCCCTTAAATGGCGGAGCGATACCATTTTGGGCGGGTAGCTGTGTCAGCGAATGGCTTCTTCGGGCTCAGCGGACGATGCTCAACCACCGATATGGAGGAAGGTATTCGATCGGCGTTTACAAGGTCTGCTAGACATCACCGCTTTGGCAGAGGGTGCATTTTCGGAACCGAATACTTCCTGCATGCGCAGGACGCGGATTTGTCGGGAACGATCCTGGCCCGATACGACATAGATCGAACGTTTTGTCGCCAATCGCGAAGAAGGGTGATCTCAAGGCGCTGAGTTTGCTTGTGATGAAATGTTGCCTAGATCATCCAACGATGAACTTGAATTCCGCCTCGCGTCAAAAACGACTTCTCGCCGGCAGCGTTCGAACTTTTCCACCACCAAACGCGCTAGTTTCTACGCTTTTCACGCGGGGGCCATCAGTCGCTCTTCGTGCGTCGTAGCTCGGCGGGTATGGACGGCTTTGGAGGCCTCGGTGCCCGACCTGAGAGATAGGTGACGAATTGTACCGGAGATATGGGTGGTAACACTTTCGGCTTTTTGGCGGGAGGTGTTGATGCCGTGGAGAGAGCCTTCGGTGATCGAGGAACCTCTACGCTCTGTCGCCCGGCTGCTGGAGGCGAAGGCATGAGCGATGTGTGCCGGGAGTTCGGGATCTCGCCCAAGGCCGACTACAAGGTTTTCAACCGCTACAAGGACGATGGCCTGGAGGCGCTGACGGATCGGTCACGGCGGCCTGTGCGCTATGCCAACCAGCTACCCGAAGCAGTCGTGCAACTATCATGCTCACGCTCTCACGGCCGCTTCTTGCCGTTCCCCTTTAGAGATCGTCAAATACTCCCCCTTCAGCCGCATGTGACACCAGCAGGCGAAGGCGGAGCTTGCGAAGGCCAGGCTTTCGCCGATCGCCAGGCGGTTGTTGGAGTTGCTGAGGAGCGTCAATGAGAAAAAGAAAAGGCAGGCGATATAGGCGTGCCATGCGGCGCGCGGAATAATGCCGGCCGTGCGGGCGCGCCAGACGGCGCGGATGAAGGTGGCGAGCATAAAGCCCATGATTGCCGCACCGAACAGGCCGTAACGTACTAGGATTTCCAGATAGCCGTTGTGCAGCAGCGTGTACTGAACATGCGAGTAGCGCGTCTCGGCCCAGCGTTCGAGCCACCGATTGCCCCAGCCGAAGATCGGCGCCGATGAAAAGACTTCCCAGCTGTTCGACCAGAGCTGCAGGCGTTCGTCCATCGACACCGGTGTATTGCTGGAGCTGATGGCGTTTGAAACCACGCCGCCCATCTCATGGCCATTGGCCACATTTTCGACCATGGAAAGGGCTGCCGATACAGTTGGGCCGGCCGTTTTGTCCAGATTGTGCCTGACGCCATAGATCCCTGCGATCAACAGGGCCGCGACGGCGATAATAATGATGGCACCGCTCCTCAGGCGCAGGTAGGTCAGCGTAATGAGCGCAAGGACAGGCAGTGTGATGCCGAGTGCCAGCCAGACGCCTTTCGACTTGGCACCGTAAATGGCGATGAAACAGAGCGCGAAGATGAAGGGCGACGCGATATAGGCGAAGCGGGCGATCCGGCGGTCGCTCGATTTGTTCGTTAGGTAATGCAACAGCCAGAATAGGGTGAAGATCACGATCATGCCGCAGGCGACGGCGCCGTGGATCTGGTTGTTCATAATCAGCGGGCGGATGGTTTCGCCGGCAAAGACCTCGCGCAGATGCTGAGTGGCGACCAGCATGACGAGCACCACGGCGAAATAGGCCGCGACGATCTTTTCCATCAGCTCTTCGTAGAGCAGGAAGGCGACGCCCATGATGGGGAAGAAGAAGGGGAAGGCATAGAGCCAATCCGAAGCGCCGATATCGTGCTGCGGCGTCAGCCAGAAGGTGATGAAGAAACGCGCCATGACATAGAAGGCCCAGCCCATGCAGAGCCAGCCGATCCAATCGGTGCGCGGCCGTATCGGCGCCTTCATATAGTAGTAGAGGGCGATCAGAGAGAGGAGCGCGGTGGCATACCGGTAGGCGTCGCTCTCGACGACGGTCGGCGAAGCGACAAGCAGCCAGAGAATGCCGCCGATGATGGCGAGCGGCTTCGTCATGTTGCTTCCTGCCTTCGTGACGCCGATCGGTTCGGCTGCAAGATCAGCATGCGGTTTGTTGATGCGCGAGTCGTCCAATGTCGTCATCCGCCTTTGTCCAGAATCGGTTCACCATCCGGCATTCCTCGCCCCGTCACGGGCCGTATGGTCGCAAAGGGGCAGGAATACGGCAATTTTCCCGCGCCGTTGTGTCACTGATGCCGATTTCGCTGATTGTTTGTCAATGAGCAACTCCGTCGCGCCGGACCACTTTCAATACCGTCAGGAAAATGATCTTCAGATCGAAAAGAAAGGAGCGTCGGTGCAGATAGTCCTCGTCCAGCGCCACCTTCTCGGGGATCGGCAGCTCGTCGCGGCCGTTGACCTGCGCCCAACCGGTCAAGCCCGGTAGCAAAGCGTCGACGCCACGTTCTGTGCGCAGTGCGACGAGATCGTGCTGGTTGAATAGCGCCGGGCGCGGGCCGACGATGCTCATCTCGCCTCTCAGGATGCACCAAAGCTGCGGCAACTCGTCGAGGCTCGACTTGCGCAGGAAGGAGCCGATCGGCGTCAGATAGATCTTGGGGTCCTTCAACAGATGGGTCGCAACCGCCGGCGTATCCGTACGCATGCTTCGAAATTTCGGCATGCGGAAGATCTTATTTTTCCGGCCGACCCGATCCGACCAATAGAGGATCGGACCAGGTGAGGTCAGACGCACTGCAAGTGCGACGATCAGGATCGGGATGAAAAAAACGATGGTCGCGGCTAGAGCGGCGAGAAAATCGAAAAGGCGCTTGGCGATCGTATAAAACATCGTCTCTTGTCGTTGCATCACCCTCTGTTCTGAGGGTGATCAAGGTCGTCAGTGTTCCGTCCATCTCATATCGCGATTTCAAGCACAACCAGTCCCGGCAAGATTCCCCGCCCTTGTTCTAAGCAGACATCCCGTGCAAAGCATGTCCTAATTAATCATGGTGCGGAAAAGTGGAGGCAGCTGGCGGATGATCCTGGTGACGGGTGCGACGGGTTTTGTCGGACAAGCTCTGTGCACGGAGCTTTCCCGCCGGCGAATGGAGTATCGGCCGGTCAGCCGCAACTTCCGCCCAGGCTTCGTCGCCATCGGGACGATGGATCGTGATACGGATTGGACCGATGCGCTTGCCGGCGTCGATGTCGTCATGCATCTGGCGGCCCGCGTCCATGTCATGAACGAGAGCGCCGCCGATCCCTTGGCTGCGTTCCGAGCCGTCAATGTCGATGCGACCGTCAACCTGGCGCGACAAGCCGCGGCCGCGAGCGTAAAACGCTTCGTCTTCCTGAGCTCGATCAAGGTCAATGGCGAGGAGACGGCGGAGGGGGAGCCTTTCAAGGCTTCCGATATACCGAATCCGGAAGATGCCTACGGCCGCTCGAAACTGGAGGCGGAGGAGGCCTTGCTCGCGATATCAGCGGAAACGGGCATGGAGGTCGTCATCATCCGGCCGCCGCTCGTCTATGGTCCCGGCGTTAAGGCGAATTTCGCAAGCTTGATGAGGTGGGCTGCGCGGCCGTTTCCCTGGCCGTTTGGGGCGGTTCGAAACCGCAGGTCGCTCGTTTATATCGGCAATCTCGTCGATTTCATGCTGCTCTGCGCCAGCCACTCTGCCGTCAGTAATCGTGTATTCCTGGTCAGCGATGGCGAAGATCTTTCGATTGGCCAGCTGATCTCCAAACTATCTCTGGCTGCAGGGCGCAAGGCTTGGATACTACCGCTGCCGCCTGCGCTGCTTGAGGGACTTGCCGCAATTCTGGCACGTCGAGCCGCCGCGCGGCGATTGCTTAGCTCGCTTCAGGTCGATATTGGCGAGACGCGGGCGCTCACCGGCTGGTCGCCGCCTTACTCCGTCGAAGAAGGGTTGGCGGCAACGGTCGCCGGCGGGGATAAAGGCGCGCTGAGCTAGCGTTTCAGCCTTACAGACTCCAGACTGAGTGACCTTCCAGCAGAGGATTACTCCGATCGAGAGCTGCCTTCACGTCGACGACGACGCCGTTCTCGCTCAAGAGATCGAGGATAGTGGCTGCACCTTCCGCCAGATAGGATTTATGGGGAACGGCAAGCACGACGGCATCAAGCTTGCCGAAATCCTTCAGCTCCATCAGGCGAATGCCGTATTCCTCCTCGGCTTCCGCATGGCTCGCCATCGGATCGTGCACCAGCGGCTCCAGTCCGAACTGATGCAGTTCGCTTATAATGTCGGGAACGCGGCTGTTGCGCAGGTCAGGCACATTTTCCTTGAAGGTCAGACCGAATATGCCGATGCGCGCGCCATTGATCGGCTTTTTCGCCGCAACCAGCATCTTGATGAGCTTCTGGGCAATGAAGGCGCCCATTCCGTCATTGATGCGGCGGCCGGAGAGGATGACTTCGGGATGATAGCCGAGCTCTTCTGCCTTGGCAGTCAGATAATAGGGGTCGACGCCGATGCAGTGGCCGCCGACCAGGCCGGGAGTAAAGGGCAGGAAGTTCCATTTCGTCCGTGCCGCCTTTAAAACATCGGCGGTGCGGATATCCATTTTCTCGAAAATGATCGAAAGCTCGTTCATCAGTGCGATGTTGACGTCGCGCTGGGTGTTTTCGATCACCTTGGCGGCCTCGGCCACCTTAATACTCGGGGCGCGATGAATGCCCGCCTCGACCACGGCACCATAGATGGCGGCGATCTTTTCCAAGGTTTCCGCATCATCGCCGGCGACGACCTTCACGATGCGCTCAAAGGTGTGTTCCTTGTCGCCAGGGTTGATTCGTTCCGGCGAATAGCCGACATGGAAATCCTCGCCCTGGCGCAGCCCGGAAACTTCCGCCAGCACCGGGCCGCAGACCTCTTCGGTAACGCCGGGATAGACGGTCGATTCATAGACAACGATCGAACCCTTGCGCAGGACTTTGCCGACGGTGCGCGAGGCGGAAATCATGGGCCGCAGGTCGGGCTGGCGGTTCCGATCGATCGGCGTCGGCACGGCAACGATGAAGATATCGCGATCCTTGAGATCCTCGATCTCGCTGCTGATGTGCAGTCCGCTCGACCGCAGCCGTTCAGAAGAAATCTCCCGGGTATCGTCCTTGCCCGCCTGCAGCGCAGTGACGCGAGAGGCTTTGATGTCGAAGCCGACCACATCATGGAATTTTTCGGCAAGCGCAATCGCGACAGGTAGGCCAACATAACCGAGGCCAATGACGGCAATTTTTTCGTTCAACACAACATACCTCGAACACTCCGCCTGAATTAGCCCGAATTTGAAGCTGATGTCAGCGCCTAATATTTGCCCTCGGGATCATTTCAGCCGCAGTCGCATGAATGTGATGACCGGTCGGTCACTTTGAAACAAGTGTGAAACGGCGGCATTGCGGCATTTCGTGACAAGAGTTTCAGGTGGGTGATGGGACGTCTATCGAAACTTTCTGATTTCGAACCTATTTATTGGGAGTGACTTCATTTCTTTGAAAGCGTATTCGCAATGCGAAACAGCTATCTCAAACATCTGCGCACACAGCGCGAGCAGCTTGAAGCCAAGCTTGAGCTGCACATTGCCCGCTATTGTTTTGGCGAAGGCGAGGTGGACGACGGTACCGAGGCGGAGCTCCGTCAACGCATCGCGGAAATCTCCGACGAGATTGCCGCTCTCGAGGCCGAACGCGCGGAGTAAGATTTGCGCGCGCCACCTCACTTTATCGTCATGCTAGGTCCTTGCTTTCCGAATTCGTCATGCGTGCATCGGCGCGGAACGCTTCCATACCAATCTTGTGTAGATGGCGGTATTGCGCGGTATCAGGCGGGATCCGGCTCGCCTCGATCAAGGCGCCGAGCAGGAACGCACGATCGGCCTTTCGCAAGCCAGCCTTGATGATCAATCCGCCGAAGATCATCTTTTCGCGCGTTTCGCGCTTGCGATCTTTTATCATGTCACGCTGCTGCCTGCGTTCGAGAAGCATAATCCGCTGATCTAGCCTCTTAAGTGGATGCGCCCGTTTTCCTTTTTTCACCGTCGCGAAATCGCGCTGTGATTTCGGCGAGAACCTCATTGAGCTCGGCGTCGGAAATGTCCAGTTCCGCGAGACCTGCCCTCCGTGCCGCGCTAGCGAAACGTTCATTGGCCTTGGCGACCATCCTCTTGCGCTTCTCCCTGAGCAGCTCGATCTGCGTGTCCATCTCGGAAGCCGTGCTTCTTGCACGCATGCCCTGTCCTTTCTTTCATCGGGATCAAATCTAATGGAATCTTTTATACTGCATTAAATGCAGTAGTCAAATGGACTGAAATAATATAGGAAAGTGGAATTCATCCTAGAAAACCGGCCTATTATGGGCCTTTTCGCCAGGTCTCTCGATATCTATGCGGTACCGATGTGCTGGAAAAGGAAGAGTCAAATTTGGCTATTATGTTTTTGAGAGCGAAAATGATCAGCCGCGGAGCGGGACAGAGCGTTGTCTCGGCTGCTGCCTATCGGCATCGTACCAAGATGACGGATGAGCAGGTGGGGACCAAGTTCCGCTACTCCGCAGGCGCGGCCGAACTCATATACGAGGAACTCGCTCTTCCTGATGATACGCCGGCATGGTTGCGAGTTTTGATCGACGGACGATCGGTTGCCGGCGCCAGTGAAGCGCTCTGGAATGTTGTCGATCGTTTCGAGACCCGGTGCGATGCACGGCTTGCGCGCGAGATCATCCTTGCCCTTCCAAACGAGCTCAGCAGGACGGAGAATATTGCGCTGGTGCGCGACTTCGTTCGCGAGAACCTCCTGTCGTGCGGAATGGTTGCAGACTGGGTCTATCACGATAAGAAGGGAAATCCGCACGTCCACGTTATGACCACACTGCGTCCGCTGACCGCGGAAGGGTTTGGGCCGAAGCAGATCGCTATCGTCGACGACACCGGCGAGCCTCTGCGCCTCAAAAGCCCAGATAGGCCGAAAGGAACAATCATTTACCGTCCGTGGGCAGGCAACAAGGAAACGATGGAGGAGTGGAAGCTTGCCTGGGCTCAAACGCTAACGCGCCATCTGGCACTTGCCGGTCACGATATCCGCATAGACGGCCGCTCCTACGAGGAGCAGGGATTGCGGGGAATGGGGCGGCGCCATATCGGTCCTGCCCGTACGGCGCTTCTACGCAAAGGTGCCAATGTCTATTTCGCGCCGGCGGCATTGGCACAGCGTTACGAGACGGCGGAACGCCTCACTGCCGACCCCGGGCTACTGCTTAGGCAACTCAGCAATGAGCGCTCGACCTTCGATGAAACCGAGATTGCCCGCGCCCTGCACCGCCATGTTGATGATCCAATCGTCTTTGCCAATATCCGCGCGAAACTGATGGCGTCTGAGGAATTGGTAATGCTGCGGCCGCAGAAGGTGAGTGCGGAAACTGGTGCGGTCGAGCTGCCGGCAGTCTTCACGACGCGCGCGACGATCAGAACCGAATTCCACATGGCGCGGTCGGCATTCAATCTCTCGAACATGGGTGGTTTCGCGGTATCGTCATCCCAAGTTGATGCCGCCATAGGTGAGATTGAGGCGGCTCCCGACAGGGTCATCCGCCTTGACGCTGAGCAGCTCGATGCGGTTCGGCATATCACGGCCGATAGCGGCATTGCCGCGGTCGTCGGGATTGCGGGCGCTGGCAAATCGACATTGCTGAGTGTGGCACGTCTCGCCTGGGAACGAGACGGCAGGCGCGTCCTCGGAGCAGCGCTCGCCGGCAAGGCGGCGGAGGCATTGACTGGCAGTTCCGGGATCCGTTCGCGTACGATTGCCGCTTGGGAGCTTGCCTGGAAAAACGATCATGACCTACTTCAGAAGGGCGATGTCTTGGTCCTAGACGAAGCTGGCATGGTATCGTCGCAACAGATGGCACGTCTCCTCAAACGCGTCGAGGATGCCGGGGCGAAAGCGGTTCTTGTCGGCGACGCGATGCAACTTCAGCCGATCCAGGCGGGGGCTGCCTTCCGTGCCGTCGTCGAGCGCATCGGCTTTGCCGAATTGGTCGGCGTTCGCCGCCAGAGACACGAATGGGCGCGAGAGGCGTCTCGTCTATTTGCCCGTGGAAATGTCGAGGAAGCCTTGAGTGCCTATAGCGCCCATGGCCATCTCCTTGAAAGTGACACGCGCAATGATGCGGTTCAACGCATCGTCTCCGACTGGGTCAGCGCTCGCCTTGATGCCATTGCCAAGGTGGAGGCCGAAGGTCGTAAATTGCGTGGCGACGAGTTGATGGTTCTCGCCCACTCTAACAGCGATGTGAGACGCCTCAACGACGCGATCCGTGCGGTCATGTTGCAACAGGATGCGCTTGGGGAAAGCAGGTCGTTTCGTACAGAGCGCGGCATACGTGAGTTTAGTAAGGGAGACCGGATCATCTTCCTCGAAAATGCACGTTTCGTCGAACCGAAAGCCCCTCACTTAACTGTTCAGCACGTCAAGAACGGCATGTTTGGAACGGTCATATCGACAGCGGGTCGAGGCGGGGTACCATTCCTTTTCGTTCGGTTGGACAGTGGTCGCGATGTCATGTTCTCCGAAGACACTTATCGCAATGTCGACCATGGCTATGCCGCAACGATTCACAAGACCCAAGGATCGACCTTCGACCGCACTTTCGTGCTGGCAACCGGAATGATGGACCGGCACCTGACATATGTTGCCATGACGCGTCATCGCGAGCGTGTCGATCTTTATGCGGCAGGGGAAGATTTTCAGCCAAGGTTCGAACGGGCCAAGACGGCGCGTGTCGAGCATGCGGCTGGCATTACCGGCGAGCTTGTTGAAATCGGACTTGCGAAGTTTCACAAGCAGGACGACTCCGGTCCTTCTCCTTATGTTGACGTCAGAACGAACGATGGAACCACGCATCGCCTTTGGGGCGTCAATCTGCCCAAGGCGCTTGAGGAGGCCGGCGTCGGGGTCGGGGATACTGTGACCATGCGCAAGGAGGGGACTGAAAAAGTTACCGTTAAAGCGCCTGTTGTTGATGAGGAAATGGGTGCGAGGCACTTTGAGGATCGTGTTGTCGAACGCAATATTTGGACGGCCTATCCCATTGGCAAGGCCGAGGCTCGGACGGAGCAACCTGCCGCAGACAATCACCGACCAACGTTCTTTGCGCAACTGATTGAACGGCTGTCGCGCCCCGGCGAAAAGACCACAACGCTCGATTTCCAAAATGAGCCGTCTTATCAATCCGTGGCTTTCGATTTCGCAAAGCGGCGCGGCATCGACACCATCGCGGACCATAGTCACGCAGTCACCGCACGCGTTGAGCGTCTATCCAATTGGCTCATTGCCCAGGGTGATCATGTGGCGCGGCTCTGGCAACGGCCGAACGTGCCCTTCGGGGTCGCAGTCGAAACTTCAGGGCGAAATGCTGCTATTCACGCAACACACGACAAAGACGCCTTGCCCGTTCCAACGGCGGATGCTTCCGATCTATTACCCGCGGTGAACTCCCTAACCCGATCGTTTGCAGAAGAGGCGCGTCTCGCCCAACTCGCATCGCCTGCGATGTTGCCGGCGGTCACGAAATTCAATGTAAGCCTCGACGAGGAGGCTCGAACACGCGTAATCGAGACTGAGCATTACAAACAGGCGAGAGCAGCACTCACCGCGACGGGGTCCGTGATCTGGCGCGATCCCGCAGCCGCCGTGGCGATGATCGAAGATCTGGTGCAAAAGCAGATCGACCCTGAGCGTATTGTGCGTGCCGTCACCACAGAGCCAACTGCCTATGGCCCTTTGCGCGGTAGCGGCAGAATGATGGATAGGCTGCTCGCCGGTGGTCGCGAGCGTAGGGAAGCTCTGCGGGCGGTTGAAGCAGTTGGTGCTAATGTACGCTCTCTGGGGCGATTTTACTTAAGCGCTTTTGAGAACGAAAAAGCGGCGGTCATGATAGAGCGGGAACGGATGGCAATACCTATTCCCGCGTTGACGAGAACCGCTCAGACAGCGCTGCGACACATTTCGTCCGAGACGGAGAAGAAGCCGCGCGAACTGGCACGATTGGTCCGGTCGTTGTCGGCAGATGTCCGTCAGGAATTTTCTCTCGTTAGCAAGGCACTTGATGCTCGCTTCGGACCCGGTGTCATTTTGCGCAATGAAGCTGATGCTGCCAAGATGGTGTCAAAGTCTCAGCAGACGGACTTCAAGGCCATCCTGGGCCAATTGCGCGTGGTTCAACGTGTCGTCGCTACAGATAGGGCAGAAGAGATTATCGCCGAGCGCCAACTTCGAACGATCAACCATGCCCGTGGCGTTGATCGCTGAGAGCATCCGGAGATTTTAGAGGGAACGATAGGCTTATATCCGGACCGACCGGCGCCGCACGGCGATGCTTCGCTTCTCCAGCGCGCAAACGTCTCGACATCGGAGGTCATTCGGCGCGATAAGGTCGGAGACGATCGAAGCGAGCGAGAAAGCAATGAAGCCGAGCCTGCCCACCCTTCTGAGCATCAATGGCGGCTATGTCGATACCGCGGGGTTTCTTGCCCTGCATGGCCTGTTCACGGCGCATGTCACGGGCAATTTCGTCACGCTCGGTGCTTCCCTGGCGCTTGGAACGTCGGGCGCTCTCGCCAAGCTTCTGGCGTTGCCGGTTTTCTGCGTCGTCGTCATTCTCGCCCGTCTCCTTGGCGGCGATCTCTCGCGGCGCAATCTGCCGACGCTGCAGATCATCCTCTCGCTGAAATTGCTGCTATTAGCGTTCGCGGCGATCCTCGCTTTGCGCTTCGGTCCGTTTGGCGATGGAGACGGCTGGCAGCCGCTTCTGACGGGCATGACCCTTGTCGCCGCCATGGCTATCCAGACGACGGCGCATCGCATTCACCTCGGCTCGACACCACCGACGACCATGATGACGGGCACGACGACGCAGATCATGATCGACATCGCCGATCTGCTCCATGGTGCCAAGCCAGAAGAAAAGGCGGCGATGCAGGCGCGGCTTCGCCGCATGGGAGCGGCCGTCGGCGGCTTTGCCTTCGGCTGCGCGCTGGCGGCGGCGCTTTTCCTGATCGTCGGCATGGCTTGTTTCCTGCTGCCGCCGGTTCTGGCGCTTGCGGGAATTCTCATGCATAGCGGTAAGGCGGAGGTGAAGCCGGCTTAGCTTTTTCGCCTACGTCCATTCTTGAGACTACCAATCTTGCTCCTTTCTCCCGCCTTGCAAGTCGGCTACAGCTCTCTAAGTGTACGCGTCGGATCGAACCGGTCCGCCGCGTTCGAGGCGGCAAATCCTTGTGAGTTAAGAAGGGATGGTCATGGCAGGAGAAACGGTGCTTGTGGTCGGCGGAGCCGGATATATCGGTTCGCACACTTGTCTGGATCTGGCGAATAAGGGGTTCAAACCCGTCGTCTACGACAATTTCTCCAATGGGCATCGCGAATTCGTCAAATGGGGTCCGGCCGAGGAAGGCGATATCCGCGATCGGGCGCGCCTCGACGAGGTGCTGGCCAAGCACAAGCCTGCCGCTATCCTGCATTTCGCCGCACTGATCGAGGTCGGCGAGTCGGTCAAGGATCCCGTCGCCTTCTACGAAAACAATGTCATCGGCACGCTGACGCTGCTGTCCGCAGCGCAGGCGGCCGGTGTGAAGGCTTTCGTCTTCTCCTCGACCTGCGCAACATACGGTCTGCCGCAGAGCGTGCCGCTGGACGAGAGCCACCAGCAGGTGCCGATCAATCCTTATGGCCGCACGAAATATATCGTCGAGCAGGCGCTGGCGGATTATGACCAATACAAGGGGCTGCGCTCCGTGGTTCTGCGCTATTTCAATGCTGCCGGCGCCGATTTCGAGGGGCGCATCGGCGAATGGCATACGCCGGAAACCCATGCGATCCCGCTCGCCATCGATGCCGCCCTTGGTCGCCGTCAGGGCTTCAAGGTCTTCGGCAGCGACTATGACACGCGCGACGGCACCTGCGTGCGCGATTACATCCATGTGCTAGACCTCGCCGACGCTCATGTGCGAGCCGTGCAATATTTGCTTGATGGCGGCGATTCCGTCGCGCTCAACCTTGGTACCGGCACGGGAACGACGGTGAAGGAATTGCTCGGAACGATCGAGACCGTGTCAAACCGGCCGTTTCCGGTCGAGTATGTCGGCCGCCGCGAGGGCGATTCGACGACGCTTGTCGCGAATAACGACAAGGCTCGCGATATTCTTGGCTGGTCGCCGCAATATGACCTGACCGAGATCATCCAATCCGCCTGGAATTGGCATGCCAAATCCAACCAGCACTAAACGGCGTTCTGTCGCTGGCGTTGAGGGCAAACGCCCGAATGTCCTGCTGATTTCAGCCGACCAGTGGCGGGGAGATTGTCTCTCCGCCGTCGGGCATGAATGTGTGAAGACGCCGAATGTCGATGCGCTCGCGCGGGAAGGCGTGCTCTTCCGGCGGCATTATGCCGGAACAGCCCCCTGTTCGCCGGCGCGCGCAACGCTTTACACCGGCCTTTACCAAATGAACCATCGCGTTTGCCGCAATGGTTCGCCGCTGGATGCTCGTTTCGATAATATCGCGCTTGCCGCACGCCGGGCAGGCTACGATCCGACGCTGTTCGGCTATACGGACACGGCGCCTGATCCACGCGGCCGCGATCCCCATGATCCTCATCTGACGACCTATGAGGGCGTACTGCCGGGCTTTACGGCGCGGCAGCTTCTGCCTGAACATGAGAAACAATGGCTCTCCTGGCTGCGGTCGCGCGGCCATGCCGATGCCGGCAGCCGCGATATCCATATTCCCGCCGGCGCCGAGCCCGGCGAGATTTCCAGCAATGCGCCTTCTTATTCCAAGGACGAGACGCAGACGGCTTTTCTGGCGGGCGAGTTCATCCGCTGGCTTGGAGAGCAGGATCAGCCCTGGTTTGCGCATGTTTCCTTCCTGAGGCCGCACCCGCCCTTTTCGGTGCCGGAGCCTTATAACCGCATGTTTTCGGCCGCCGATGGCCCGGCATTTGCGCGCGCGGCCGATCGCGAGACGGAGATGGCCTCGCATCCGCTGCTCGCCTTCAGCCTGCCGCTGATCGACAAGGGAAGTTTCATACATGGCGGCAAAGGCTCCATCGCCGAATGGACGTCCGAGGATTTTGCGGCCATCCGGGCGATTTACTACGGCATGATTGCCGAGGTCGACGCGCAGCTCGGCCGGATCTGGAAGGCATTGAAGGATGCCGGCGCCTGGGACGATACCGTCATCGTCTTCACATCGGACCATGCCGAGATGATGGGCGACCACTGGATGCTCGGCAAGGGTGGCTTCTTCGAAGGCAGCTATCATGTGCCGCTCGTCATTCGCGATCCCGGTCAGCGCGCCACATACGGTCGGCAGGTGGAGCGTTTCACCAGTGCTGCGGATATTTTCCCAAGCCTCTGCGACCGGCTCTGCATCGAACCTGCAAATCATGTCGATGGCGACAGCCTGCTGCCGTTCCTCGCAGGGTCCGAGCCGGAAAACTGGCGCGACGCGGCTTTCTGGGAGTTCGATTTCCGCGATATTGCCGAGGGTGTCCCCGAGCAGCATTTCGGCTTGCGGTCCAATGCCTGCAATCTGGCGGTCGTTCGCGACGAGCGCTTCAAATATGTCCATTGCGCCGGGCTGCCGCCGCTGCTTTTCGATCTTGAGAAGGATCCGGCAGAGCTTTCGAATGTCGCCCATGACAGCGCCTATGCGGCCATCAGGCTTGCCTATGCCGAAAAGCTGCTCTGCCTTCGCGCGGAGCAGCTGGACCAGACGCTCGCTTATACGGAACTGACGGAAAAAGGGCCGGTTTCGCTCCGGCCCTGAATCAGTTTAGCCAAGTGCACCGAGATAATTCATCTTGCCCACCGCCAGGCCGCGGCTGCGCAGGATGTCGTGCGCCGTGGTGACGTGGAAGAAGAAGTTCGGCAGCGCGAATTTCGCCAGGTAATCTTCGCCCTTGAAGGTGATCTTGTTGCCTCCCGGCGTGATCGTCACTTCCCGCGTTTCGCTGCCTTCCATGGTGGCCGGCGTGATCGTCGCCAAAAAATCCTGCGTCTTCTTCAGACGCTCCCGCAAGTCTGCGACGGTCGTCTCGTTATCTTCGAAACGCGGCGCATCGATCCCGGCGAGACGGGAAATGGTGAGCTTCGCCGTATCCGAGGCGCGCTGGTACTGGCCGGAGAGCGGCAGCATGTCGTCGATCAGGCGCGCGGAAACGAGTTCCTCTGCCGCAATGCCTTTTTCCGTGGCATAGGCTTCGATCTTGTCGAGATAGGCCGAAAGGTTTTGCAGGCCGCGTTGAAAGATGGGGACTGAGAAACTGTACATCGAGGGCATGCGTTTTCTCCATTGCGGGCCGCGGCGCGGCTGGTGGGTTTGCCGACATTCTATTCCGTTTCCATCTCGATGGAATAATCGTTCTACGGTATCGGCGCTCATATGTAGGGTTAGACCGCCTATTCTTGCACCAGCGGACACGAGAAAACTCGTCGTCGTGAGGTCCCGTTTCGGGGACTAGAATTTGCTGTTGACCTTTCCCTTGAAAAATGGAATGAATATTCCGGATAGAGAATTTTACGGTTTGTTTGTTCCGTTTTTCGATGTGGTCGCCATGGGAGTGGCGGCTGAATTGACTAGAGGCCCCGCAGTCGAAACTGGGGGCTCCGGCATTTAGGAGGGGTGTGGCCGGGCACCTTATCTGGGAGGAAAACATGAAGAAATTTATCCTTGGCTCCGCGATGGCTCTTCTGCTGTCGACCGCTGCCCACGCCCAAACCATCGGCGTTTCGATGGCGCTCTTCGACGACAACTTCCTGACCGTTCTGCGCAACGGCATGCAGGACTACGCCAAGGACAAGGGCGTGACCCTGCAGGTCGAAGACGCCCAGAACGACATCGCCAAGCAGCAGAGCCAGATCCAGAACTTCATCGCCAGTAAGGTCGATGCCATCATCGTGAACCCGGTCGATACCGACGCGACGGCTGCGATTTCCAAGCTCGCCGCCGACGCAAAGATCCCGCTCGTCTACGTCAACCGCGAGCCGGCAAACGTCGACAGCCTTCCGGACAAACAGGCTTTCGTCGCCTCGAACGAGCAGGAATCCGGTACGCTGGAAGCCAAGGAAGTCTGCCGGCTGCTGGGCGGGAAGGGTAAGGCCGTCATCATGATGGGCGAGCTTTCCAACCAGGCTGCCCGCATGCGCACCAAGGACGTCCATGATGTCGTGGCGACCGACGAGTGCAAGGGCATTAAGATCGTTCAGGAGCAGACCGCCAACTGGCAGCGCACCCAGGGTGCCGACCTGATGACCAACTGGCTCTCCAGCGGCATCGAATTCGATGCCGTCATCTCCAACAATGATGAAATGGCGATCGGCGCTATCCAGGCACTAAAAGCTTCCGGCAAGTCGCTGGACAAGATCGTCGTTGCGGGCGTCGACGCCACGCAGGACGCGCTTGCCGCCATGCAGGCTGGCGACCTGAAGGTCACCGTGTTCCAGGATGCCGCCGGCCAGGGCAAGGGTGCAGTCGATGCCGCACTCAAGCTTGCCAAGGGCGATAAGGTCGAGAAGAAGGTCTATATCCCCTTCCAGCTCGTCACGCCGGCTAACGTCAAGGACTTCGTCAAGAAGAACTGAGGACGAGAGTGATCGACGGATACGGGCTTAAAAAGCCCGTATCCTTTGAAATCCGATCTGCCCGGGAGGGAAAAATGGTTGTGAGCCCATCCACCATGGCGGCGGTGCGCGCCAGCGGCGTTGTTCCCAATGCCGCCTATCTGTTGAGCGCCGAAGGCATCCGCAAGGAATTTCCCGGCGTGCTCGCCCTCGATGACGTTTCCTTCCGCCTGAAGCGTGGAACGGTGCATGCGCTGATGGGCGAAAACGGCGCGGGCAAGTCGACGCTGATGAAGATCCTTGCCGGTATCTATATCCCCGATCAGGGCGAGGTACGCCTCAAGGGCGTCGAAATCCGGCTGAAGTCACCGCTCGACGCACTGGAAAACGGTATCGCCATGATTCATCAGGAATTGAACCTGATGCCATTCATGACGGTTTCGGAGAATATATGGATCCGCCGCGAGCCGAAGAACCGTTTTGGCCTCGTCGACCATGCGGAGATGAGCCGCAAGACCGAGGAGCTCTTCCAGCGCCTCAACATTTCCATCGATCCTGAAATCCAGGTCCGCGAGCTTTCTGTCGCAAGCCGCCAGATGGTCGAAATCGCCAAGGCGGTCTCCTATAATTCCGACGTGCTGATCATGGATGAGCCGACCTCGGCGCTCACCGAGCGCGAGGTGGCGCATCTATTCCAGATTATCCGCGACCTGCGCGCCCAGGGCATCGGCATCGTCTACATCACCCACAAGATGAACGAGCTGTTCGAGATCGCCGACGAGTTTTCGGTGTTCCGCGACGGCAAATATATCGGCACGCATGCCTCCACCGATGTGACGCGCGACGACATCATCCGCATGATGGTCGGCCGCGAGATCACGCAGATGTTCCCGAAGGAGGAAGTGCCAATCGGCGAGACCGTGCTGTCGGTCAAGGATTTGAGCCTCGACGGCGTCTTCTCTAATGTGTCCTTCGATGTGAGGGCCGGCGAGATCCTCGGCGTGGCCGGGCTTGTCGGATCGGGTCGGTCGAATGTTGCCGAGACCATCTTCGGCGTGACGCCTGCTACGTCCGGCACGATCGAGCTTTTTGGCAAGAAGGCCGAGATTTCCTCGCCGGCGGCGGCAATCCGCCACGGGATGGCCTTCCTGACGGAGGACCGCAAGGATACCGGCTGTCTTCTCATCTTGAGCGTGCTCGAGAACATGCAGGTGGCCGTGCTGCACGACAAGTTCGTGCGAGGCGGCTTCGTGCAGGAGGGCGCGATCGAAGAGGCCTGCGAGGAGATGGCACGCAAGCTGCGCGTCAAGACGCCGAACCTCGACGAACGCATCGAAAATCTGTCCGGCGGCAATCAGCAGAAGGCCCTGATCGGCCGGTGGATGCTCACCAATCCGCGCATTCTGATCCTGGACGAGCCGACGCGCGGCATCGATGTCGGCGCCAAGGCCGAGATCCATCGTCTCGTTACCGAGATGGCGCGCAACGGCGTCGCCGTCATCATGATCTCGTCGGAAATGCCCGAGGTGCTTGGCATGAGCGACCGCATTATGGTCATGCATGAAGGACGGGTCACGGGATTCCTGGATCGTGCGGACGCAACTCAAGTGAAGGTGATGGAGCTGGCCGCGCAGTGACGCCGCCAATCATCGCAAGGGAGGATTGAACCATGGTTAGCAAAGTTGCAGAGGCGACCGCCCCGGCGGTCACACGGCCAAGACGTCGCCGCGTGCCGCCCGAACTCGGCATCTTCCTGGTGCTGATCGGCATCGCGCTCCTCTGCGAGGTCCTCGGCTGGATCTTCGTCGGCCAGAGCTTCCTGATGAACCTGCAGCGCCTGAAGATCATGATCCTGCAGGTCTCGGTCATCGGCATCATCTCGGTCGGCGTGACGCAGGTCATCATCACAGGCGGTATTGACCTCTCGTCCGGCTCCGTCGTCGGCTTGACGGCCATGGTCGCTGCAAGCTTTGCCCAGTCGTCGACATGGGCAAGGGCCGTCTATCCCGCACTGACCGACATGCCATTCTTCGTGCCGATCGGCATTGGCTTGCTGATCGGCCTGCTTGCCGGCTACATCAACGGTCAGTTGATCACGAAAACGAAGATCCCGCCCTTCATCGCGACGCTCGGCATGATGGTTTCGGCCCGCGGCCTGTCGAAGCTTTATACCAAGGGCCAGCCGATCTCAGGCCTGACCGACCAGTTCAATTTCATCGGGTCGGGAATTTGGCCGGTCGTCGTCTTCCTCATCATCGCGGTCCTCTTCCATGTCGTGCTGCGCTACACGCGCTATGGCAAGTTCACCTATGCGATCGGCGCCAATGTGCAGGCGGCGCGCGTATCGGGCATCAATGTCGAGGCGCATCTGGTCAAGGTCTATGCGATTGCCGGGCTTCTGGCCGGCCTTGCCGGCATCATCACGGCCGCCCGCGTGCAGACGGCGCAGGCCGGCATGGGTGTGAACTACGAGCTGGATGCGATCGCGGCTGCGGTCATTGGCGGCACGTCGCTGACCGGCGGCGTCGGTCGCATCGCCGGCACGGTGATCGGCACGGTCATCCTCGGTGTCATGATCTCCGGCTTCACCTTCCTCAATGTCGATGCCTATTACCAGGAAATCGCCAAGGGGTTCATCATCGTCGCGGCTGTTGCCATCGACGTCTACCGCCAGAAGAAGCGGGCCAAGCGCTGAAATGCCCGACACATCGTCAGCGTTCTAACATGCTCTCAAGGCGGGGTTTTTACCCCGCCTTTTCCATTTGACGATGCCATTCCATGCAAATGCAAATTTTTTTCATTTGGGTATGGCGAATCCTGTCAGCTTTTCTATTCTGGCCGCTTTCCATTCGCTCACTCGAGCGCTTCATCCGGGATAGACAATGCAAGCCGTATTCGATGGTCATAACGACGTTCTCCTGAGGCTCTGGCATCACGCGCGCGACGGCGCCGACCCGATCGCCGAATTCCGGGACGGGACGTCGAGCGGTCACATCGATGCTCCGCGGGCCAAGGCCGGCGGTTTGGCCGGGGGGCTGTGCGCCATCTATATTCCCTCGGGCGATCTCGTTTTCGCCGATCCTGATAGCAATGGCCATTATGCCACGCCTTTGGCGGCTCCGCTGGAGCGCGCGCCCTCTCTCGACATCGCGCTGGACATGGCCGCGATCGCGCTGAGACTCGACCGCGCCGGCGCCTGGAAGCTCTGCCGGTCCACGGCCGACATTCGCGACTGCATGGAGAAAGGCATTTTCGCTGCTGTTATGCACATGGAAGGCTGCGAGGCGATCGATGCCAATCTCGTCGCGCTCGAAACCTTCTATGCCGCCGGTCTGCGCTCGCTCGGCCCCGTCTGGAGCCGCAACAATGTCTTTGCCCATGGCGTGCCTTTCGCCTATCCGAGTTCGCCGGATACAGGACCTGGCCTCACCGAGGCTGGTTTCGCGCTGGTGCGCGCCTGCAACCAGCTCGGCATCCTCGTCGATCTCGCCCATATAACCGAAAAGGGTTTCTGGGATGTGGCGAAGACGTCGGACCAGCCGCTGGTTGCAAGCCACTCCAATGCGCATGCGCTGACGCCGGTCGCGCGCAACCTCACCGACAAGCAGCTCGACGCCATCAAGGAGAGCCGCGGCATCGTCGGCCTCAACTATGCGACCGCGATGCTGCGCGACGACGCGCGCTCGGATGCCGACACGCCAATCGAGGCGATGGTTCGGCATGTCGATCATCTCGTCGGGCGTCTCGGCATCGATTGCGTCGGCCTCGGATCGGACTTCGACGGTGCGACGATTCCGGCTGAAATTGCCGATGCGGCAGGCAACCAGAAGCTGATTGAAGCCCTTCGCAACGCTGGTTATGGTGAGGCCGATCTTGTAAAGCTGTGCAGGGAGAACTGGCTTCGGGTCCTGGCGTCCGCCTGGAAGGAAGGTAGCCGGTGAAGTGCGTGCCGATATTGCGTAAAGTTTGTTAAGAGGGGAATGAAAACAATGATGATGACCAAGATGAACCGCGGTTTGCGCGCACTGTCTGCCGGCGCGGCTCTCTCGCTTCTGCTGATGGCGGCGCCGAATGCATATGCCGCCACGCCCAAGGACACGCTGGTCGAGGGTTTTGCTTTCGACGATATTCTCAGCATGGATCCGGCCGAAGCCTATGAGCTGTCGGCTGCCGAAATCACCGGCAACACCTATAGCCTGCTCGTCCGTCTCGACATTAACGATACGTCCAAGATCAAGGGTGACCTTGCAGAGAGCTGGTCGGTCTCCGACGATCACCTGACCTATACGTTCAAGCTGAAGCCCGGCCTGAAGTTTGCGTCCGGCAATCCGATCACCGCCGAAGACGTTGCATGGTCCTTCGAGCGCGTCGTCAAGCTCAACAAGAGCCCGGCCTTCATTCTTACCCAATTCGGCCTGACCGGCGACAATGTAACGGAGAAGGCTAAGGCAACCGATGCGAACACCTTCACCTTCACCGTCGACAAGCCCTATGCGCCGAGCTTCGTGTTGAACTGCCTGACGGCGACCGTCGCCGAAGTGGTCGACAAGAAACTGGTCCTGCAGCATGTGAAGCCGGCAACACCGACCGCCGACTATAAGTACGACAACGACTTCGGCAACAGCTGGCTGAAGACCGGCTTTGCCGGTTCCGGCCCGTTTAAGCTGCGTGAATGGCGCGCCAACGAGGCCGTCGTGCTGGAGCGCAACGACAACTATTATGGCGAAAAGACGAAGCTGAACCGCGTCATCTATCGCTTCATGAAGGAAAGCTCGGCACAGCGCCTGGCGCTGGAGAACGGCGATATCGATATCGCCCGCAACCTGTCGCCGACCGATCTCGAGGCCGTCGAGAAGAACCCGCAGCTTGCTTCGACCAGTGCGCCGAAGGGCACCATCTACTACATGAGCCTCAACCAGAAGAACGCCAATCTGGCCAAGCCAGAAGTGCAGCAGGCGTTCAAATATCTGGTCGATTACGATGCCATCGGCAAGACGCTGATCAAGGGCATCGGCGAGATCCACCAGACGTTCGAACCGAAGGGCATGCTCGGCTCGCTGGATGAGAATCCGTTCAAGCTCGACGTCGCCAAGGCCAAGGAATTGCTGGCCAAGGCAGGCCTGCCCAATGGCTTCTCGATCACCATGGACGTGCGCAGCATCGAGCCGGATACGGGTATCGCGACCGCCATCCAGCAGACGCTCGGCCAGGCCGGCATCAAGGTGGAAATCATCCCGGGCGACGGCAAGCAGAAGCTGACGAAATATCGTGCCCGTAATCACGATATCTACTTCGGCAACTGGGGCCCGGACTATTGGGATCCCCATTCCAATGCCGATACCTTCACCACCAACGACGACAATTCCGATACCAGCAGCAACAAGACGCTCGTGTGGCGCAACACCTGGACCGCTCCCGAACTGGAGAAGCAGGCCAAGGCGGCGCTCTTCGAGGGCGATGCTAGCAAGCGCGGCGCAATGTATCAGGACATCCAGAAGAAATTCCTGGAAGCAAGCCCCTTCATCATCCTCTATCAGCAGACGGAAGTCGCCGGCTATCGCAAGGACGTGAAGGACTTCAAGCTTGGTCCGAGCTTCGACAACAACTTCGTCTGGCCGATCTCCAAGTGATGATCCGGCAGGACTAGGTCTTTGAGCACTGTCGAACGGAAAATGCAGGTGCGGCCCAAAAAGGGCCGTGCCGCTCCCTTTTTCATGGGGCTGCTGCGATTTCTCGTCGTCGCCGTCACCACCTATCTCGGCCTTCTGGCCGTCACCTTCTTCATCGGGCGCGTCATCCCGATCGATCCGGCGCTGGCGATCGCCGGCGATCACGCGCCGCAGCAGATATTGGAACGTCTGCGGCGCGAGATGCATCTCGACGAGCCGCTTTATCTGCAGTTCTATTATTATCTCGTCAGCGCTCTAAGCGGCGATTTCGGCACGTCGGTTCTGACGACGAATCCGGTCATGGATGACATCAGGCGCGTCTTCCCAGCGACAATGGAGCTCGCGACGGTCGGCACGATCATTGGCGCCATCTTCGGGGTTCCATTCGGTGTGCTCGCCGCGGTGCGCCGCAACAGCATCATAGACCAGATCGTCCGCGTGATTGGCCTCGTCGGCTATTCCGTGCCGGTCTTCTGGCTGGCCATGGTTTCGCTCGTCATCTTCTATGCGAAGCTGAACTGGGTCGCCTATCCCGGCCGCATCGACATCGCCTATGAATATACTTTCACGCCGGTCACCGGGTTCTTCCTGCTAGACAGCGCTATGCAGGGGCAATGGGACGTCTTCTGGGACGTGTTCCGCCACATCATCCTTCCGGCGTCGCTGCTCGGCTATTTCTCGCTTGCCTATATCAGCCGCATGACCCGCAGCTTCATGCTGAACGAACTAGGCCAGGAATATATCGTTGCGGCCCGCGCCAAGGGCCTTTCCGAGACGCGGGTGATCTGGGGGCATGCCCTGCGCAGTGCCGCCGTGCCGCTGATCACGGTGATCGCGCTTTCCTATGCCGGGCTGCTCGAGGGATCCGTGCTGACCGAGATCGTCTTCTCCTGGCCGGGCATCGGCTTCTATATCACCAGTTCGCTGCGCAATGCCGACATGAATGCCGTTCTCGGCGGCACCATCGTCGTCGGCACGGTGTTCATCGGCATCAATCTGATTTCCGATCTTCTGTATCGGACGCTCGACCCAAGGACCCGACGTAAATGACTGTCGAGACCACTCAACCCAGCTTGAGGGACTGGCTGCTCTCCGACCGGCCGCAGTCGCGCCGGCAGGCGAGATTGGGACGTGCCTACGTCACCTGGCGGCAGTTTTCCGCCAATCGCCTGGCCGTCATCGGGCTCGCGATCATCATCGCGCTCGTGCTCGTGGCGGCGCTCGCCGATGTCATCGCTCCGCATTCGCCCGTCATCGGCGACTTGACGAATGCCTATCTGAAACCACCGGGCACGCCGGGCTATCTTCTCGGCACCGACGATCTCGGCCGCGATATCCTTTCGCGCCTCATCTACGGTTCGCGCTGGACACTCTACATCGTCATTCTGGTCGCGATCATCTCGGCGCCGATCGGGCTGATCATCGGCATGGTGTCAGGCTATCTGGGCGGCTGGGTCGATGTGATCCTGATGCGCATCACCGATATCTTCCTTGCCTTTCCGAAGCTTGTGCTGGCCCTTGCCTTCGCCGGCGCCCTCGGCGCAGGCATCGAAAATGCCGTCATCGCGATTGCTATCACCTCCTGGCCGCCCTATGCGCGGCTGGCGCGCGCTGAAACAATGACGGTGCGGCGTTCGGACTATATCGCCGCCGTGCAGCTCATGGGTGCCTCGCCGCTGCGCATCATCTTCCGCCATGTCATGCCGCTCTGCATCTCCTCGGTGATCGTCCGTGTGACGCTCGACATGGCCGGCGTGATCCTGACGGCCGCCGGTCTCGGCTTCCTGGGGCTCGGCGCGCAGCCGCCGCTGCCGGAATGGGGCGTCATGATCGCGAGCGGCTTCAAATACTATCTCGATCAATGGTGGGTGGCGGCCATGCCCGGCATCGCGATCCTCATCGTCAGCCTCGGCTTCAACCTGCTCGGCGACGGCCTGCGCGATGCGCTCGATCCGAAGGAGAGCGGGCAATGACGGCACTTCTGACCGTGGAAAACCTTAAGGTTCGCTATCCGACCCGTACCGGCGTCATCGACGCCGTGCGCGGCGTCTCTTTCACGCTGGGTCGCGAGCGGCTTGGCATCGTCGGCGAGAGCGGTTCCGGCAAATCGCAGACCGGCCGCGCCATCATGGGACTGACGCCGCCGCACGGCATCGTCACAGCCGACAAGCTCGATTTCAGCGGCATTGACTTGCTGTCGATCTCGGCCAAAGAGCGCCGGTCACTGCGCGGCAAACGCGTCGCCATGGTGTTGCAGGATCCGAAATACTCGCTCGATCCTGTCATGACCATCGGCAAGCAGATCACCGAGACGCTGCGCACCCATGAGAAGGTGAGCAAGGCCGAGGCTCGCGATCGCGCCCTTGCCATGCTGGAAGCGGTGCAGATCCGCGATCCCGCCCGTGTCTACGACCTGCATCCGCACGAGGTTTCGGGCGGCATGGGCCAGCGCGTCATGATCGCCATGATGCTGATCGCCGGGCCGGAGCTGCTGATTGCCGACGAGCCGACTTCGGCGCTCGACGTCACCGTTCAGCTCGATGTCCTCAAAATCATGGACAAGCTCGTCTCCGAGCGTGGCATGGGGCTGATTTTCGTCTCGCACGACCTGCGGCTGGTGTCGTCCTTCTGCGACCGCGTAATCGTCATGTATGCGGGTAAGGTGGTGGAAGAACTCAAAGCTGCCGAATTGAACAATGCCCGGCATCCCTATACGCGCGGCCTGCAGAACTGCATGCCGGTCATTGGCGAAAACAGGCATCCGCTGCCGGTGCTCGACCGCAAGCCGGAGTGGGCGGCATGACGACAGCACTCGCAGTTGATGGCCTCAGTGTGGTCTATGATGGCTATTATGCGCTCGACGCCGTCGGCATCGACGTGAACAAGGGCGAATCCTTCGGTCTGGTCGGCGAGTCTGGCTCCGGCAAATCGACGCTGCTGCGCGCCGTTGCGGGCCTTGCGCCCGTCACCGACGGCACGATCCACGTCGGCGGCGAACAGCTGAAGGGCGCCCGGCGCAGCAAGACCTTCTATCGCCAGGTACAGATGGTGTTTCAGGATCCCTACGGTTCCCTGCATCCGCGCCAGACGATCGACCGGTTGCTGCTTGAGCCTTTGTCGATTCATGGGATCGGCGACACGGAGACCCGGATCGCCAGGGCGCTGGATGAAGTCGGCCTCGGAAAGGGCTTCCGCTTCCGCTATCCGCACCAGCTCTCCGGCGGCCAGCGCCAGCGCGTCGCCATTGCGCGCGCGCTGATCGTGGAGCCGTCGATCCTGTTGCTCGACGAGCCGACTTCGGCGCTCGATGCCTCGGTGCAGGCCGAAGTGCTCAACCTACTTGAGCAGGTTCGCAGGGATCGCCATCTGACCTTCGTTATGGTCAGCCACGATCTCGGCGTCATCACCCATATGTGCGAGCGTCTGGCCGTCATGCGCAACGGCGCAGTCGTCGAGAGGCTGACCGCGAAGGAACTGGCTGTCGGCGATGTGAAGGAAGATTACACGCGCAATCTCATGGTCGCCAGCAAGGGGTTCGTCCGCGCCTGAGCGGGCGGCTTGTGCCTCAGCGGCGCGTTAACGAACTGGCGCGTAAACACGACCAATCGTATAGACTATTGACACCTGCCGCAATTCTGTCATGATCTCGTTAATGGCAGTTAACTTTCGTGATCCCGACAAGGGGTCAGACGTTAAGTGGAGGCAGACATGTTTTTCATGGGTGGCATGACCATGGGCTATCTTCATCCGCCGGTTCCGGCGAAACGGGAAGGTGCACGGTCCGCTACTCTTGCTGACGAAAACTGCCGCCGCCAGGCCGGACCTGCCGAAGAGCAGACGGCCGATACCAGCGCCATCGAGCGCAGCTTGATTTGGGCCCGCCGCATTCTTTGCTGAATTGGCATTGCCGATCTTTCGGGTCCTCGACTTCAGATGGTTTAATTTTTCTCGGCTCGCGTTCTGGACGGAAATTCATCTCTACCTAATTGATAGGAAATGTATGAATATCCGTCCCGGGCTTGGCCTGAGAGACATATAAGAAACGAACGGAGGCAACACATGGCGAATTTGGGTATTTCGAATGCGCATGTGAATCAGTTCGATGGTTCCAAGCGCGCCGCCAAGACGCGGCAGAAGATTCAAACAGTGATTCATGTCGTACTGTTTTCGGCTGCATTCCTGTTTGTCGCGGCCATTGTTTGTGGGCTTGTCGTCTAAGGCGACGTTTGGCCGGTGGCGGCTTTGTTCCGCCGCTGATGTGGGGCCGATGCGGCCCATCTCTTGAAAATCGGGAAGTTTGCGGGTCCGGTCAATCACGACTGGTCGTTTTTCTCCTTGTGCAGCTTCCGATCTCGTTTCATCGGCAGAGTTTCGCCGGGCAAGGAAAATTTGCTCGGCCGATGGAATGTGCCGTGTGAAACAGTAAACTTTATCTCAAAATATGGCGCGGCGAGAAGGCGATGAATGCCGTGCTCGACCAGCTGGTGGATGACGAAAACCGCATCATCCGGCTGTTCACGCCGCCCTTTGCCAAGTCGGCGCGTGATCCGGGTTACATCAAGTCCTATCCGCCTGGTGTGGGCGAGAATGGCGGCCAGTATACCCATGCGGCCACCTGGGTCGTCATGGCGCTGGCCGAGATGGATCGCGGTGACGATGCCTGGCATTGCTTCGATATGCTGAACCCGATCAACCATGCACGCGATCGTGATCAGGCCGATACCTATCGTGTAGAGCCCTATGTGGTTGCTGCTGATATCTACGGCGAAGGACAATTGACGGGCCGTGGCGGCTGGACCTGGTACACGGGCTCCGCCGGCTGGCTGTATCGCGTCGCTGTCGAAGGCATTCTCGGTATCCGCGTGAAAAACGGACGACTTTTCGTCAAACCGGCATTGCCCTCGAACTGGGATGGCTTTACGGCGGATATCGAGCTGCCGGGCGGAAATTACCGTATTTCCGTCTCAAAAGCGCCCGATGTGGCGGGATACTCCGTCACTATCAATGACAGGGCGGTCGCCCATCCCGAAGAGGGCTATCCGGTCGGACAGTAGCGTTTCTGCACTGTTTCGCTTCGACGATCGGGGCCAAAGGGGGAACTCTTTGGCCCCGATTGCATTTGAGTGTCGGAACAGGAGAGTTTTATGAATTCGAGGGCGAATATGAGCTCGGTGTCGGCACAACGAGTGAGTTTGCCGAAGCCGGTCTCCCAGAGGGATACCCGACTGGATGTTCTCAGAGCCCTGGCTCTGATCATGATTTTCATCAACCATGTGCCGGGGCAGATCTTCGAGGATTTCACTTCGAAGAATTTCGGCTTCTCCGATGGTGCCGAAGCCTTTGTGCTGATCTCCGGCATATCGGTCGGCCTTGCCTATGGAACGAGATTTCTTCCGGGCAATCGGCTGAACATGGCATGGAAGGCGATCAAACGTGCCTTCACGCTTTATACCGCGCATATGATCACGACCTTCGTGACGCTGGTGCTCTTCATTTCTGGCGCGTGGCTTTTCCACCAGAAGGGCTTGCTCTGCGAAGTGAATATCCTTGCCCTGCTGATGGACCCGGCGCGCGGCATTCCCGCGCTGCTGACGCTCGGGCACCAGATCGGCTACAACAACATTCTACCCATGTACGGTGCCTTGTTCCTGATGCTGCCGCTGATCATGCTGCTGGAAGCAAGAAGCCCCCTACTTCTGCTCGCAATTTCGGTTGGCGTCTGGCTGGTGTCCGGCATCTATTACATCGCGCCGCATACGACATTGCTTGAGGGCTTCTGGTTCCTCAATCCGCTATCCTGGCAGCTGCTTTTCGTCATCGGCTTCGTCGCCAGCATGCATGTCAAGCGCGGCGGGCACATCCCTGCCCATCCGGTTCTGATCGGGCTGGCCTGCGCCTATGTGCTCGTGTCTTTCATCTGGGTGACCGACAAGCTGTGGATACTCGGCGACTACCTCGCCATGCTCGGTCTGCCGACCGTCGTCACCGGCTTCGACAAGACTTTCCTGTCGCTGCCGCGGCTGCTGCATGTTCTGGCGCTTGCCTATCTGATCGTCAGCATCCCCGCCATTTCGGCGTTCCTGCGCCGCTCGGCCAATCACCCGCTGACGATCCTCGGGCGGCATTCGCTGAACATCTTCGTTGCCGGCACCATCCTCGCCATGGCTGGTCAGGTCCTTCTCTACGTGACCAACAAGAGCCCCGTCGTCGGCGCCATCTATGTCGTCTTCGGCATCGCTGCCCAGTTCCTCTATGCCTATCATCTCGAGCACAAGCGGCTTCAGCTTGCCGGCCAGCGCGCGGCGAAGAAGCCTGCCGCACCGACTGCAATGCCTGCGCATTTCGGAAAGCCTCACTGAAGGTTGCTGCCGCGCTGCGTGCCTGTGCTGTTCGGTGCATCGATCTTCGTGCGATTGCCGAGAAAAGTAGGCCCTACCGTCAAAATTTACCT
>NZ_JBXSOR010000026.1:0-56356 GCF_057784455.1 Martinezella sp. CNPSo 3890 | reverse complement strand
ACGCCGCTTGGAACCGGGATCATCGCCGCTCCAGAACATCAAGGATGCGGCCCAAGGCTTCGGTGTCGATATCGCTCTCAACGCGAAGACGTCGACCGCGGCCGAGCTCGATCGTTACTACGCTCGTCTTCTTGCGCGGCCGTGACGGCGGTGTCGTTTCCACCGGATCAGGCCCTGGTAAACCCGCGACGACGTCAACCGGAATGAATTGCGGCGTGGGCGGCGCTGATATTTGGCAGAGCTGTCTGCGCCATCGGAATAATTGCCCGGAATGGATGTCAGCCGATCGCGCGATCTCCGATACGCTGGCCCCAGGCTCTAACGTCGCCGCGACCAGCCGCTCCTTATCCTCCCGTGACCAGCGCCGTCGCCGCTCGACCGATGTGATAACCTCAACCTGATGCTTCGCCATATGACTATCCCTAGTGCTTGCACTAGGACTTGCAGTCTTCAGCCTACCTCAGCAAGGCGGCCCTCACCGGGGGGGATACAATTCTTCCGCTCAATTTCCGTTTTCAAGGATAGAGCATCGGATGCTTTATAGCCCCGTAGCGGCCGGTGTGGAGCTAAGGCCCAAAGACAGCAGCTTGTGCAGCTTATTTACAAGTTCAACATGATCCAGCGCTTGTCGCTTGACAAAAAAGGCGGCAGCTGACTGCCAGCATTGCTGCCTAGCTACTCATCATCGCGGCGATCTGCTGACTGCTAAACTCAGACATCTGACTACTTCTTCTCGAGGCCGGAATCGGTGCCACCGAAATTAGACTCGCAGGTTTGCAAGAAACCGAAGCCTTCTAATCGTCATTCAACAATCTCGTAAGCCATCCAAGTCAAAGCAACGTAGTTAATCGTTGTGTCGGCCCAAGTCCTTATTTCCATATCGAAGCCAAAAGGTGTTATATTGTGAGGGCCCAAGACTAATCTTAGATTGGAGTCCTTCGAAGCATCTAGGCCAGAAAGCGACACGGTTACAAAAGGAGCGTGCATGAATTCTCGTTCGAATACGAGCCGCTTCCAGTAAGATCTATCGCCACTTCCTTCGGAAAGAGTCCAACCTTCCTCTGAAGAAAAAACTTCAATTCTCCCGCCTTGAATACTGTTCTTGAATAGCATCTCACTCTCCGGGCCGGCCTTGCCGGCCTTCATTCCGGCCATATTTCAAATAGTGCCATGCAGCGTCCATTCCCGCTGCCGCCACATCGGGATTGTTCTCTAGATACCAAACTGGGTCCAACTCACCACTTTTTATCAGCTCACGGATCGATCTTTGCAGCTTGGCCTTGCGATACCAGCGCGCAACCAGCCAGGGCGAAGAGTGGCGCGGCCCCGCAAGCTTTGACTGCTGATTGGAGCTTGTTGCGTTGTTATTTGCCACTTCGCCAGATCGCCACGCGTCGACAATATCTTGCACCGTCGAGAGCTTTGTATTCGCGTCCCTCAGAAGTATCTCTTGATGAGCTACCCGGGCCCGAAGCATCCGAATATATTGGTCTTTTTGATCGGCATTGCCGTTCATTTGCGCCGTGCCGATTATTGATAGTTTGTCGAGCTCAGCTTGGTACGAGGCTTCCGAGTCGGTCATGATGTTGAGATCCACGCATGCGTGGCCGGCGGCAAACCGCTGCTTGGACCTGATAATTGACAAGTTTCGGATATGGCGAGCGCGTGTATTCTCGGCGATCATGGAGCCGGCTCGACGTCTGTAGTAAAAATAGATATCACTTGAGACGATAAATCTTTTGCCAGCCCTAACCGCCCTAGCATAAAAGTCCCAATCTTCATATGAATTCAGGTATTCGTCATAAGGGAACTCAAGATAAAGTTCGCGTCGCCCAAGGCTTGTGGCCGTTGAGAAACGGTTAGCCATTGCTCCTCCACGTACGGCTTCTCCAACGAAAAGTGCATAGTCTATTACCGACATTTCTGCGTTTGACGAGGTGTCTGATACGAATGCAGTTTGTGGTACAACCAGTGAATGTTTTGGATTCCTAAGAAGTGCATTCACCGCAAGTTCGATAAAGTCACTTCGAATGAGATCGTCTGAATCAAGCGTAAGAATGAATTCGCCTTGTGCTTCGCGAATTCCGAGATTACGTGCAGCAGATAGGCCAACATTTGTGGGCGCCGAAACAACTCTCACACAGTCAAACTGCTCAGCCTGACGAATTTTCTCAAGAACCATTCGGCTATGTGCGTCGGTTGAACAATCGTCAACGAGAACAATCTCTATATTTGTATATGTCGAGGCGAGTGCCGACTCCAATGTTCTATGAATGTACCTCCCCATATTGAAATAGGGGACAACTATTGACACCAACGGCCTTTTCTTGTGGGCGAATCCGCGAACCTCGCGCGTCCGGCGAACCGGCCAAGTCATCCAATACGGTCGGTTCGCTGATTTATGTGCTACCGGATGGAGCTGGGTTTTGTGGCGATCAAGCCAGGCTCTCTCTAGGCGCTCGGCCAAGCCGAGTGAAGTGCCGTCAAACTTCAGGCAGTTCGTGCCATCTTTCCAAATAGTCTCGTTCGAAAATGCTGGATTAGCACCGTTCAGCGCAACCCAGCCTCCCTGCATCGATGCTTCATAGGCGGCAAGACAAAAGCTCTCAAATGGCGACGGAAAAACCGAAATTGACTTTTCCAGAATGGAAATTCTAACAGAAGTTGGGGCGTTCAATAGGAACGAAACTCTTTCCGCGAATTCCGGGGGTATCCTGCTGGCGAGTTGGTGTCTTAGGCCTTCATCCGAAGGATGTGCAACGAAGAGAATGTTACCCTTGTAGTCGCTATGTGAGCGCATGAAAGCCAATGCTCCATTAAGGAATACATCGGGACGCTTCAGGGCCTGGATTTTACTGGGAAAGCATATATTTGTAGTCGCCTCAAAGGTTATCGATTTCGACGCAGGCTTCAGCGGGATTGGCGGCGAGTCGACATGAACGCTGGCTAGCCACTCTTGAGATAATCCGAAGTGTTTTTGAGTGGCCTCAGCAATTGATGAGAGATGCGCGACGACAATATCTGCGTCAAGCAGCGACTTCCTTTCTAAGTCTGACAGATTTGCCGCGCCGTGGCCCCCGGTTACCGGTTCCCCCGCACGCAGAATCGAATCCGTGCTATGCAGCCTGACTGAGATCAAGGTGGATCCGAGATTGCCGAGAAGTTTCTCCTGTGTGGCGCAAAACCCTAAGCCGCCCCAGTCCGGAAACTCGACAATATCGAAGACGATTCCTCTTGCTGCTAAATCCTTTAGTGCCTGTGCGGCTTGGTATGATTTAAAATGCCACGGATGAGTCGTGAAAGCCCAATCTGGGGGAGCTAGGGCAGCGTCTGAGGTCATCGGAAGGACATCCGCCGACCTCCATAGCGTTGCCTTCGGAAAAATGTGCGCAAAAACATTGTTGTCGATGGATGAGTCGCTGAGGGCGAGAACGTGGTACTCAACCTTTTCATCTTCGTATTCGATGAGGAGATTATGGATCAGCACGCCAATCCCACCTGCGGAAAAAGGCGCAAGCTCCGGAGCGACGAAGCAAATCTTTCTCATCAGTCAAGTACCTTAGATAAACGACAAATATTAAGCTTATGACCTTAGGTCATCACACGTTCAAGGATGCCCGTGCCTCATCGGCGACGTAAATAGAGGTGTACACTGCGCGGGCCTCCATGCGGTAACCGCGAGCGCTAAGAAACATATGGATAGATGAATTTTCGGGCTGATTAAGCCGAAATCCTAAATCTTCGATCGCAATTACTTTGGGGCGAAAGATTTGCCAGTCATTTCCGCTTAATGCGTCGTAATCGACATTTTCAATGTCAATATTGAGAAAGTCTATCTCTCGGCCTTCTGAGTGAGTCTCGAATAAGGACTTCAGGGTGATCATCTCCACGTCCACGGTTTCTGTCACTTCCACCTTTTGGCTTTGTACGATATTATCGCGGAAGTTTGCGTCAATTGTATTGCTTGAGCCCCAGTCGTTAAATTTATAAAGGGTCGCCATTCCATTTTCACCTCCGATCGCCCTATTTAACGCAACATCTTCCGGCCGCTCCTCATGGCAGAGGTTGATCATAAAGGGATTGGCATCTACTAGGATGCCGCGCCAACCGCGCTCATAGAAAAGGTAGGTGTTAGAAAAGAGTGATGGATGATAGCAGCCGACATCGAAATAAAGACCTGCTGTCTTTTGTTCACCAAATAGAAAACTTACAATTTGATCTTCACCGAAATGCGAATAGCAAGTCTTATGCCCAAGTGCCATTATATTGTCCTTCTTATGTAAATCTTAGAGCCGCAGAAATTCACGATATCGAGACAGGCTTGTCTTAGTGATATTTGAGGAATAGTCAGACATCATCGCTGCTAGTTCTGAATGTGGAACTTCCGCAACTTTTGAGGCGGTCCTCGCCACAGCGTCAGCATCTAAGGGATTGTCGACTTCTGTGAGGCGGGCATAGGGGTGATTTTCAATCTCATCTAGAAAAAGACGAGCGGTTATAGAAGGCGTTCCGCATGCGATAGCTTCCAAATCAACCATTGGATGACAGTCGATCAGAGTGACATTGAATATCACGTCCACAGAGGCGACAACGTCAAGATGTGTTGCGATATCAAACTTGATTTTCTCCACTGGCTTTTCAAGCGCGAACAGGGGTCTCGTGTCGGCGTAATAAAAAATTTTCTTCACTGCTGGCGTCTTAGACGCTGCCAACATATTGGCGTGCCAGTTTTTTCGAATATCTGACCAACTCGGTAGAAACGCCGTGGTGGTGGCCTTAGTCGAAAATGGCGCGGATATCCTTTGGCGATTCCATTTGGGCGGCAGGTTCAGCAGCAGAGGGGTAAAGCCTTTGGTGAGGAATTCACTTGCATTCTGCTTCAAAATATGAGCTCGGGAAACTAGTCCGTCGTTTTGCAATTTCAGCCATCGTTGAAAAGCAGCACGCTCATCTTTATATGCGAGCTGAGCAAAGTTGCCGTGCCATACACAGAACAAGTCCGGCCCGTCAGAGCCTCCTATGCGCCTGGCTAGCAAATCCATGTTTGCTGAATAACCATGCAATACCAGGCGATCATATCCTATTCGTTGGATGGTATCGATGATTTTTGCAGTCGCATGTTGTGATAGAGGCTTCTCAGCGCGGATAGCAAGCTTAGCGCCGGGAAGATTTCCAGCTGCCGCTCTGATGCCGAAATATTCCATATGGAATATGTGCAGAGTGGAGTTGAACGAGACGTCTTTGTGGGAAAGGGCAGTATCGCGATTGTCGTCAAAAGCGTATTCGGCATTAAACGATAGGGCGTGATTGGTCGCGGTCACTTCATCCTGCTGCTCTTCCGGTTGAGACCCCAGAAAGGCGAGTGCCGCTAGTCGTGATTTAAGATGTCGATTTTCGATTTCCAGCTCTTGAATACGCTGAACGCTAGATGCGTCGTCGGAGGAAATGAAAGTCACTGTCGCTGACCCAGGCTGTTTTGGTTGCATCAGGTAGACGCCTTATATTAGCCGATCGCCTAATGTAAAAATCCACCAGATTACAATATTTTAGTTGTGTTCTTCTTGCCACAACGCAAGGAGAAATATATAAGTTGTGCGTCATGCGTGTATCCTTTTTGAATTCGCCTGTCTATATAAAACTTACATTTGTTTTTCGGCGTGAATGCTCGCGTTTGGGTAACCTATAGCCGCGGGCAAAGCGCGATTTGGATGCAATATTTTTTGAGGTCACATGGCAGTTCTTGTCACTGGAGGGGCTGGATATATTGGCAGTCACATGGTCTGGTCCTTGATTGAAGCAGGCGAAACAGTGGTCGTGTTAGATAGGCTCTCGACCGGATTTTATTGGGCTGTCGCCCCTGAGGCGCGGTTTTATAAAGGCGATATTGCTGACAGAGGTCTGCTCCGTACGATCTTTTCCGAAAACAGCGTCGATGCCATCATTCATTTCGCCGGTTCGGTTGTAGTGCCGGAGTCCGTTGCCGATCCGCTTTCATACTACGAGAACAACACAGTAAAATCGCAAGCGTTAATAGCCGCGGCCGTCGAGGCGGGAGTGCGGTATTTTGTGTTCTCCTCGACTGCTGCGGTCTATGGCACACAAGAGAATAATGATCCCGTCGTTGAGACGGCCGCCTTACGTCCGGAATCGCCCTACGGTACATCGAAACTAATGACTGAAATCATGCTGCGTGATGCATCGAGGGCTTATGATTTCACTTATACTGCCTTGAGGTATTTCAACGTGGCTGGCGCGGACCCGAGGGGACGAACCGGCCAATCGACTGTAGGTGCGACACATCTCATAAAGGTCGCAACCGAGACCGCATTAGGGAAGCGTGACAGGATTGAAATCTATGGCACGGATTACCCGACCCACGACGGAACGTGTGTGCGCGACTTCATCCATGTCAGCGATCTCACCGAGGCTCACCTTAGGGCGCTAAAGCGAATGCGTGAGGGGGGCAGCTCGATAATTGCGAATTGCGGTTATGGTCGCGGGTTTTCGGTTTTAGAAGTACTCAATTGCGTCAGGAGAGTAGCTGGTCGTGATATCAATGTCAGTTATTCCCCAAGACGAGAAGGTGATGCTGTCTCAATTGTGTCAAATCCAACTGTAGCGTTTACCGAGCTCGGATGGGTACCTAAGCATGACAGCCTTGAGTTTATCGTCAAAACGGCTCTTTCTTGGGAGGAGAATCTGGACCGGATGAATTCCAAGATTGGTCTTGAAGGTCTGGCAAGCTAAAAAAATTAGGTCACGTCTAGCAAAATTCGCCGCGAGAGCCTTTCAGAGGTCAAGCCGACAAACAATGCGCCTAAAGCAAAAGACAAAACATACTCTCGATTCAGAAGCCTATCGCTATATCCTTCATAAAATGCAACTCGCATCCATTCCACGCATTGCAACACGGGGTTGTATGAAAGCGGAATCGCGATTTGATCAGGAAGGTTTGGCGCGACAAATAACGCTCCGCTGGATATATAGAAAACAATACCCATCAGCCCGTAGCCTGTGGCCACAATTGGCAGAAATTGGGTTATGGTGCCAACAATGGTTCCTATTCCAACAGCTAGGAAAATCAGCGCCAGAAAAGCAAATGTCGCTTGAAGCGGATCGTTGGGATATGGGTCAATCCCGAGCGCCGCGAAAATAATCCATACCAGCGCAATGTTTATCATCGCCGCTATGACTTCAAGAATCGCCCTTCCAAACAAAATGTCTGTAACCTTCACAATTGGGAATGAGAGCATTGAGCTATTCATCAATAGGGAAACGGACATAAACCGGGAGATGTATATGAAGGTCAAAGTCGGGATAAGGCCAGTGGCGAAATAAAGCATTGGGCTTTCGCCGTATGGGGCAGTTCGACCCGAAGCGATATTTATCACAATCACTATGAAAATGTGAACGAGGGGCCACAAAGGCACAAGAGCAAAACCTAGCCCATGGTTGAAAAACCTTGTGCGCATGTCGCGAAGCATAACTGCCTTCATGACGTTTAGCTTTTTTGTCACGATTTCCGCGGCGTTCATGTGCTTCTTGTGCTAGGTCCGAATATTGAGGTGTAAACCGCCGGAGGGTGTGGGAGTCCCAAAGATTAATTTGAATTAGCGTCTGGTCTCAATGTCAGTGGAGGCAGCGCTCAGGGTTCCGATGAGCGATGAATCTGATGGAAAATAATCTGACATCATCATGCTGCAGAGAATAATACCGAGAGTGCTGATTATTTTCCTTCCCTCCTTCATACCATACAGCAGATAATGCGTCTCTGCGACCATTCCGGTATTCTTTACGTCCGGGTTCGCATCTAGATATTTTCGCTCGTCAAATCCAAGTTTTCGGAGCTGCTTTGCTTCGAATCTCAGAGCGCACAAGCGTCCCAACTTATCGATAAGACTCAGTTTCCCAGTCGTATATCGTTGAGCCATAAATGTAGATAGGAGATTGAGCCTGGCATTTTGCGATCTAAGATCGGAAACTTCCGAGCCGAGGAGTTCAATCGCTTTCTCTTGCGAGGCGATAATCTCATTCTTTCCCGCCAGCTCTTTTTCAAGTGCATCACACCTAGACTGGCTTTGCTCAGCATTCTGACTAACCTGTTGAAGGAGACTTTGAAGCCGGTCGAGCTCGCGCTCCAACGAAGCGCATGAATATCTGGCTTTACTTAAGTTCCTATCCGCGTCAGCAATCCAACTTGCAAGGTATTTTTCGCCCTTTCCTGTGGCCGGCACCAACGCTTCCATAAATTTGGAGCGCAGATCAGCATAGTATCCCTCATGTGGGTGAAATTCCCATGCGCCACCAATGGCGTGCTCGGATGTGTACAGGAGATCTGGTGATGATTTAATCATCACTATACCTTCATACTGAGAAACAAAATCCTCGATATCGTCCAATATAAGATTTCGTCTCGCAATCTCTCTTACGTTTGGAAGTGGAACAAATTCACCTTCCTTCAATTCGCTCAGGCATAATCTTCTAGAAAGAAATATAACTTGAACTCCTCGTTGGATTCGCTCTTGCAGTAGATCCTTGTACATTAGATCAAAATAATATTTCCAGACCTCCCAATAATAATCCGAATCTGGAGAAATTACCTCAGCGTTAGCAAGCTCTGAATCTTCCTTAAACTCAACGTTCTCAAACTCTGAGCCAAACACGCTGCTTCGTATATCCGGTAAGAAAGAATCCCCTATCTTTAGAAATTTGTTTGTAAAATCGGCTGCTGCCTCAAAAATAATTGAGCTATCGGGCGCTGCCTTCACTCGTTGATACACTACTTTCGTTGCGTCTCGCTCTAGGAGCCTTATGACTGTTTCATCACTGAATTGTCCATAATCTATGGAAACTGTTCTCGATGCGGTAATCGGAATCGCGGCGCGCCAGAAATGAGTGAAATCAAATATATCTCTCAGCGGAACAAATGACTGAAAAAGGTTGCAGCCACCCAAAGTAATGACTGAAGGTTTCGATGGAACGATATCTCGCTCCAAGATTTTCTGTCCTCCTAACGACGATATATTCGTCATTTTATTCATAAATACTGCTCCCGGAAATAAATTCAACTTACACGAAGAAAATTACGTGGTCCCAACCATAATACTGTAATTGCCTTCATAAAGAGTAAGAGTCAACAAGCCGCCACCATCCTGCATGTAACCGAGAGGGAACTTATGCACTCAAAAAGCCGCGATCAAAACGGAACGGCGCAGCGTCAGTGAGTAATTGATCGCCAGGTCATTTTGCGGTCAAAGCCGGCATTGTTTTTCCCATCCGTGCGACGATGAAGAACTCGCGCCGCTCCTGTTTGGAAGTGCGCCATTGTATTGGGAATCACATAGGCCGCTGCCGTCTTCCGTCCATTCTCCCCGGCATGTACAGGCGCGCGAAAGCCGCCTATAAACCATTGAGACCAAACCGTTACAGGTGCCATGACCGACGCTCCGCAGTCATCGTTGAAGCCCATTCTCCGCATCAGCTTTTCGGGGCAGGATCGGCTTGGGCGTGGCAAGATGGAGCTTCTCGAGCATATTCAGGAGACCGGCTCGATCTCGGCCGCCGGCCGCGCCATGGACATGTCCTATCGCCGGGCCTGGCTGCTTATCAGCGAACTCAATCATATGTTCCGCGAACCGGTCGTCGAATCGCAACGTGGCGGCCAGAAGGGTGGCGGCGCCGCCCTGACGCCGTTTGGCGAGGAGTTGCTGCGGCGGTTCCGCGGCATGGAAACGACGCTGCGCGCGGCAATAGCCGATGACCTGAACTGGCTCGAAGCCAATCGCAGCTCGGCGGACGCTTCTTCGAAAAAATCCTGACTAATGTTCGAGCGCCACGGTCTTGATGACCGCATGGACCGGCAGCCCGATGCGCAGCCCCAGCCGTTCGGCTGAGAATTGCGTGATGCGGGCAGTGACGATGTCGCCGCCGCAATCGACCCTGATCTCAGCCGTCCCGTCAGCCGCCGTGCCGATTCCCAGCACTTCGCCGCCGAGGATATTGAGGGCGCTGAGACCCTCCGGCCGCGTCGTCGCCAGCATGACGTCACGGGCGGGAATATGGACACGCACCGTCTTGCCGACCGCGGCTACCTGTCCCGGCACGATCAGTCTTGCCGCCTTCAGGGCGACGACGGTGAGATGATTGTTATCGTCGATCGCTTCGACGCGGCCTTCCAGCAGCACACCGGCTTCGCGTCGGTCTTCCGCTAGCGGGCCGGAGAGCTGGCTGAAGATGTCGATGGCGGCGCCGATCGCCTCGACCTTGCCGTCGCGCATGACGACGACACGGTTGGCGAGGCGCGCCACTTCGGCGATGGAGTGGCTGACATAGATGATCGGTATATTGGTCTCGTCGCGAAGCCGCTCGAGATAGGGAAGGATTTCCGCCTTGCGGGCCTCGTCGAGTGCTGCCAGCGGTTCGTCCATCAGCAGAAGCCGTGGAGAGGAGAGCAGGGCCCGGCCGATCGCGACGCGCTGCTTTTCGCCGCCCGAGAGCTTTGCCGGGCGCCGGTCGAGCAGTGCGCCGATGCCGAGGAGATCGACGACGCCATCGAAGCTTTCGCTGCGCTCGCTTTTGGATGCGAACCAGCGGCCGTAATTGAGGTTCTGCCGCACGGATAGATGCGGAAACAGGCGCGCTTCCTGGAAGACATAGCCGAAGCGGCGGCGGTGACGCGGCACGAAGATCTGTCTGTCGGTGTCCGCGAGCACCGCATCGTCCAGGCTGACGCGGCCGTAATCAGGGCGTGTCAGGCCGGCAATGATACGGACGATCGACGTCTTGCCGGAGCCGGAGCGGCCGAAAAGGGCCGTCACGCCGCCATCGGACGTGAATGCAGCCTCCAGGGAGAAGGCGCCGAGGCGGTGGCGGATATCGACCGAAAGCGTCATTCGAAATCCACCCTGCGGCCTGCGAGATAGGCGAGGAATTCCGAGGCGAGCAGCGCCGCCATGGAAATGACGATGGCGACGATGGTCAGCCGCATGGCGCCGGCATCGCCGCCTGGAACCTGCGTGAAGGTGTAGATCGCCGAAGACAGCGTCTGGGTCTCGCCGGGAATGTTGGAGACGAAGGTGATGGTGGCGCCGAATTCGCCCATGGCCTTGGCGAAGGAGAGGATCATGCCGGCGATGATCCCGGGCAGGATCAAGGGCAGCGTGACCGTCAGAAAGGTCCAGATGGGGCTGGCGCCCAGCGTGCCGGCCGCTTCCTCCAGCTTGCGATCGACCGCTTCAAGCGACAGGCGGATGCTTCTGACCATCAACGGGAAACCCATGACGCCGCAGGCAAGTGCTGCCCCAGTCCAGCGGAAGGAGAAGACGAGGCCGAGATATTGATCAAGTAAAGATCCGATCGGCCCCTTTCGGCCGAAGAGGATGAGGAGGATGAAGCCGGTGACGACGGGCGGCAGGATCAGCGGCAGATGGATGACGCCATTGAGGACCGATTTACCCCAGAAGCGCCCGCGTGCAAGCAAATATGCAGCTCCGATGCCGAAGGGCAGGCTGATCAGCATGGCGACGATGGAAACGCGCAGGCTCAGCTCTATTGCAGTCCATTCGTCGCTGCTCAGACCCAACGCTTCCAAATACCCGCCCCTTAAAACATCTCAGGCTCGCCACGAGTCAGCGAGCCTGAGGGCTTGAACTTTTCATACCTGACTTGCGGTGATGACGCTCACTGCTTCAGGATCGTGAAGCCTTCATGCGCGAAGAACGGAACAGCCTTAGCCGATTTCAGAAAGTCGAAATAGGCTTGTACGTCCGGGTTCTTGCTGCTGCTGGTGATGGCGATCGGGTAGACGATCGGCGGGTGGCTGTCTGCCGGAAAGGTGCCGACGACCGCAACGCCAGGATCGGCCGAGACATCGGTCTGATAGACGATGCCGTAAGGCGCTTCGCCGCGCGAAACGAGCGCGAGGGCTGCGCGAACGCTTTCAGCGCCAGCGACCTTCTTTTCGACTGAAGCCCAGACGCCGAGCTTTTCCAGCGCCGTCTTGCCGTATTTGCCTGCTGGTACCGATTCCGGCTGGCCGATCGCCAGCCTGCCGTCGCCAAGCAGGTTAGCAAGATCGAAGCCCTGCTTGATCTTGACCGGCTTCGCCTTGTCCTTGGCGGCGACGAGAACGAGCTTGTTACCCAGCAGGTTGATGCGGCTATCGTCCTTGATCAGCTTCTTGCCGGCGACATAATCCATCCAGTTCGTGTCAGCGGAGATGAAAACATCGGCCGGCGCGCCATTTTCAAGCTGCTTTGCAAGCGGTCCGCTCGCCGCGTAGGAGACAGTGACCTCCTTGCCGGTTTCCTTGGTGAAGGCGGCATCGGCGTTGTCGAGCGCGTTCTTCATGCTGGCGGCGGCAAAGACGACGATCTTGTCGGCGGCGAGGGCCGGTGCCGGAATGACCGAAAGGCCAAGCCATGCGGCTGATACCGCGGCGGTTGCGAGCTTGATCCATTGGCGTCGGCTGGTGGTCATCCTAATTCTCTCCAAAGATGTCGACATATTTTGAGAGATATAACGACACGCGAGGCTTGACTAGGGATGTATTTGCAAAAATATATCGCGAAATGATCGCGTAAACCTACGAATTTTATGGATTTTCCGCGACGCAGCGCATATGAGCGGTTTTGGCATTACAAAAATGCATGACTGAATTTGCCCAGTGGATTGGCGAACGCTCACGAAGTACGACGTAACGTTACGAACCGTGGGATCTTGCGCCATTCTTTCGCCGAATTAAGCCCGATACTGACAATCAAATGGCGAGAACTTCGCAAAAGAAGCGTTTTTTGGGCAGAAAATTTTCATAGCCATGCGTCATATGCATTGCTGCATTGCGCAATCGCCCATTTATCAATCGGTAAAATCTGGTAAAACATAATCATCGAAACGGCGATCTCCTCCTCCCAATGCCGTTCGATATGGATCAGCAACTCTCCTCCTCCCAGTTGCTGATCAGGTTCAAAAGCCCGACGCACCTCCTCCCGCGTCGGGCTTTTTATTTTTCAGGCTTCCCGAAAAATTGGCGGAATTATTGAGCGGCGCGCAAGGCGGTCGAGCTCAGTGCCGAACGCGGTCCATGGATAAAGGTCCAGGCCGGCGCACGCTTCTTCCAGAGCACGCGGGCGTCATCTTCATCCACGCGGGCATAATGGAAGGTCTTTGCCATCTTGGCCGAGAGATAGGAGAGCGTCGATCCCGGCCGGTCGATGACGGCGATCGGGAAGGTTTGCGCGATTTCCTGCCATTTCTGCCAGCGATGGAACGTATTCAGACTGTCGGCGCCCATGATCCAGATGAAATGAACCTGGCGGTTGCGTGCCTTCACGTAGGCCAGCGTATTGGCGGTATAGCTCATGCCCAGCGTCTGCTCGAACGCTGTCACCTTGATACGCGGATTGTGGAGGATCTGCTCGCTCAGCGCGATGCGCTCGGCAAGCGGCGCCAGATGATTGCGGCTCTTTAGCGGATTGCCCGGTGTTACCATCCACCAGAGCTGATCGAGGCCAAGCCGGCGAATGGCGATCTCGGCGACCAGCGCATGACCGCGATGCGGCGGGTTGAACGAGCCGCCAAAAAGACCGACCACCATGCCGCGCTCGGCATGGGGCATGCGCAGATAGCGTTGATCAACCTCTTCTTTCAGCACGTCAGGGCCGTATCTGTCCGGTGCCGCGAACGCGATATTTGAAGGAGGTGAGCTGCTCGACGCCGACAGGCCCGCGCGCATGCATCTTGCCGGTGGCGATGCCGATTTCCGCACCCATGCCGAATTCGCCGCCATCGGCAAATTGCGTTGAGGCATTGTGCAGCAGGATCGCCGAATCGATCTCGGTGAAGAAGCGCTCGACAACATCAGGGTCTTCGGCAATCACGGCTTCGGTATGGTTCGACGAATATTTGCCGATATGGCCGATTGCCCCGGAAATCCCGTCGACCAGCGCGACCGAGATGATGGCGGCGAGATATTCCGTCGTCCAATCCTCTTCCGTTGCCGTTTTGAGGCCGGGAACGAGCTGCAGGACATCGGCGGAGCCACGAATTTCGCAGCCCGCCGCGGCAAGTCCGTCAAGCAGCGGCTTCAGATGGGTGGAAGCGACCTTCTTGTCGACCAGCAGCGTTTCGGCGGCGCCGCAGATGCCGGTGCGGCGCATCTTGGCGTTGACGACGATGGATTTCGCCATGTCGAGATCGGCCGAGGCATCGATATAGATGTGGCAGAGGCCTTCGAGATGGGCAAAGACCGGCACGCGCGCCTCGGTCTGCACGCGGGCGACAAGGCTCTTGCCGCCGCGCGGCACGATAACATCGATATTGCCTTCGAGGCCGCGCAGCATGGCGCCGACGGCGGCGCGATCGCTGACGGGCACGAGCTGGATGGCATGTTCCGGCAGGCCGGCGGCCTTCAATCCTTCGACCAGGCACCCATGGATCGCCTGCGAGGAGCGGCGCGAATCGCTGCCGCAGCGCAGGATCACGGCATTGCCGGCCTTCAGGCACAGTGCGCCGGCGTCGGCAGTGACATTCGGCCGGCTTTCGAAGATGACGCCGATGACGCCAAGCGGCGTGCGGACGCGCTCGATCTTCAGGCCGTTCGGACGATCCCAGGCGGCGATGACTTCGCCGACGGGATCGGGGAGAGCGGCGATGGCGCGAATGCCTTCGGCCATTTCGGCGACACGCTTGTCGTTCAGCGTCAGGCGATCGACGAAGGAGGCGAGCATATCGGTGCCTTCGACGTCTTTCAGATCTTTGGCGTTTTCAGCGAGGATATGATCCTTGCGAGCCAGGATGGTGTCCGCCATGGCATTCAGCGCCTTGTTCTTGCTGTCAGTCGACGCGAAGGCCAGAGGTCGCGACGCAGCCCGGGCCTTGCGGCCGATATCGTTCATCAGCGCGTCGATGTCGGGGCTTTGTGCGACAGTATCAAGCATGAGCTTCATCCTTCTTCGATTTCTCGGCCTTCGCCTTGACGGATGCCGTCATGACGAGATCGTCGCGATGCACCATGGCGGCGCGGCCGGCATAGCCGAGGATCGCCTCGATCTCCGCCGATTTGCGGCCGGTGATCTGGCGGGCCTCTTCGGCATCATAGCCGACAAGGCCGCGGGCGATCTCACGGCCGGAGGGGCCGACGACGGCAACAGTGTCGCCGCGGCCGAAATGGCCGACGACGCGGCGCACGCCGGCCGGCAGCAGGCTCTTGCCAGCGCCAAGCGCGGTGACGGCGCCATCATCGACATGCAATTCGCCGGCCGGCTGCAGCTGCCCGGCAATCCAGGTCTTGCGGGCGGTGACGGGCGTTCCCGACGGCGCGAACCAGGAGGAACGGGCGCCGCTTTCGATCGCATTCAGCGGCCGGTCGGTCTTGCCGGAAGCAATAATCATGGCGCAGCCGGCTCCGGTCGCTATCTTGCCGGCATCGATCTTCGTGCGCATGCCGCCGCGCGACAGCTCCGAGGCGGCACCGCCGGCCATGGCTTCGATCTCGGGCGTGATCTCGGCGATCGTATCGAGGAATTTCGCCTGCGGATCGAGATGCGGCGGGGCGGTATAGAGCCCGTCGATGTCAGATAGCAGCACGAGAAGGTCGGCGCCGGTCATGGTGGCGACGCGGGCGGCGAGGCGATCATTGTCGCCATAGCGGATTTCGCTGGTCGCGACCGTATCGTTCTCGTTGATGATCGGCACCGCGCCGATTTTCAGGAGCTGGTTGATGGTGGCGCGCGCATTGAGATAGCGCCGGCGCTCTTCCGTGTCGCCGAGCGTCAGCAGGATCTGGCCGGCGACGATATTGTCATGCGATAGGCTTTCCGACCAGGCACGGGCCAGCGAAATCTGGCCAACAGCCGCTGCCGCCTGGCTTTCCTCCAGCTTCAGCGCGCCGGAGGGCAGGTCGAGCACGGAGCGGCCAAGCGCGATCGCGCCCGAGGAGACGACCAGAACATCGATGCCCTTGGCCTTTAATGCGGCGATATCCGCGCACATGCCGTCGAGCCAGGATTTCTTCAAGCCGGTCTTGCGATCGACGAGAAGGGCCGAGCCGATCTTGATGACGATGCGGCGGTAGCGATCGAGCGGCTTGCGGGCAGTCATCCCTGATTGTCCTCGTCGTCAGCGCCGACATCATCGGCGGACTGCATGTCGCGATGCCGCAGCTTCGGCGTTTTTGCCGGCTTGTCCGCTTCGCCGGCATTGGCTTCGACGATGACGTCGCGTAGCGCGCGCAGCACTTCCGTCATGCCGCGCCCGGTGGCGGCGGAAATCTGGAAGGGCGTCTTGCCACAGGCCCGCGCCAGCTCGCGCGTCTTCTTCTTCAGCGTTTCCTCGTCCAGCACGTCGATCTGCGAGAGGGCAACGATTTCCGGCTTGTCCGTGATGTCGTTGCCATAGGCTTCCAGCTCGTGCTTCACGGTCTTGTAGGCCTTGCCGACCTTTTCTTCCTGGGCGGAGACCAGATGCAGCAGCACGCGCGTGCGCTCGACATGGCCGAGGAAGCGGTCGCCGATGCCCACACCTTCATGGGCGCCTTCGATCAGGCCGGGAATATCGGCCAAAATGAACTCCTGGCCGTCGATGGTGGCAACGCCGAGATTAGGATGCAGCGTCGTGAAGGGATAATTGGCGATCTTCGGCCGTGCACGGCTGACGGCTGCGAGAAACGTCGATTTTCCGGCATTCGGCAGGCCGACGAGGCCGGCATCGGCGATGAGTTTCAGCCGCAGCCAGATGGTCTTTTCTTCGCCCGGAAGACCGGGATTGGCCCAGTCCGGCGCCTGATTGACCGAGGATTTGAAATAGGCATTACCGAAGCCACCATTGCCACCTGCGGCCAGCCGGAAGCGCTGGCCTTCTTCCGTCAAATCGCAGATCAGCGTTTCCTGGTCCTCTTCGAAGATCTGCGTTCCCACGGGCACTTTCAGCGTCACGTCGTCGCCCTTGGCGCCGGCGCGGTTCTTGCCCATGCCATGCATGCCGACCTTCGCCTTGAAGTGCTGTTGGTAGCGGAAATCGATCAGTGTATTCAGGCCGTTAACGGCCTCCACCCAGACATCGCCGCCGCGGCCGCCATCGCCGCCATCCGGGCCGCCGAACTCGATGAACTTCTCGCGACGGAAGGAGACGCTGCCCGCGCCACCATCGCCTGAGCGAATATAGACCTTTGCTTCATCGAGAAATTTCATCTTACGTCCGTCACCCGGTGTCGGCGCATATCCCCTCGGATCGATTGGGATTCACAAAAGCCTATGCGCTCTTTTCAATGTCTGCCGCTCCTTTTGCATCCCAAAGACACATCGGGCGGCCGTTTGCCCGTCATGTCGCCTTCGATATAGGCGCTTCGGGCTGAGGTCAAAGAATATCGTGCGGTTCCAGCGCCATAAAGGGGCGGAACTGCGTGATTGATATGACAGCCATCGCCGGACGGGCCGGCGATGGCCTATTCTCATGGCTCAGGCCGCCTGCGAGAGCCGCAGCGCGCCCGGCTTCAGCACGGTTTCGATATGCGGAACCATGGTGTTGCGGGCAAAGCTGTAGATCTCCGAGCAGCCGATGATCTCGAAGCCGAGCTTCTGCTGCAGCTTGAGCGACGCCGGATTGTCGGCGAAGACGCCGGAATAAACGGCGACTTCGGGCATGCGCCGGGCAAAACGTTCGAGCGCAGCCTTGACCGCTTCGGTCATGATGCCTTGCCGCCAGTAGAAGCGGTTCAGCCAATAACCGAGGTGCCAGCGGCCGTGGCGAAGCTCGATGCCGACGCAGCCGATATGGGCATCATCCCGCTCGGTGATGGCGAGCTCCCAATCGACACCGAGGCCGGAGGTGTGCTCGACCAGCCAGTCGAGCGCATCCTGCCGGTCATAGGGCGCGGGAACGCGGGCCAGCATGCGGGTGACGGCGAAATCCGAAAGCGATTCCGCAATCATATCGGCGTCGCTGAGCCGGTGCGGGCGCAGCGTCAGTCGGCCGGTCTGGATGACCGGCGTTGGCCCGGGCGTCAGAATCCGGGTATCGCGGCGGGTGAGGGTGAGAGCGTTCATCTCATGCCTCCCCAGCTGCGCAGCGAGATCCAGGTCTTGCGGTCGAGCCGGTACCATTCGACCGGCACGGTGCTGCCGAGCGCCAGCGACGCAGCAAGGCCGGATCCCTGGAACTGGAAGCCGCACTTCTGCACGACGCGCCTCGATGCGACGTTCGTTACCCGGCAACGGGCATCGATTTGCGCCACATTCTCACGCGTGCGGAAGACCATGTCGATGAGGGCATGGGCCGCTTCCGTCGTATAGCCCTGGTTCCAATAGGGTTCGCCCAGCCAGTAACCGATCTCGACCGTGTTCGGGTCGCCCGTGGGTTCGACCCCGCAGCAACCGAGAAAGGCGCCGTTGTCGGCTTTGGTAATCGCATAGACGCACTTGCCAATCTCGCCAAGCTTCGTGCGTCGCACGAAATCGGCGGCATCGGCGGTCGTATACGGGTGCGGCATACGCGATACCATTGTGGCGACATGGGCGTTGTTGGCGAGATGGGCAAGGGCGTCGATGTCTTCTTCGTGGGGTGCGCGCAGAACGAGCCTTTCCGACAGTAAGACAGGGCAATCGGTCCTTAACCGCTCCGGCCTCAGCCGTTCTTCGGGAGACCTCGATTGGTCTTCCCTTAACAATTCGCCTTGCATGGTTCAGTCCTCCTTGGTTGAGGGTAAAGAAAAAGGGGAGATGGCGCCCCATCTCCCCTGTTTTCTGGACTGAACCTGATGCGGTCAGCCGGGTCGATGAGACGCCGGCTGTTTTAGAGCGCTACCGGCTTATTCCGCTGCTTCCGCTTTCGGCATTACAGACACGTACACGCGGCCATTGGCCTTCGTACGGTAGTTCACGTTGCCCGCCGTAAGCGCAAAAATCGTGTGATCCTTGCCGAGGCCAACGTTGGAACCCGGGTGCCACTGCGTGCCGCGCTGACGCACGATAATGTTGCCTGCGATGACGGCTTCGCCGCCGAACTTCTTCACGCCAAGGCGCTTGGATTCGGAATCGCGACCGTTGCGCGAGGAACCGCCAGCTTTTTTGTGTGCCATTGGAGTTCTCCTTTAAACCTTGATCCCGTTACTTACTTGGCAGCCACGATGTCCGTGATGCGGACAACAGTGTGATGCTGGCGATGGCCGCGCGAACGCTTCGAGTTCTGACGACGGCGCTTCTTGAAGGCGATGACCTTCTTGCCGCGGTTGTGCTCGACCACTTCGGCCTTGACGGAAGCGCCCTTGACGAAGGGAGCACCAATCGCAGCGTCGGCGCCTTCGCCGATAACGAGGACTTCGGTGAATTCTACGGTGTCGCCGGCGGTGACTTCGAGCTTCTCGATGGTCAGCACGTCGTTGGCTGCCACACGGTACTGCTTACCGCCGGTCTTGATGACTGCGAACATTTTTTATCCTTTCATGTTCGTTCCGGCTCTCTCGCTTCGAGGGCGAGCGGCCGTCTTTTTATCAGTCGAAACTTAGCAGGGTTCCAAAGGCTTGAGCCTTCAAAAAGTTCTGCCGGTGAAACCCTGCGTGAAGCAGGGCGGGCAAGGGGCGGACTTATCCACACCTATTGCGTCGCACGGGATATATAAGCGCCCCTGATCTGTCAAGGCAAAAGGATCATAAAGCTTTCACATTCGCCCTTGCCATCCCTCTCTTCTGTCGCTATGTAGCCCCCGCGCTGAGAAACGCGCCGACCAGCATAACCGGAGAGGTGGCAGAGTGGTCGAATGCACCGCACTCGAAATGCGGCATACCTGCAAGGGTATCGTGGGTTCAAATCCCACCCTCTCCGCCATAAATCATTGCTTTTTATGATAAAATTTCAGCAATGATATTGTTGATTGTTGGCTTGATCTCCTTCGGATGCCTAGCAATCGTGCTCGCCGCCACTGCCAAGGCGCATTGAGCACGCATCTATGTAGGGGGTAGCTATCAGTGCCACCCCAATATGTAGTGGTGGTCTTGACATTTTTCGGAAAAAGAGTCCGCCGCCCCGAGTCGCTCTTTACATCTGAGAGGCAAATCACATATAACAACGACATAATCCCGTATGGTTAGCCCAGCGGACCCCACGGATTCAGGTTCGTGGGGTTTATTATTTGTGCGGCATGTATTTAACTGTCGCTATGATTCGATCTTCCTTTTTCATTGATGGGTTTAACCTGTATCACGCAATAAAGCGTCTCAATGAACCCCATCTGAAATGGGTTGATCTGATGCGCCTTATGCGTCGGCAGATATCGCCCAAGACAGAGACAGTTCAGGCGGTATACTATTTCTCCGCCTATGCTCATTGGTTACCAGATCAAAAAATCCGCCATGAGCAATACGTGGCCGCGCTCAATGCAAGCGGCGTCCAAGTTGTGTTAGGGCAGTTTAAAGAAAAGCGTAAACATTGTCATGACTGTGGAACTACATGGGTTCAACACGAAGAAAAAGAAACAGATGTCAATGTGGCACTTTATGTTCTCAATGAAGCTTATAGAAATACATATGACCGTGCTTATATAATCTCGCGTGATAGCGACTTGAAGCCGGCGGTTGAAATGGTAAAGATGCAATTTCCCGAGAAGGAAATATTTATAGTTGCTCCTCCGCATCTAGGGCATTCGAATGATCTCATCCAGGTAGCCGATGGGAAGCAGAAGATCAAAAAGGCGCAGATAGAGGAAAGCCTATTTCCTGCGTCAGTTCAAGACCGCATAGGGAATGTGGTTGCTACCCGACCGCCGGAGTATGATCCACCGGCCAGCTCCGCGCCCACCACCTAACCATTGCCATTGTGGTATATGTTCGGCGTCAGGACTTTGCGGAGTTTGAATGTAGCCGAAGTAATAGAGCGCGTGAATAATCCTTCACTCCCCGCCGGGACATTCTACGTATTATCGCCAATATCCATTTGAAACCATCTGGTGATCCGGAGATGCTTTTTGTTCACTGCCTCTCGGTGATCGGACGTTAATCGCTTTCTGTCATTCCAGAGAGAACAGGAGACGGTGATGTTTAAGATCGAAAAGGCAGATAATCGGATCGAGCGGCTTTCACCGCGTTCATTTTCTGAGCTTGGTTTTCGTGAGCGAGCTCACTTGCAAGAGTGGATTGCCAAACAACCTGATGCGCTGGGCGAAGATCTGCTGATAATCCAGAAGGAATTTGCAGGTTTCTCGGATACGCAGGAGCGCCTCGACTTGCTCGCAATAGATAAGCAAGGTTCCCTCGTAATCATTGAAAATAAGCTGGATGATACCGGACGAGACGTAACCTGGCAGGCGCTAAAATATGCCTCCTATTGCGCGCGTCTCACAAAGGACGACATTCGCGACATTTTCCAATCTTATCTGGATCGGCATTCACCTGGCATCAAAGCGGAAGAACAGCTATGTGCCTTTCTTGATGAGGACGAGTATCAAGAAGTCGTTCTGAATAAAGGCGTCACGCAGCGGATCATGCTCGTGGCCGCAAACTTTCGAAAAGAAGTTACATCGACAGTTCTTTGGCTATCGAGCTTTAGGCTCCGAATGCAGTGCTTCAAGGTAACGCCTTTCTCAAGGGGCGATGATCTTTTTCTAACGGTGGATCAGATTATTCCTACCAAGGACGCAGAAGATTTTATGATCGGCTTGGCCGCCAAGGCTCAAGACGAAGTCGAGGGTGTGGAAGCTGAGAAAGCCCGCCATGGCTTGCGCCAGGAATTTTGGGCGATGTTGCTGCCGATCATGAATAGCCGCAGCAATCTCTTCCGAAATGTCTCCCCGGGAACGAAGAACTGGATCGGCACCGGCTCGGGCACTCGTGGAGTTAGCTTCAATTTCGTTGTGAGGCGCGAAGTCGCAAGAGTTGATGCATATATCGATACCGGTAACGGTGAACTGAACAAGGCAATTTTTGACGGCCTATATGCCGACATAGCAGCTATCACGGCGCAATTTGGTGAACAGCTCATTTGGGAACGACTTGAGGGAAAACGTGCCTGCCGTATCAAGGCTCAGCAAGACGGCAACATATTTGATCGTGATCAATGGCCAACAATGATCGATTACATGGTTGATGCGATGATCCGGCTCGATCAGACTTTTCGAGGACGGCTGGTGGAGGTATCGAATAGGCTGGCTCAGTCTTCATTGTGACAATGCGTATCGGGCAAATACTTAGGTTCCCTAGAGGACTTACCATGCATCGTGCCAAATATGCCTTTAAGATCACATGTTGACGGCCCAAAACGCGGGGACCCTGACGACCTTACAGTCGTTTTCACTGGCCGCGTCTAGCATTCAAAGCCCGAATGACATCCGCGCCCAGTTGCTGCGTATTCTTAAGGGCACCCTTCGAATTGAATAGATCGACACCAACTTCCGTTGCTATCGGCCTTAGCATTTCTTTCACGACCACGGGCTGGAGCTCACCATTTCGCCGGATTCGGATCGCTCCGCTTTCATATTGAATGACTTCGAAGTCGGCGTAGGGTGCCCGCGCTGTAACTTCGAGATCTTCGACGGGCCTTTCCTCGCGAGCGCCACGACTTATTGGATACACGAGTTTGCCGGCGTTCGAGCGCATTAGCTTTTTTGCATCTTCAGAGGGAGCGTCGAGCAATTCTTCAACAGACACGCCTTTTTCATCGTCAATATTGACGCGCAGCACCATCACGCGGTCGACAAAGTGGAACGTGTTTTGATTGAAACCAACGTGCGTCGAGGTCGTGACTGTTTTGACAGAGATTCGCTCGTTCGATGCCGAGACAACATCATAGCCGCGTTGGTTGGTGTCGAGAGCCATCTGGCCGCGAGTAATCATCGCGGCGTAGAGCTCCCCGATTCGACCGGTCAGATGATTGAGTTCGCCTGGGCTAACCCCCCAGCTGATTTCCTTCTCAAGCCAGGAGAGCGCCTCCGCCAGTGACTGGATAATTTGAACCTGGGTAAGCGTAGGTCTGTCAGATTGCATCGCGCACAATTAATTTAAGCTTATTATTTTCGCCGGCGAGAAGGTCTGCAGCTTCTTCATGCCGCTGACCATATCTTTCCCGAATATTGGTGTTCCGATGAAACCCTTAAGCCAACATTCCTTCTTCTTCTTTAAGTAGGTGAAAGCCACGCACTGCGCCTCATCTATGCAAGCCAAGCGACAATCAAGCGACGTCTTGGCCGCGCGATCGGGAAAGCGGGATAAGTCGCCACCCGGCAAGTCGACATTGTCAAAAAGTGCGGACTTAGGATCGATCGTGCCAAGTGTGATCGCAGACGGGTCCGCGTCGGCGGCGCTGAGGAAACGGCCGGAAAATGCAACGCTGTTGCCGTCGGCTCGCCCTGCGCTTGATTTAAGGAAGCAATTGGGACCGCGTTTAATCTTGGGGTCGGCATTGAAGGTGAACGCTTTGCATTCTCCTTTTGTCAGCAGGCAACTCAACGCGCAGGCTGCAGCATCAACGACCCTCGTCGAAGAGATATCGTCACCGAAGAGGTCCATGCCCGTATAAATCGCAATTCTGTTCGGTCGCTTCGTGAACTGCTCGATGGGCGATACTAGTGCTTGCGTTTCTTGCGAAGTTGGAGGCGCGGATGCAGCTGCCGTAACAGGTGGCGTTTGCGAGGGCGGAGCGGTGGTCTGCGCCGGCGTGGAATTTTCGCTCGTGCTGGGCACTGTTGACGGGGAAGTCGCAGCCGCTGCCGTAGTTGATTGTGACCCAGCGCCGGTTCGATTGAGCTTATAGCGTTCGATTTCGTCCACCGTAAAAATATGCATGTCGTTGGGTGGTGTCTTGAACATCACGCTCATCACTTCAACGGGCGTATCGAATCGGTTGAGCAAATCGATAATGTCGGAAATCGCGAGCTGGGCTCCAACCAAATCAGGCGCGTCTGAGGATATCTGGTGAACGCCCAGCTGGCCGTCTGCTTTCCTCTCGATTCCAGCGAGGAATATGTAAGAGCACGAGGAGAAGCACCTGCTGTCCTTTGGAATATAAGTTGCCAGTTTTCGCTGATGAATGTCATCGGCGATCAACAATGCCATCTGAACATTTCCGCCGATGCTATTAAGAGTGACGAGCTTCGCATTCGGAGCAGCTTGAAGCGCGCGTCGAAAATTCAATGCGGAACCGGCATCAATCTCTCCGCTTAGAGTTATGACGTCCGGTTTGGCATCATCAACCGAGAACGGACCGAAGCTATTTTCGGCCGCTAGGGTTGATGCTGTCATCGCCACGCTAGCCAACAAGGCCGCAATGCCGTGAAGCGCAGAATTAAGAACTTTACGCATGACGCTACCCCAAACTACGGTTTAGCAAACTACACGGCATGGGCGATTGCAAGTCTATCTTCCGCTCGGATACGTATAATTTGGGCTGCAGTTACCCTTAAACCCTTTTGGTTGCAATTGACGCAACTAAAATACCTTTGCTTACATGGGATAATCCTTGATCCCCTGCCGGGGCGTCCTACGCGTAATCGACAGCAATAGTTGGAGAGTTCGCGGGAGCAACCATTCGAAAGCTTAAGCGCAACCGAGCTTGTATGATTCACCGTATTGAAGATTGGCGGTGATCTGCGATCCTGCTGCTTATGACGACACCTCTCAAAGACTTAAAACTCCGCCCAAGCTTGCTCGCCGAACTTAATCAACTTGGCTATGAGACGGCTGAAGATATGAGCTCAATCAGCTCTGCCGAACTCCTACGCATCCCCGGCACGGGCGGCCACGACTGGCGAAAAATTTCACGCACAATGGGGCGTGAGCTTACGACGAACCGCAAGCCGAAAAGTAAGAACGGATAATGGGTAGTCATCGCCTGTGGCCTGACGATCGGAGTCCGGAAAACACTCTGGCCGGCTTTGCCCTGCCTGTCCGCCAGTTCTCATTAATGTTTAATCAGCCGACACCATGTGGCTCCTTCATTTATCCTATGGAGCTATTTTGAAACACACGGTTGTCGTTGGTTTGGATCTGGCCAAAGACATATTTCAAGTGCATGAAGCCGATCCCGGCGGCAGGAAGACGTTCAACAAGAAGCTGCGCCCTGAGGAGGTAATCGGGTTCTTTAAGAATCCTTTCCGCCATTTTGGCCTTTGTTGCAGACTACTATTGAGCAAGCAGATTCGCTGAAAGCCAGCTCGAAAAACTTAACCCTCCGGAAACCGATAGACCACATCAGCAAAGGATCCAGTCGGAAACACATAGAAGAATTTCAGATAGGCCGATGATTCGTTGCGGATGCCGTGTTCGGCGTTGCCGGGGATAAAGACCGTGGTGCCCGCCCTGACCGTGGTTTCCTGGCCGTCGATGCGGACGATGCCGGTTCCCTCGAAGATGAAGTAGATTTCCGATGGGTCGTGGCGATGGGGTTTTAGCTCGCCGCCGGGCGCGAGTTCGGCGATACCGGCGCTCATGCTGTCGGTGGGGGTGATGTCGCTGCTGAGCAGCGTGTGCCAGGAGATGGAGCCGTGGACGGGGTCGTTCCATCCGTCGCGCGGGCGTTCTTCGGCTGTGGTGATAACGGCTTGCGATCTCTTTGTCATTTTGCCTCGAAACGCTGGGTCAGCAACCAGCCGGAACGGTGTCACAGCCGTTGGGAATGTCAATTGGATGGTGCATCGAGTCAGTCGATATCGGCCATCCCTCGCCGGCTTTATATGGCTTGTCGAAGCGCCATGTGGCGGTGGGGCGGCAGACGCCGAGCCATGTCTTGATCGACAGACGCGGGAAGGTCGCCCGCTCCTGCGCTTTGCTTTGAATTCGATCATGAACCGCGGCGTTCAAGTCCGTTGCAGGAAATCCGCGATCAGGCTTGAGATGGTCTCAGGGGCGTCCTCGAAGCAGTAGTGGCCGACGCCTGGGAGGCGCTCGATGGGCGCCGACGGAAAGAGAGCGGAAAAGAGCGGCAGGAAATGTTCTGCATGCAGCGTCCTGTCCGCCTCGCCCCATATAGCAAAAGCCGGTTTGCCACGGATAATGCGCTCGGCGGCCGGATCGGGTATCTCGAATTGGTGGGCGCCGGTTGCAAAGCCTTTGGCCCAGCCGAGCGCGCCAAGGCACTCGGCCGCGGTGGTAAAACGTGTGCCATAAGCTGCGAGCCAGGTGTCGTCGATGATGGCGTTGTTTTCGAAGCCGTTGAGCTTGAGTGTGCTCAGAATGTTGTAGTCGAGATTGTTGAGCACCGGCTCCAGCTTGCCGTCGGCTTCGGCCTTGAGGATCCATTGAAACCACGGGGATACGGCGGCGTTCGCTACCGCGCGATCGATAACATCGGCCTGGCCAAAGGAGGTTGGTCCGTTTGCCGAGATGATGCGGCGAATCCTGTGGGGATGACGAGCGGCAAAGCCCATGCCGACTGGGCCGCCGAAATCATGCATGACGAGCGTGATGTCTGTGAGGTCAAGCGCGAGCACGAAGGTCTCCAGATTGGCGATATGGTCCTGCAGCCAGTAGCTGCGTCCTTCAGGCGTTTCGCTCTTGCCGAAGCCCATATGGTCGGGAACGACGACGCGGTGCGCGCGTCTCAGTGTCGAGATGAGATGGCGAAACAGGTAGCCCCAGGTCGGCTCGCCATGCAGGCAGAGGATGATCTCGCCGTCACGTGGGCCTTCGTCGACGTAATGCATCAGGAAGCCTGCTGCCTCGGTGAAATGCGGTGCGAAGGGGAATGTATCGGCGAATGTTTCATTGGCAGGAATCACAGTCGTTCTCCCAGTGTGGTTTTAGTTTGAAACCATGTTTCCATTACCTCTTGCGGTTTTAGTTTGCAACCAATATATTGAACTCACGATCAGGCGTCTGATCGGGGTCCTAACGGCAGACATTGAAACAGGCGAAGGCACGGCATGGCCAAGAGAGTGAGCCATAAGGATTCGATGTGCGGTGTGGCGCGGCCGCTGGATGCGATCGGCGACTGGTGGTCGCTGCTGATCATCCGCGATGCTTTCGATGGGTTGCGCCGATTCGGCGAATTTCAGAAAAGCCTCGGCCTTGCCAAGAACATCCTCTCGGCCCGGCTGCGCAATCTCGTCGCGCACGGCATCATGGATACCGTGCCGGCCTCCGACGGCAGCCCCTATCAGGAATATGTGCTGACGCAGAAAGGGCAGGGCCTGTTTCCGCTGTTAGTCGCGCTTCGGCAATGGGGCGAGGATTTCTTTTTCGAGCCCAATGAGCCGCATGTGACGCTGGTCGACAGAGCGACAAAGCTGCCGGTGCGGCGGCTGGAACTGCGGGCGCAGGATGGGCGGATGCTTATGGCTGAAGATACGGTAATCGTAGCGCCGTCGCCTGAGGAATGAGGCTGGCGCGCCCGTCGTAAGGCAACAGTTCGGTCGCGGCCGAACTATTTCAGGCTCCATGTCGGTTACATTGAAACTCTCAAAGGAGAGTTGCAATGTTAACGAACACAGCCGAATTCAACGCAGTCGAGAGCGATCGCGAGCATATCGAAATCAAGCCCAGCGTGCTTTATGTCGGCACTCCCGTCGTGCTGATTACGAGTCTCAACCCTGATGGCACGACGAATATCTCGCCAATGTCCTCGGTTTGGGCTCTATACGATCGTGTCGTTCTCGGGCTGACATCGACTAGCAAGGGGCGGGAAAATCTCCTGCGCGAGCGTCAGCTGGTGCTGAATTTTCCGTCGCCGGAGCTGTGGCCAAAAGTCGAGGCGATCGCGCCGACCACGGGCCGCGATCCCGTTCCCCGGCATAAGGAAAAGATCGGCTATCGTTTCGAGGCCGATAAATTCGATGTGGGCGGCTTTACGCCGCAGCCAGCCGATCTCGTGCGGCCTCTGCGCATCGCTGAATGTCCGATCCAATTCGAGGCGAAGGTGGTGGCGGCGCATCCTCCCGGCGGGGATTGGCCCTCGGAGCGTGCCGAAGGCTTCTCCATCATAGAGGCGAAGGTTCTTCGTGTCCACGCGCACAAAGATATCGTCGTCGCCGGCACCCATCACATCGATACGAGCAGATGGAGCCCGCTGTTTTACGTGTTTCGACATTATTTCGGAACCGGGCCGGATCTTGGCCGCACCTTCAAGGCCGAGAGATGATGCGTTTCCCGGTCGGCGCCATCCTCGCAACTATATCTGTTTGCTGGTTCCGGCCCCGCTGATCAGCAGCTCAAGGCCGGCTTCGAACAGGGCTTCATGGCCTTTGGCGCGATAGACCGACAAGGCTTTGGCAAGGTTCGGATGGCTTTCGGCGGCGGCATCAATTGCCGGCCGGTCCCCGGAACCGGCTTCGTCCGCCTGCTCCTCAAGCACGCACCCCACCACATAGCGACTGATCGCGATCTGCAGCCCCAGAGCCTTTTCGGAATCAAAACCGGCGGTATGCAGGCATTCGAGCTGCGCTTCGATTGCATCGAGGTGCGGAGCATCGACCTCGGTTCCCGCATGAACGCGAGCGCCGTCGCGCCAAGCCAGCAGGGCAGAGCGAAAGCTGCGGGCATTGGCGCGCAGGAATTCCTGCCAGGTCTCTCCGGCAAGGGGTATGTTTCGGGTGTGATTTCGCCTTAGCATCTCGGCATTCATAGCCGCAAGAAGGGCCTGCTTGCCCTTGAAATGCCAATAGAGCGCGGGCTGCTGCACACCGAGGCGCTGGGCGATCAGCCGCGTCGATAGGCTGTCTATGCCGACTTCATTCAAGATGGTCAGGGCTGTATCGACGATCTGGCTCCTGTCGATTTTCATGGCCTCTCCGATTGACAGTCTCTCTCTTATAATTTATCGGCGATAAAGTTCCTTATCAATGATAAGTTTTCGCTATGAACAAGATGCTTTTGACTATCTTGGCGGTCGTCGTTCTCGATGCCGCCGGCACCGGCCTTGTTATGCCCATCCTGCCGGAGCTTCTGCGGAGTGTGGCGCATTCGCCCGAACTCGGTTGGCGTTATGGCGCCTTCCTGTCGCTCTATGCGGCATTGCAGTTCCTCGCCTCTCCCATTCTCGGGACGTTGAGCGATCGTTACGGCCGCCGGCCTGTGCTGCTCGCTTCGCTAGCGGGTGGCATGATCGATTATGCTTTCATGGCGTGGGCACCAGGCTTCTGGTGGCTGTTCCTTGGCCGCGCCGTCGCCGGCCTGACGGCCGCCAACGCCGCGGTTGCGAGCGCCTGCCTTGCCGACATCACGCCGGAGGAGCGCCGGACGGGCGCTTTCGGGCTTCTCAGTGCCTGTTTCGGCATCGGCTTCATCCTCGGACCGGTTATCGGAGGCGTACTCGGCACGATTTCGCTACGTGCGCCTTTCGTCGCGGCCGCGGTTCTGGTGATGGTGAATTTCGTAGTTGCGCTTGTCGTGCTGCCCGAGACAAGAACGGTGAAGCCCGAGCGGATTGATCCGGCGGCTTTTCATCCGCTGGCGCCGCTGCGCTGGATCGGTGCGTTTCCCGCTGGTGCCGCTGCTCTTCATGTCCATCCTCCTTGCCATTGTCGGCGAGGTCGGCGGCACCGTCTGGGTGCTCTATGGTCAGGACAAGTTCGACTGGGATACGGCGACCGTCGGCCTGTCTCTCGCTGGTTTCGGCCTGTTCCACGCGCTGGCCCAGGCCTTTGTCGCCGGCCCCTTGAGCGAGCGCTGGGGTGAACGCTGCGCGCTCATGATCGCGATCGCCTGCGACGGCGCGGCTTATGTCGCCATCGCCTTCGTCACGCAGGGTTTTCTCGTCTTTTTTCTGTTTCCGCTCTTCTGCATCGGCGGGGTCGGCCAGCCGGCGCTGCTATCCTTGCTGACCAAGCGCGTGGGTCCGGACGAACAGGGGCGTTTGCAAGGAGTGCTGACCAGCCTGACGAGCCTCGCCTCGATGATCGCGCCTCTGGCGATCAGCGAGATCTACTTCGCCTCGAGGCATGTCTTTCCCGGACTGGTCTGGGTGCTCGGCGCTTCGCTCTATCTTCTGTGCATGCCGGTTCTCTTCGCAAACCGGCAGCGGACAGATCGACAGAGGGAGGGAGCGCCGCATCGGCAAGCGGAGCCGCCGTGAGCGGCACCAGAGGGCTACGTGAAGGGGAAACGAACGACCGTGTCTATGCGGGCGCGCCGGTAAGACGGCCGCTTGCCCATGTCAGTTGACGGAATCGTCCGGATCGGAATCCTTGACCTTGGTGAAGAGGCTCTTCAGGGCACTGGTCTTCGCCTTCGCTGCCTTATTTGCCTTGATCGCCCGGGTCGCCGCCTTGGCCTGTTCGAGCATCATCTCGATCTGGATCTGCTGGATTTCGGTCAGACGCTCCCATTGGCGATTAAGGAGATGGTCGACCTTTTCATGCAGGTGGCGGATTTCCAGTTCGGCCTTCAGATTGACCTTGTAGTCGTTGAGGGCACGCAGGCGGTCCTTCTCTTCCTGGCGGCGCTGGCTCATCATGATGATCGGCGCCTGGAGTGCTGCGATGGTCGACAGAACGAGGTTCAGCAGGATGAACGGATAGGCGTCGAAGGCCTGTTTCTCGCCCATGGCAAGATTGATGCCCATCCAGACGGCGAGAAACAGGCAGAAAGAGATGATGAAGGTCCAGCTGCCGCCGAAGGACGCGACGCCGTCCGCCATGCGGTCGCCGATGGAGCGGTGGTCTTCGTAGTCCTCTTCGATGTTCTCGGCCAGCGTATCATGCGTCTTCAGGCTTTCGACGACCTCGTCCTCGAGGTTAGAAAGCTCGCCGCGCTCCACCGTCAGCAGCTCGGCGATATACTGAGCGCGATAATCGTCCATGACCTTGCGGCTGATATAGTCGTCCGCGCGAAGCTCCGGGTGCTTCAGCCGCATGAAATCCGCGAGCGACGGGCGGAGGTCATCGACATGCACGGCGTCTTTTTTCTTGAGCACCTGACCGGTAATGGCGTCGACCAGCTTGACGGACTTGGCCTTCGCCTGAGCAAGGCTCTTGGTATAATCGTCCATTTCCACCACGGTCGGGCTTTCGCCCTCACCCGCGTCGAAATCGACGATGCCTTCTGCCGGCTCCAAGCTCTTCGTTTCTGTCATCTAAGGGGCCTTCTTTGACGTTTTCTCGCTCATTAGCCAATAATGCGAACAGGAATATGACTGTTAGAAGACAATGGAAATTGTCGCCGACATGGACCGCAGCCGCCCATCCGCAACTTCTCTGCTATTTGCTCCTATCAAATTTTTAGCGCCATTATCCTAAGCAACGGCAAACGCGATACGCCGTTCCCGCAATCCCTTGCGTCTGTCTCGCCCGCCACCCCGGAAAAGCAACCCTTCCGGGCGAATTCGTCAACAGTTCCGAAAGCGTTGCGTGTTTCTGCAGAAATTTCTACCGATTCGATCAGGTTTTGATTTTCATCCCCTTGACCAAGGCCGGCCGACTTCTATTTGCCGCGGTGCAGCAGACATTCGCGAGAGCGAATAAATGTTAAAGTTTCAATGAATTATCGTCAGCGGGTTGGGGGCCTGCTGTCACGGATCTTTTAAATGCGTGGAAAGGATCGCTATGCACAATCCCCCGGCAGAAGACTTGGAGTCTATCGCCCGACGGGGCGGCCGATTCAAGCGAATGGCTGTCAGGATACCCACCTACCTGACCGATCTTAAGGAAAACCCGGCCTGGCTGCCGATGTTCCTGCTGGCCAGAACCTTGCCGATTCGGCGCATCCATTGGCTGGCCACCAAGCAGCCCGTCAGACTTCCGGTTTCCGGCGCTTCGATGTTTGCCGGCACCGATCGCAGCGCCGTCGTCAACGCCCTGCGGACCGATGGCATCTATCCGAGCCTGATGCTGCCGGATCATATTCATCGCGAAATCGCCGAATTCGCCGCCAACACCGCCTGCTTCGGCAATTTCAACCGGAAGCTCGAATTCGTCGCAGGCGAACATAAGGAAGCGGAGGCTCGTTTTGGGCGGCCGATTCTGAGCGGACATTTTTTTGAGCGCTCGCTCGATTGCGAAGCGGTCATGGCGGTCCAGCGCGATCCGCTGCTGATCGACGTCGCCCGCCAATATCTCGGCGGTCAGGCCAAGGTGATCACCACCCGCATCTGGTGGAGCTTCCCGACCCAGGCTTCCGAAGCCGACCGAAGCCTCGCCTCGCTCGACAAATATCACTTCGATCTCGACGACTGGCGGATGCTGAAATTCTTCTTCAATCTTGTCGATGTGGATGAGGGCACTGGTCCGCATGTCTTCGTCAAGGGAAGTCACAAGCGTCGCCGGGTCCGTCATCAACTGACCTTGCTGGTCGGCCATCCGGCAAACGAAGTGCTCGATTATTATGGCGAGGCGAATGCACTGACACTGACCGGCAAAGCCGGCTCGGGCTTCGTCGAAGATCCCTTCGGTTTCCATATGGGCACCGTGCCGACTCAGAAGCCGCGGCTGATGATGGAGGTGGGTTTCGGGGTCTCGAAGCCGTCGCGTCGCCGTTTCCACGGAGAACCCGTCCTGCGTTAAGGCATCTCGCGCAGAAGTACGCCGTGGTTTTGCGACAACGACATGCGCGGAAAATGTGCATTCAGCTGGCATCACGGAGCGCCACTTGCAATTGGCGCTTCCATCTGACCGATCTCAGGCCGAGCGGCCGAATCGCCTGGCAATCAGGTGGTCGAGCGCGATCCGTCCCGGCCCGCCCGCGATGATCACCAGAAAGCAGGTTGCCCATGTGCCATGCGTCGGCCAGGCATCCGGATAGACGAAGATCTCGATGACCAGCGTCATGCCGAGCAGCGCCAGCGCCGAGAGCCGGCTCGCCAATCCGATGACCAGCAGAAATGGGAAGAAGTGCTCGCTGAAGGCGGCAATGTGCGCGGCGATCCAGGGATCGACCAGCGGTAGCTTGTATTCCGTCTGGAAGAGATAGACGGCATTGTCGGTCACGTGCCAGCCATCCACCTTGGTCTGGCCGGATTGCCAGAAGACGGCGGCGATCGACAATCGCGCTATCAGAGCAATCAGGTCATGCGGAATGCGGTCGAGAAGCTTCAGGCCGCTATAGAGCCTTTGGGGCAAGGTTTCGCGTTCGGCCGTAGCGGCCGTCATCATCTGGTTCTGCATCTTCGTTCCTCTTGGCGTTCAGCGAATGGCCATGAAAGCGCCTGCCGTGAACGCTCCGGCGAGGTTGGCGGAAAGATCGAAATTGGCGGCTTCAGCGAGAGCCGTCTCATAGGCCTGGCCAAGGGCGGCACCCGAAAACAACTCTTCCAGAAAGGTTGCGCCACCCGGCGGCAGGCGATGCACCTCGACGAGCATCTGCGGGCGGATGACGAGAGCATCCTCGCCCGTCCAATCGTTTATATCTGCAAGCTCGATTTCGCCGGTGTTCATCGCCCAGATGGTGACGGCCGGATAGGCGGAACGTGCGACCGACGCGGAAGGGTGCGGCACGAAAGTCAGCTCCGCCAGACCGGCCGGCTCGATGGTCGCCACGAGCGCCGCATCGAGCGGCACGGCGTCGGCCGCATGATAGGCCCGACCCCGAAGTACCTCCAGCCGCATGACATCGGGCAGATATGGGATTTCTCGCGCCGGTTCGAAACTCCCGGCGAAATCGGGGAAGTCATCGCCATAGGCAAGCAACAGCGGCGAGCGCGGCGGATGCAGGCGGATGAACTCATGCGCCATGGCGGCGAAGAATTCCTCGCCGACGATCCTTTCCGCAGCCGGAAAGCGCGAGGCGAGCGCGCCGATCAGACCGATGGCGACATTATTGCGATAGACACCGAAACGCCGTGTCGGCTGGGGGCCATTCCAGGCCGTCAATCCATCGGGCACCGCGAGAGCGGGATCGATGAGTGCTGCGGCGAATTCGCTTTGCGTGGCGAGAGACATCGATCCCTCCTCAGGCTGCTCGAAGTGCCGCGGCACGCTTCAGGATGGCATCGGCCGCTTCGGCCTCAGCCCTCAGAACCGGCCATTCCGGCACGTCGTTATCCCATTCGACCAGGCTAGCTACTGGACCAATCCGGCCGATGAGCTCTTCATAGAGCGCCCATACGGGATCTTTCACCGGCGTATCGTGGCTGTCGATCAAAAGCGGCGCGCCGGCATCGTCGATCGTCTCCGAATGGCCGCTCAGATGGATCTCGCGCACCCATTGCACCGGGAAGCGCTTAAGATAGGCGCGTGCGTCCATCTGGTGATTGGTGGCGGCGACGAAGACATTGTTGACATCGAGCAGCAGGCCGCAGCCCGTGCGTTTGGCGACCTCGGCCAGAAATTCCGTTTCCTCGATCGTGCTCTCTTCGAAGAGCAGGTAGGTAGCCGGATTCTCGAGCAGCATCTGGCGGCCGAGTGTCGTCTGCACCTGATCGATGTGGGTGCAGACCTGGGAGAGCGTCGCCTCGGTATAGGGCAGGGGCAGAAGATCGTTGAGAAAGGTCGTGTCGTGGGTCGACCAGGCGAGATGTTCCGAAAAGCTCTCCGGCTCGTAGCGATCGCAGACGGTCTTCAGGCGGGCAAGATGTTCGCTGTCCAAAGGCTGCATCGAGCCGATGGAGAGGCCGACGCCGTGGATGGACAAGGCATAATCCTGGCGCAGTCTGCCAAGCTGGGCATGCGGCGGACCACCAGCGCCCATATAGTTTTCCGCATGGACTTCGAAGAAGCCGATCGGCTGCGTGGCGCCATTAATTGCGACAAAATGCTCCGGCTTGAAGCCGACGCCGGCGCGACGGGGGAGTTCTGACGGTTTCATTGCGGGCCTCCGGGTTGGGGCAATTCCAGCAAAGTTACGAAGCGGTTTATGTTCGGAAGGCGGGCGACGCCTGTAAAAGGCTGCGTCGCCCACGCGTTTGCGCTGCCCAGTCAGATCAGGGTCAGACCGGGGCCGGACCCTGCATCAGGGTGCCGTGGCCGTTCGGCGTCTTGATCGTCTCGCAGGTCCCGGCGGGAACCAACTTCCATGAGTTGCGCTGATAATCGACTTTCGACGTGCCGGCGCAGGTCGTGCCGGGGCCGGCGGCGCAATCGTTCTGACCCTTGAGGGCGACGCCGTAGCATTTTTCCTTGGCATCGGCGGCAGATGCTGTCGTTGCGCCGGTAACCAGCGCCACCGCCGTTGCGACCGATGCGGCCAGGGCGAGTGCGGACATCTTGGTCATGACAAACTCCTTACGAGAGATGATTGACGATCAATCTGGTTTCGGATCAGGCCGGCGTCAGCGAACCGTGGCCCTTCGGGGTCTTCATCGAGGTGCAGGTGCCCGTGGGAACAAGCTTGAAGGACATCTTGTCATAGCTCATGGTCGACTTGCCGGCGCAGTCATGCTTGCCGGCGGCGCAATCGTTCTGACCCTTGAGGGCGACACCATAGCATTTTTCCTTGGAATCGGCCGCCGAAGCCGGAACGGCGACGGATGCAAGTGCCGATGCGATCGAGCCAGCAATGGCCAGGGTGAGGATGCTGTTCTTCATGGATCTGTCTCCTAGATGGATGCGAGCCGTCATTGGCTTGCATCGAGGTCTACGGAGCGTCTCGAGCGGATGTTACAGCCGCGTCGGAATTTTTTTCAAGATGGCGTCACTTATAGTGTGCCGGCTATCTGCCGCGGTGGGAAATAGCAGGGCAGATGTGGGGGCAAGGCCGACATGTGCATGGATAGAACCGCATCTGGTGGAGAACCCGCCATGGAGTCGAAAGGGCTTGAAAAATAGTTGCCGTTGCCGGTAACGAAAGCCTGCGGTCCCGCGTAGAGGAGATGTCGGATGAATCATTCGGCGCGCGAAGAGGAATGGGCAGTCTGGATGCGCGCGGCGATCGGCGGCGATGCGCAGGCCTATCACCGTTTCCTCACCGCCGTGACGCCGCATCTGCGCGCCATGGCCCGCCGGCGCTGCGATCAACTGGGCGCGCCGATGAGCGAGGCCGAGGATGTGGTGCAGGAAGTGCTGCTTGCCATCCATCTGAAGCGCGGCACGTGGGATTCATCCCGCCCGATCGGACCCTGGCTGTCGACGATCGTGCGCAACAAGCTGATCGACAGCCTGAGACGGCGCGGGCGGCATATGAGCGTACCGATCGACGATGTGATCGATTTCCTGGAGGCGGAAGAGCATACCGACGCCTTGGACCGGTTCGATGTCGATCGTATGCTGGAGCTGCTGAAAGACCCGCAGAAGACGATCGTGCGCTCGATTTCCGTCGAGGGAAGCAGCGTCCGGGAAACGGCGGACCGGCTGAAGATGACGGAAGGGGCGGTGCGCGTGGCGCTGCACCGCGCGTTGAAGATGCTTGCTGCTTTGTATCGGAGTGAGACCAGTGAAAACCGATGACCTCATCAATCTTCTGGCGCAGGACGCGCCGGTCCGCATGCGGATCGGCAAGGTCCTGACCCTGGCGGTCGTCGCGGGCGTCCTGATCAGCGGCGGCATCTTCTTCGCCATGATCGGTTTTCGGGCCGATATCGATACAGCGATGCAGACCGTCCGTTTCCTCTTCAAGTTCGTTGTGACGATCGCGCTTGCTGCAACAGCCTGCGCTGTCGTCTTCCGCATCGGGCGGCCGGGCGCTTCGCTGCGCCTGTGGGGCTGGACGCTGCTCTTGGCACCCATCTTGCTACTTGCCGCCGCGGCCGTCGAAATGGCCGTCATGCCGGCCGACAGCTGGAGCGCGCGGATGATCGGCCACAATGCCCGTTTCTGCCTGACGCTCATCCCGCTGCTGTCGATCGGCCCGCTCGCCAGCTTCCTTTTCGCGCTGCGCCAGGGCGCGCCGGAAAAACCGGGCGCGGCCGGCGCCGTTGCCGGATTGGCCGCCAGCGGCATCGCCGCGACCTTCTATGCCTCCAACTGCACGGATGACAGCCCGCTTTTCGTCCTGCTCTGGTACCCGATCGCGATCGCGATGGTGACGGCTGTTGGATATCTTCTCGGCAAGCGCCTGTTGCGCTGGTGACGCGATCGAACGCCCGATTTCGAAACCGGCGAAGTCGCTTCTGGGGCATGCGTTTCGGCCAATGATGCAGTATCGCGCGGAAAACCTTGTGGCAGCAGGCGGGTTCCTGACCTATTATGTCTAAGTGAAAGCGACTTTCAAAAAATCGCATTTCCCTGCGTTAAAGTGTTTGCATCCGCGGCAAATTCGATTATAGAGGCCCTGCTTTCCCCGCGGGGCACTTTTCGGCCCGGCGGCTGTTGGGAAATAGTTCAATGGTAGAACAGCGGACTCTGACTCCGTTAATCTTGGTTCGAATCCAGGTTTCCCAGCCAATTTCAAATTTCCTGATTTGAATGAGCATTTTGGTTTGCCTCTGGTGCTTGAGGCGGATATCCCTCTCTCTGTGATTGAGAATCTTTCGAAGGAGAAACTACTCCTTGTCGTGAGATTTGATTTGTCTTGGATTTTTATCGCCAATTTACCTGTGTGCCTAAAATGGAATAGGCTTAGATGACGATATTGGTTTCGGGTGGGGCTGGTTTTATCGGCGGGAACTTTGTCCTGGACTGGTTTGAACGGCATGACGAGACGGTTGTCAATCTGGACAAACTGACCTACGCCGGCAATTTGGATACGCTGAAGGGGTTGAAGGGTGATAATCGCCATGTATTCGTGCATGGGGATATTGGCGATCGCGAGCTGGTGAGCGATCTACTGTCGATATACAAGCCGCGGGCGGTGATCAATTTTGCCGCCGAGAGCCATGTCGATCGCTCCATTCACGGCCCAGGCGATTTCATTCAGACGAATATCGTCGGCACTTTCAACCTGCTGGAAGCGGTACGAGCCTATTGGGATGGCTTGCCGGAAGACGAGAAGCAAGGCTTTCGCTTCCTTCATGTCTCGACGGACGAGGTCTACGGCACGCTGGCGAAGGATGATGCGCCGTTCAACGAACTCAACCGCTATGAGCCGAACAGCCCCTATTCCGCCAGCAAGGCGGCCTCGGACCATCTGGTGCGTGCTTGGCACCATACCTATGGTCTGCCCGTGTTGACGACGAACTGCAGCAACAATTACGGGCCTTACCATTTTCCGGAAAAACTGATCCCACTGGTGATCCTGAACGCACTTTCGGGAGAGAGCCTGCCGATCTATGGCGATGGCCAGCAAGTCCGCGACTGGCTCTATGTCCGCGATCATTGCAGCGCCGTTCGCCGTGTGCTGGAAGCCGGCACGGTTGGCGAAACCTATAATGTCGGTGGTTGGAACGAAAAGCCCAATCTCGATGTCGTGCAAACGATCTGCTTCATCCTTGACGAGCTCAGACCAAAGGCCGATGGCGGCCGCTACAGCGATCAGATCGCCTTTGTTAGGGATCGGCCCGGTCACGATCGTCGCTATGCGATCGATGCCCGCAAGCTCGAGCGCGAGCTCGGCTGGAAGCCTGCGGAAACCTTCGAGACTGGCATTCGCAAGACGATCGCATGGTATCTCGAAAACCAGGATTGGCTGAAGAATGTCACCAGCGGCGCTTATCGCGAATGGGTCGGTAAGCAGTACGAGGTTGAGCTGTGAGTGCCATTCTGGTCTCCGGCGCCAATGGACAAGTCGGTTTCGAGCTTCAGCGTTCACTTGGGTCGCGAAGTGGCGTGACGGCATTAAACCGTGCCGAGATAAATCTCGCCGACGAAGCAAGCATCCTGGCGGTTCTTCGTGAGCACAAGCCACACATCATCGTCAATCCGGCCGCCTATACAGCAGTGGACCGGGCCGAGAGCGATAGGGAGCTGGCGATGGCGGTCAATGCCACTGCTCCTGGGATATTGGCGCGGTGGGCCGCCGATAACGGCGCCTTATTGATTCATTACTCGACGGACTATGTCTTCGACGGCACGAAGACCGATCCCTATGTCGAAGGCGATGCCGTCAATCCGCAGTCGGTCTATGGCGAAAGCAAATGGCTGGGTGAGGAGGCGGTTCGCGCCTCCGGCGTACAGCATGCCATATTGCGAACGAGCTGGGTCTATGGTCATCATGGCAGCAATTTCCTGAAGACTATTCTTCGGCTGGCCGGTGAACGAAGCGCATTGAACGTCGTTGCCGACCAGGTTGGCGCACCGACGTCGGCGTCCCTGATCGCCGATATCACCCGTACGGTAATCGAGTGCATCGCGGCGTCACAAACACCCGACGACCTTTCGGGCACTTATCACCTTTCCGCACAAGGCAGTACGTCCTGGCATGGGTACGCCGCGCATATCGTCCGTGAAGCGGCGGCGCGCGGCTTCAATCTCACGCTCACGTGGGAGGCGCTGAACCCCATTCCAACAACCGACTATCCGACGCCGGCAAAGCGGCCGCAGAACTCCAGATTGAGCTGCGCCAAGCTGACGAATTACTTCGATGTCGCGTTACCGCAATGGCAAGAAGGCGTTGATGATGTTTTAGCCCGATTGCGCGTTGCGGAAAATTGAAGGCCGCCGCTTCGAGGACGGTCCAAACCATTTTTCGGCGACCGGTAAGACATAGACAGATGGACTGAAGACGAGGCGCTGGATCATGATGAAAGCACGCAAAGGGATCATACTCGCCGGCGGATCGGGCACGCGCCTATATCCATTGACGCTCGCAGTCAGCAAGCAGCTTCTGCCGATCTATGACAAGCCGATGATCTACTATCCGCTGACGACGCTGATGCTGGCGGGTATGCGTGAGATCCTGATCATCTCGACGCCGCAGGATACGCCTCGTTTCGAACAGCTGCTTGGCGATGGCAGCCAATGGGGCATCAAGCTGGATTATGCCGTCCAGCCCAGTCCGGACGGTCTGGCCCAGGCCTTGCTGATCGGCGAGACGTTTCTGGATGGCGCGCCCTCTGCCCTAGTTCTTGGAGACAATATTTTCTACGGGCATGATTTTACCCGATTGTTGCACGAGGCGAGCACCAAGGAAACGGGTGCGACTGTCTTTGCCTATCACGTGCAAGACCCGCACCGCTATGGCGTGGTCGAGTTTGACGCAAGCGGCCGCGCCATCAGCCTGGAGGAAAAGCCGAAGGCGCCGAAGAGCAATTATGCGGTCACCGGCCTTTATTTCTACGACGAAAGCGTCATCGAGGTCGCGAAATCCATCCGACCGTCGCTGCGCGGCGAGCTGGAAATCACTGACGTCAATGTTCACTATCTGCAGGCCGGCCAACTGGACGTTCAAAAGATGGGTCGCGGCTATGCTTGGCTCGACACAGGCACGCATGAATCCATGCTGGAAGCGAGCCATTACATTGCGACCATTGAAAATCGGCAGGGCCTGAAGGTTGCATGCCCCGAGGAGATTGCTTATCGCAGCGGCTGGATCAGTGCCTCCGAGGTCGAGGCATTGGCGCATCCGCTGAAGAAGAATGCTTATGGGCAATATCTTCTTGGGATCTTGCGTGAGCAGATATTCTAAGTCGCTGCGGAGTGCCCGCAGCCATCCCTAAAAACGCGTTGAGCAAGAACACCAATGAAAGCCATCGATACCGCTATTCCGGACGTCAAGATCATCGAGCCGACGGTATTTGCCGACGATCGCGGCTTTTTCTTCGAAAGCTTCAGCAAGGCGAAGTTCGAAGCGGCGATCGGCCGAAGCGCCGACTTCGTGCAAGACAATCACAGCCGATCGGGGAAGGGCGTTTTGCGCGGGCTGCACTATCAGCTGCCGCCGCATGCCCAGGCGAAGCTGGTGCGGGTCGTCGTTGGCGAAGTCTATGACGTTGCCGTCGACATCCGGAAATCCGCACCCACATTCGGGCAATGGGTTGGCGTTCTTCTGACTGCGGAAAACAAGCGCCAGCTCTGGATCCCCGAAGGCTTTGCTCATGGCTTCCTGACATTGAGCGACCATGTGGAGTTTCTCTACAAGACTACCAACTACTATGCGCCCGAGAGCGATCGCGGCATCCGGTGGGACGATCCGCAGATCGCCATCGACTGGCAGGTGACGGAGGCGCTCACGCTCTCCCCCAAGGATCAGCGGCAACCCTTGTTGGCGGATGCCGAGCTATTCGATTGATGTCGGCTTCGATATCAGACCCGATTGTAGTCGTCACTCAGCCTAATGATATCGTTCTCGTCGAGCAGCTCGCCGTATTGAATTTCGATAAAAACCAAAGGCTTATCTCCGGTGCACGAAACACGGTGTGTCGCCTTGAGCGGAATATCGACCGTATGCCCGAGCTGCAGAGCGTGTTCCGTTCCGTCAATCTCAGCGATACCGTGCCCCGAAACGGCGGTCCAACGCTCAGAACGGTGATTGTGATACTGCAGCGATAGTCGCTCTCCCGGATTCACAACAATGCGTTTGACGACGTGGCTATCACCGATATCGAGCACATGCCATGTGCCCCAAGGGCGTTGATCGTTGTCGTCAACCTTATAAAGACTTCCGGACTTCAATGAATTTTCCTCTTCAACCGCCGGTCGACAACCGCGCGACCGAAAATATGCGCGCGATTAATTCACTGGTGCCCGTCGAGCAAGGGGTTTCTGCCAATAGCCACAAAAGCACCTTATTGCATATTGCTATCCAACTTCCTTAAGCACAGGAATTAGTCGGCTGATCAAGCGGTCGACCTGTAGCCGAGATATGGCGGCCATCGGTCTGGAAATTTCGAGGCTTCTGATGTTTTCTCCGAGAAAACGATGCTCGACGTGACGTAGCGATCGCTTTTCGATACAGGAATGAAATGCGCGTTTTACATTTTTTCAAAACATATTGGCCCGACACATTTGGTGGGGTTGAACGGACCATTCACGCGATCGCCAAGGGTACCGCCAAATATGGCATAGAATCAGATGTTCTTTCACTTAGCAAAACACCGCTAGAAAACAGCGTCGAATTCGATGGTCATATGGCGTATAAGGCTAAGCTCGACTTCGAATTCGCATCCACCGGTTTCTCGCGCGAGGTGTTTGGACGATTCCGGGAACTGAGCCAGAAGGCGGATATCGTCCACTACCACTTTCCGTGGCCGGTGATGGATATCGTCCATCTGACCGTGCCCCCCGGTAAGCCGACTGTTGTGACCTATCATTCCGATATCGTGAAGCAGAAGGTCTTGTTGCAATTCTACAAGCCGTTGATGTTTCGATTTCTGAATGATGTCGACCGCATTGTTGCGACGTCGCCCAATTACCTCATGTCGAGTGATGTGCTGGAAAGGTTCAAATCCAAGACGGTGGTGATCCCGTTGGGCCTAGACGAGGCCGATTATCCGAAGGCAGATAACGCGAGTTTAGCACGTTGGCGCGGTAGGCTTCCCAATCGCTTTCTCTTATTCGTCGGTGTCCTGCGATATTACAAGGGAGTTCATATCCTACTGGAGGCTGCGAAACGCAATGGCCTTGATATCGTGATCGTCGGCAGTGGGCCGATGGAGGCGGAACTGAAGCAGGCTGCTGGGCAAAATCTGCACAATGTTCATTTTCTCGGATCCTTGTCGGACAACGACAAGATCGCTTTGCTCGAACTTTGTGCGACGTTTGTGTTTCCCTCGCCTCTTCGCTCCGAGGCCTTCGGACTTTCTCTGGTCGAAGCGGCAATGTTCGGCAAGCCGATGATTTCCTGTGAGATCGGCACGGGAACAAGCTATGTCAACTTGGACAGAGTGACTGGGTTCGTGGTGCCACCCAACGATGTGGATGCTCTGTCGAACGCTATGAACTCCATCTTGGATGACGAGCAAAAGACTGCCGCGCTGGGTGCTGCGGCGCGTGACCGCTATCTCGCGTGTTTTACGGCAGAGAAGATGTGTTCACAATATTATAGCCTCTACCGACAATTGAGAGGTGCCGTTGCGCACGACTTTTGAGGTACCAATTCGAGCCGTCACAATATTGACGCCTCAATATTCGAACCAACGCAAAGGCGTCATCGGTTCAAAATCTCAAGCTGGGCGTTACAACGCAAGGAACTGTGGCTTCTAAAAGTTTTGTGAGCGCAGTTGGAGATTATTTCGCCCATTTTTTCGTAAATGATTTCGCATCGCCTGCGGGCCATGTTGAGCGAAATTGCGCTTGATCGTTGTCATCGGGCTTTATACGGGCTAAATGGCGCTGGAACATTGATAGCCAAGTGTCGCGCTGCGGTAGAGGTCTGCGAACTTGGTGGATCCGCGCGATGCGGCAAAATTGGAGATGGAACTTGGCGAAGAAAGCATTGGTAACGGGCATTACGGGCCAGGATGGCGCCTATCTTGCGGAACTTCTGCTGAAGAATGGCTACGAAGTGCATGGGCTTGCACGTCGTTCCAGCACCGCGGATGTCAATCTCACTCGCCTGGAATGGTTAGGTATCGAGCGCGACGTCCGCATTGTCGATGGCGACCTCCTGGATCTTTCCGGTCTTATCCGCACAATAAAGGACGTGAAGCCGGACGAAGTCTATAACCTTGGGGCTCAATCCTTCGTGAAATCGTCTTGGCAGCAACCTCTGTTGACGGGTCAGGTGACGGCTCTCGGCGTGACGAATGTCCTCGAGGCGGTTCGCATCGAACGGCCTGAGGCTCGTTTCTATCAGGCGTCCTCCTCCGAAATGTACGGCCTCATTCAGGAACCGATGCAGTCGGAGTTAACCCCTTTCTATCCACGCTCACCCTATGCCGTTGCCAAGCTTTACGGTCACTGGATTACGGTCAACTACCGCGAGAGCTTCGGCTTGCACGCGTCGAGCGGCATTCTCTTTAACCATGAATCTCCGCTTCGCGGCATTGAATTCGTCACCCGCAAGGTGACGGACGCCGTCGCTCGCATCAAGCTTGGCTTGGCAAAGGAGCTGCGGCTCGGAAACATCGATGCCAAGCGCGATTGGGGCCATTCGAAAGACTATGTTCGCGCCATGTGGATGATGCTTCAGCAGGACGTTGCCGACGACTACGTGATCGCGACCGGCCGCACGACAACCGTCCGCGACATGTGCGCCATCGCTTTCAAGCATGCCGGTTTGAACATGGACGATCATCTTGTGATCGATCCTGAACTTTTCCGTCCGGCGGAAGTGGATGTACTGCTTGGCAACCCAGAGAAGGCCCGGAAAAAATTCGGATGGGAGCCTAAGATTGGTCTTGAGGAGATGATTGTTGAAATGGTCGAGGCCGATCTTAAGCGATTGAGCAAATAAGTTTTTCGGCTGAATGACGAGGCATCCTATGCCGAGAGAACATCGTATTCTCATTACTGGCGCGAGCGGCTTTGTCGGATCGTGGTTGCGGCGCGAATTGGAAAAGCGGCGGCTGGACCAGGGCACGAACCTCATCGTCTTGACCGCCGGTCAGGGAGATGTATCGGACTGGAAGACAGATATTGCGGATCGGGGCCAGGTTATGACCCTGATCCGTGGTTGCCGGCCGACGGCAATCATTCATCTAGCCGCAATTGCAGCCCCTGCGGATGCTCGCAAGATGCCGCAACGAGCTTGGGACGTGAATTTTCAGGGCACTATGAACCTCGCCTACGCCACGATGGAGCTTGCGCCGGAAGCGCGCTTCATCTTTGTGGGTAGTTCCGAAGCCTATGGCGCTTCGTTCATCGATGCTGCAAATGCTCCGGTAAAAGAGGGTGCGGCGCTCAAGCCGATGAATGTCTATGGTGCAACGAAAGCGGCGGCAGACGTGCTCGTCGGACAGCTTGCCCATGATGGGTTGAAATCCATACGCTTCCGTCCGTTCAACCATACCGGACCCGGCCAGACGGATGCTTATGTTGTTTCTGCTTTCGCCAAGCAACTCGCGGAAATATCGCTGGGCGTAAAACACCCTCGCATCGCCGTCGGAAATCTCTCAGCTTTCCGCGATTTTCTTGACGTGCGAGACGTTGTACGTGCCTATGCCGATGCTGCTCTGGTCGAGGACGTCTCCAAAAGTCTTGGCGGCGTTTTCAATCTGTCTTCGGGCCGGTCGGTGCAGATCCAGTCGATCCTCGACATGCTTATTCAACTTTCCGGATTGAAGGTGGACGTCGAGATCGACCCGCAGCGCTTGCGTGGACCTGAAATCGCGGTGGCCTTGGGCGATAACAAGGCGGCGTTAACGGCCTTTGGCTGGAAGCCGGAAATAGAATTAAGCCGCACACTCGGCGATGTGCTTGACGATTGGAAGATCCGGCTGGCGCGTTGACAATATGATGCCCAGTGATCGACCATATGTTCATAATATCTGAGGAAATCATTTGCTCACTAGTGTTTTGGAAATATGGGCATTTTATGCTTGCCGTCAGCGGCGAGTTGCGCGCACGGTTTCCGCGTTCGCGTCTGGTGCCCTATGGTTTATCCTCCATCCGCTAGCGCAGGCATTGATATTCTTGATCATTCGGGCTGACTTTGTGCAGGCAAAGATGCCGAATGTTAATCATCCGTGCGCCTATCCGATCTATCTTTCGTGACGCATGGCCGAATGGGGTCTGTCCAGCGAAATCTTGACGCGGAAGCATGACCGTATGCATTGAACAGGTGCAAGCATTCAAGAGGATCCCAATTGCACCGAACCTATAATAGTCTTTCCTCGCGCCTTACCCGACCGTTTCGCATGGGTTCTTCATTGCTGTTTAATGTGAAGAGGTTCCCGCGGCTTGTCGTCACGACTCTGCTTGAGAAGCTCATTCGTTGGCTTTCTCGGAGACCACGAGTGAAGGATAAGTGCCTTCGGCTAGCCTATCGCTTTCCAAGGATAAGGGGTCGGCTTATGGCATTCGCGGCAGCCCGCGGGTATGGAGTTCAACCGTTTGATTGGTTGGACGACAGTCAAGAAGGACAGTGGTATATCGATGCGCCCAAGGGCACGGTCGCTCAATGGGAAATATTGCTTCGAGATACGTCAAAATTGCAATGAAAGACGATCTTCAATGCGCTTATGGATTGATGGGCAATGCTTCCAGACCGCAAGCAAGTGGCGTGGAATCGGGCGTTATGTGCAAGAACTTATTCTTGGTATTGTCGACAATCATCCCGACGTCGAACTTCTTATTTCCCTCAACGCTAGCATGCCGCTGGAAGCACTTGCAGCTCGCGACCACCTCCAGAAATGGATAGAACCTGCCAATATTTCCATGTGGCATGGTGTTGCTGAAGGCGGAGAAGCGATAGAAGGCTATACGGAGAAGAGACGGCTCAGCGAGATCGCTCTGGCTTATCATGTCGCGTCGCTGAATCCAGACATCGCGCTATCTGCGAGCCCGTTCGAAGGTAGCTTTGACAAGGCCGTTCCGCTCCTTCCCAATAGTATCTCGAAAATTCCCTTCGCATCGATCTTTTACGATGCGATACCTTATCGCTACCCCGAGCAATATCTCTCATCCTCGGCGTTGCGTGCCTATTACGACCGTCGTCTCGCCTCCTACTCAGAATTCAATCTAAATCTTTGTATTTCTGAATACTCCCAACGCGAGTGTTTCGAGATCTCAAGAAATCCTCGTGTATTCAACATGCTTGCGGGCGTATCGAGAGATTTCAGGGATGCGATGGAGCGTGCCGAAACGAACGAGCCAAAGCTGACCGAGAAACCCTTCATCCTCTACGTCGGAGGGCTCGATTGGCGCAAGAATGTGAGGTCCGCCATTGAGGCATTCGCACAATTGCCGGCAGATTTGCGAGAGCAATACAGTTTTGTGCTGGCCGGCGATCACCCGCGGTCGCTGTTACGAGACGAACAAGACAGGTGGAAGAAGCTGGGGCTTCCCGAGCAGAATCTCGTGGCTATTGGTCATGTGACGGACCACCAGCTCGTGGCGCTCTACAGGGGGACGGATCTCGCCATTCAGCCTTCGCTACTGGAGGGGTTCGGCTTGACCGCTCTGGAAGCCATGACGTGCGGCGCGCCTGTCATCGCGTCGAACACGGGCGCTCTGCCTGAAGTCATTGGAGACAGGGAACTTCTTTTCAATCCAGCGGATGTCAAGGACATAGCGCGAGTAATGCAGAAGGCGCTTGGCAACCGTGAAGCGATGAGGGCGATGGCTGACAAACAGCGCAATCGTGCCGCCGCATTCAGCTGGGCGAAATCCGCTGCTATTGCCGTTGCTGCGCTGAAGGATGCCGTGGCCCATTCGGCGAAGAGCGGCAGGGTTGAATCGCTCTCGACGGCTAGATATGCGGCTTTGCAGCGACTTGGAAATACGGATCTTCCGACGAATTTTATCGCGCAGACATTTGCACGATCGGAGTTAGTCAAATCTGATAGGCCGCGACTGATCGTTGATGCGACATCAACATATCGCGTGGATCACAAGACCGGTATTCAGCGTGTTGTCAAAAATATTTGTTCCAATCTCGAGCCAACGCAGGGTGATGGTGTCGAACGGATAGTCGCATATAGCGATTCTCTCGACGGTTGGTTTGCGATCCCGAAGACGCTGGAAAAAACCAACATCGCAACTGACTTCACAGAAGATACTCGGCTGGAATTTTCCCCGAATGACCGCATCTTGATGCTCGATAGCTCTTGGGAGTTTTATAGGCATCACTACACAACGTTACGCTCCGCTCGCTTGAGGGGCGCTATTGTCATTTCATGCCTCTATGACACGATTCCGCTCAGATTCCCAGGTTTCTGCGACCCTGGCATGCCCCCCACATTCTCGAACTGGTTTCAAGCCGCTCTGTCCTATTCGAATGCGTTTATCTGCATTTCAAAAGCCGTTGCCGATGAACTGATCAGGATACTTGAAGCGATCCAGTTTCCACGGGAGATGAAGATAGGCTATTGGCACCTCGGGGCCGATTTTGCCAAGGCGACCATTGCTGCTGATGTTACACCGGTCCGCCGCAAAGAGCGCTCTGAGTTCCTGATGGTTGGCACACTGGAGCCGCGTAAAGGGCACGGTATTGCCTTGGAGGCTTTCGATAGATTGTGGGACGAAGGCATGGACGTTGGGCTGACGATTGTCGGAAAGCCTGGCTGGGCGGGCGAGCATTTCGTTCGGCGAATTGAAAAGCATCGTGAGTATGGGAAGCGTCTGATCTGGATGAACGGCATTTCGGATGAAAAATTACAGAATGCCTACAGCGACAGCGATGCCTTGATTGCTGCCTCATATGCTGAGGGTTTCGGCCTTCCCATTGTTGAGGCCGCGCACTTTGGAAAAGCTGTGATTGCAAGCGATATTCCGGTTTTCCGCGAAGTCACCGGCCAGAATTGCCATTTCTTTACCGTCGGTTCCTCCGAATCCCTCGCAAGGACGATCCGTTCGTTCATTGGTACAGGAACGAACACCATCGAACCCCCCCCCGCGTTGGTGCGAAGTGCCAATGGGGGGATAACTTGGAAGGAAAGTGCCGACCAATTGCAGGGGGTCGTGCTTACTGACGATTGGTATCGCGTATATAGGCCGCAGTCGAATGCGACTTTCGTACCAATAAGCAATATTGGCATCACGAAAATAGGAGAGGCGCTGGCTTCCGAAGAAACTCGGCATAAAATCGAGTTGGTGGAAGGGCCGATTGCAACTGACAACGACACACTGAAGTACATAGTTCGAGTTGTAAACTTATCCCATAAGTTGTGGGGAAGCGTGGGTGCTCCGGATGGTTCGTTGGCGGTGACGGCAAGCTATCGCATTCTATCGAACAATGGAGAGGCTATCTCTCTGGAGAACCGTAGGTCTCGCATTCCATTCGTGTTGCCGCCTGGCGATAGCCTATATATGTCAATCGAGGTCCCTTCGACATTCAAGAGGAAGGGCGGTGCTTTCGCCGATATAGGCTTGCTTCAAGAATCAGTCGGTTGGTGGAGTAATCCGCTACGAGTCCCGTTGTGATGGGACGACCGCGAGACGCAGTGGTACATGGATAGCTCGTGAATGAAAATCGGTATCGATGCACGTAATTTGGTAACGAGCATGACCGGCATCGGACGGTACGTGCTGGAAATGAGCCGGCATCTCGCGTTTCGCGGCCATGAACTTCATTTCTATTTGCCCGAAGCTCCATATGGTGATCTGAAAGAACTGCCTGCGGCAAAATTGCATGTTGCGCGCTTTCCTGGCGGAATAAGGCGGATGATCTGGGCGCAGACGAAACTACCATGCCGTGCGGCGCAGGATAAGATCGATGTGTTTTGGGGTCCCGCTCACCGTCTACCGTTTTTTCTCGATAGTCACATTGCGCGTGTCATCACAATTCATGATCTCGTCTGGCGGAATATGGCTGCAACTATGCGGTGGCAGACTTGGATGGCCGATCGCTGGCTAATGAAACCGGGGGTCGCCGTTGCCGACGAGATTGTTGCTGATTCCGCTGCAACGGCTGATGCGCTAAAGGCTCAGTTTCCGAGATGCGGCGGCAAGCTTAACGTTATCTATCCTGGGTTGACGAGCATCGGCGGAGTAGCGAGCCCAAGGAATCTTTCACAATTTGGGATCGATCGACCCTACATTCTCTTCGTCGGAACGCTTGAGCCCCGCAAAAATCTGCTCAGATTGCTGCAAGCCTATGCAGCGTTGCCCGAAACCACGCGGCAACAATTTCTTCTGGTGCTTGCCGGTGGCCAAGGCTGGAGGCTGGGTGATCTGAAAGGGCATGTTGCGGAATTGCAAATTGAATCATCTATTCGGCTGACCGGCTACGTGTCCGATACCGATCTTGCTCAACTGTACGGTCACGCTCGCTTTCTCGCGATGCCGTCCCTTTATGAAGGGTTCGGATTTCCGATCATAGAAGCGAATGCGATGGGAATCCCGGTGCTGACGTCCAATACCTCCTCCATGCCCGAAGTTGCTGCAAAAGCCGGTATTCTTGTTGATCCGAACGATGTGCAATCCATTCGTAATGGCTTGGAAAGCCTTGCTACCGATGACGTGTTGCATGCGCGTCTTTCTGATAATGCAAGGTCGAATGCTGCGCGATTCGCTTGGACCGAAAGCGCGCGCCAGCTGGAGCGTGTTTTCGAGAAGGCGATAGTTAAGCGCCGCAGCATGTAGCCCGAATTACTTAGCAGATTGATAACATTCAGCGAATACGCTTTGCAGGGCATCCTGCGTAAACGCTGTCGGATTCAATTGTATCATGAGTAACAATCGCACCCGCAGCGATAACTGCTCTATCACCTATTCGGCAGGGACCGAGTATCACGGCGTTACTGGCAATCCAGACGCTATCGCCGATAAAAATGTCACGCCCACTCTCAGGAAATGCTTGGCGCTCGGCCTTCTCCTTTTCGAGAAAGTGAGTGCCGGTGAGAAGGGAAACGTTATGACCAAAAAATGAGAAATCACCAATAACAATTTTGCCGGACGAAACATTCAACAATGTGTTGACCAGGTTCACTTGCTTTCCCAGCTCAACCTTACTCCAGTCTCCCCCCCAAATTGTAGGGGTAGTCAGAAGGTTTTGAGCGATTTTTGTCGTAAAATCCCGGCTTTCAAGGTAATTCGTCAGCTCCTGCAATTTCTGATCAACTTGATCCTTTACAATCCTCCTAATCAAATTTTCAAAATATCTAATCATATATTTCTCGACTTGCAGAAGGAGGGTGAATCAAGAGTTAGATTACGCAGGCGCGAGGATCACAAGGCGTGATGAGCGCTGAAAGCTTTCGATCTATGGCGGAATTCCTCATTATATCACATGGATAACTTCATATGGTGTATGAACAACGCCCCATAGATCTTTTATGTCTCCAGAATTAGGAAAACGAACTGAAAAGCGGGCTCCACCGACGCAGTAGTCAACCACTTGCTTAGGTACAGAAAGACTATCGGATTGTGGATGTTTATCCAGCGGTCCGATGCCTGCTATAATACCATACTCCCCCGGGCAGAGCACGTTATTGAAACGGAATTCAATGCAAGCGTTATGGCCAATACTCATGTTGTTAAGGTAGATGTTCTTGACGGCAGAGCTAAAGTGCAAAATTTGCCGGCCCATTTTATCAGTAATGCCAACTGCTAGAGCACAATCGTCCGGCATCTTTGCAAACTGTCGGAGGTATACTTTTATTCTGAGAAGCTCATCAATCTCAACGCTATCAACATCGCTACAAATCGAAATGTCCGTGATACGCACTTCGCCGCTGCCGGTACGCAGAGCTTCAACGCGCTCAGCAAAAGCCTTGGCTCTTGAGTGATCAACCTCGTTGTTGCTTAATGTAGCAGAAGGCTCCGACCCAGTGTCTGGGTTTCCGTCAACTACTTTTTCGGTTTGCTGCGAGTGAGAAATTTTCTCGAACATAGCGGCATTGTATCTTTCGCCGACTTCGCTTGACGAGGCAAAAAGCTTCGGGCGCCCTTTTTCCATCCAAAGCCCTTTATTGCAGAGTGCTCGCACGCTGTCAGCTGTATGCGTGACGTAAATAAATGTCACACCGTCATCAAGTAGGCTTTTGATTTTATGCAAGCACTTATTCTGGAAATAGGCATCGCCGACACTCAGAGCCTCGTCCACAATAAGAATGTCTGGGCGCACGTAAACCGCGCATGCAAAGCCAAGCCGAACCCCCATACCACTGCTGTACGTCTTAACGGGATAATTGATAAATTCTCCGAGTTCACTAAACGCTATGATTTTCGGTATGGCTTCTTGGATTTCATCACTGGAAAGGCCGTGGATGACCCCGAATGCTTCGATGTTGTCGCGTCCCGACAGATCGCCATTAAATCCTGCACCCAATTCCAGCAAGGCTGAGACACGCCCCCTCACGGATACGCTACCGGACGTGGGCGTGAGAACTCCACTGATGACTTTCAATAGGGTACTTTTGCCACTTCCGTTCTCCCCTACAATGCCAAGGCGATCTCCTTTCTGTAGTTCAAGGGAGACATCACTCAGGGCATTGACACGATGGCCCAGTTTACGCCGATTTCCGGAGAGAAGCTCCGCAAGCCTATGCCAAGGTTTTTCGTAGGTCGTATATGCCTTGCTAACGCCATTGAGGCTGATCGTTGGCGCGATTATATTGGCGTCCATATCCTAATCTCCTCAAAGCACATCCGCGAAGCCGGGACGCAACTTCCTAAAAACGTAGGTGCCAAAGGCCAAAAAGATAAGCCCATATATTGCGGCTATGAGGAGATCTCTCCATATTTCCGAAGCGGCGCCAAGTACGGATAATCGTGCCGCCTCCGTGATATAATAAAACGGATTTATATTTAAGATAATCCACTGGATAGATGGCGATGCAGCGCTCACCATTGAGGGAGGATAGAGAATTGGCGTCAACCAAAAAATAATATTGATAACGATAGGCACTATTTGATTCATGTCGGGAATGAACACCGAAATGCTCGCGACAATAAGTGCGACTCCAAGAGTAATTGTGAAGCTGGTCAGCCAAACCAAAAAAATTATAGGAGTAGATGGCGATGGAGGGAGCGCGTACGTCCACATATACACTGCGCACAGGAAGGCAATCACAAGCTGCGTAACGAGCGCCGATGCAAATGGAATTAGAGGAATTATCCAGATAGGAAACCCCACCCTAGTCTTTAGAATGTACGAATATTCGCGGATAATGTTCGCTGATCTAGGCACAACTTCTGCAAACATAATCCATTGTGAGAGTGCGACGAAGTAGAAGACGGTGAACGGTACATTCCCATATCGCTCCCCCATTTGCCCTCGCATCAGCAAGGAGAATACGACAATATTTATAAGTGCGTAAACAAGAGGAACGCCAATTGCCCATACAAAGCCTGCGTAAGATGCAGCATAGCGATTTCGCAAATCACGCTTTGCCAAAAGCCATGCCAATCTTACGTCGCCGTACACTTTATCAAACAACTGCTTCTCCAGTCCATTTCGAACATTTTCCGTTGTCCAAATCATCGGCCATTTAAGCCATGATCGGACATGGCGCAATCCATTCGCACATGCGAATGATTGGAACTTGCCATTTTTCAGTCGATTAATTAAAGCGTACCACCTCAATTCAATGCCCAAGGGGAGTTCGAATGAGCTTCAAAGACAAAATTAAATCGTCAGCAAAACCTATCGTTCGCCCTATGTGGTTGGCCATTTGGCACAGAATTGCGTTTCGCGTTAACTCAATGATCGCCGGAGCTGTCGATCCGCTAGCTCGGCGAATTTCATTGTTGGAAATGGGTACGCCTGCGCAACAGGACAGCGGTATTTTAAGTTCACTGTCTGCGCTAGCTAGAGCTTTTTCGGTACAGGTCAAACAAACTGAATTATTGGAGAAGAAATTTGCCGATACGCTTGAAGGTTTAACAGCGGATTTGAGGCGTTTGGAAGAGCGCCTTGATCAGTCAATCGCAGGTGATCAGCAGTGGCTTCGAGAGCGCCTCGAGGGACATATCATGCGGGATCAACGTAAGCTGGAAGAGCGGGTCGAGTTTTTGCGACGTGAGATTCTTTTCGAAATGAAATATGGTGAGCGAACAGCTTCAAATGCGAGTTCGGAGTTTGATCGAAATGCCCTCGGGGATTCTGCTGAGCCACTTCAAGCGAGAATTATCGCGCCTGACAAATTAACCGCATTTGGCAAAGGGCATTATCAGTTGAATCTTGGCTGTGGCCTGCATCCATTGGAAGAATACATTAACGTTGATATGAGAGAACTCCCTGGCGTCGATGTTGTCGCGTCAGTGGACGGGCTTCCTTTTGAGAAAGGTGATGTGGAAAAGATCTTTAGCGCGCACCTTGTCGAGCACTTTCCTCAGGAAATGCTTAAGCGCCGATTGCTACCATATTGGAAATCTCTCTTGAGGCCAGGCGGTGTTTTTCATGCAATTATGCCAGATTGCGAGGCAATGATTAAGCATGCGGCCACTGGCGAGTACAGCTTCGCCGAATTTCGGGAGGTTCTGTTCGGAGCGCAAGACTATGCTGGTGATTTTCATTACAATGCATTAACTCCAGATAGTTTTGCCGAGCTTCTGAAGGCGGAAGGATTTTTGAATATAGATATTAAGGCGCGTGGTCGCCGCAATGGCCTATGTTACGAATTTGAAATTTCTGCATCCTCTCCTAGCTAAGCAGGATTAGTTATGTTGTCGCCCGACGCGGACGTGAAATCATTCAGCATTGTGATCAATACAGACGGCCGAGCAAAGACGATCGGTGCAACCTTATCTAGCCTGTTGCATATCGACTATCCGCGATTTGAAGTTTGTGTAGTTATTGGACCTACAGCGGACGGCACTGAGGAAATCGTCAAGAGTTATGGTGCTGCGTTCAAAATCGCTCATTGTTCAGAAAGGAATTTGTCAAAGTCACGAAATATCGGCATTGCGATGGCCGCGGGCGACATCGTTGCGTTTATTGACGACGATGCAATCCCGGAACCTGAATGGCTAAGAGATCTGGCCGTTGAATATCGCCAAAGCTCTGTCGGCGCAGTGGGCGGATTTGTTTACGATAATACCGGCGTAAATTTTCAAAGCCAGTATGTTTCGGTTAATCGACTTGGTCGTCCTTTTGACTGGCATCGCGCTACCCCCGAATTCAATTTTCCGATGTCAGCGGTAATACCTCATTTACTTGGTACAAACTCGTCATTTCTTCGCGCCGGATTACTTGAGATCGGAGGATTCGACGAAGAGTACGAGTATTTTCTCGATGAAACTGATGTATTGTGCCGACTTTTGGATCGTGGTTATGAGATAATTCAGTCTGATCGCGCCTTTGTGCATCATAAATTTGCAGAAAGCGGTATTCGTGATAGTAAGAAAATCGTTAGACGCTGGTATCCCCTGATAAAAAATCGCGTTTACTTTGCACTCAAAAACGCGTCTTTCCACTATAGTATTGATGATTGTATACGTGCCGGCTTGGATGATGTAAGGGCGTGGACCGAGGCAGTAGATGCGGGATATCGATCCGGTCTTTACAGCGAAAAAGAACGCCGAAAGTTTGATGAGGAAATATCTGACGCATTGCGGGACGGGACTCAACGCGGCTTGGCGCCGTCCAGGCGCTTGCTTTCAGAAAGCGTGATACAAACGCACGCAGAGGTTTTCCGAAATGTATCTGTTTTACAGCCACTCCAGGGGCGGAAAACTATATGCTTCATAAGTCAGGACTATCCCCCCAACCAAAATGGCGGAATCGCCCGCTACATATCGCAACTTGCTACTGCGCTTGGTCGAATGGGGCATAATGTTCACGTTATCACAAAGGGATCGGGCCACGATCGGCTGGACTACGAGGATAATGTGTGGGTTCATCGTGTTATTCCAAAGCACATAGACCTGCCGCACGAAAATCCAATTGCCCCGGAAATAATCCCACAGCACATTTGGAATTGGTCCAATACCGCACTGTCCATCATACGACATATTTCTGATCGCCGTCGGGTGGATCTTGTGTATGCTCCAATATGGGATTGCGAAGGAATTGCAGTCCTTTTGGATAAAGAGTTCCATCTGGTCACGTCACTGCAGACGACAATGAACCATTGGCTCGATAGTTATCCCGAAAAAAGAGCCGATGAAGAATGGATGCGAGTTTTCGGGAAGCCGATCCTTTCTATGGAGCGGTTGCTAGTAAAATCTTCGTGGCGCGTTCACTCTATAAGTCGGGCAATCGCTAAAGACGTTGAGGCACTCTGCCATGTTGATTTCGGAGCGCGGGTGTTGGTGGCTCCGATAGGATTATCCGACTGGGGAAAGATGCCTGCTGAGTTCCTGCCATCGACGACCATAAAGCTATTATTTGTAGGGCGATTGGAAAGCCGCAAAGGGATTGATATTCTATTGGAGGTCGCGCCAAGGCTTTTAGCCGAGTTTCCGGAAGTCATATTGGATATCGTCGGCGACGACACGATTTCGATAGGCGGGCGTGCAACATATCGTTCGGAATTCGAAGGCCGAAAGGTACCACGGCATGTGCGTGAGCGGATCCATTTTCATGGTCGGTGCGATGAGGATGCGTTACAGGAGTTTTACAAAGCGTGCGATATTTTCGTGGCGCCGTCGCGGTATGAGTCGTTTGGGTTGATTTCATTGGAGGCGATGATGTGCGCTAAGCCTGTGGTTGCGTGTAGAACGGGAGGAATGCCAGAGGTTGTTATTCACGGTGAAACAGGTCTTTTGGCCGAACCCGCCGACACAGAGTCGCTCTACGAGATGTTGAAATCGCTGATTTCCGATGCAACATTAAGGGCGCAAATGGGAAAAGCCGGCCGAGCTCGCTATGAACTGTTATTTACCGCAGAGGCTATGGCTCATTCCTTTTTGCCATTACTTAGTACCGTGAGCGAGCCGCAGCCTGTGGTCTAGGTCGGGAACCCATCGTCCAGAGATTCTGCCCGTCATCGAAACAGTCAAACTGTACGGCCATAATCCCAAGGTCCATCTGACAGATGTCCTGACCCGGATCCAGGATCACGCCAAAGACCGAATTGAAGACCTGCTGCCCTGGAACTAGGTGCCGGCAAACGCTCGATGCGAGGCCGCCTGATGGCACGCTCAAGGTTCATCTACACGCTAAGGCAAGTCGCCAGCATGATCGGCGAAAACCTTGAACTGATCGAGGAAGTGACGGCCAACTCGGACAACATCTCCGAAGGCGAACTGGTTTACGTTAGCGATGGCACTGAAGATG
>NZ_JBXSOR010000025.1:0-57435 GCF_057784455.1 Martinezella sp. CNPSo 3890 | reverse complement strand
ATAGGGGAAGACGTGCAGATGCGCGATGCCGGCCTCTTCCGCCAGGCTGACGGCATTGGCGAACATCTCTTCCGTCTCCGTCGGAAAGCCGGCGATCATATCCGCGCCGAAGCTTATCTCGGGGCGCAGGCGGCGCACATCCTCGATGAATCTGAGGGCATCGGCGCGCGAGTGCCGCCGCTTCATGCGCTTGAGGATCATGTCGTCGCCATGCTGCAGCGAGAGATGCAGATGCGGCATGAAGCGCGGCTCTTCGGCAATGAGATCCATCAGATGCTGGTCGGCCTCGATGCTGTCGATCGAGGAAAGCCGCAGCCTTCGGATTTCCGGGATCTGCTTCAGCAGCGTCTTGGCAAGCAAGCCGAGCGTCGGCGTACCCGGCAGGTCGGCGCCATAGCTCGTGGCATCGACGCCGGTCAGCACCATCTCACGATAGCCGCTTTCGACAAGATTGCGCGCTTGGTCCACTACGGCCCCCATCGGCACCGAACGTGAATTGCCGCGGCCATAGGGAATGATGCAGAAGGTGCAGCGATGGTCGCAGCCGTTCTGCACCTGGATGAAGGCACGCACGTGACCATCAATATGGCGGATCATCTGCGGCGCGGTCGCCCGCACGCTCATGATGTCATTGACGCGCAGCTTCTCTTCCGCCGAAACGCCGAAATCCGGCAAGGAGCGGTAGGAGGCGCCCTTCAGCTTCTCCTCGTTGCCGAGCACGGCATCGACTTCCGCCATTTCGGCGAAGGTCTGCTTCTCGGTCTGCGCGGCGCAGCCTGTGACGATGATGCGGGCATGCGGATTGTCGCGCCGCGCGCGGCGGATTGCCTGCCGCGCCTGGCGCACGGCCTCGCCCGTCACGGCGCAGGTATTGACCAGAATGGCATTGTTGAGCCCGGCTTTCTCCGCCTCGGCCCTCATCACTTCGGATTCATAGGTATTGAGACGGCAGCCGAAGGTAATGACCTCGACCCCGCTCACCGCGCCTGAGCCCCCTGCTCCGGATCGCGCGAGAAGCTGCCCGTCACCGGATCGACCGTGCCGGACCATTCCCATTCGGCGGGCCCGGTCATCACGACATGGTCGTTACTATCCAGCCATTCGATGGTGAGCTTGCCCGGCGCGGGTGCGGAGGCAACCTCGATCGTCACCTTGCGGCCGGTGCGGCCGGTGCGCGCGGCGCTGACGGCGGCAGCACAAGCGGCCGAACCGCAGGCAAGTGTCAGGCCGGCGCCGCGTTCCCAGGTGCGGGTACGCAGCGAAGATGGGGACAGCACCTGTGCGAGCGTGATATTGGCGCGCTCGGGAAACATCGGGTGGTTTTCGAGCAGCGGGCCGAAACGATCGAGATCGAAGGACATCGGGTCCTTGTCGACCCAGAAAATCGCATGCGGATTGCCCATCGACATCGCCGAAGGCGAATGCAGGACCGGATTGTCGATCGGCCCGATCTGCAGCTCGATGCGGCTGGTATCGGAAAATTCCTCGGCAAGCGGGATCTTGTCCCAGTCAAAAACGGGCGTGCCCATATCGACCGAGATCGTGCCGTCCTCATGCTCTCTGGCATTGAGGATTCCGGCGACGGTCTGGAAGGTGAAAACCTTCTTGCCGGTTTCGGCCGCCAGCGCCTGTACGACGCAGCGCGTGCCGTTGCCGCAGGCCTGCGCCTTGGTGCCGTCGCAGTTCAGAATGTCGATCCAGGCATCGGTGCCCTCCAACTTCGGATCGTGGATCGCCATGATCTGGTCGAACTGGGTCGCCGGATCGGCATTGAGCGCAATCGCCGCCGCGGGCGTCACCACATCCTTGCGGCCGCGCATGTCGACGACCAGGATCTTGTTGCCAAGCCCGTTCATCCTCGCGAATTCGACCGTATTGCTCATAAGATCATTCCTGTTGTCGAGCTGTATATGGCGGAAATGCGGGGGAATTACCAGTGCTGCGTGAAGGACGATACTTTTCACACGATCGGCAGGACTTCTCCGGGCCGCCCCGATCCTTCGACAAGCTCAGGATGAGGGCGGAGCGAGTTGCCAGCCAGATGGGAGAGGTAGCCCTCATGGTGAGGAGGCCTGCAGGGCCGTCTCGAACCACGAGGGCGGGTGGCTCGTCCTTTGACCACAGCGAAGACCTCACCCAGAAACCTTGACGGAGTTCATTTTGAGAAAAAATCATTCTCGATGTCGGATTATCAAAAGCTGCCACGTCCTAGGCTCGTCCACTCCGTAACACCATAGGGATTATGACCATGCCGAATACCATACGCCTGCATCGCGTTCTGGCCACCAGCCCGGAAAAGGTCTATCGCGCATTCATCGAAGCCGACGCACTTGCCAAGTGGTTGCCGCCGAATGGCTTTACCTGCAGCGTGCATCACTTCGAAGGAAAAGTCGGCGGCACGTTCAAGATGTCGTTCCGCAACTTCACGACCGGCGAGAGCCACTCTTTCGGCGGCGATTTCCGCGAACTGATCCCGGGCGAACTTGTGCGCTACACCGACAAGTTCGACGACCCGAACCTACCCGGCGAAATGGAAGTGACCGTGACCTTGAAGAAAGTCCTCGTTGGCACCGAGGTCAACATCACACAGGCGGGCGTACCCGATGTCATCCCGCCGGAAGCCTGCTATCTCGGCTGGCAGGAATCGCTGATCAATCTGGCGAAACTGGTCGAGCCTGAGATTAAGCAGTAAGGTTCGCCGACGCACGACGCAATCCTTCTCCCCTCGGGGAGAAGGTGCCGACAGGCGGATGAGGGGGCTTGCCCGAGCACACTGAACTCAATGAATTCGAGGCGACTTAACCCCCTCATCCGACCCTTCGGGCCACCTTCTCCCCAGGGGGAGAAGGGATATTTGGCGCCCCCTCACACAATCGGCACATCGAAAACTTCGCCAGCCCTGAGCGGGCGAAAGCGATCCGGCTCCACGCCCTCGGCCTTCAGCGCGGCATCCAGCGCCTGAACGGGCGCATCGATGCCCTCGTCCGTCAGCTGGAAGGTCGCGAAATGATGACCGGCGACATAGGCTGCATTGCAGAGCTTCATGCCTTTGACTGCTTCTTCTGGATTCTGATGTTGGCCCTTCATGAACCAGCGCGGCTCATAGGCGCCGAACGGCAGGATTGCGAGGCGGAAGCCTCCATGCTTTTGCCGGGCGGCCTCATAATTGATGCCGTCGTGAAAGCCGGTATCACCGACATGGTAGATCTTGCCCGCTGGCGTGTTGAGCACGAATGCCGCCCAGAGCGCCATGCGCCGGTCTCCCATGCCCCGCGCCGACCAGTGATGGCAAGGCTCGGCATCGATGGTCACACCGGCCTTGAGGGCGATACGATCGCCCCAGTCGACAACAGTGATGTCGGCATCGGGAACGGCACGGCGGATGATCGTGTCGTTGCCGAGCGGCGTGACGATCTTTGGCCGGTGCGCCTGCTGCAGGCGGGCAAGGGTCACGAGATCGAGATGGTCGTAGTGATTATGCGTCACCAGCACGAGGTCGATATGCGGCAGGTCCTCGAAGCGGATGCCAGGCGGCACCACGCGCTTCGGCCCGACGGAGCGGAAGGGGCTCACCCGCTCCGACCAGACCGGGTCAGTCAGAACGTTCAGTCCTGCAATCTGCACCAGCATCGAGGCGTGCCCGACCATAGTCACCCGCATCTGATTGCCGAAGACATGCCGGTCGGGCTTGGCCAGCGGAAAGGCGCTGATGACGGGATTGGGCCAGCGCACCCTCCCGCCGCCGAGCTGCCAGCGCAAAAGATCGAACGCATTGCCGGGCGCGACACCACCAGGATTGAAGAAGCGTTGGCCATCGAAGTGGTCGGATACCGGACCCTGATAGTAGGGGTTTTTCCTAGCCGAGCGGGATGAGCTTGTCATGCCTTGTCCGCTCCTTGCGCGCCCGTCGCTTCGCCGGCCGGCACACCAATCCTGGCGAGCCATTCCGCCACCTCCTGCGTCGTCAGCGCCTCATCGAGCACGACGTTCGCCGGCATTGCGAATAGCTGCGGCGTGAAGAAACTCGTGTCCCACAATGCCGCGCCTGCCACCGGCGGGGAAAGCAGGATGACCTGCCGGCCATCGATGCGCGAAATCGTCTCGACGGATGCCTCGCCGGAAATGTCGACAAGACCCTGCTCATCTGGCCGCACGGTGTGATAGCGCCACCAGGGCTCGTCATTGCCATCTTCTGCTACGGTTACGCAGCGCGCCATATCGACAATGAACCTATTGGGCGTACGGCCGCCAGGAAGCCGCTCGCCGAAGGCTGCCTGGATAAGCGTGAACAGATGAAAGCAATTGACGATATTCTCATAGCGCAGACGAAAGCCCTGGCGGCTCGGCAGGTGCAGCACCAGCAGATCGTCGCTGCGGCTCAGAAGCACCTGGCGGACCCAGGCCGCACCTGGCGTATAATCCTGCAGCTCGGCAAGCTGCGCCATCAGCGCCTTATTGCCGGCCGCAAGCTTACGCTGCTCCGGCATGCCGGAAAGATGCGAAACCGCCGACTGGCTAAGCAGCTGGAAGGCGTCGAGCAGCTGCCTTTGCCGCGGGCTCAGCTCCTTGCGGCCGGCAAAGCCGCGATGGATCTGCGGCAGCCAGGCCAGATAGAGCTCCCACACGGCCGGACCGCTGCGCTCGACCGCCCCGCCCTTCTCGACAATGGTGCCGAGCATATTGGCAAGGATAGCAGCGCCCGGCGGCGGCAGGCGGCTAAGCTCGCGCGCCGCCCGCACCGCGATCTTCGGCTGGGCCATCGCCACCGCGTAGAAGGCCTGCGCCACCGCGTTGAAACGGGCGTCGACCCGGCCACCGGTATAGTTTCGGCAGGCGGCGAGGAGATCGGTCAGGGCTGCATCATTCATTCGGAACTGTCTCGGGGAATCATTTGGCGGCCGGGGATCGATACAACAATTCGAAGACGCTGGTATGGTCAAATCGACATCGATATGGTGATGTCATCCGTGCATTTCAGGCATTTCGGCCGCATTGGGTTGACTTTGCCGGCCTTTTCCTGTTTATCGCCCGCAATCTGCGACGAGCACAAGCCTCCGAGCCACCGACCGGGACCCATTAAGGTATAAAGAGATCCCGGAGGTCAACACCCGACAGCGCGATGCGCCCTCGGGTGCTTTTTGGCTTTGCGTCTTGTTTTCGTCATGGAAAAGCACGACGTTTTCGGGCGAGGAACCGCGCAAACTTGCGCCAAGTCCAAATCCCAAGCGATCGATAAGGAAGAAACGATGTTTGAAAACCTCCAGGACCGTCTTGGTTCCATTCTGAATGGACTGACAGGCCGCGGCGCGCTTTCGGAAGCCGATGTTTCCGCAGCACTGCGCGAGGTTCGCCGTGCGCTGCTCGAAGCCGACGTGGCGCTTGACGTCGTGCGCTCCTTTACCGATCGCGTCCGCGAAAAGGCCGTCGGCGCCGAGATCCTGAAGTCGATCAAGCCCGGCCAGATGGTCGTCAAGATCGTCCATGACGAGCTGATCGAGATGCTCGGCGGCGAAGGTGTCGGCATCGACCTGAATGCCCCCGCCCCGGTCGTCGTTATGATGGTCGGCCTGCAGGGCTCGGGTAAGACCACTACCACGGCCAAGATCGCCAACCGCCTGACCAGCCGCGATCGCAAGAAGGTCCTGATGGCCTCGCTCGACACGCGCCGTCCGGCCGCGCAGGAGCAGCTGCGCCAGCTCGGCGTGCAAACCGGCGTCGACACGCTGCCGATCATATCAGGCCAGTCGCCGACCGATATTGCCGCGCGCGCCGTGCAGGCCGCCAAGCTCGGCGGCCATGACGTCGTCATCCTCGACACCGCCGGCCGTACGCATATCGACGAGCCGCTCATGGTCGAGATGGCGGATATCAAGAAGAAATCCAATCCGCACGAAATCCTGCTGGTCGCCGATAGCTTGACCGGTCAGGACGCCGTCAATCTCGCCCGCAATTTCGACGAGCGCGTCGGGATTACCGGCCTCGTGCTGACCCGCATGGACGGCGACGGCCGCGGTGGTGCCGCCCTTTCGATGCGCGCCGTGACCGGCAAGCCGATCAAGCTGATCGGCGTCGGCGAAAAGATGGGCGAGCTGGAGGAATTCCATCCTCGCCGTATCGCCGACCGCATCCTCGGCATGGGCGACATCGTCTCCCTCGTCGAGAAGGCTGCCGAGAATATCGACGCCGAGAAGGCAGCCGCCATGGCTGCCAAGATGGCCAAGGGCAAGTTCGACCTCAACGATCTCGCCGATCAGCTCAAGCAGATGCAGAAGATGGGCGGCATGGGCGGTATCATGGGCCTGATGCCCGGCATGTCCGGCATGAAGGACAAGATGGCTGCCGCCGGCCTCGACGACCGCCTGTTCAAGCGCCAGCTCGCCATCATCTCCTCGATGACCAAGGCCGAGCGCGCCAATCCGGATCTCCTCAAGCATTCCCGCAAGAAGCGCATCGCCGCCGGTTCCGGCACCGACGCCTCCGACATCAACAAGCTTCTGAAGATGCACCGCCAGATGGCGGACATGATGAAGATGATGGGCGGCAAGGGCAAAGGCGGCATGATGAAGCAGCTGATGGGCGGCCTTGCCGGCAAGATGGGCCTCGGCGGCGGTATGGGTGGGATGCCCGACCTGTCGAACATGGACCCCAAGCAGCTCGAAGCCCTGCAGAAGCAGGCTGAAGCGGCAGGCCTCGGCCGTCCCGGCGGCCTGCCGGGTGGTTTGCCGGGTCTGGGCGGCGGGGGCGGTTTGCCGGGCCTCGGCGGCGCCAAGCTGCCTGGCCTTGGCGGTGGTTTCCCGGGCCTTCCCGGTTTGCCCAAGAAGAAGTGAGAGGGATCGCTGACCCATGATTGATCCAGACGTAAAAGCCCAATTGGGCAAATACCGCCAGTCGATCGACAATATCGATGCCGCACTGGTGCACATGCTGGCCGAGCGCTTCCGCTGCACCAAAGAGGTCGGCGTGCTGAAGGCCAAGTACGACCTGCCGCCGGCCGACCCGGCGCGCGAAGAATTTCAGATCGAGCGTCTGCGCCGCCTGGCAAAGGACGCCAATCTGGACCCGGATTTCGCCGAGAAGTTCCTGAACTTCGTCATCAAGGAAGTCATCCGGCATCATGAACAGATCGCTGCGGATTTCAAAGGGTAACCCCTGGCCGCATGATCCCGAAGACGCAGGACGTTTCCAGGGGATCACGCAGCAAGAAAAAAGCAGCGCGACGTAACCATACCGCACAACGAAGCGGTCAAGAAAAGCCTAAGGAGAATGAACATGGCATTGAAAATTCGTCTCGCCCGCGGTGGCTCCAAGAAGCGCCCGTACTACCACGTTGTCGTAGCCGACGCTCGCTCGCCGCGCGACGGCCGTTTCCTGGAGACCCTGGGCTCCTGGAACCCGATGCTTGCCAAGGACGACGCCAAGCGCGTTGAACTGAAGGTCGAACGCATCAAGCACTGGCTCGACCACGGCGCACAGCCGACCGACCGCGTTCTGCGCTTCCTCAACGAAGCCGGCATCGCAAAGCGCGAAGCCAAGAATAACCCGGAAAAGGCAAAGCCGGGCAAGAAGGCTCAGGAGCGCGCTGCCGAAAAGGCACAGAAGGCTGCTGACGCCGCTGCTGCTTCCGAGTAATCGGACCCCGCATTGATTGAAAACGGGTGGCATGGCGACATGCCGCCCGTTTTTTGTTTCCCATCGGCAAATGTTCAGCCTATGAGAGAACCAAAGACAGCGCCGCGTGTCACAAACGAGTGCCAAGGTCGATCGCTGTAGCATTTTGGATCTGCTGCATAATCCCGGCAATCGGCGAAGAGACCATGACGAAACTGCAAAATCCGGTATTGATGGCCACCATCGGCGCCGCACAGGGCTTGAGGGGCGAGGTGCGTGCCCGCGCCTATACATCCGATCCGACCGCGCTTGGCGATTACGGCCACCTGCACAGCATGGATGGCCGCAGCTTCGAAGTTCTGGAAATCCGCGAGGCCAAGAATGTCGTCATCGTGCGCTTTCGCGGCATCAACGACCGCAATGCCGCCGAAGCGCTAAACGGGCTGGAACTCTATATCGAGCGCGACAACCTGCCGGATGACGAACTCGACGACGACGAATTCTTCTACACCGATCTCGAAGGGCTGGAAGCCGTCGACGACCAGGGCGTCGGCTATGGCACAGTCAGCGGCATCTATGATTTCGGTGCTGGCGACCTGCTGGAGCTGAAGGGGCCGGGCAAACGGCCCGTGCTGATCCCCTTTTCCGAAGCAGCCGTGCTCGAAATCGATCTCGAGGGCGGCAAGATCCTGATCGATCCGCTGGCCGCCGGCCTGATCGACAACCCCGACGATCTTATCGGCAAGCCGGCAAAGCCGGAAAAGCCCCAAGGCAAGCCGAAGAAGTGATCCTTATTGGGAAGTGACCGCGCCATGAGTTTTCGGGCGACTATCCTGACGCTCTATCCCGAGATGTTTCCCGGCCATCTCGGCACGTCGCTTGCCGGCAAGGCGATGGAACGCGGGCAATGGTCGCTGGACACCGTGCAGATCCGTGATTTCGCCACCGACAAGCACCGCACCGTCGACGACACGCCGGCCGGCGGCGGCGCCGGCATGGTGCTGAAACCGGACGTGCTTGCCCGCGCGATCGACCATGCCAGCGAAAACGATAGCCGCCCCCGCCTGCTGATGAGCCCGCGCGGCAAGCCGCTCACACAGAAGCGCGTGCGCGAACTGGCCGCCGGTGACGGCGTCATCATCATCTGCGGCCGCTTCGAAGGCGTCGACCAGCGCGTCATCGACGGCCGTGGCCTCGAGGAAGTCTCGATTGGCGACTATATCCTCTCGGGCGGCGAGCCGGCCGCCCTCATCCTGCTCGACGCCATCGTTCGCATCCTGCCCGGCGTCATGGGCAATGATCTTTCCGGCCTGCACGAAAGCTTCGAAGGCGGCATGCTGGAACACCCGCACTATACCCGCCCGCAGATCTGGGAAGGCCGAGAGATTCCAGCCATCCTCACCTCGGGCAACCACGCGGCGATCGCCAAATGGCAGAGGGAGCAGGCGGAGAAGCTGACAAAAGAGCGGCGGCCGGATTTGCTGGACGAATTGTGGAAGAAGTAACGGCAACCCCGGCTGGATGAGCGACATTGGTTCAAGCGCGCCGCAAAACTGGCTCTAATCGCCACTTAATTCAGCCGCAAGGGGTGACAAAGGCGTGACAATAGGGTATGTGCGCGCCCGGCATGGGAAATTTCCCATCAACCAGCAAAGAAGAGCAGACGTATTCGCTCCTGCCTGAACGGGCATATATCCGAGGCGTGATCTCCGGGTCCGACCAAAGATAGAATGATGAGCGCTCTGGCTGTTGAACCAACAACGAGGTTGATACTATGAACATCATTCAGCAGTTGGAAGCCGAACAGGCTGCCAAGATCGAAGCCAAGCGCACGCTTCCCGAATTTTCCGCTGGCGACACCGTTCGCGTCAACGTGAAGGTCACGGAAGGCAACCGTACCCGCGTTCAGGCCTATGAAGGCGTTTGCATCGCTCGCTCCGGCGGCGGCCTGCAGGAAAACTTCACGGTTCGCAAGATCTCCTACGGCGAAGGCGTCGAGCGCGTATTCCCGGTTTACTCGCCGATGATCGAAAGCGTCGAAGTCGTTCGCCGCGGTAAGGTCCGTCGCGCCAAGCTCTACTACCTGCGCGACCTGCGCGGTAAGGCTGCCCGTATCGTCGAAAACACCGGCACCCGCGCCCGCAAGCTCAACGATGCCGAGCGCCAGGCTCTGGCCGATGAGAAGGCACGTATCGAAGCCGAGAAGGTCGCAGCCGCTCAGGCGCTCGCAGCCGAGAAGGCAGCAGCCGAAGCCGCAGAAGCAAAGGCAGCTGCCGAAGCTGCTGCTGCAGCCGAGCCGGCAGCAGAATAAGTTTCGCTCCATAGGGATCGCAAAGCTTGAAGGCGGCCCTAGGGTCGCCTTTTTGCTTCCAGCCGTCGGCGTCCGACAAACGGAAATTTCTCCGTCAGCCGCCTGTTTTAGAGTTGCTTTTCCATTTTTCTGATTGCAGCCACGGCAACGGCCTTGCCAGCAGCTTTCCAAATATGACAGTTTTCCGCCAGCCTGGCGTCGGATGATTTCAGGTCGAATCGACCTGAAATCTGAATCCGCGCCAGAATCAAATTGGGAGAGCATGATGTCGTCCGAAAACCGCTGACACTTTTCGGCATCATGCTCTAATCGGGGAGATTTTCATGGCATTCCGTCGTTCGTTCCTTCTGGGCCTTGGCGCCCTCGTGCTTGCACCTTTCGCCGCCTTCGCCGCCGATCTGCCGAACCTGAACGGCAGGACCGTCGTCGTCGTCACAGAGAATGCCTATCCGCCGCTGCAGTTCATCGACCCCAAGACGAACAAGGCGATCGGCTGGGAATATGACGCGATGAACGAGATCGCCAAGCGTCTGAATTTCAAGGTCGAGTACCAGAACACCAGCTGGGACGCGATGATCCAGGCCGTTTCCGAAGGCCAATACAACATCGGCATGACCGGCATCACCATCAAGGAAGACCGCAAGCAGAAGGTCGATTTCTCTGATCCCTATATGCGCTCGCAGCAGTTCATGCTCGTGCGTGGCGACGAGAAGCGCTTCACGGATGCCAAGAGCTTCGCCGCGGTCAAGGAGGCCCTGATCGGCGCGCAGCCGGGCACGACGCCCTTCTACACCGCCGTCTATGAAGTCCTCGACGGCAACGAGCAGAACCCGCGCATCAAGACCTTCGAAACCTTCGGTGCGACAGTGCAGGCACTGAAGACGGGAGACGTCGACATGGTGCTGACCGATGGCACCGCCGGCAAGGGCTATGTCGATGCCTCCAACGGCGGTCTGAAGCTGGTCGGCGGCCCGCTCGGCACCGAGGATTTCGGCTTCATCTTCCAGAAGGGTTCCGATCTCGTCGCCCCGATCAACGCCGCCATCGCCAGCCTCAAGGCCGATGGCACGCTCGACGCGCTGAACAAGAAGTGGTTCCTCGACTACAAGATGGGCCAATGAGCTCTGAAGACCGATATATTGGAAGCCCGCTCTGATGGCACCTTTGGCAGGTCCGGGCGGGCACCGCGGCAAGGAAGACTTTCCCTGGTGGCTGGTCGCCCTCGCTATCCTCGGCATCGCCGCCTCATTCGCAATTGCAGCGAACGGCCTCTATGCCCAGATTTTCTCTCTTCTGCTGAATGGCATCGGCGTCACGGTCTTCGTGACGCTGGTCGCCTTTACGTTGGCCATGCTGCTCGGCCTGGCACTGGCGCTGCTCGGCCTTTCCGATTTCCTCGTGCTCAGGCAGATGGCGCGCTTCTATATCGAGATCGTGCGCGGCATCCCGATGCTGGTGCTGCTCTCCTATGTCGCCTTCGTCGGCACGCCGGCCTTCGTCGCTGTCTATAATTTCATCACGTCTCCATTGGCCTCCGCTGGCTGGACGACACCGCTCGTCACCCGCGATGTGCCTTTCGTCTGGCGCACGATCATCGCGCTGACGATTGGCTATTCGTCCTTCATCGCTGAAATCTTTCGCGCCGGCATCCAGGCCGTCGACCAGGGCCAGATCGAAGCGGCAAAAGCGCTAGGCCTCAGCCGCTTCCAGCGCTTCCGACTTGTCGTCTTCCCCCAGGCGATCCGCGTCATCTTGCCGCCGCTGTCGAACGATTTCATCGCCATGGTGAAGGACAGTTCGCTCGTGTCCGTGCTCGGCGTCGCCGATATCAGTCAGCTCGCCAAGCTCTATTACTCGGCCAATTTCCGCTACTTCGAAACGCTGTCGATCCTCGCCTTCATCTATCTGCTGCTGACGATCGGTCTCTCGCTTTTACTCCGGCAGCTCGAAGCCTGGATGCGCCGCCGCTCCGGCAGCGACCGCTCCGCCTTCCCCCGTCTGGCCGCGGGCCAGCCGCCCGGCGCGCAAGTATGATGGCCAAAGGCGACCGTACCGATACTGCCTATCGTCGCCATTGCCGAAGGTTTTGAAAATTGATATGAGCATGGCCATGAGTAAGATCATGAGCAAAGACGGACGTTACGTCACGGCTTTCGTGCTGCAGGACCATAAGCGCCTGCCGGCACGTTTCTTTGCGATGATTTCGGGCGCGCTCAACAGCCGACTTCGCTGATCACACCCGAGGCCGGCGGTCCTGATCCGTCACCCCCCATCTTCGATAATGCCAATATGGATCTGTAGCCATGAGCGCTCCACGCACACTGTACGACAAAATCTGGGACGACCATCTGGTCGACGCCCAAGACGACGGCACCTGTCTTCTCTATATCGACCGTCATCTCGTTCACGAGGTGACGTCGCCGCAGGCTTTCGAAGGTCTGCGCATGTCCGGCCGCAAGGTTCACGCGCCGCAGAAGACGCTGGCCGTCGTCGACCATAACGTGCCAACCTCGCCGGATCGCCACCTCGGCATCAAGAACGAGGAAAGCCGCATCCAGGTCGAACAGCTCGCCAAGAATGCCGCTGAATTCGGCGTGGAATACTACTCCGAAAACGACAAGCGTCAGGGCATCGTCCACATCATTGGCCCCGAGCAAGGCTTCACCTTGCCCGGCATGACCATCGTCTGCGGCGACAGCCACACCTCGACCCACGGCGCCTTCGGCTCACTCGCCCATGGTATCGGCACCTCCGAGGTCGAGCATGTGCTCGCCACGCAGACGCTGATCCAGAAGAAGGCCAAGAACATGCTGGTGCAGGTCGACGGCCAGCTGCCGCCGGGCGTCACCGCCAAGGACATCATCCTCGCCATCATCGGTGAAATCGGCACCGCAGGCGGCACCGGCTACGTCATCGAATATGCCGGCGAAGCCATCCGCTCGCTGTCGATGGAAGGCCGCATGACCATCTGCAACATGTCGATCGAAGGCGGCGCCCGCGCCGGCCTGATCGCTCCGGACGAGGTCACCTTCGAATATATCAAGGGCAAGCCGCGCGCGCCGAAGGGCGAGGCGCTGGAGCAGGCAATCGCCTACTGGAAGACGCTGAAGTCGGATGAGGGCGCACATTACGACCGCATCGTCAAGCTTGATGCCGCCAACCTGCCGCCGATCGTGTCCTGGGGCTCCTCGCCGGAGGACGTCATCTCTATTCAGGGTATCGTTCCGAACCCGGATGAGATCCAAGACGAAACCAAGCGCGCTTCCAAGTGGCGTGCGCTCGACTATATGGGCCTGAAGCCGGGCACGCCGATGACCGAGATCAACATCGATCGCGTCTTCATCGGCTCGTGCACCAACGGCCGCATCGAAGACCTGCGCGCTGTCGCCAAGGTCGTCGAAGGCAAGACGGTGGCTTCCACGGTCAACGCCATGATCGTTCCGGGCTCCGGCCTCGTGAAGGAACAGGCGGAAGCCGAAGGTCTCGACAAGATCTTCAAGGCTGCCGGCTTCGATTGGCGCGAGCCTGGCTGTTCCATGTGCCTCGCCATGAACGACGACCGCTTGAAGCCGGGCGAGCGCTGCGCTTCGACCTCGAACCGCAACTTCGAAGGCCGCCAGGGCTTCAAGGGCCGCACGCATCTGGTTTCGCCGGCTATGGCCGCCGCCGCCGCGATCGCCGGCCACTTCGTCGATATCCGCGAGTGGAAATGATCTGCTTCGATTGATTGACTGCAAAAGGCGGCCTCAGAGCCGCCTTTTTTCTCTGCTGTGAAAATTCTCCCACCTGAGCCGTCTATCTCGGAATTCAGCGACAGCTCTTAGCCGTACCGCCTCAGGCCCGGTTTTCGCGACACCCGCTCGTCCTATATTTCTGAAATTTCTATTTGAGATTGCAGCCGGAAGATGATTTTATGCGGCCCGTCTGACTCATTCCCCGCGCTCCTCCCGATTTTTGATCCGAGAGGCACATGTCGATTTCAGATAAGATCTACCGCCCTTTCGAAAGGTTGATCCGGCCGCTCGACATCCCCTACCGGCCGCTGCCTCCCTCGGGGCCACTGGCCGTTCTTCTTCACTTCATCCTCATGTTTCGCGGCATCCTGATCACGCTCGCCCTCTGCACCATGGCGATTGAAGTCATGAGCCTGACCATCGTTTGGGGCCTGTCCGTCATTGTTGATGGTGTCACGCAGCAGGGTGCTGCCGCTTTCCTGCATAACGACCGGATGCTGCTGATCTTCCTTGGGCTGATGCTTTTCCCCTGCATCCCGATTGGCTCTTTCCTCGTCAATACGTTGAACTCGCATACGCTTGGGATCGGCATGCCGGCCGCCATTCAATGGCAAGGCCACAGGGCGGTGGAGCGGCAGGATCTCGCATTCTTCCACGATCTCTATGCCGGCCAGGTCGCCTCGCGCCTGCAGCAGGTAGCCTCAGCCGTCCAGCAGCAGGTCGTTTCGGCCTTCCAGTCCATTCCGCGCTTTATCATGCAGATGGTCGGCTCCGTCATCCTTCTGGGCGCGCTCTCCTGGCAGCTTGCCCTTCCGTCCATCATCTGGATCACGCTCAACGTGCTTCTCGCCGTCAGGCTGGCACCTGTCTTCACTGAGCGCTCACGCCGCTCGGCCAAGCGTCGCAGCCTGATTTCCGGCGCCATCACCGATCTCTACGCCAATATGCAAATGGTCAAGCAATTCGCCGCGGAAGACAGCGAGGCCGGCGCCATCAGAGGCATAATCGGCAAGGCTATCGAAGCTCAGCAGAGCGAACAACGCATCTACCGTACCGCTGAGGTCATCGTCGTCGTTCTCAACATGATGCACTGGCTGGCTATCCTGTCGATCGGCTTTACCGGGCTCGTGGATGGCTTCGTCACGATCGGCGAATTCACCGCCGCCGTTTATGTTCTCAACCGCCTCTCCGGTCACACATTTACTTTCCTGCAGATGGGCCAGCAGATCTTCCAGGCGATCGGCACGATCAAGGACGCCATGCCAGTCATGACGACGCCGCCTACCATTACCGACCGGCCGGACGCGCGGGATCTTGTCGTCCCGAACGGTGAAATCCGCTTCGAGAATGTTCGTTTCGCCTACAAATCTGGCAAGCCCGTCATCGATGACCTTTCGCTGACGGTGCGGCCGGGCGAAAAGATCGGCCTCGTTGGCCTCTCAGGCGCGGGTAAGACGACGCTCGCCAACCTGCTCCTGCGCTTCTACGATATTAAGGACGGCGCGATCCTGATCGACGGGCAGGATATCCGCGCCATCACGCAGGCAAGTCTTCGCCGCGCGATCGGCGTCATCGCGCAAGATGTGGCGCTGCTGCATCGTTCGGTCGGTGACAATATCCGCTACGGACGGCCGGAGGCGACCAAGGACGAAATTGAGGAGGTCGCGAAAATGGCTAGCGCCGATGCCTTCATTGCCGATCTCGCAGACAGCGAAGGCCGCAAGGGCTATGACGCCTTCGTCGGCGACCGCGGCATCAAGCTTTCCGGCGGCCAGCGCCAGCGCGTGGCCATCGCCCGCGCCCTGTTGAAAGACGCACCGATCCTGGTGCTGGATGAGGCAACCTCGGCGCTGGACAGCGAATCCGAAGCCGCCATCCAGGATAGGCTCAATTTGGTGATGGAGGGCAAGACAGTGATTGCCATCGCTCATCGCCTCTCCACCATTGCCAAGATGGACCGCATAGTCGTGCTCGATCACGGGCGCATCGTGGAAGAAGGCAGGCCCGAGGAACTGGCCGAACAGAATGGCCTGTTTGCCCGCCTATGGAAACGCCAGACTGGCGGCTTCATTCCTGAAGACATCAACGAACTTCTGCCGACATCGTCTACGATCTGATATCAGAAGTCTGGAGGCAACTGCTGCCTCAAGCATGTCGTGCAAAATACGAAGCGGTTTGCGATAACGACATGCGCAAAATCACGAGCCCAAGCGCGGCCGGCGAATCTGAAAGATCGCCACGCACCTTAGCAGCCTTCTATCCTCTCGGCGCGGTTGCCGGGTGCCTAGCGGGTGCTGATTGTTCGGTGGATGGAGCCTGCTGCGCCCGCTGGCTGAGCCAGACGCTACCGAGCACGACGACGATACCGAACATCTGCATCGGGCTCAGCTGCTGGCCGAGCACGGCCCAACCCAGGATCACCGCCATTGTCGGGCTGAGGAAGCCAAGCGGCGAGACCATCGAAGGCTCGAGCCGCGACAGACCCCGAAACCAGAGAATATAGGTGAGTGCTGCGCCGATCAGCCCGAGATAGGCGAAGCCGAGAATGTTGGCGCCGGTCAGATGCGGTAGTGGCGGCTCCAGCAGCAGCGCCACCGGCAGCAACACCACGCCGCCCGCCGTCAGCTGCCATGCCGTAAAGGTCAGCGGCGAGACATCAGGCCGCCAGCGGCGGCTGAGCACGGTGCCCGCCGCCATGGAGAAGGCACCGGCAATACCCGCAGCGATGCCGATCGGATCGAGCGTCGCATTCGGAGTCAGAATCAGCAGCGCAACGCCGCCGATGCCGGCAATGGCGGCGATAATCGAAAGGCCGCGGATCGCCGACCCCAGCAACAAGCGCGCCAGCACGATGACGATCAGCGGCTGGACTGCACCGACCGTCGCGGCCACACCACCCGGCAGGCGATAGGCCGAAATGAACAGCAGCCACCAGAAGACGGAGAAGTTCAGTGCGCCGAGGGCCAGCGTTTTCAACCACCAGATCCCGCGCGGCAGCCGCCGCACGATCACAAGCAGCAGCAGCCCGGCCGGCAGGGCGCGCAGCATAGCGACCGTGAGGGGATAGCCCGCCGGCAGCAGTTGCGTCGTTACCAGATAGGTGCTGCCCCAGATCGCCGGCGCGATGGCGGTCAGCAACAGGTCGAGATTGCGGTTCATGATCTTGGCCTCGAATTTATCTCGACCTCAAGATAACCTGAAATACCTTGACGTCAAGATAAATTCATGGCGAAGTTCCGGCATGGATCGCATCGACAAAATTCTCGCCCAGTGGCGCCGCGAACGACCGGATCTCGACACCACGGCCATGGGCCTGTTCGGGCGCTTGCGCAATCTCGCGCTCCATCTCTCGCGCGAGATGGAGAAGACCTTCGGCCGCTTCGGCCTGAACTCGGCAAATTTCGACATGCTGGCGACCCTACGTCGCTCGGGCGAGCCTTATACTCTCTCCCCCAGCGACCTTATGGAGACGATGATGGTCTCGTCGGGCACGATGACCAATCGCATCGATCAGCTGGAGAGGGCCGGCCTCGTCGCTCGCAGCCAGAACCCGGATGATGGCCGTAGCTTCCTGATATCTCTGACGCCGAAAGGCTTCGAGCTTATCGATGCGGCGGTGACGGCGCATGTCGAAACACAGAAACGCCTGATCTCCACCCTTTCCGAAGGCGAACGCATGGCTTTTGACCGCCTGCTGCGCAATTATTTAGCCGACTTCGAATCTGATTGATCGCTCCGACGCGATCCGGCGCAGACGTCGCGAATGCAGCCCCTCAGCCAGCGGTGCGCCGGGTCCGCATCCATGCGCGGATGCCAGAGCAGCGAGATCGTCACATCGGATGTCGGCACCGGCAGCGCGAAACTATGCATGCTGACACGCAGATTGCCCGTATAGCGCTCCGGCACACTGACGATCAGGTCGGAGGCGCGCGCCAAGGCCAGCGCCGCCGAGAAGCTGCCGACAATCGTTGCGATCTGCCGCGCCAGCCCCAGTTTCTCCAGCGCCTCGTCGATCTGTCCCTTCTGCAGGCCACGCCGCGAAACGAGAATATGCCGGCCGGCGGCATAACGCTCCGGTGTCATCTCGCGCGCGCCCAGCGGATGCCCGTGTCGGACCACTCCGATGAAGCGATCGCGGAACAGCGCCTGCGTCCGCAGCTCTGGGCCGGTATCGTCTCCCACGACGCCGGTCTCGAAATCGATCGTGCCGTCGCGCAGAGGCACGCTGTCCTTGTCCAGCTTCTGAGTGAAGTAGAGCCGAACACCAGGCGCCTGCCAGGCAATGCGTGCGATCAATTCGGCGCCGAAATTCTCCACGAAGCCTTCGCGGGTGCGCAACGTGAAGATTCGAGCAAGCTGCTTCAGATCGAGGCTTTCGGCGGGCCGCAAGGCCGCTTCCGCCTCCTGAACAAGATGACCGACGCGCTCGCGTAGCTCCAGCGCCCGCGGCGTCGGCACCAGCCCTCGCCCGGCCCTGACCAACAATGGATCGCCCGTCGTCTCGCGCAGCCGCGCCAGCTGCCTACTCATGGCCGACGGGCTCAATCGCAATCGCCGGGCGGCGCGCGCAACGCTGCCCTCGGCAAGCAGGACATTGAGAGTGACGAGCAGGTTGAGATCAGGCGTGGACATGATGCGACCATAACATGGTTTTCTTGATGCATAGCGTCAAATGCACTGATCAAGTGCAAATGCTGCGTATTCCGCCATATCATGCCGAGAGCTACCTTTCTGCCGGAAGTTTTATACGTCACTAGAAATGGAGCTCATGTTGCAGCCAATCATTGAAGATCCGGACAAAGCCGGCCACACAAAGTCCACATCCTCCATCCGCTGGGCCCTTACCAGCCTATCGCTGTCCATGCTGATGCCTTCGCTCGATACCAGCATTGCCAATGTCGGATTGCCAACGCTCGCCCAGGCATTCGGCGCCTCCTTTCAGCAGGTGCAGTGGATCGTGCTTGCCTATCTCCTCGCCATCTCCACGCTGATCGTCAGCGTCGGACGGCTGGGTGACATTTTCGGCAGGCGGCGCCTGCTGCTGATCGGCATCAGCCTTTTCACCCTCGCCTCGCTTTTCTGCGGCATTGCGCCGACACTCTGGCTATTGCTCGCCGCCAGAGGTCTGCAAGGTCTCGGCGCCGCCATGATGATGGCGCTCACTGTCGCGATGGTCGGTGAAACCGTGCCGAAAGAGCGCACAGGCAGCGCCATGGGCCTGCTCGGCACAATGTCTGCGATCGGCACCACGCTCGGCCCGTCGCTCGGCGGCCTGCTGATCGCAGGCTTCGGCTGGGAGACCATCTTCCTGGTCAATATTCCGTTGGGGATCGCGAACTTCCTGCTCGCCGCCTGCTTTCTGCCAGCGGATCGCCAGCACCGGAAGGCAAGCCAGGGGCGGCTGGATATGATCGGCACTTTTCTGCTGGCCCTGACGCTGGCCGCCTATGCGCTTGCCATGACGATCGGGCATGGAAGCTTTGGCGCTTTGAATATCGGTCTGCTGCTGGCCGCGTCTTCAGGCATCGCTCTGTTTGCCTTCACCGAGACGAAGGTGAAGTCGCCGCTGCTGCGCCTTTCCATGTTCCGCGATCCTAAGCTCAGCACGGGTCTTGTCATGAGCACCCTCGTTTCCACCGTCATCATGACGACGCTGGTGGTCGGGCCTTTCTATCTCTCCCGCGCTCTCGGCTTCGATGCGGCCCAGGTCGGCGCCATCATGTCCGTCGGCCCGCTGGTGTCAGCGCTGACGGGCGTGCCGGCCGGTCGCATCGTCGATCGCTTCGGCGCCCACCGCATGACCATGACAGGTCTTGTGGGCATGATCATCGGCCTGGTCCTGATGGCAGCACTGCAAGGCAGATTCGGAGCCGCCGGCTATATCGGGCCACTGGTCATCATCACCTCCAGCTACGCGATGTTTCAGGCATCCAACAACACCGCGATCATGAAGGGCATAGGCTCCGAGCAACGCGGCGTCGTTTCAGGCATGCTGAGCCTGTCGCGAAACCTCGGGCTGATAACGGGCGCGTCTGTCATGGGCGCCATCTTCACACTAGGATCGGGAACGAGCGATATTATCACAGCACGCCCGGAGGCCATTGCAACAGGCATGCAGATCACCTTTGTGGTCGGCGCCCTGCTGATCGTCGCGACGCTGGCCATCGCCGTCACAGGCATGGCACGTTCAAGGCGTGGCGCTCTTGCGCAAGAGGTCTCGTGAGAATGAGCCGAGAGGATGGCGGAGGATAATCCCGCCATCCGGTCACACCGATCCGTGGCCGCCGAATTGCGCCGAAACGAAATCGAGAAAGCTGCGGAGCTTCGGCGTGATGCGGCGATCCGGCGCATAGAGAACATGCAGCTGGCGCGTCGGCACGCTGTACCCGGGCAAAAGCGGCACCAGTGCTCCGGTTTCCAGGCTCGACTGAATGAGTTCGGACGACTGCAGAACGATACCGAGCCCTGCCAGCGCGGCTTTCAGCAGCGCCTCACCATTGTCGATCATCAGCCGGCCAGAAATCGGAACGCTCACATTCCCCTGTGGTCCTTCAAAATCCCAATGAGTCCTCAACATTGTATGCGAGAAGATCAGGCACTCATGATTTCGGAGATCGTCCGGCGTGGAGGGGGTGCCGTGGGCGCGCAGATAGCTCGGCGCAGCACAGATCATCAGGCGATAAGGCCCTAGACGGCGGGCGATCAATCCGCTGTCAGCAAGCTCACCGATGCGAAAGACCGCGTCATAGCCCTCATCGATCAGATCCACCATGCGGTTCGTCAGCGACAAATCGATCGAAACTTCCGGATGCGCATTCAGATATTTCGGAAGCACCGGAGCGAGCGCATGGATACCGAAGGTGACCGGGGCATTGACCCTCAGCTTGCCGCGCGGCACGGCCCGGGTTTCCGCCGCCAACGCCTCTGCTGCCTCGACTTCTGCCAGAATATTGCGCGAGCGCTCGTAAAACTGGCTGCCGACCTCCGTCAGGTGCTGACGGCGCGTGGTGCGGTGGAGAAGCCGAACACCAAGATGTTGTTCGAGAAATTGTACATGTTTGCCGACGAGCTGCGGCGACATGTTCAAGGCCTCTGCCGCGGCGCTGAATGAGCCGAGCTCGACTGCCTTGACGAAGATGCTCATGCCGGACAATCGATCCATTAGAAACAATCCGTTTAAAGTATCGATATATCTAGATCATTTATCCGGATATGGATATAATCTTATGTGTTTGTCAGTCACAACAAGGAGCTGACGAACATGAAAATCGCTGTCATTGGTACCGGAAATATGGGGGCGGGACTGGCTCGTCTGCTGACCCAAGCAGGGTCCGACCTGGTCATTGGCCATCGCGATCCCGCAAAGGCAGCAGCCTTTGCCGCCGAACTGGGCGCTGGCATCGAAGCGGGCGGCGTTGCCGCCGCTATCAAGCTTGCCGATATCGTCATACTGGCGCTGCCCTATAGCGTTATCGCGGAAACGCTGAAGGAAGCCGGAAATCTCAAGGGCAAGGTGCTGATCGATATCAGCAATCCCGTCACCGCAGATTTCAGCGGCCTCGTCGTCGGGCACTCGAGTTCGGCCGCCGAAGAAATCCAGGCGCTTGCGCCCGAGGCGACGGTGGTGAAGGCTTTTAATACGATTTTCGCACCGCTGCTGCCCGTCGAGGGACGTAACAGCAAGGTGCTGCAGGTCTTCATTGCCGGAGACGACGAGAAGGCCAAGCGCGCCGTATCCAGCCTCGTCAAATCCATCGGCTTCGAGCCGGTCGACGCGGGTCCGCTCCGCAATGCCCGTTTCATCGAACCGATCGGCGAGATGAACATCCACTTCGGCTTCTTCCTCGGCAAAGGTCCGACGGTGGCACCGGCCTGGGTTCAGCTCTGACGGCACTCAGGACTCCAGGATGACAGAAGGGGCTCGGAGCCTTCACTCCGAGCCCCTTTGCATAAGCGGATCGCAACCTGCGATCAGAAACTCGCCGTCAGCGGATCCGGCCCGATACGGCCGCCAGCCGAATCGAGCTTGGCCATATCAGCCAGGTCTTCGCCGTCGAGCTTGAAATCGAAAACCTTGAAGTTCTCCTCGATGCGGCTCGGCGTCACCGATTTCGGGATGACGATCAGGCCGTTGTCGATATGCCAGCGGATAATGACCTGCGCTGGCGTGCGGCCATGTTTGGCGGCGACCTTGCCGATGGCGGCGTTGGTGAGAAGCTTGCCCTGGCCGAGCGGGCTCCAGGATTCTGTCTTGATGCCGAGCTTGTCGTGAACCGCACGCAGTTCCTTCTGCTGGAAGGTGGGATGCAGCTCGATCTGGTTCAGCACGGGCGTCACGCCGGTCTCGCCGATGATACGTTCGAGATGCGCGGCGGCAAAATTGGAAACGCCGATCGAACGGGCGCGGCCTTCTTCCTTCAGGCGCACGAAAGCCTTCCAGGTATCGAGGTAGCGGTTGCGGTGCGGCGACGGCCAATGGATCAGGTAGAGATCGACATAATCGGTGCCGAGCCGCTTCAGGCTTTCGTCGAAGGCCTTCAGCGTGGAATCGAAGCCCTGCGCCTCGTTCCAGAGCTTGGTTGTGAGATAGATATCCTCGCGGGCGACGCCGGACTGGCGCATGCCTTCGCCGACCCCATCCTCGTTGGCATAGATGGCTGCGGTATCGACATGGCGATAGCCGGCTTTCAAAGCCGTGCTGACGGCCATCGGCGCAACATTCTCCGGCGTCTGCCAGACGCCGAGGCCGACCTGCGGAATGGAATGGCCGTCATTGAACGTGATTGTCGGTTGCGTGGTCACGATAAGTCTCCAAAGGATGATAAGTGGGTGGAGTGAAGGCGTGATTTAAATTCTGAAAGGAAAGGGCCGGCCTGGTTCGCATGGATGCACCAGTCTGGATGCCATATAGTGGAGAATGTTGGGATTTTAACCCCGGCCGACATTTCAGACAACCCGAACGGTCGTACCCCTTCGCAGCGATGGCAGAATGCGCCTCATGTCGCGAAGGCTGATTGCGACACACCCGGCCGTCGGCTCATATCCCGGCCTGATCAGGTGAAAGAAAATCGCTGAGCCGCGGTTGCGCCTGCGAGAGCTCACATTCCAGTCGAGCACCAGGCAGACGTCGTAGAGGCCGTCGCCTCGCCGCAATTCCTCATGGCTTGGCCCGAAAGGAGCTTTCACCAGCCTGTTATAGTTGGGATCGCCGGGCTGGTCGCACCACAGCATATCTTGACGAATGCGCCGCATAGGCAGCGCCGTCCGCAGAAAGCGAACCCGATCGCCGCGCGTGAAGCCGTGAAGCAACTTCATATCCGCGATGGGTGTTGCACCGTCTCCTTCGCGCTTCAATATGCTGCGTCCGGATCGGCCGATCGCTGCCGGTACCGTCATGCTCCCCACCTGTACCAGCGCCCGCGTTTTCTTACCTGGCGCAGGACGCACGACGATTGTCGAAGCGGTCCGCCTGGCCCCCGCCCTTGTCTTTTGCATTTTCCTCACATGTTTTTGCTTTGCGCGTGATTTCATTTGAAATCATAGCAGTTTCAACCAAACGACCAAGCCTGAGCCGCGTCGCGACTTGCTAAAAATGCAATTTGGCGTAGGACTTAAGTGGGATTAGAACGAGGACCCGAACGGCATGACCGCACGCACCATTCTCCTGGTGGACGATGATAACGACCTGCGTGAAATGTTGGTCGAGCAATTATCGCTTTACGAGGAATTCAACGTCCTGCAGGAGGCGACCGCCGGAAAAGGCGTGCAGACCGCGCGCACCGTGCCTGTCGATCTCCTCATCATGGATGTCGGCCTGCCCGATATGGATGGCCGCGAAGCCGTGAAGCTGCTGCGCAAGAACGGCTTCAAGGCGCCGATCATCATGCTGACGGGGCACGATACGGATTCCGACACTATCCTCGGCCTCGAAGCCGGCGCCAACGACTATGTGACGAAGCCCTTCCGCTTCGCCGTCCTGCTTGCCCGCATCCGCGCACAATTGCGCCAGCACGAACAGAGCGAGGATGCGACCTTCACGGTGGGACGCTACCTGTTCAAGCCAAGCCAGAAGCTGCTCACCACGGAAGACGGACAAAAGATCCGGCTCACCGAAAAGGAAGCCGCCATCATCCGCTATCTCTATCGCGCCGACCAGAAGGTCGTCACCCGCGACATCCTTCTCGAAGAGGTCTGGGGCTATAATTCCGGCGTGACCACCCATACGCTCGAAACCCACGTCTACCGCCTTCGCCAGAAGATCGAGCGCGATCCCTCCAACGCCGAAATCCTTGTCACGGAAAACGGCGGCTACAAGATCATTCCATAGGCGATCGATGGCGCTGAACGACGATATCCGACTGCTGTCGCAACTGCCGCTGTTTCACGGCATGGGCGATGAGCCGCTGCGGCTGATCGCCTTCGGCGCCGACCGCCGCCATGTGAATGAGGGCCAGACGCTGTTCCGGGAAAAATCGCCGGCCGAATGCGCCTATGTCATCACGCGCGGCAGTTTCGAGCTCAGCACCATCGATGCCGACGGCCAGAAACAGGTGGAAGCGGTGGTACAGGCAGGCACCATGCTTTCGGAACTGGCGATGGTGACCTTGGTAGAGCGGAAATACACGGCTGTTGCCGCCGAAGAATCCGACGTGATCCGCATCACCCGCGCCCTCTTCCATCGGCTGATCGAAGAATACCCAGACGCCGGCCTGCTGATCCAGAACCGTATCCGCGAAAACTTCGCCGCCCTTGCCAGGCAGGCAGCCGCAATGCTCGGCCGCTTCTCCTGACAGCAATTCCAGGAAAAGTGCGAAGCGGCTTTCCGTCCGGAATTGCGTAAATACAAAAGGATAGAGCGTTTTCGCGATTCAAAGAAAAGCGCAAACGCTCTAACAAGTTCAATTCCGCTTCAGAGATTGAAATGCGCTATGACCGGCACGTGGTCGGACGGACGGTCCCAGCCGCGCGCCGCTTTCAGGATCTCGATGCGCTGCAGATGTGGACCGAGATCGGAGGAAGACCAGATATGGTCGAGGCGGCGGCCGCGGTCGGCAGCCTCCCAATCCTTGGCGCGATAGCTCCACCACGTATAGAGCTTCTCGCTTGCCGGTACCTGCTGGCGCATCAGGTCGAGCCAGGCGCCGCGTTTCATCACCTCGAGCAACCCTTCGGTCTCTACAGGCGTATGGCTTACGATCTTCAGGAGCTGCTTGTGCGACCAAACGTCGTGCTCCAGCGGAGCGATATTGAGATCGCCGACGAGGATCGCGGAGGTGTTCTGCTCGGCATTGGCATGCAGCTTCTTCATCTCCTCGATGAAATCGAGCTTGTGACCGAATTTCGGATTGATGGCGCGATCCGGCTCGTCGCCGCCGGCCGGAACATAGAAATTGTGCAGGCGGATGCGCCGGCCGCCGCGCTCGAAGATGGCCGAGATGTGCCTGCTGTCGCCGACATTGCAATAATCCTGGCGATGGTCCTCGGTCAGCGGGAAGCGCGAGGCGATGGCCACGCCGTGATAGCCCTTCTGGCCATGGATGATGATGTGCTCATAGCCAAGCGCCCGGAGCGGCGCATGGGGGAAAAGCTCGTTCGGAACCTTGGTTTCCTGCAGGCAGAGAATATCGGGCCGGGCCTGCATGACGAATTGCTCGACGATCGGCATACGCAGCCGCACCGAATTGATATTCCAGGTCGCAATCGAAAATCCCATGCCCGAGCCTTTTCCTTGGAGCAATTCGAGGAAAAGTGCGCAGCGGTTTTCCGTCCGGAATTGCGTCAAAACAGACAGTCGGAGCGACTCGGCGATTCGATGAATCACCGGTCTCTCCGGTCAGCGTAAGGCTTTAGACCGGCTGTAGCGGAAAGAAAAGCGCCATTCGCCGCTTACCTATGGCTCGGGATGGAGTCGACCGTCAGCGCGTATAGTCGATGCGGAAAACGCTGTCGTCGAAGGCGACGTTGGTCTTCACATTGTTGATGATAACGTCGGTCGTCTTGCCCTGCGGATCGATAACGGTCCATTGGCGCAGGTCGTAGCTCTTCGAATCGAAGATCATCGTGATCGTCGAATCGCCGAATACGGTGCGGTTGCCGAGCGTGATCTTGGTCAGATCCGGCTGCGAATCGACATTGCGCACCATGTCGGCCGAAAGGTCGATCTTGTTGGCCAGCAGCAGGCTGAGCGGCGTCTTCGATAGCTGATACATATTTCTTGTCTGCGTCTGGTCGTTGATGACCTGCACGTTATTGCCGTCGCAAATCACGCGCATGCGCGACGGCGGATCGTAGTTGAAACGCATCTTGCCGGGCCGCTGGATGAAGAATGCGCCGCTCATCTGATCGCCGCGCGGTCCGATCTGCAGGAAACCGCCCTTCATCGACTTGATGGATGAGAAATGATCGGCAATGGCCTGGGCGATACCGGGATTGAGGGTCGCTGCAGCTGCCTGCGTCTGCGCCTGGGCCTGCGCGAAAGCCAAAACCGGCAGAGCACCTGCCGCGCCGACCGCAAGCACGGCGCCGAGTAGGTGCCGGCGGGTCAGGGACAGTCGGCTGGACGGCTGCGCATCAAATTTCGTCATCGAATTCTCCTTCATGCTTCGTCCATGGCGCGCAAAATCGGCGTCTTCATGGCGCAACGGCCCAGGGCCGGTAAGGGGCGGCAATCAAATTTCCCTGAACATAGAGGGGATATGCGACACGGAAAGGCTGATTGCCTCAGCGATCGAGAATATCGGCTTCGGTGGGAACGAGGATCTCACGTTTGCCGGCGTGGTTGGCCGGGCCGATCACACCTTCCTGCTCCATGCGCTCGATCAGCGACGCCGCACGATTGTAGCCGATGCCCAGTCTCCGCTGGATATAGGAGGTCGAAGCCTTGCCGTCGCGCAGCACGATCGCAACAGCCTGATCGTAGGGATCTTCCGAATCGGAGAGATTGGACGCGCCAACCGGACCGTGGCCGTCATCATCCTCGTCATCATCGGCGGTGATGGCATCGAGATATTGCGGTGCACCCTGCGTCTTCAGATAGGCGACGATATCCTCCACCTCGCCATCGGAAACGAACGGGCCGTGCACGCGCTGAATACGCCCGCCGCCGGCCATATAAAGCATGTCGCCCATGCCGAGCAGCTGTTCGGCTCCCTGCTCGCCGAGGATCGTGCGGCTGTCGATCTTCGACGTCACCTGGAAGGAAATGCGGGTCGGGAAGTTTGCCTTGATCGTGCCGGTGATGACGTCGACGGACGGACGCTGCGTTGCCATGATGACATGGATGCCGGCGGCACGCGCCATCTGCGCCAGACGCTGCACGGCGCCTTCGATATCCTTGCCGGCGACCATCATCAGATCGGCCATTTCATCGATAATGACGACGATGTAGGGCATCGGCTTTAGGTCGAATTCTTCCGTCTCATAGATCGCCTCGCCGGTCTGGCGATCGAAGCCGGTCTGCACGGTCCGGCTGATCGCCTCACCCTTTGCGACGGCCTGCTCGACGCGCGTATTGAAGCCGTCGATGTTGCGCACGCCGATTTTCGACATCTTTTTGTAGCGCTCTTCCATCTCACGGACGGTCCATTTGAGCGCGACGACGGCTTTCTTCGGATCCGTGACGACGGGCGAGAGCAGATGCGGAATGCCGTCATAGACGGAGAGTTCGAGCATCTTCGGATCGATCATGATCAGGCGGCACTGCTCCGGCGTCATGCGATAGAGCAGCGACAGGATCATGGTGTTGATCGCAACGGATTTACCCGAGCCGGTGGTACCGGCCACGAGCAGATGCGGCATCTTGGCGAGATCGGCAATCACGGGTTCGCCGCCGATCGTCTTGCCGAGCGACATGGCAAGCTTCGCCTTGGACGTCTCGAAATCGCGGCTGGCGATGAGCTCGCGCAGATAGACCGTTTCGCGCGTCGAGTTCGGCAGCTCGATGCCGATGGCGTTGCGGCCGGGCACGACGGCGACGCGCGCGGCGATCGCGCTCATCGAACGGGCGATATCATCGGCAAGGCCGATGACGCGCGACGATTTGATGCCTGGCGCCGGCTCCAGCTCATAGAGCGTGACGACCGGGCCGGGGCGGACATGGATGATCTCGCCCTTGACGCCGAAATCCTCGAGCACGCCTTCGAGCATGCGGGCATTCTGCTCCAGCGCATCGGCCGAGAGCGTCGCATCGCGGGCGACGGCCTTCGGCTCGGCAAGCAGATGGACGGCGGGGAGCTGGAAGCCATAGGGACGGATGAAGGAGGTCTGCGCCTCGCGTTCCGCCCGCGCACCCGGTTTTGGACGCGGCGCGGCCGGAGTGACACGATGGCCGGCAACGGCTCCCTTTGGAGCAGCCGGCGGGGCCAACGGCCACTCGTCATCCTCATCGTCAGGCAGGATATCGGCCGGACGCCGCGGATCGCGATCATAGATCGAATCCTCGTCTTCATCCTCATCGTCACCGAGACTGATCGACGGCGCGGAAACGACGCGGCGCGCCGGACCATCCATGGACGGCTCCAGACGGTCGCCCCGAGCCATGGGTGCCTTGGCGCGCACCGGCTCGTTCAGCGTACCGAATTCGTCGTCGTTGAAATCATAAGGCGCATCGAAGGCATGGTCGCGGCGCTTGCGCGGCCCCATGCCGAACAGCCGGCGCAGGCGAGCCTGCGTGTTGTACCAGGCATGCATGACCGCACCATAGGCCATGAAATTGGCGAGGAAACCGCCACGGTCGTCATCGTCATCCTCGTCCTCATCGCCGACCCGGCGGGCACGGCTGCGGGTTCCCTCGTAATCGTCCTCATCACTTTCGTCTTCCACGAGGTTTTCGCCGATGACGCCCGAGGCGAAGAGCATGAGCCAAATGGCCGGAACGGCGAGGACCGAACCAATGATGATGGCGACGACACCGCTCGGATAGGTGCCGATGAAGAGGGCTGGAAGACGCAGAAGAAGATCGCCGACGACACCGCCGATACCGTTCGGAATCGGCCAGGTGGGCGGCGCCGGGAAGCAGGCGATGGAGCCGGCCGCGACGATGCAGCCGCCGAACCAGGCGCCGAGGCGCGAGGGTACCCGATGAAGCTTGCGGTTTGTGATCAGCGCAAAGGCCCAGGCGACAACGGGTAGCATCGCCAGGATCGAGGCAAGGCCGAACGACTGCATCATGATGTCGGCAAAGGCGGCGCCGGGAAAGCCGAGCAGGTTGGTCGGCGCATTGGCAGTTGCGTAGGAATAGCTGGGGTCCATGACGTTCCAAGTCGCCAGCGCCGCAACGGCGAGCGCGAGCAGGAACAGTATCGCGAAACCCGTCAGGCCCTTGACCTGACGCCAAACCACGCTCGATAGCGATAAACGGTCGGGGCGACCGCTCAACGCCGCCGAATTGCTTCTGCCCATGATATCCAGCCCCGTTCCTGTCCAAAGCGCAAACGAATCGGTCTATGCCCACTCGCCGGCAGGTTAGCCATACCTAATCAGAGGAGGGTTAATGGCATGTTAACCATGCATGCCAACCTCATGAATCGCCTGTCGTCTGAAGAAAAATGGCTGTGCACGAACGAAAAGGGCCCGAACCAAGGTCCGGGCCAAGGGCGCCTATTTGCAATGAAATAGGACGCGACGGGATGTTGAGCGAAACCGGAGAGTTTGCCCCGGTTTCGCAAGCTCCAATCAGGAATTGTGGTAGGCCGCTTCGCCGTGCGAGGCGAGGTCGAGACCTTCGCGTTCGGCTTCCGGAGCGACGCGCAGGCCGATGATGACGTCGACGACCTTGTAGAGGATCGCCGAGCCGATGCCGCACCACAGGATTGTCGTGACGACAGCGGTCAGCTGGACAACGACCTGGCTGCTCATCGTGACGCCATCGGCATAGCCGACGCCGCCGAGCGAGGCACTGGCGAAGATGCCGGTTGCGATGGCGCCGAAGATACCACCGATGCAGTGTACGCCGAAGACGTCAGCCGTATCGTCGTAGCCGAACTTGTTCTTCACGACCGAGACGAAGAAGTAGCAGAGCGGCGAGACGATCAGGCCCATGACGATCGCGCCCATCGGACCGGCGATGCCGGCTGCAGGCGTGATGGCGACGAGGCCGGCAACCATGCCCGAAGCGCCACCGAGCATGGAGGCCTTGCCGCGGGTGAAGGTTTCGACCAGCGACCAGGAGATGATGGCGGCTGCCGTTGCGACGAAGGTATTGACGGTTGCGAGCATCGCGCCGCCGGAAGCTTCGAGGTTGGAGCCGGCATTGAAGCCGAACCAGCCGACCCAGAGCATCGATGCGCCGACCATGGTGAGCGTCATGGAGTGCGGAGCCATCATGTCCTTGCCGAAGCCGACGCGCTTGCCGACGAGAATAGCGCCGACGATGCCTGCAATACCGGCATTGATGTGAACGACGGTGCCGCCGGCGAAGTCGAGTGCGCCCATCTTGAAGAGCATGCCGTTGGAATCCCAGACCATGTGAGCGATCGGGAAGTAGACGAAGGTCGCCCACAGCGCGCAGAAGAGCACGGCTGCGCCGAACTTGATGCGCTCGGCGAAGGCGCCGATGATGAGTGCCGGCGTAATGGCGGCAAAGGTCATCTGGAACAGCATGAAGATGAATTCAGGGATGACCACGCCCTTGGTGAAGGTCGATGCCGTCGTCGAGGTCGAGACGCCCGACAGGAACATCTTGGCCGTGCCGCCCCAATAAGGGCTCGAACCACCGCCGAAGGCGAAGGAATAGCCGTAGAGAACCCAGAGGATCATCACGACCGCGCCGATCATCGTGCACTGCATCAGAACCGAGAGCATGTTCTTGGCGCGGACGAGACCGCCATAAAACAGCGCCAGACCCGGCACGAGCATGAAGAGCACGAGAATGGTGGAGATGAACATGAAGGCGGTGTCGCCCTTGTCCGGAACCGGTGCAGCGGCGGTCGCAGCGGCTGCAGCCGGAGCGGTCTCCTGCGCAAAGGCGATCGCCGGCGCAAGCAAGGCCGCAGAAAGCGCACCCACCCGTGTCAAGGCGGAGGAAAGCTTAGAAAATGACATGCAAATAACTCCCTGATCCGCCGTGTCTTACAGCGCTTCTGAATCGGTTTCGCCCGTACGGATGCGTACGGCATGGTCAATGGAATAGACAAAGATCTTGCCGTCGCCGATCTGGCCGGTCTTGGCGGCCGACGCGATGGCCTCGACGGCCTTGTCAACGGTTTCGGATGCGACTGCGACCTCGATCTTCAGCTTCGGCAGGAAGCTGACGGCATATTCGGTGCCGCGATAAATCTCGGTATGCCCCTTCTGGCGCCCGTAACCCTTCACTTCGGTCACAGTCAGGCCCTGGATGCCGACAGCCGTGAGGGCCTCACGGACCTCATCGAGCTTGAACGGCTTGATAATGGCCATCACAATTTTCATCTGGTTTCCCATCCTTTGTTAGCCTCGGCACGGAGCCGACTCTCCTTGCCGCCGACGAGTGTTTCTGCAGCGACTGGCCATATACATTCAAAGGACGTGCCAGATTCGTGACACATTTATAACGTGTTGAAATAAAACAGATTTATTGCACAGACCCAATAAAGTGGCATTTCTCATTGCGAGAGCCGCACAAATAAAGTGCAAATTTATAAATTTGCCGATTATTTAAGCATTTGCCTTTTTACGAATCAGGCCTTCCTGCGCCACCGACGCAATCAGGACACCGGATCGCGTAAACAGGCTGCCGCGGGTAAATCCGCGGGCGCCAGAGGCACTTGGGCTTTCCTGGCTGTAGAGCAGCCAGTCGTCGAGCTTGAAGGGACGATGGAACCACATGGCATGGTCGAGACTCGCCACCTGGACGGTCGGATCCAGTACCGATGTGCCATGCGCATTCAGGGAAACATCGAGCAGCGTCATGTCGGAGAGATAGGCAAGCACGGCATTCTGGTAGAGCCGGTTATCCGGCACCGGCCCCGTGACCCGAACCCAGATATTCTGCCGCTGGCTCGGCTGCGCGCGCGAGAAATAGCTCTCGATCGAAACGGGCCGGATCTCGATTGCCCGCTTGCGCTCCCAATAGCGGCGGACATTCTCCGGCGCATGGGCGAGATAGCGCTGTTTGACCTGCTCCTCGTCCATCAGTTCCTCCGGCATCGGCACGTCGGGCATGTCGCCCTGATGATCGAAGCCTGGCTCGTCGACCTGGAAGGACGCCGTCAGCGCAAAGATCGCCTTGCCGTGCTGGATGGCCAGTACACGCCGCGTATTGAAGCTCGAGCCGTCACGCAGGCGATCGACCTGATAGAGGATCGGAACCGAGGGATCGCCGGGCAGCATGAAATAGGCGTGCAGCGAATGCGCGAAGCGATCGCCATCCACCGTTCGCTGCGCCGCCATTAAGGCTTGGCCGATGACCTGCCCGCCGAAGACGCGCTGCCAGCCGACCTGCAGGCTATTGCCGCGAAACAGGTTCATCTCGATCGTTTCGAGATCCAGTGTCGCCAGTACGGTTTCCATCGGGGTGAGCTTCTCGGTCTCTCGCGACATTTTGCTTGAACTCCCATGGTAGGAACCGTCAACAGGATGCTCTATATAGAGCAGGACGTGACAGTAAGACACAGGGAAGCGCTATGTTGGACATGCTGGTAGTGGGTGGCGGATATGTGGGTCTTGCCGCAGCGGTCGCAGTCAAGCAGGCAGCCCCCCACCTCGATGTCATGATCGTGGAAGCCGCACCGGAATCCGCCTGGAAGAAGGATATGCGCGCATCGGCGATTATCGCCGCCGCCGCCAAGATGCTTGAAGTTCTGGGTGTCTGGAACGAGATCGCGCCGGAGGCCGAGCCGATCACCCGCATGATCGTCACCGATTCGCGCACCGGCGATCCCGTCCGCCCGGTCTTTCTCACCTTCGACGGCGAAGTGGCCGACGGCCAGCCCTTCGCCCACATGGTGCCGAACCTCACCATGGTTGGCGCGCTCCGTGGCGCCTGCGAGCGTCTTGGCATTACGATCAAGCATGGCCTCAGCGCCACGGATTTCGTCACCGACGACAACAAGACCACGCTCACCCTTTCGGACGGCAGCACGCTCGAAACGCGGCTTCTGGTCGCCTGCGACGGCGTGCGCTCCAAGCTGCGCGACATGGCGGGTATCAAGACCGTCAATTGGGATTACGGCCAATCCGGCATTGTCGTCACGGTCGAGCATGAGCGCCCGCATGGCGGCTGTGCCGAGGAGCATTTTCTGCCCTCCGGCCCCTTCGCCATCCTGCCCTTGAAGAACAATCGCTCCTCGCTCGTCTGGACGGAGCGCACCTCCGACGCCGAACGACTTGTGGCTTCCGACGATCTCTTGTTCGAAGAGGAACTGGAGCGCCGCTTCGGCCACAAGCTCGGCGCACTGCGCACGATCGGCGACCGCCGCGCCTTCCCGCTCGGCCTGACGCTTGCCCGCGCTTTCGTCGCGCCGCGCTTTGCGCTGGCCGGCGATGCCGCCCACGGCATTCACCCGATCTCCGGCCAGGGCCTCAATCTCGGCTTCAAGGATGTGGCGGCCCTTGCCGAAACCATCGTCGAGGCCGACCGCCTCGGCCTCGATATCGGCTCGATCAACACCCTCGAACGCTACCAGACCTGGCGCCGCTTCGACACCTTCCGCATGGGGGTGACGACCGACGTGCTGAACCGGCTGTTCTCCAACGACAACACGCCGCTACGCATCGCCCGCGATTTCGGGCTAGGGATCGTCGACCGCCTGCCCAGCCTCAAATCCTTCTTCATCGGCCAGGCAGCGGGGACGACTGCAAGGGATAATCCGCGGCTGTTGGCTGGTGAGGCGATCTGAAGAGTCGGGGTCGAATCGACAATCTCTGAAGCGGAACCTCTATTCGAGGTTCCGCATCTCGGCATCCATCCAGCTGCAGAATTGCCGGACCGCTCTCGATTCCGAACGGCGCCGGTAGCGATACGTGCCGGTTTCAACCGGTTCGTAGCCAGGCAAGTTTACCAGTGCACCCGATTTCATTTCCCGGCCCGTCAGGATGGTCGGTGCGAGCAGCACGCCAAGACCGGCGACGCAGGCATGAAGCGCAGCGTCGTCCGTGTCGAAGGCATGGCCGAAGGAAAAATCTGCCGGTGAAAGATGGAACGCCTCGCACCAGAGCCGCCAGTCCCAGTTACCCACACAGCATTGCAAAGCCGGCAGGCGCGGAACGGCAATCTCCCGACGATTAGCATCTTTCGCCAGCAAACCAGGGGAAACGACCGGGCGGCGCAAGTCGCGCGCAAGGAACTCCCATCCTTCGGCGACTTCCCCTATCCGGAAATGTCGAATGCTGACATCCGAGTCGGGAATGACCGGAAAACCGCGTGCGGAACTCGTTTCCACTCGGACGCGCACCTGTGGGCAGAGAGCGCGAAAGCGATCCAGTGACGGAATGAGCCAGCGCAGCGCAAGCGACGTGGTGGCGTGGACGCCGATTTCGTTTTCGTCGCGATAAAGCGCCTCGGCCGAGCGCTCGATGAGCCCGATCGCCGGCGCGACCTCCTGATAGAACCGCCGCCCTATTTCGGTAAGAGAGATGGTGTTGTTACCTCGGCGGAAGAAGCTCACTCCCAGCTCGTCCTCAAGCTTTTTGAGCTGGTGGCTCACCGCGCCGGACGTCACACCAAGCTCAGCGCCGGCGGCCGTCAGGCTTCCGGTACGCGCAACGATCGCAAACACCCGGATGGCGTTGAGAGAAACACTATGCCTTCCCTGCATGAATTTTCCTCAAGCTCCCCTCAAATTCCTCGTTTGAGCATCACGCGAAAATCCAGCACAAGCATACGCATAAAATGCTGATAGATCTGCGGCGTGGCCAAACCAAGCCGTCCAAATCCATAGCATGGCTGCCGGTTAAGGCAGCATTACTTTCTTTTCATTTTACCGACTGAGCAACCTGCCCATCTTTCCCATTCCGCCAGAAACAAAAAGCTGCTCCACCAAAGGTCCTTGATGCCTCCTCTTCGACATCGCTACCGCGACCCGATCACGCTTTTCGCACTGATTACGTGGATGCCATTCCACTCGCCCATAGTCCGTGCTGTTGCCGCGCTGTCACTCACACAGCTCATCGGCTGGGGCTCAACCTTCTATCTGCCGGCGGTGATTGGGCCTGCCATAGCTCGCGAGCTGGACATTGGTCTGCCCATGGTCATGGCGGGACCGACGATCATGCTCATTGTCATGGCGATGGTGTCCTGGCCGCTGAGCTCAATCATCGAACGCCACGGCGCGCGGCCGATCATGGCTTTCGGCTCTGCTATGGGCGCAATCGGCCTGCTGCTGATAAGCCTAGCCCACGGTCCGGTGTCTTATGTCCTACCGTGGATCATTCTCGGCCTTGCCGGCGCCTGCATGCTGACGACGCCGGCCCAGATCGCGGTGAGCGAGGTCGCCGGCGAGAAAACACACCAGGCACTTGGGGTATTGATACTGGTCGGCGGGCTGACATCGACCATCGTCTGGCCGACGACGGGGCTTCTCCAGGCGCAATGGGGCTGGCGCATGACAAGCCTGACCTATGCCGCTTTGATGCTGCTTGTCTGTCTTCCACTGCATTGGATTGCGCTTGGCCGCCACCCTAGGGAACGATCGCCCGTGACAGCGACAGCCGAACCCAACCCTATCGACAGGCCGAGTTTCACTTTACTGGCTTTAAGCTTCGCCGCCAACGGCTTCGTGACCTGGGGATTTGCCCTCACCATCATCGTCCTGTTCGAGGCTGCAGGTCTCGATCACGCCAGCGCGCTAGCAGCGGCGGCCTTCATTGGTATCGCCCAATGGGCGGGGCGCATGGTCGATTTCCTCGGCGGCCGGCGCTGGTCGGGCTTCGTCACCGGCCTCGCGGCCTCTGCCTTGTTTCCGCTGAGCTTCATCGTTCTTTTGCTGACCAGCAATTTCGCCGGCGCCATGCTTTTCGCCACACTCTACGGCATGGCGAGCGGCATCACCGCCGTCACCCGCGCAACGCTGCCATTGCAGATTTTCCCGGCTGACACCTATGCACGTGCATCTGCTCGGCTGGCCGTGCCGCTCAATCTTTCCTTTGCGGCCGCGCCACCGGCATTCACCGCCATCATGACATTAGCGGGTGCCCACGCCGCCCTGTGGCTGGCCCTTGCAATCTCGATTTTTGCATATTGCGCGCTTCTCGGTCTTTTGCTGGTACACCGCCGAATGAAGCGCGCATCACATCAGCACTGAAACTGCCCTTCAATCCTCGATACGTCTTGCCTCCGAAATCAGCATGATCGGAATGCCGTCGCGGATCGGATAGGCGAGACGCGCCTTTTCCGAGATCAGCTCGTTCTTTTCCCGGTCATAGCTCAGCCGCCCCTTGGTCAGCGGGCAGACGAGCAGATCGAGCAGTTTCGGGTCGACCTTGCTGACGGTGACATCCATCTGAAACTCCTACTGCAGCAGGGAATCGGTGTCGCCGGAGCCGGCGAGCACGATTTTGACAATGGCGATGAAGGTTTCTGCCCGGGTCTTCAGGTCAGGCGCCTCGAGAAGGGCCTGTTTCTCAGCCGGATCGAAGGGCGCCATCATCGATAGCGAATTGACCAGCATCATGTTGTCGGCCCGCTCGACGCTTTCCCAATCCGCCTCCAGCCTGTTGGCCTCCAGATAGGCACGGAAAGCCGAAAGCAGTGCCGGGCGATCGACCGTGCCTTCCTCGTGATGGGATTTCAGGTCCGAGATGAAGGGGGTGATGCGGAATATGCGATAGGGCTGGTGGGTAGTGATTTCATCCATCAGCCGGAAACGGCATATGCCCGTCAGTGCGGCGATATAACGCCCATCGCCGGTCTCCGAGAGGGAGGTGATGCGTCCGAGGCAGCCGACATGCGCCAGATTGGACGAATCCGGCGGCTCTCCCAGCGCCGGCTGGATCATGCCGATCAAACGATTTCCGGCGATCGCCGCATCGAACATGGCGAGATAGCGCGGCTCGAAGACATTGAGCGGCAGTTGCGCCCCGGGCAGCAGCAGCGCGCCGGATAAGGGAAAGACGACCACCGATTCGGGCAGATCGCCCGGCTTCAGATATCTCGCATTGCCGACTTGCATCTTTTCCATCCCGCTAGATCGCCCCGACGCGCTGCGCGCCGCAGTGGGCCGCGCAGGAACGACACACATTCGCGGTCATCGCCCCTTTTCGCGCCGCGTCACCGACAATGTGAGCCCGTCTGCCGAAAACACAAGAGCATTTTCGATGAAAACGCCGATGGGAGCCGTTTGCCGGATACATAGGACGGCCGTCTAACAAGCGATCGCCCGGAAGGTTCCGCGCGATCGCCATGCTCGTAGGACAACCGACCCGTTATGAAAACAGAATAGAGGAAAGCTTGCGCCGCGCCGCGATCGTGGCGGGATCCTTGGCACCCCATACCTCGAAGAACTCCAGCAGCTGGCGGCGCGCGCCGTCATCGTCGTAGCTGCGGTCCTTGCGCATGACGGTCAGAAGATGCTCGGCCGCCTCCTCGCGCTTGCCTTCGACATTGCGGATCTTGGCGAGCTTGATGCGCTGCTCGTGATTGTCGGGATTGGATGCCAGCTCCCGTTCGATCGCCACGGGATCGCCGAGCTTGCGGGCTTCGTCGATCTGGTCGAGCTTCTTGACCACGGCCTGGATACCGGCATCGTTGGCGAGCGTTTCCGGCAGATCGGTCAGCGCTTCGCGGGCGCGCTGGCTCTGGCCGGCGGCGATCATGCATTCGGCCATGCCCGCGAGCGCCTTGGCATTTTCCGGATCGGCCTGCAGCACCGCGCCGAAAAGTTCGGCCGCGCCATTGACGTCGCCGGCGGCAAGCAGGCCGCTTGCCTCTTCCAGAACGGCAGCAATCTCGGCTGCCGGATCGTCGCCGCCAGCGGGACCGCCGAGGCGATCGATGAACTGGCGAACCTGGCTTTCCGGCACCGCACCCATGAAGCCATCGGCCGGACGGCCGTTGACGAAAGCGATGACGGCCGGGATCGACTGGATGCCGAGCTGGCCGGCGATCGAGGGATGATCGTCGATATTCATCTTGACCAGCTTGACGCGGCCCTTGGCTTCGGTGACGACCTTTTCGAGCACCGGCGTCAGCTGCTTGCACGGGCCGCACCAGGGCGCCCAGAAATCGACCAGCACCGGCTGGTTGCGCGATTCCTCGATAACGTCCTTGGCGAAGGTCGCTGTCGTCGTATCCTTGATCGGCGAAGCGCCGCCAGCGGCTGGCGTGGCGCCGAAGGATGCCGAGGCCGACATCTGCCCGCCGAAGGAAGCGTTATAGGGATTGTTCGAACCGCTCATGAGTGTCTCCCGCCTGCCGGCATCCTTGATTTTGTGAGAAGCATGATCTCCAGACGAGACGACGAGGTTCGCCTGCCAGCACGCTCCATGAAGTGGCCAAAGCGACCGGACAATCCGAAGAGAAGCCGACCGCTATAATCTTAGCGCTAAAATCGTACGTTAGCTCGTCACTTTCAAGACTAGCGGCGTATGACCCGTCGCCTCCATGAAGCGCAGGAGATCACCGCTGGCAATCGAGGTGGTCGCATCGTTCGACAAGGGATGGCAATTGACAATGTCATGCGCCATCAGCTCGGCATCGAGGACGAAGGTGACATTGTTGGCGATGTCGTTGATCGCGCCGAAGGCCGTGACGGAGCCCGGGATGACGCCAAGATATTCCATCAGCTTTTCCGGCTTGCCGAAGGACACCTTGCTGGCCGCACCGATCAGCGTGTGCACGGTCTTCAGGTCGACCGTCGCGTTTTCCTCGACGGTCAGCAGGAAGAAATTGTCCTTCTTGTCCTTCACGAAGAGGTTTTTCGTATGGCCGCCCGGAATTTCGTCGCGCAGCGATACCGATTCGGCGACGGTGAAGACCGGAGCATGATCCTTGGTCGTATGGCTGATACCGAGCCCATCCAGGAATCGGAAAAGATCGTCGCGGTTTTTCGGGCTGGTCTCGGTCATGGCGTCTCACAATCGAAAATGGTTCGCCCCTGATACGTCGCCCACAATTTCATTGCAATCTTCGAGACGACAAAGCCCGGCGTTTCCGGGCTTTCCAATGGTTCGCGAAAAGAAGATGCAATTTTTCTTCGCGAACTCGTCATTTCCCTGTTGCATTTGAAAAATGGTTAGGCCATATAGCGCCCGTCGCCGCAAGACGACGCCCAGCGGTCCAACACACTACCCCGGATCGCGACGGGAATGAGCGGGTGTAGCTCAGGGGTAGAGCACAACCTTGCCAAGGTTGGGGTCGAGGGTTCGAATCCCTTCGCCCGCTCCAGTTTTCCAAGATCTTTCGCGAAGAGAAGAAGTCACGGCTCAGGCCGAGGCTGGCATTTTGCCGAAAAGGCAAGTTTGCGTATTCCTGTTTCCTTCCCTGCATCTATGCCTTGCCCACACCGCAGGGTCTCAAATCAGTCTCATTTGACGTTCAGGTCTGTGCATCGGATAGACCGGACGGAACGTGGTATTGCTCGCATGAAAACAAAGATTTCCCTGCTGGTTGCGATGCTTTCGCTTCTGTCCGTTCCCGCGTTTGCCCATCCGCATATTTTCATCGACGCCAAATTCGAGGTCGTCTCGGCGCCCGATGGCTCGATCAGCGAGCTGCGCAATGTCTGGAGCTTCGACGAAGTGTTCACCTCTTCCGTCCTTATGGATTACGGCAAGAGCAGCGACCAAGCTTTGAGCGCAACCGAGCTCAAGGCGGTGGGAAAGACGGTTCGGGATTCGCTGGCGCAGTATGATTACTACACGAACGTCACCAGCAACGGCAAAACAGTGCCGATGGCCAAGCCGGATGCGATCCAGGCGGACTACAAGGATGGTTCGCTGACGCTGACCTTTTCGCTGAAGCCGGAGCAGAAGACCTTTCTCAAGGGAACCACCATCTTCGGGATCTACGACAAGACGCTCTATACGGCGGTCGATTTCGCCACCGACAACGATTTGAGCACATCGGGACCGGCCTTCGGCCGCTGCAAGCGCAAGGTCATCAGACCCAACCCCAAGGAAGTCATGGCGGAAAACCAGGCCGCGTTGACAAGCATGTTCTTCAGCGATCCCAAGGGCACGGACTACTCGCTGCTGGTGGCGACGCGGCTCGAAGTCCAGTGCTGATCCTGCCAAGGACACCTTCCCTCACTCGAAAGGCGGACCGTCGTCTTCGGCAGGCCTCTTGCCGCTTGCAGCAGGCGATATATAGCGGCGGGCGATGATCCAGCAGGCGAGCGCCCAGCTCGCGCCGGCACACCAGCCGCCGAGGACGTCGGTGGGGTAATGGACGCCGAGATAGATCCGGCTCACACCAATCATCAACGTCAGCAGAATACCGGCCGCGACGATGAAGACCCGGGTCGAGCGATAGGTTCGCGTGCCTGAGATCAGCGCGGCAAGGGTCAGATAGGTCACGGCGGACACCATCGCATGGCCGCTCGGAAAACTCAGATCGTGAACCTCGACCAGATGCGGCACGATATCGGGCCGCGCCCGCGCGACACCAACCTTCAAGGCTGTGCTCAGCGCCCATCCACCCAGCACAGAAACGAGGATAAAGATGGCGATGGCGCGCTGCCGGTCGAGCAACAGATAGATCGTCACCAGCGCCGTCATCAGCGCAAGCACAGTCGTTCCGCCGAGGCTTGTTATGTCCTTGACCGCATGGGTCAGCCAACCCGGACCGATCGGCACAGAGAGATCGCCGGGCTGACGAAGCGCCAGCAGGATCGCCTCGTCGAATCCCTTCGTGCTGCCTTCGAGCACCTCTCCTGTGAGATAGATGAAAAGAAGAATTCCGCCCGAAAGTGCGGCGAACATTACAAGCAGCAAGGGCTCATAGCGGTTCAACCATCCAGGAATACCCGATGTGCCTAACGGCCGATCCTTCATACGCTAAAACCCGCCTTGCCTGCTCTCATATCGTTTCGTCCACGAACAAAGCCCGGACAAACCCTATCTAGGAATAAAATGCGCGGGTTCCAATCAATCAAAGCCGCGATGCTATGTTCGGTGCCGCAGGCGCTTCAGGTTCGTGAAATAAACTGTCTCTATCTTGACGCGAATTTGCTGCAGCCGGCGCAGGGAGGATCTGGTCGGCGTCGTTTCCTGCTCAAGGATCACGATAAAGGATACCGTCAATGAACCAGACGAGCATCGCCTCCACGAGCCGTGCAAAAGGCAATTCGGCAAGAGGTTAGACGACGTGTTTGCTTTCGAACTTTCCGCTATTTTCCACGCCGCGAGCTGTGCTAGTAGTGCTGCAGGGGCGATCAGGCATCAGGTGTTTTCAGAGTGTTAAATGTTGGGACATCTTTCTCCGCCCGGCTGTCTGCGCTGGCCGGAACGGGGCTGCTGGCAGCGTCTATTGTCGGCATGTTTCCCGCCTCATCCAGGGCGGACGATGCAGCCAAATCCTCATCCGATACCTGGGTCGTGACGCTTGGCGCGACCGTGGAATATGGCCCGAGCTATGAGGGATCGAAGCATTATACCTTCGGTGCCCTGCCGTCCTTCGATATTCACCGTTTGGGTGAGGCGCAGGAATACAGTGCCCCGGACGACAATTTCGATTACCAGCTCTTCGATCTCGGAGGCCTCGAAATCGGCCCTGTGGTCGGCTTGAGAGACGATCGCTTCGATCTCAATGATTTGCATCTGCAAAGCCAGCGCAAGGTGCGCTGGAATTTCGATGCGGGCGGCTTCGCCCAATATTGGCTGATGGACAATCGGCTCCGCTTCCGCACGGAGATCCGCCAGTCGCTTTGGGGCGGCGATGGACTGGTTGGCGATTTCGCCCTCGATTGGTTCCAGCCGCTCGGAGACAAATGGCTATTGTCCGCCGGCCCTCGCCTGTCGATGGCAAATTCGGTCTATATGCGCACCAACTTCGGCATCTCGGAAAGTGAAGCCGCGAGGCATGGCCATATCAATGCCTTCGATGCCGGTGCCGGCGTGAAATCGGTCGGCTTCACCGTGGCTGCGACCTATACGATCTCGCCGGAATGGAGCGTACAGGTTTACGGAAAATATAACCGTCTGGTGGGCGATGCGGCCGACAGCCCGATCACCTCGCGCTTCGGCTCACCCGACCAGAACATCATCGGCTTTACGCTCAACAGAACCTTCAACGTCAAGTTTTGAAGCGCTCTTCGCTTCATTCTCGGCGATATAGTTGCGCGTCAGCGGAATGATGTCGTTGCGCTTGGCAATCTGGATCTGGAAGACGACGAGATCCTCGTAGCGGAAGGCGGCCTCCGCCGTCGAAAGATAATATTCCCACATACGGCAGAAGCGCTCGTCGTAGAGCTTGGCGGCGTCGTCCCAGCGCGCCATGAAACGCTCCCGCCATGCCTCCAGCGTCTTGGCATAGTGCAGCCGCAGCACCTCGACATCGGTGATGGCAAGCCCCGCCGCCTCGATCTCCGGCACAATCTCCGACAGAGCCGGAATATAACCGCCTGGAAAGATGTATTTGTCGAGCCACGGCGTCGTGAAGCCCGGGGTTGCCGAACAGCCGATAGTGTGCAGCACCATGATGCCGTCATCCTCCAGCAGCTCAGCGCATTTGCGGAAGAAGGTGCGATAGGACGCAAGCCCGACATGCTCGAACATGCCGACGGAAACGATCCTGTCGAAGCGGCCGGTCAGGCTGCGATAGTCCCTCAGCGCAAATTGCACCTCAGCCGGCGTTCCCCTGGCCCTGTCGGCAATCCGCTTGGAGGCATAGTCGTGCTGCTCCTCTGAGAGGGTCACGCCGAGCACGTAACCGCCCGGCGCATGTTCGGCCATATGCAGAGCCAGGCCGCCCCAGCCGCAGCCGATATCGAGGATGCTGTTGTTCGGCTCGATCAAAAGCTTGGCGGCGAGATGCCGCTTCTTGGCAATCTGCGCGTCATCAAGCGATTGGTCGGCATGCTCGAAATAGGCGCAGGAATATTGCCGGTCCGGATCGAGAAAGAGCTCGTAGAGCCGGCCGTCGAGATCGTAATGATGGGCGACATTGGCTTTCGAGCGCCCGGGCAGGTTACGATGGCGGAAGATCCTGAGCTTGGTCCGGACATGATCGATGATGCGGGCAATAAGAGGGTGGGTGCTGTTCTGCCCCTCACGCAGCATCATCGCCACGAAATCGTAAAGCGTGCCGCATTCGACGATAAAGCGACCATCCATATAGAGTTCGCCCAGCCGCTTATCGGCGTCGATGAGGAGCGCCCATTCAGCACGGTCATCGGTGAAACGGACATGGACCGGCGCACCCGTGCCGTCGCCGAAGGTCAGCACACGGCCGCTGGCCGTCGTCACGGTCAGCGCGCCCCGCGTGACGATGGAGGAAAGTCCACGCTTCAGGCACCAGTCGACAAGGCTGGAGAAAATGGCGGGGGTTTTGCCCTTGGGGCGGTTGTCAGCTTGCATGTTGGACATCACCTATCCTTGCCGGTCCCCGTACGCAGTTCCTCCTGCTTCGGCTCCAATTCCTCATGATGCTCCTCCGTCTCGACACCGGCGCCTGCAATCAGCCAGACGCCCGTCAGGATAAAGCCGCTGCCGACCATCTGCAGGGCGACCACCCGCTCGCCGAAGACGAACCAGCCGGTCGCGACGATCAGCACATAGCTGATGCCCGTCAGCGGAAAGGCGCGGCTGAGATCGAGCTCGGCCAGCACACTCATCCAGATGAAGAAACCGACGATCTCGATGGCGATAGCCACCAATATCCATGGAGAGGAGAGAGCCTGCCACAGCCATGCCTGCATACCTTCATCGTGCAATTGCCCGGCGCCGAGCTTGATGAGGACTTGGTACAGGGTGCTCAACACCGGCACGGCAAGCCAGAAAAACCGCATATTGGGCATTACGCATCCGCCTCGTCTGTCGAGAACAGCGGCGATACCAGTCGCAGCACACTCTGAAGCAAGGGATTGCGATGGTGAAAATACATCGCATTGGCGGTCAGCCTGCTGCCGAGGCGCACCTTGTTTGCATAGTGAGCCTGCCCGCTCTGATAACGACCCAGGCCGTTCTCCAGGCAGTAACGCAGATTGGTAAACCAGCTGATGAAATAGAGATTATAGGGCCGGCCCTTTTCCCCATCCATGCAGAAGAACTTGTCGATAGCCACGCGCTCGTTATGCACGATCAGATTGGCGGCAAGCAGCTTGTCCTCGACGAAATAGAAGGCGCAGAAAGATCGGCCGGGCATATGGGCGAGAATGCCCTGGAAATAGGCAGGAGTCAGCTCCTCGAACTGCCATTCGCTGCGATTGCGCGTATCATGATAGAGCGCCATCACCTGAGGCAGGAACTCGCCGAAATCCGTCCGCATCTCCACCCTGACCTGGTCGAAGGATTTCATCTTGCGGCGCATATCTTTGCGGGTGCCAGCCGAAAGCCTGGCGAGATATTCGTCGATCGTCTTGAAATCGATGTCGAGCCACGCCGTCGGAAGAGCGCCGATCGAGGCATAGCCGCGCGCGGCAAACAGATCGCCGAACTCGGCCGAAGCCTGCTCCGGGATATCCTTGAGACCAATCAGCGCACACCGCTCCGTCACGGCAACCTGCTCGAAGAAGGATAACATCTCCGTCAGCAGGACGCGACGACGCTCCTGCGGGATGTCGGGATGAAAGCCGATCGCACCGGTCTCGGTGCAGGGCGATCCCAAACATGCAAGGCGCAGCTTCAGAAAACCTGGAAAATATCGCTGCACCCTGCGCACGGATCGACGCAGGAATCCCTCATCCAGCGTCGTATCGAGAGCGTAGAGGCAGACAAAGGCCGGCATGGCGACGCTCACGCGCCCACCCTCCGTAACGGTGATATAGCGCCATTCGAACCCTTCGAGGCCGGCTTCCTCGATCGCCAGCAGGCAATCATAATCCTCGACGTCATTCGGGAAGCATGCATTCCATGCGTCGCGGCCGATAGCGCGGATGCTGAAGTGAACTTCGGCCACCGGGTCACCCATCGACTGCGGCATGATTTTAAGCAGCGGCTGCGACATGACGCGCCTCGAAGAAGTCGGCCGTGAAATCGGCCACCTGCCGATGCTGCCGGTCGACATGGATCATATGATAGCTGTCCGTGATCCATTTCAGCTCATGCGGAGCACCGATATGCTCGGAAATATAGCGGGCATGCTTCGGGCTGGCGAGATCGTCGTCCTCGGCATGCAGGATCAGCGTCGGCGTCTGCATCTGCGGCAGCAGGCTGCGAAGCGTCTTGCCCAGCCGATGCATCTCGACCAGGCCCTTGCCGGGGAATTTTTCCAGAACCCCTTCGCTCGCCATGCCTTCGATCAGCCGGCGCATGCGCTCGTCCTTGATCCCGAGCGAGGTGGTCTCGCTGAAGCTCAGCCGGTCGAGGAACGGAACGCGCGACAGCCAGCCGATCTGCGAGGCCAGCAGCGGATAGTAGAAGGGAACGTCCCAGCCGTCATAACTGAAGCAAGGCGAATAGATCGCCACCGCACTGATGGTCTTCTTCTGCTGTTCGGCGGCCAGCATTGCCAGCTTGCCACCGACGCAGATGCCGGCGGCAAAGACCTCCTGCGTTCTGGATGCCAGCAGCTCCGATGCTTCGACGACAGAGGCGAGCCAGTCTTCCCAGCGGGTCTGGCGCAACGTCTTCGCATCGACGCCGTGGCCCGCCAGCAGCGGCGCATAGATACTGTAGCCCCTGCGGTTGAGATGCCGAGCCACTAGTTTCATTTCGGCAGGCGCACCCGTCAGTCCGTGGACCAGAAGGACGCCCTTGCCATTTGAGCCCTCCATGAAGAAGCTCAATTCATCAGCTTTCATGAGATAGCTCCGACTGCCGGTTTTCCTTGGCCATGAAGCCAAGCGCATGGCAGGTGCTGATGACATGCGTCCCGTTCTTTTCCTGCTCTTCCTTGATCTGCTCGTGCAGCGCCTGCAGCTTCGTCCAGTGGGTGCGGGGACGATAATGGTGCTCGGCATGATAGCCATTGCCGAACCAGAGCCAGTTGTAGAAAGGCTTGTGACTCGAAACGCCCCAGGCGATCGGCTCGTCCGGATCGCCGTTCAGATGCTCGTAATAGCCGTTCAGCGACGACAGGCAATTGCCGATATAGTAGAACGGCACGAAGAACAGCACCGCCTTCCAATCGTAGATCAGCGCGACCGCGGCAAGCCCCAAGAAGAAATAGAGCTCGAAACGCCCCCAAGCCGCATCGAAGGGGCGGTTGCGGGCAATCGCTTTGTGGATGTCGCCAAGGCTGTCCCGGAAGAAGCTCAGGAACGTATAGGACCATACGTTTTCCGGTTGGCCGTCGCGGCCATAGCGATAGATCGAGAGCATGTCGATCGTCTCGCCCTTTTCATTCGGACGGTCGCTATTGCCCGAATGATGGCGCATATGCACCCAATGATAATAGGTCTGCGAAAAGCCAATCGCGACCGACTCCAGGAGACTGAAGCCGTAGTTCATCCAGCGCGGCTTGAAATAGGGCGTGTGAATGAAATTGTGCGATATGCTGTTGATGTTCCAGGAGATTGAAACGGCATAAAGACAGCCAAGAATGGCCGAGAGCCAAAGTGGCCGGCTTTCGAAGCCGACAATCAGATAGACGTCGAAGGCGAGATGGGCGACGGCGGCAAGCACCGGTGCCAGATCCCATCGGGTGTGCGCAAAGATTTTCATAGTCCGGTAACTCCCACGCAAACCACACCGGCGGTGACGAGAAACACGCCCGTCGCGTGGCGCAGGTTGATGTTTTCCTTGAAGATGACGGCGCCGGCGAGCACGATGACGACATAGCTCATCGCCATCAGCGGGAAAGCGATGGTCAGTGGCACGTGCTCCAGAACGGCCGTCCAGGCGAAAAGCTCCACGGCCCAGAGCAGAATGCCGAGCCAGGTGACCGGTTTTGCCAGCGCCTTAAAGGGGGCGTTCTCACTGGCGGATTGCTTGAAGCAGACTTCGCGGGCGGTTTCCGCGACCACGCAGAACAGGATGAGCCCAAGCATGGGAAGTGTCAGGCTGCCAGTCATTGCATATACTCCGCCAGCACCTCCAGCAGGGCGTGATTGGCCGCGCTGTTGATGTTTCTCATCGTTTCGGCACCCTGCCGCATACGCGGCTGATCGATGAAGATCTCCGCGCGCTTCATGAACTGTGTCCGAAGGCTGCCAGCATAACTCGGGGTCGAATAATCCCCGATGACATCGGCGCCGATGATGCGGTGACGGCTGCCGATTTCGCTGATGAGGGAGAGGAGATAGGGCAACCGCATGCGGCCCTGATCCCAATTGGTAACGGCATCGTCGGCGGCCAGCACGTCCTTATCGATCGTCACGTAGACCGCCTCGGTGCGAATGCGGCTGAGCATATGATCGATGAAATTTTCCTCGCCGATTTCGGCGATCGATTTCCAGTGCAGCGCACCTCTTTCCTGTCGGTAGCTGGCACCGGTGCCGTAATCGGCCAGTACACGGCTCGGCGGATGTTCGTAAGGATAGAGTTCCAGCTTGCCGTCGGCGAGCCAATGCAGATTGGCCCCCTTGCGCTCGGGGCTGCGAAGATCATGACTGCAGACGCCGATCGTAATGACCTTCTGGATGCAGGGATTGGCAAGGGCGCGATTGACCCAGGAGCCGCAATGCATGCCGCCGTCGAACTTGACCCAATCCGGATGATTGTCGAAATGGATCAGTGTGGCCGCACCGGATTGTCGCTCGAGTGCGCCATCGAGCAGCAAAGCCGTGACATGGTGGAAATCGCCGGAGCCCATGAAGCACAATTGCGGGTCCTTGCCGGTCGTCGGCCTGTTCTTGACGATCTCGCGACTGAGATCATCAAGGGCGCTCTGTTTGCTCCACAGCCGAACCTGTTGCCCCGCATTCTTGCCGAAATACTGGTGCGCGCCGGCAAATTTGCAGGCGCGCACAAAGTCAGGCTGCAACTCCAAAGCATCATCGAGATGAAGAAGCAGCAGTTGCACCGTCTTATCTCCGGGCAGCACGCGTCAGAAGCTGATCGAGCAGGGCAAGCGCCAGATCGATCTCTTCGCGGGTGATCAGCAGGTTCGGAGCAAAGGTGATGACGTTCTTGTGGTAGCCGCCGACATCGAGCACGAGGCCGTAGGTCCTGCCGCCGACCTGAAGGTCGCCCTTCATGCCTTCGTCGCACATCCAGTCCATCGTCGCCTTGTCCGGCGTGTAGCTGTCGTCCTTGCAGATTTCCATGCGCAGGGCGAGGCCGAGACCGTCGACTTCGCCGACGATGGCATGGCGCTTCTGCAGCTGCTTCAGCCCGTCGAGGAAATGCGCGCCCTTTTCCATGATCGCAGCGCCGAAATCCTGCTCTTCCAGCATCTTCATCGTTTCGAGCGCGACGGCAGTCCCCATCGGGTTGCTGGCGAAGGTCGAATGCGTGGAGCCGGGCGGGAAGATCGTCGGGTTGATCAGCTCTTCGCGAGCCCAGACGCCGGAAAGCGGATTGAGGCCGTTGGTGATCGCCTTGCCGAAGATCAGCGCATCCGGCGAAACGCCGAAATGCTCGATCGACCAGAGCTTGCCGGTGCGGTAGACGCCCATCTGGATTTCGTCGACGACGAGCAGGATGCCGTGATCGTCGAGCACCTTCTTCAGTTCGACGAAGAAGTTCATCGGCGGAATGACGTAGCCGCCAGTGCCTTGGATCGGCTCGATATAGAAGGCCGCATATTCGGACTTGCCGGCCTTCGGGTCCCAGACGCCGTTATATTCGCTTTCGAACAGGCGGGCGAATTTCTGGACGCAGTAATGTCCGTATTCTTCCTTCGACATGCCCTTCGGGCCGCGGAAGTAATAAGGGAACTCGATAAACTGCGCGCGATCGCCGAAATGGCCGTAGCGGCGGCGATAGCGGTAGCTCGAGGTGATAGCCGAGGCGCCGAGCGTGCGGCCGTGATAGCCGCCCTCGAAGGCGAACATCAGGCTCTTGCCGCCTGTATAATTGCGCACGAGCTTCAGCGAATCCTCGACTGCCTGCGAGCCGCCGACGTTGAAGTGCACGCGGCCCTTATGGCCGAATTTACGCTCGGCATCCTGGGCGATCAGTGCGGCAAGCTCTACCTTCTCGCGATGCAGATATTGCGAGGCGACCTGCGGGAGACGGTCGAGCTGGCGATGGGCGGCTTCGTTCAGGCGCTCGTTGCGATAGCCGAAATTGACGGCGGAGTACCACATCTGCAGATCGAGGAACGGTGTGCCGGTCCGATCGTAGACATAGGAGCCTTCGCATTCCTCGAAGAATTTGGGCTTATCCGTGTAGTGAACCGTATCGCCATGGGAGCAATAGAGCTCCTCAAGAGCGCGCAATTCCTCTTCGGAGCGGACGGACTCTGTCTCGCCGCTGAAGGCTTCGGCTACATTCGTTTTCATTCAATGCCTCTTGGTCTGGTTCACGCCGTCTTGACTTGCGGCAGTGCACGGGAGCGTCGCTCGACGCTCGGGAGAACGGCTTCCATCTTTGAAAGCAGATCGGAGAAGTCTTCGAAGCCGACATAGGGAATGCCGTTTTCCTCGCAGTAATCGACAAGCTTGGCCTTGGCGAAAACGAGGTCGACCTTGTCGGAAACACAAAAGTCGCTACGCCCGTCGCCGATATAGACGTGCAGGTCGCTGCTATCGACGACGCGGCATTTGCAGACACCGGCACCGGATACGCAGCCCGTCGCCGTAAACGGCGGAAACAGCGAATAGGATTCGCGGCCCTGCGAAACGCTGCAGGTCAGCACATTGGCGACGATCGGAAGGCCCTCGATGCCATGACGCGCCAGGATGCGCCGGATGAAATAGTCCACACCATCGCTGACGATCGTGATAGGCAATTCGTCGCGGCGGCAAAAGGACAGGAAACTCTCGAAGCCCGAATCGATCGACAGCGTGTCGAGAAACCGGTCGAGTTCGCCCCGGCTTGCCTGGATGAGAGCGATCTGCCGGCGCATGCATTCACCCGAGCCGATCAGCCCCTGCTTCCACAGCTGTTCGATATCTTCCCACTCGGGGCCGGCGAAACGGGACAACACCATATCCGTCGCGTCTTCGATGGATATGGTTCCATCAAAATCGCAAAACACCTGCATGAAATACCCCTTCGCCTAATCCTAAGTTGCGTCTAACAACCTCAGATGAGCCGGGCATGAGCGGAAAATGATGCGAAAATGAAAAACGACGAGACGTTGTACTTTTAACTCAACGGCAATCTTAGATCGACCTGAAGACCGTTACCCAAACGTGAGGTAGAAAGATCGACCGTTGCCGAGAGACGGTCCGCCGTATCCGCAACGATAGCGAGACCAAGGCCGGCCCCTTCCGTGTGAAGCGTGTTGAGGCGATAGAAGCGCTGGAATACCGCTTCCCTTTCATGCGGCGGGATGCCGGGACCGCTGTCGCTGATGGAAATACAGCCAAAACCGTCCTCCGAAGCGATCGAAACTTTGATCTCCCCTCCGACGGGCGTGTATTTGATGGCATTGTCGAGCAGATTGGTGACCAGCATGCGTAGCAGCGACTCGTCCGTCCTGACTTGGATCGGCTCGTCCCCTTCGAGCACGACCTCGAGCTCGCGGCTGGTGATGATGTTGCCGAATTCGGCAATGAGCGACGCCATCCAGTGATAGAGCGGCACCGATGTCAGATTGAGGGGATGGTGGCTGACCCTGGCCAGCCGCAGCAGCTGCTCGATCAGATGGATGGTACGGTTGTTGCTGGCCACGAGATCGGAAATGATCGCCTGCCGCTCGTGATCGCTGTCGCTGTGTTCGAGCATCCGCAAAAGCAGCTTCACGCTTGCCTGCGGCGTGCGCAACTGATGCGCGGCAAGGTCGGAGAAGCGCCGCTCCAGCGTCAGCGATTGGCCGAGCTTTTCCAGCAGCTGATTGATCGACCGGCCAAGCGGCAGCAGATCGCGCGGCAGCTCTTCAACGGGGATAGCCGAGAGATCATCGGGCGATCGCGTGCGGATCTGCCGTACCAGCCCGTGGATGGTGCGCAGACCGCTATTGATGCCGAGCCAGATGAGAAAGCCGATGACCGGCACCAGCATCAGCAGCGGAAAGAACAGATTGAGGAGAATGTTGGAAACGAGCGTTTCGCGAAGCGCGATCTTCTCGCCGAGCTCGATCACGATGGTCGTGTTCGGGATCGGCAGGGAATAGACGCGCCACTCGTCTCCCCCATAGGTCAGCGTGGTGAAGCCGACCTTCTGCTGCGGTACATCGGAGAGAAAGGCCGTGCTGCTGTAGAAGCGGATATTGCCATCGACCCAGGCGCGAAACATGTGCGCATCGGCATAATCATCGGCATCTTCATTGAAGGCCAGCTGATTGTCCATGTTGAAGTCGATATCGTCGATCTGCTTGGCCGCATGGTCCGGATTCTTCTCCAGCGGGCGGCGCAGCAGGCTCCAGATCACATTCGCATCGTCGATGAGCTGGGCATCGTAGATATTGTTGATCTCCCGCGTCGCGCTGTTGAAGGCGAAAGCTGCGATCACGACGATCGTCACCACGACGACAGGCGCGATGCGCAGAAACAGCTTGCGGGTAAGCGTGGAATTGTTCATCGCTCGATCATGTAACCGACGCCGCGGATCGACTTGATGAAATCCGTGCCGAGCTTCTTGCGCAGATTGTAGATCGTCACTTCGATCGTGTTGCTCTCGACGGTGTTTTCCGCGTCATAGAGCGCATATTCGATATCGTTCTTCGTCACATATCGGCCGCTGCGCTCCATCAGCAGCTTCAGGAGATGGAATTCCTTCGCCGTGGTATGGACCTGCACATTGCCTTTGCGCGCCACCATGGCAGAGGGGTCGACTTCCACGTCGCCGCAGCGGATGACGCTTTCGGTCCGCCCGTCGCGCCGGCGGATGAGCGCGCGCAGCCGCGCCAGCAGCTCGTCGAGATCGAAAGGCTTGACCAGGTAGTCGTCGGCACCCTCATCGAGGCCCTCGACCTTCTGGCGCACGGAATCCATCGCCGTCAGCAGCAGCACGGGCACGGAATTTCCCCGCTGGCGGATGCGCCGCAACACCTCCATGCCGCTCAGCTGCGGCAGATTGATATCGAGCACGATCGCCGCGAAATGGGAATGCGCCGCCGCCTCGAGGCCGGATTCGCCATCGCGCATCCAGTCGACGCCATAAGCGTGCTTTTCCAGCGCCTTCTTCAGCGATGATCCGAGGATATTGTCGTCTTCAACAAGCAGAACGCGCACGACCGACCTCACTTAGCCGAATATTTCATAGCCGATATCGGCCGCAATTGGAGCGGCGATGTGGCAAAGCTATGACGGATCATTTCCGCCTGGCAAGAGCGCGGGCGTCCTGCATCTTCCGAACAGGTCGAAAACGCTCCGCAATCCACTGGCGGAAAATACTATCTCAGTTTCCGCATGGAGGCCTCCAGCGCCTCGAAGATCCGGGGATCGGTCGACTGCGCGACATTGAAGCGCATGAAGCGTCCGGCCGTATCCGAGAGGCTGAAAACATTGCCGGGCGCAAGGACAATGCCTTCGGCAAGGCAGGCACGCGCGACATCGGCGGCATCGAGCCCTTCCGGCAGCCGGCACCATAGAAACATCCCGGCCCGGGGCTTCAGCCAAGGCACGATGCCGATCGCCTCCAGCCGCGTCGACACCTCCGCCATGGTTTTAGCAAGCCGTACCCGCAGGGCCTCGACATGCCGGCGATAGCTGCCATCCTTCAGCGCGAGATGGACAAGCTCGGCCGACAATTGCCCGCAGCTGAAGCTGCTGGCAACCTTCAGATCGACAAGACCGTCGATCCAATCCCGCCGCGCCGCGATGAAGCCGCAGCGCACCGAGGCCGAAAGCGTCTTTGAAAAGCTGCCGATATGGATCACCCGGTCGAGCCCGTCATAGGCAGCGAGACGTGGCGCCGGAACATCCTCGAAATCGGCGAAGATATCGTCCTCGATGATCGTCAGCCCGGCAGCATCCGCCAGCTTCAGCAGCCGGTGTGCCGTCACGGGCGAGAGCGTCGCACCCGTCGGATTGTGGATGGCTGAATTGGTGATGTAGAGCCGTGGTTTGTGCTGTTCGAGGATCTGCCCGAACAGTTCGACATCCGGCCCCGTGGGCGTGAAGGGTACGGAGACGACATTGGCACGATGCGCCCGCAGGAGCGCATGAAAATTGAAATAGCAGGGATCGTCCACGAGCACGGTATCGCCCGGTTCGAGCAGGAAACGGCAGAGAAGATCGATCGCCTGCGTGCCGGATTCCGTCAGCAGGATCTGATCCGGCGACACCGTGATACCATGTTCGCCAAGGCGCCGGGCGAGCAACTGCCGCAGCGGCGGCAGGCCCAGCGGCGTCCCGTAATTGGCAAGCGCTGCCATGTCTCCACGCGCCAGCGTTCGCATCGCCCTGCGCAACGCCGCCTGCGGCAGCCAGGAGGGTGGAAGCCAGCCGCAGCCGGGCTTCAGGACATCGTCTCCCACCTCCAGCGATTGCCTGGAAATCCAGAGCGGATCGACGTTGCGATCCGATCTTGCTCCGGTCTCGGACAAGGAAAGCGGCGGCAGCGGGCCGCAGACGTAAAATCCGGCACCCGGCCGTGAACGGATCGTGCCCTCTGCGGCAAGCCGCTCATAGGCCTCGACCACGGTTGAAACAGACACCTGCATCGTCTTTGCGAAGCTGCGCACAGAGGGAAGCCGCGCGCCTGGCATCAGGCTGCGAGTGGCGATACGGTCGGAAATCGCAGCCATCACTCCCTCGATGCGCGTGCCGCCGCCTGCGCTTGCCACCAACAGACCATCCATCCGTACCGCCTCTTATACCATAACAGTTCATGAGAATTGTACTGTACCGTCTCTGGCTTGGCCAGACAAATGCGTCGATACCGCGAACATCAAGAAGGAGCATGCGCGATGGACAAGACGACGACAGGATGGATCTATGGTTTGGCGGGAGTGGTTATCTTCAGCGGCTCCCTGCCGGCGACGCGGGTGGCCGTGATGGATTTCGACCCTCTGTTCCTGACAGTTGCCCGAGCCGCAATCGCCGGTCTCCTAGGCCTCGGCCTGCTATTCGCTTTTCGCGAAAAGCGCCCGACCCGCGGCGATATCACCTCGCTCGTCATCGTCGCCCTCGGCTGCGTCGTCGGCTTTCCGCTCTTGACGGCACTGGCGCTAAAGCACGTCACATCGGCCCATTCCATTGTCTTCATCGGCTTGCTGCCGCTGGCAACCGCCATCTTCGGCGTGATGCGCGGCGGCGAGCGGCCACGCCCGGCCTTCTGGATATTCTCCATCCTCGGCAGTGCGCTGGTCTGCGGCTATGCGCTTGCGCAAGGCGTGTCGGCCTCGCCTGTCGGCGACCTCCTGATGCTTGCAGCCGTGATCATCTGCGGCCTTGGCTATGCCGAAGGTGCGGTCCTCTCGCGCCGGCTGGGCGGCTGGCAGGTCATCTGCTGGGCTCTGGTCCTGTCCCTGCCCGTCACCGTCGCGCTCTGCTTCATGACTATGCCGCACAGCATTGACGGCATCGGCGGTCCTGCCTGGCTCGGCCTCCTCTATGTCTCGCTCTTCAGCATGCTGATCGGCTTCATCTTCTGGTATCGCGGGCTCGCCCAGGGCGGCATTGCAGCTGTCGGCCAGCTGCAGTTCCTGCAGCCCTTCTTCGGCTTCGCGCTTGCCGCAGCCCTCCTCAAGGAAAGCGTCAGCTGGTCGATGCTCGTCGTGACCCTGGCCGTCGTCGCCTGCGTCGCCGGAGCGCGAAAATTCGCCCATTGAGTCCATCACCCGGCAAATCGCGGTGCTTGACCTTCTAAACCGATCAGTCTATTAACGACAAATCGGTTTAGAAGGAGCACATCATGCCGACCCCACTCGTCCCGCCTTTCACCCGCGAAACCGCCATCGCCAAGGTCCGCATGGCAGAGGATGGCTGGAACAGCCGCGATCCGGAACGCGTCTCCAAGGTCTATACGGAAGACAGCCAGTGGCGGAACCGCGCCGAATTCCCGCGTGGCCGCAAGGAAATCGTCGAATTCCTGACACGCAAATGGGCACGTGAACTCGACTATCGGCTGATCAAGGAACTCTGGGCCTTCGAGGGCAATCGCATCGCCGTGCGCTTTGCCTATGAATGGCATGACGACAGCGGCCATTGGTTCCGCTCATACGGCAATGAGAACTGGGAATTCGATGCCGATGGCCTGATGCAGCGCCGTTTCGCCTCCATCAACGACATGCCGATCAGAGAAGAGGACCGGAAATTCCACTGGCCGCTCGGCCGCCGTCCGGACGATCATCCCGGCCTCTCCGACCTCGGCCTTTGAGATGGTGCGTACCGTCTTCGAAAGATCCGATGCCATCGCCCTCGTTGCCGAAGTCTTCCGCGAACTCGGCTACGAAGGTGCGTCGATGAGCGAGATTACCGCCCGTACGAAATTGTCGAAAGGCAGCCTCTATCACTTCTTTCCGGGCGGCAAGGAAGAAATGGCGGCGGAGATCATGGCCAATATCGATGCCTGGTTCGTGACGGAGATGTTCAAGCCGCTGGAAGAGGGCGAGCCACGGTCAGCGATTGCCCGCATGTGGGAGACGACAGACAGCTATTTCCGCTCCGGCCGCCGGGTCTGCTTGATTGGCGCCTTCGCGCTCGATGAAACGCGCGATCGCTTTTCCACCGCTATACGTAACTATTTCCATCGCTGGGTCGAAGCGCTTGCCGGCGCTCTGCTCAGGGCCGGAGCGCCAGGCACCGAGGCGAAAATGCTCGCCGAAGAGGCCGTCATCGGCATACAGGGCGCTTTGACCCTTGCCAGAGCCCTTGGGGATGAGGCAGTGTTTGGCAGAACCTTGGCGCGGCTGAAGCGACGGCTGGAAACGGCGCTCGGCTAAACCGTTTCATCGACACGAATCACCACATAGCCAATGCTTCGCCCCTTGTCGAACAGGCTCGCGCCGACTGCTATTCATGCGCTTCTGCTGGCGATATCGCCGAAAATCACCTGGAAAGGACATCTTCAAGTCCTCAGGGCTGGGGATGACCACCTCAACAACCCACTGATATTAAAGAATCCTCCACAAAAGTATGTCATCGTTAATCATGTTTGATTTGCAACTATCCAAGCTCCTATGTTCAGCAGGGAATGGGAGCATCGAGGAGATGGATAGAAGATGCTGCAGCAGGTAACTGAAACCGACGACGCGCTGATCGACCGATTGCAACGTTCGGCCTTCGACTATTTCATGCTTTACACCAATCCGGAAAACGGACTGGTGGCGGATACGTCGATCAAGACGAGCCATTGCAGCATTGCTGCGGTCGGCTTTGCGCTGTCGAGCTATCCGGTCGCCGTCGAGCGTGGCTGGATTAGCCGTGCCGATGCGGCCAAACGGGTGCTGGCCGCCCTCGATTTCTTCGCCGACAGCCAGCAGGGCACCGAGCGTGGCGCCACCGGCCATCGCGGCTTCTACTATCACTTCCTTTATATGGAAACTGGCAAGCGCGCCTGGAACAGTGAGCTTTCGACGATCGACACGGGCCTGTTGCTGCTCGGCGTGCTGACCGCAGCCGCTTATTTCACCGGAAACAGCCAGGTCGAGCGCGATCTCCGCAAGCAGGCGAAATTCCTCTATGAGCGCTGCGACTGGCATTGGGCCTTGAACAAGGGCCAGACCATCAGCATGGGCTGGAAGCCGGCCAGCGGTTTCCTGCGCTGGCGCTACCAGGGTTATGACGAGGCGATCTTCCTCTATGTGCTGGCGCTCGGCTCGCCCACGCATCCCGTCCCGCCATCAAGCTACGACGCCTTTGCCTCGACCTACACCTGGATGATGTTCAAGGACACGCCCTTCCTCTATGCCGGGCCGCTGTTCATCCACCTCTTCTCGCATGCCTGGATCGATTTTCGTGGCATCCGCGACAAGCATGTCGCCGACAAGGACATCGATTATTTCCGCAATACGCAAACGGCGATATCAGTGCAGCGCGACTATACCGAGCGCAATCCTGGCCATTTTGTCGGCTATACGAAGGATATCTGGGGCCTTTCCGCCTGCGACGGCCCGAACCCGACAGGCACCAAGCACAGCCTGCGCTATGCTCCGAAGGTCTTCGGCTATGCCGCCCGCGGCGCCCCGCTCGGTCCCGACGACGGCACCATCGCCCCATGGGGACCGCTGTCCTGCCTCGCGTTCGACCGCGAGGCTGCACTCGACGGCACGCGGGCGCTGCTTTCGACCTATCCCAACCTGCTGCTCGACGGCCGTTTCCCCGGCGGCTTCAATCCGAGCGTCAAAGGCCCCGGCCCGGAAGGATGGGTGGACGACCGCTCCGTCGCCATCGACCAGGGCCTGCTGGTCATGATGATCGAAAACGCCCGTACCGGCATGATCTGGAACCTGATGCGGCAATCGCCGATCCTCCGCACCGGCCTGGAGCGCGCCGGCTTTACCGGCGGCTGGCTGAACGAGAAGCCGGCCATCGCGTGAGAGCGGATCGAGGGTGGCAGTCAGGCGTCTCCGTCAATGTCGTGACGATGTGCCTGGCCCCTCACCCTAGCCCTCTCCCCGCAGGCGGGACGAGGGGACGATAGAGACAACCAACTAGAGCCGTTTCGCTTTTCTTCGAATCGCGAAATGCTCTATCTCTTTGTTCTCTCGCAATTCCGGACGGAAAACCGCTACGCACTTTTCCTGGAATTGCTTGCCTCTCATCCGTGTAGCGCGCTGCTTTGCGCGATAACTCCCTCGCCCCGCTTCTGGCAGGGTATCCCATATGAGCGGAA
>NZ_JBXSOR010000024.1:0-63566 GCF_057784455.1 Martinezella sp. CNPSo 3890 | reverse complement strand
GCTGCGTTGCTCTTGCGCCAGATGTTCTGCGGTTCACGCCAGCTGGTTAGCACAGGCCCGTTCCCCAGTCATCCCGCCATGCGCAAAAAGCACGTGCGAGGCGGCTTGAAGTTTAGCTTTGACAGAAACGGCCGCAACGATTAAGGGGACCGGCTGATATTTCCCTTAAAACGCCGGCTTCCCCGGCATTGCCGAATTTTCATTCGGCCATTCATGAGGCTTTGACAGTGGCGAAAGCGGAACTTGGAACAAAACGTACCGACCCCGATACCGGCAAGAAGTTCTATGACCTGAACCGGGACCCGGTGGTCTCGCCCTATACCGGCAAGTCCTGGCCCTTGTCCTTCTTCGAGGAAACCTCCGCTTCCAAGGAAGTTCCGGAAGAAGACGAAGTGGCCGAAGTCGATACCGAAAACACGGAAGTTGAGCTGGTCTCGCTCGAGGATGCCGACGATGCTGCCGGCGGCGATGACATTCCGGATATTGGCGATGACGACGTCGAAATCGGCGACGATGATGACGACACCTTCCTCGAAGCCGACGAAGATGAAGATGATGACGACATGAGCGACATCATCGGCGTCACCGGCGACGAAGACGACGTCTGATCTGAAAGACAGTCGGCCCGGTGCAAGAAAAAATTTCCCGGGCCGAATTTTTCGGCTTGCTATCTGTGAAAACCACAAGTAATAAGCCGCCACCCCGACGGGCGAAGCGCTCGGAAGGGACCCAGGGCCGGTCAAACGGCACCATCTTGATGGGGCTATAGCTCAGCTGGGAGAGCGCTTGCATGGCATGCAAGAGGTCAGCGGTTCGATCCCGCTTAGCTCCACCACGCTTCGCCCTTACGGGCTTCGCGTGGCGCAGCCGTGGGAAAACCGTTAGGCCGAAGCAGTGCCCGGCAAAGCCTGTAGGGCGACGACGGGCTGAAATCCCCACCAGATATTTCCAGATACAGCGATAAGCTCGATTGCATATAGAATTTGCGTTCGAATCACCGGACGCCAATTGAGCGAGGGGCGGATGTGGTACGTTTACATCCCTCAAAGCGTGGATTTTCCCGACCAGCAATATACCGGATCGACTTCGGATCTTAAGCAGCGGCTTGCCGACCACAATGCTGGTAAGTCGACCCACACCGCAAAGTTCATGCCGTGGGTTCTCCTCTGGTATTCTGCCTTTCCTGACAAATACCGTGCTCTTGAATTTGAAGCCTATCTGAAGTCTCGTTCTGGCAGAGCATTTGCAAGGAAAAGGTTGCTCTAAGAGACAAGCAGAGGATTTCGGCATGCGGCGGATCGGCGGGCTCTCGCGATTTGGCCGCTTTCTGCTGGGCGACCGGAATCTTGCCGAGAGGGTGCAGATCGTGCCCTGGAACGGCATGATATCATGCGCTATCGTCGGAGCTTTCCTCGCCCGCACCTTTGGCGCCGGACGCTTTGGGCTGGTTTCAATAGTCGCGCTCGTCACTCTTTTCATCCCTCGCCCGCTGCGGCGCCGCTTCAGGCAGCGGTTGACGGTGGCGGCCCCGACGGCGCGGCGAGCGAAATAGCCACATTGCAGCGCACAAAATCTGTTAGGGAGGAAAACGAATCGTTTTGCCGACAAGCGTAAGGATGTGCCGTGTTCGTTTTTTCGAAACTTGTCTGGATTTTCGGTCAGCCGCTGTCGCTGGCCTTCCTGTTTGTCCTGCTGGCATTTATCGCCGCACTGCTGCGCTGGCGCGCTACCGTCATCACCTCGGCGCTCTTGTCGGCGCTGATCCTGTTCGTCTCGCTGTATACGACGGCCGGCGCTTATGTTGTTCAGACGCTGGAAGAGCGTTTTCCGCACCCCGCAGCCGATCCCGCCGATCTCAAATGCATGATCGTTCTCGGCGGCGCCACGCAAAACGAAGTGACGACGGCGCGCGGCGGCTATGAGCTTGACTCGGCCGGCGATCGGCTGATCGAAGCGCTGCGTCTCGCGCAGAAATACCCGCAGTCACGCATCGTGATCTCGGGCGGCGATGGCTCGATCGGCGGCACCTATGAGGGCGATGCCGTGATTTCCGAACGCTTCTTCACTGCACTCGGCATTCCGACAAGCCGCATGGTCGAGGACAAGACTTCACGCACAACCTTTGAGAATGCGGTCAATACGAAGGAGCTGCTGGCGCAGAACGGTCTTTCGAATTGCCTGCTCATCACCTCGGGCTTCCATATGCCGCGCTCGATGGGCATCTTCCGCAAACAGGGCATCGATGTCGTGCCTTGGCCGGTCGATTATCGCAGCACCGGCAAGGAAAGCCTCGGCCTCGATTTCACCCAGCCATCACGCAATGCCCAACTGCTGGCGACGGGCCTGCGCGAATGGGTCGGTCTGGTCGGCTATTACGCGGTCGGCCGAACCTCGGCACTCTATCCCGGACCATAATATTATGTGGCCGGACCGTCGCCACATGTCCGGGCCGAATGACGTGCACGCACCGCAAATTCTATTTCTGAGATATGGTGACGAATTTGACGCCGCGCACCCTGACGGTGATTTCGCAAGCGGCTTCGCCATCCTTGCGGTCGCAGAAGCGCGGATGCATTTTCATGACCAGCACCATGTTGCCGAAACGCTGGATGAAATCGTAGCCGTAGATCTTCGCTGTGGCGACGAGCAGATAGCCGCCCTCGGCCACTTGGACGTAGAAATTGTAGGGGCAGCCTTCGTCCGTGCAGTAGGGGCCTTTTTCGCCCTTGCAGGTGATCTCGCCCTCATTAATGACGATATCCATCAGCTTGTCGTTGTTGATGTCCTGCTGGGTAGCGAAATGATCGCCGAAGCTCACCTGGCCGTCGCAGCTTTTGGTGAAGTGATCCTTCTCGAAGGCCACGGGGTCCTGCAGGATCGATTGCTGCGCCTCGGCCACGGCAGGCATGATCACGAGAGCGAAGAGGTTGAGGATTACGATCAGCAGGGATTTCACGGGGGATTCCTTTTCGAAGCGCCGTTACGGCCACGATAGCAGCCGCAGCCGCTGCGACATCTTTGCACGCGCCTGCTTGCGCGGCCCTTGCCGTCGTGATTCATTTCGGAAAAATTGCCGGCCTCCCGTTGGAGTTTTCGATGTCGCTTCTCTCGTTTCTTGATTATGCCGGCGTCGCCCTTTTTGCCGCAACCGGCGCGCTCGCGGCTTCGCGCAAGCAGCTCGATCTGATCGGCTTCCTGTTCCTGGCGGCCGTCACTGGTATCGGCGGCGGCACGTTGCGCGATATCGTTCTGGGCCGGGTGCCGGTCTTCTGGGTGCTGAACCCGACCTATATCATCATCTGCGCCATGGTCGGCGTTCTGGTCTTCTTCACCGCTCATCTCTTCGAATCGCGCTATCGGCTGCTCATCTGGCTCGATGCCGTGGGGCTATCGGCCTACTGCGTGATGGGAGCGGCCAAGGGTATGGCAGCCACGGGCTCGCCCACCGTTGCGATCGTCACCGGCGCGCTGACGGCAACCTTCGGCGGCATCCTGCGCGATCTGCTTGCGAACGAACCTTCGGTCCTGCTGCGCCCGGAAATCTATGTGACGGCCTCAATCGTCGGCGCCGGCGTCTTCACCGCCGCCAATGCGACGACGCTGCCGCTTTATGTCTCTGCGGGATTGGGCGTGATCGCGGCCTTCGCGGTGCGCGGCGGCGCGCTCTGGTTCGGCTGGACCTTTCCGACCTATCACCATAAGCCAGGCCGGCATCCGGACGATGTGATGTAGACGCGAGGCATCAGGAATTAGGCAGTGGGCAATAGCGGGACGCTATGAAACAATTCTATTTCCTATTTCCTATTTCCTATTTCCTATTGCCTCTGCTTACGGCGCAGGCGGATCACCACGTCGACATGGGCGATTTCCATGCCCTGCGGCGGTTCGGGCAGATTGTCGATCGTCAGGTTGCTGATCGGGATATCCAGCACTTCGTTGTGGCCTTCCACGAAAAAGTGATGGTGGTCGGAGACGTTGGTGTCGAAGTAAGTCTTGGTGCTTTCGACGGCGAGCACGCGGATCAGGCCCGCCTCGGTAAATTGATGCAGCGTGTTGTAGACGGTCGCGAGCGAAACCGGAACGCCGGCGGCAACGGCTTCCTCGTGCAGTTCTTCCACCGTCAGATGCCGGTCGCCCTTGGCGAAGAGGAGGTCTCCCAGTGCGATCCGCTGTCGGGTCGGTCTCAGGCCGACATTGCGCAGCCTGGTTTCGATCGCGATTTCGGCTTCTTCCGCCATTCAGGGACTCCGGATTCCTGATCTCTATAATTCTTTACTAAGCCATATAACTTTTGCCTTGATTGCTTTCAATAGTTTCCATGGGGTGGGAAGGTGCTCAAAAGCCGGAAAAATCGGGCTTTTGCCGCATTTGGCACTGGTAGCAGCTCTGGCGTTCCTGTATGCGACCACCACATAGGAGCTACTGTGTTCGATCGAACGGCTGAATGAGAGTGTGATGGTTACGCTTCATTTTCTGTCGATCTTGCACTAAAGCTTCACATCCATCGGCATTCATGCGGGGGAAACGGAATTTTTATGACGACGAGACAATCCAGCTTCAATTACGAGGAAATCCTGTCCTGTGGCCGCGGCGAACTGTTCGGCCCGGGCAACGCACAGCTTCCCCTGCCACCGATGCTGATGGTCCATCGCATTACAGATATTTCCGAAACGGGCGGAGCCTTCGACAAAGGCTATATTCGCGCCGAATACGACGTGCGTCCCGATGATTGGTACTTCCCCTGCCATTTTGCCGGCAATCCCATCATGCCGGGCTGCCTCGGCCTCGACGGCATGTGGCAGCTGACCGGCTTCTTCCTCGGCTGGCTCGGCGAGCCCGGCCGCGGCATGGCGCTTTCCACTGGCGAAGTGAAGTTCAAGGGCATGGTTCGTCCGGACACGAAGCTTCTCGAATACGGCATCGACTTCAAGCGCGTCATGCGCGGCCGCCTCGTCCTCGGCACCGCCGACGGCTGGCTGAAGGCCGATGGCGAGACCATTTATCAGGCGACGGACCTGCGCGTGGGCCTGTCCAAGGACAAGGTTGCCTGAACTGCGGCACCGCCGCCTCCACAAAGACAGATGTTTTAGAAAAGGTCATCGACATGAGACGGGTAGTTGTTACGGGTCTGGGTATTGTCTCTTCGATTGGAAACAATGCTCAAGAAGTGACCGCCTCGCTGCGCGACGCCAAATCCGGTATTTCCTTCTCCCCCGATTTCGCCGAGCACGGTTTCAAGTGCCAGGTCTGGGGCGCGCCTAAGATCGATACGACCGACCTGGTGGATCGCCGCGCCATGCGCTTCCTGTCGCAGGGCGGTGCCTGGAACCACGTCGCCATGAAGCAGGCGATCGCCGATAGCGGCCTTGAGGAAAGCGATATCACCAACGAGCGCACCGGCATCATCATGGGCTCCGGCGGCCCGTCGACGCGCACGCTGATCGAAGCTGCCGACATCACCCGCAAGAACAACAGCCCGAAGCGCATCGGCCCCTTCGCCGTGCCAAAGTCGATGTCGTCGACGGCCTCGGCCACGCTTGCGACTTGGTTCAAGATCCACGGCGTCAATTACTCCATCTCGTCTGCCTGCTCGACCTCGGCGCACTGCATCGGCAATGCTGCCGAAATGATCCAGTGGGGCAAGCAGGACGTCATGTTCGCCGGCGGCCACGAGGATCTCGACTGGACCATGTCGAACCTCTTCGACGCCATGGGCGCCATGTCGTCGGACTTCAATGAGAACCATCCGGAAACCGCCTCGCGCGCCTATGACGCCAAGCGTGACGGCTTCGTCATCGCCGGCGGCGCCGGCGTGCTGGTTCTGGAAGAGCTTGAGCATGCCAAGGCACGCGGCGCCAAGATCTATGCCGAAATCATCGGCTACGGCGCTACCTCGGACGGTTACGACATGGTCGCGCCGTCAGGCGAAGGTGCCGTGCGCTGCATGCGCCAGGCGCTCGCCACCGTGAAGGGCGATATCGACTACATCAACACCCACGGCACATCGACGCCGGTGGGCGACAGCAAGGAAATCGGCGCGATCCGCGAAGTCTTCGGCGACAAGATCCCGCCGATCCAGTCGACCAAGTCGCTGACGGGCCATTCGCTCGGCGCAGCGGGCGTTCAGGAATCGATCTACTCGATCCTGATGATGCAGGAGCGCTTCATCGGCGAAAGCGCCCATATCACCGAACTCGATCCGGAATTCGAAGGCGTGCCGATCGTGCGCAAGCGTATCGACAATGCCAAGTTCGATATCGCTCTTTCGAACTCCTTCGGCTTCGGCGGCACCAACGCCACGCTCGTATTCCAGCGCTATAACGGATAAGGCAATGACGGGAATTATGCAGGGTAAGCGCGGCCTCATCATGGGCGTCGCAAACAACCATTCGATTGCCTGGGGTATTTCAAAGGCACTGGCCGCCGAAGGCGCTGAACTGGCTTTCACCTTTCAGGGCGAAGCGCTCGGCAAGCGCGTCAAGCCGCTCGCAGCCGAAGTCGGCTCGGATTTCCTACTGCCTTGCGATGTCGAGGATCTCGCTTCGGTCGATGCCGTCTTCGACGCCATCAAGGAGCGCTGGGGCAAGCTGGATTTCATCGTCCACGCCATCGGCTTTTCCGACAAGAACGAGCTGAAGGGGCTCTATGCCAACACCACGCGGGAGAATTTCACCCGCACGATGGTGATTTCTTGCTTCTCCTTCACTGAGGTTGCCAAGCGTGCCGCCGAACTAATGACGGAAGGCGGCAGCATGCTGACGCTGACCTATAATGGTTCGACGCGCGTGATCCCGAACTACAACGTCATGGGCGTCGCCAAGGCGGCACTCGAGGCTTCCGTCCGCTATCTCGCTGCGGACTACGGCCCGCGCGGCATTCGCGTCAACGCCGTTTCCGCCGGTCCGATCCGCACGCTCGCCGGCGCCGGCATTTCCGACGCCCGCGCCATCCTCTCTTGGAACCAGCGCAACGCGCCGCTGCGCAAGTCCGTCACCATCGATCAGGTCGGCTCGTCGTCGCTCTACCTCCTGTCGGATCTGGCAGCAGGCGTGACTGGCGAAGTCCATTTTGTGGATGCCGGCTATAACATCACCTCGATGCCAACGCTGGAAACGCTGTCAAGCGCAGACACGGAGTAAGCCTTCGATCTCAGTCGTGTCCTCCCGGTTTTGGCCGGGAGGATCAATTTCCGGATATCCTTTCAGAGGATTCCCGATGACGTCCATCGACGACGCAGAACCTTTGGCATCGACCGGTCGTCTTATCCTTCGCCGCTTTGTGCCGGAGGATTTTGCCGCCTACAGCGCCTACCGCTCCCTGCCGGAGATATATCGTTTCCTCTACCGCGATCCACCTTCGCTTGAGGTCTTGCGAGAGCGTTTCGATATCCGCCTGAGCTCCCCTTTCTCCGAGGACGGAGATACGCTGTTATGCGCTGTCATACGGCGGGAGGATGGCGCTTTGGTGGGTGACGTTAGCCTGACATTCGCAAGCAAGGTCGCACTTCAGGCCGAGCTCGGCTATACCTCCAACCCAGCCTATGCCAGGAAGGGTTATGCCACCGAGGCGGCGGAAGCCATGATTACCCTCGGTTTCGAAAAATTCGGCTTCCACCGGATCTTTGCACGGCTGGATGCGAAAAATGCCGGCTCGGTCGGTGTCGTCGAACGGCTCGGCCTGCGCCGCGAGGCGCTTCTGATCGAGAATGATCGCTTCAACGGCATATGGGGCGACGAATGCATCTACGCCGTGCTGAACCGCGAATGGGCCGCAAGAGCGTCGAAACGAAGCCCCTGAGCCCCGCTCAAAAAATGGCGGCCATCTGACCGCCATCATTCCTTATTTCTTCGCCCAGAGCACCTTGTAGCGGGCGTTGCGGCAGGTCTCGCCGAACTCCTTGAAATTCTCCGCCAGCACCGGCTCATAGGGCAGGCCGCGATTGGCGACCAGCATTAGCCGTCCGCCGCCGCGCAGCGCCGAAGCGGCAGTCTTGATCATCGCCTGGCCGAGCGAAGGTTCGGCGGCATGGCCCTCATGGAAGGGCGGGTTCATGATGATCAGGTCGTACTTGTCCTTGACCGGCTCGCTCGCCAGATCGTGCCAGAAGAAGCGCTGCGCGACCTTGGGGCAGTGCGACAGCAGATTGGCCCGTGCGGCCTCCAGAGAGCCGTAATGGGCCTCGTAGAGGTCGATGCGTTCGATTCTCGGCGACTTCATTGCCAGCTCGACGGAAAGGTAACCCCAGCCGGCGCCGAAATCGGCAGCATCGCCGGTAAAATCGGTCGGCAGGCGCGAGGCAAGCAGCTCCGAACCGGCGTCGATACGGTCGTGGGAGAACATGCCGGGCGCTGTGGTGAAGCTGTCGTCAACGAGCGTCGCCGGCTTCGCGAGCTGCGCCGTCAGCAGCTTGATATCGGCAGGGCGGGTAAACCAGAAGGCAACGCCGTGATATTTGGGCATATGCTCGATGTCGAGACCGAAGGCCTCGACGCGCTTGCGCAACGGCTGGATGCCGTCTTCCTTGCCGCCGGCAACGACGATGAGGCCGCCTTCTCTCACGCGCGTCAGGGCTTCGGCGAAGTGATCCTCGTTCTCGCCCTTGTGCTTGCCGCAAAGCACGAGCGCGCCGTCATAGCCTTCGCCTTCGATCTCCGGCGTCACGTTGATGCGCTGCGCCTGCAGCTGGCGATAAAAGGGACGGAAGCCCTGGACGGCGGAAAGCTCGGCAGCAAATCCCTCCGGCAGCGCAAAGCCCGCCTCGGCGCCGAGGAACAGGATCCGCTGACCCTCGCCGGGCGCGTCGACGGTGCCGGAGGCAAAGGGATGGAACAGGGTCTTCAGGGCATCGCGGCTCATGGGCGTGGTCTCGTTATGGGAATGGGTTTCGTCTGTCGGATATGCGCCATCGTCGTATTCTGGGCTTGTCCCTCACCCTAACCCTCTCTCCGCATGCGGGAGAGGGCTAGGGTGAGGGGCCGGGCACCCACTTTCTACAAAACGGTCGGCACCGATAATATAAAAAGGGCGCGGAAAAGATCCCGCGCCCCGGAAAGTTTATGAAGGCGCGGGCTTATTCGGCCGCGTCATCCTTCTTCTTTTCGGCAACGATTTCCTGGCCGGTTGCCTGGTCGACAACCTTCATGGACAGGCGAACCTTGCCGCGCTCGTCGAAGCCGAGCAGCTTGACCCAGACCTTGTCGCCTTCCTTGACGACGTCCTGCGTCTTGGCCACGCGCTCGGAAGCGAGCTGCGAGATGTGGACGAGGCCGTCGCGGGCGCCGAAGAAGTTGACGAAGGCGCCGAAGTCGGCGGTCTTGACCACAGTACCTTCGTAGACCTGGCCGACTTCCGGCTCGGCGACGATCGAGTGGATCCACTTGCGGGCCGCTTCGATTTCCTTGCCGGAGGAGGAGGCGATCTTGACGGTGCCGTCGTCCTCGATGTTGATCTTGGCGCCGGTCTTTTCGACGATTTCGCGGATGACCTTGCCGCCGGAGCCGATGACTTCGCGGATCTTGTCGACCGGAATGTTCATGACTTCGATGCGCGGTGCGAATTCGCCGAGCTGGCCGCGGCTTTCGGAGATGGCCTTTGCCATTTCGCCGAGGATGTGCAGACGGCCGCCCTTCGCCTGGTTCAGGGCGACCTTCATGATTTCTTCGGTGATGCCGTCGATCTTGATGTCCATCTGCAGCGAGGTGATGCCTGCTTCCGTGCCGGCAACCTTGAAGTCCATGTCGCCGAGGTGGTCTTCGTCACCCAGGATGTCGGAGAGAACGGCAAAGCGCTCTTCTTCCTTGATCAGGCCCATGGCGATGCCGGCAACCGGCTTTGCCAGCGGCACGCCGGCATCCATCAGCGCCAGCGAGGTGCCGCAGACGGTCGCCATGGAGGAGGAGCCGTTGGACTCGGTGATCTCGGAGACGACACGCAGCGTGTAGGGGAACTGTTCCGCCGACGGCAGCATCGGGTGGATGGCGCGCCATGCGAGCTTGCCATGGCCGATTTCGCGGCGGCCCGGAGAACCCATGCGACCGGTTTCGCCGACCGAGTAGGGCGGGAAGTTATAGTGCAGCATGAAGTTTTCTTTGTACATGCCGGTCAGGCTGTCGACATACTGCTCGTCCTCACCGGTGCCGAGCGTGGCAACGACGATCGCCTGCGTCTCACCGCGGGTGAAGAGCGCAGAACCGTGCGTGCGCGGCAACAGGCCGACTTCGGCGAGGATCGGGCGAACCGTCTGCAGATCGCGGCCGTCGATGCGGCTCGACGTGTCGAGGATGTTCCAGCGAACGATCTTCGCCTGCAGGTGCTTGAAGATGGCGCCGACTTCTTCGGCCGTGTACTTGGCTTCGCCTTCTTCCGGCAGGAAGTGTGCCTTCACCTTCGTCTTGACGGCGTCGACGGCAGCATAGCGATCAGCCTTCTGGGTGATCTTGTAAGCGTCGCGCAGTTCCGCTTCGGCGAGGCCGAGCATTTCCTTTTCGAGCTCGGAATAGTCTTCCGGCTGGAAGTCGCGAGGCTCCTTGGCAGCCACTTCGGCGAGCTTGATGATCGCGTCGATGACGGGCTGGAAGCCGCGGTGGCCGAACATGACGGCGCCGAGCATGATGTCTTCAGGCAGTTCCTTGGCTTCGGATTCAACCATGAGAACGGCTTCCTGCGTGCCGGCGACGACGAGGTCGAGGCTCGATTCGTCCATCTCGTCGAGATGCGGGTTCAGCACGTATTCGCCGTTGATGTAACCGACGCGGGCGCCGCCGATCGGGCCCATGAAGGGGATGCCGGAGAGCGTCAGGGCTGCAGAGGTCGCGACCATGGACAGGATGTCCGGATCGTTTTCGAGGTCATGCTGGATGACGGTGACGACAACCTGCGTGTCGTTCTTGTAGCCTTCCGGGAAGAGCGGGCGGATCGGGCGGTCGATCAGGCGGGAAACGAGCGTTTCGTTTTCGCTCGGACGTCCCTCGCGCTTGAAGTAACCGCCGGGGATCTTGCCGGCCGCGTAGGTCTTTTCCTGATAGTTGACGGTAAGCGGGAAGAAGTCCTGGCCCGGCTTCGGCGCCTTGGCGGAAACGACGGTCGCAAGCACGACGGTCTCGCCGTAGGTGGCGACAACGGCGCCGTCGGCCTGGCGGGCAATCTTGCCGGTTTCGAGCTTCAGCGGGCGGCCTGCCCACTCGATTTCGACGGTATGGATATCGAACATATCTTGTCCTTGCACTATGCGGGAAAAGGCGCCGAGGCCGACGAATTCGGCAGGGCACATCTTCAACCGCACGAAATGTGACGCATCACGGGCAAGACAACGAGAGGCTTTCGAAGGTCGGCCGAAGCGTGAAGCTTCGGCTGAAAGCATCCGGCAATCCTGCCCCATGACAGGTCAACGGTTGTTGTTGGCAGCACCGGCCCATCCGGCCTGCCGGCGGTTTCGCATCGCACCGGCGTAAGGCGCGAGGGAAACTGGTCTCAAGGGTTTATACCCTTCATAAGCATCCGGCGGGCGTCCAGGTGAACGCCCGCCGGAAATTCCGTTAGCGGCGGATACCGAGGCTGTTGATCAGCTTGGTATAACGGCCCTCGTCCTTCTTCTTGAGGTAGTCAAGGAGCGAGCGTCGGCTGGAAACCATCGTCAGAAGGCCACGACGGGAGTGGTTGTCCTTCTTGTGGTCCTTGAAGTGTTCCGTGAGGTTGTTGATGCGCTCGGTCAGGATCGCAACCTGGACTTCCGGAGAACCGGTGTCGCCTTCGGCGGTAGCGTATTCCTTGATCAGCGCAGCCTTGCGCTCAGCAGTGATCGACATCGGATGGTCCTTTCTATGAGAGGAGATTGAAGTCGCCAAACGCCGGGATGTCGTCCAGCATTGGCCGCGAATGCAATCAGGCATGCCTGATGCTGGCGCTGCCTATAAACCAAATGAGCGCCAATTGAAAGAGGGTTCTCCCTGGGCGCCCTTCAGCGCCCCGCCATGGCATCCCGGATCATGGCATTGTAGCCTTCCGGATCCTGCAGCATGGCGAAATGGCTGGCATCCTTCAGGATGACGAGCTTCGCGCCGGGGATCTCCTTCGCCATCATCTCGGTATGGTCCAGCTTCACCGCTTCGTCATGGTCGCCGATGGCAAGTATCACCGGCACCGTGATCTTGCCGAGGTCGGCTGCGGTCCATGCCGGTTGCGTCTCCCACATCTTCGAGATCTGTTTGACGAAGGCGTCATATTCGTTCGGGGTCGGCGACAGCTTCCTGTAATAGTCGCCGGCGACGTTGATGTAGTCGTTGAAAGTCTTGTTGCTCATGACATCGGGTTTCACGCCGTCGGTGGTGACATTGGCGGCTTGAGCGACCACGCGCGTCAGCTTTTCGGGATGTTTCATCGCCATGTCGATGCCGATGATGCCGCCATCGGACCATCCAACCAGCGTCACCTTGTCGACCTTCAGATAGTCGAGCAGCGCGGCATAATCCGAGGTCATCAGATCGTAGCCGAAAGACTGCTGGCTGCGCGTCGAGCGGCCATGCCCGCGGCTGTCGGCGACAATGACGAGATGATCTCTCGCGAAATCGGCGACCTGAGCGCCCCAGACATCGGCATTTCCGAGGCCGCCATGAATGAAGAGGATCGGGTCGCCCGCGCCATATTCGGCATAATACATCTTGATGTCGTTGACATCGGCCATGCCGCTCGTTTTCGGCTGCGGCATCGGCGGAAATGGCGGTAGCCAGGCCCACCGCTCGGCGGATTGGGCGTTCGTCACCGTCAGGAACAGGGAAAGGAATGCAACTATTCCGAATGCAACGCTGCGCATGTTTGCCCCCTTTGGACGGGCCATGATGGCCCGTCGGGGAACATATCGCATAGGCATCGCCCGTAATAGCCGCTATTTGCGGTTGATTGAGGTCAGCCGAACACGCGCTTCGGACGGAACTCGCCCTGGCCGATCTCGCCGATCGCGATCAGCTTGCCGCGCGCCGTGGCATAGGCCTCGGTTTCGGCAACAGGCGCATCGCGGCCGCGCACCAGGATCGGATTGCCCATCTTCAGGCGGTGCGCCTGATCGTCGCTGATGACGAGATGCGGCAGCGAAGACAACGCCTCGGCCGTGTCGATCAGCAGCGCATCGAGGGCTGCAAGCCGCTCGTCCGTATCTTCGATCTCTTCCAGCGCCACGAGATCGGCAAGCGGCACCATCGTCTCTTCGGCGAAGGGAGCGACGAAGCTGCGGCGCAGGCCGGAAATATGGCCGTAGCAGCCGAGATCACGGCCGAAATCGCGGGCAAGCGCGCGCACATAGGTGCCCTTGCCGCACTCGACCTCGAAATGCGCTGTATTGGCGTCCGGGCAAGCGAGCAGCGTCAGGCGGAAAATCTCGACTTCGCGTGAGGGGATCTCGACCGTCTCGCCTTCGCGAGCAAGGTCATAGGCGCGTTCGCCTGATATCTTGATGGCGGAGAACTGCGGCGGGACTTGCTGAATGACGCCGGTATATTTCGGCAGAAGCGCGCGAATATCTTCTTCGCTCGGACGCTTGTCGGAGGTGGCGGTCACTTCGCCTTCAAGGTCGTCGGACGCGCGTTCCTCGCCCCAGGTCACGGTGAACTCATAAATCTTGCGGCCATCCATGACGTAGGGAACCGTCTTGGTGGCATCGCCGAGCGCAATCGGCAGCATGCCGGAGGCAAGCGGATCGAGCGTGCCGGCATGGCCGGCCTTCTGGGCCTTGAACAGCCACTTGATCTTGGAAACGGCTTCGGTCGAGCCGAAATCCACCGGCTTGTCGAGGATGAGCCAACCCGAAATCGGACGGCCCTTGGGTTTGCGTGGCTTGGACATTCTCTGTCTCTGTTATTGATCTTGGTCGTTATCGTCGTCGAGATCACGGCTGACCTCGGGCGAGCGCAGAAGCGCGTCGATCTTCTTGTAATTGTCGAAGCTCGTATCGTCGCGGAAGCGAACTTCCGGCATGTACTTCATCTGGCGAAGCTGCGGGCCGAGACGGCCGCGGATGTATTTCGCATGGCGGTTCAGCGCTTCGATGACGGCGCCGTGGTCGGTAACGCCAAGCGGCGTCACGAAGGCGGTCGCGATCTTCAGATCGGGCGACATGCGCACTTCGGAAATGGAGATCACGGTGCGCTCGATCAGGTCGTCGCGCACTTCGCCGCGCTGCAGAACCTGCGTGATCGCTGAGCGCACCTGCTCGCCGACGCGAAGCATGCGCTGCGAAGGCGCGGAAGAAGTTGGTCTGGTCATGGTTGTTCCGTTAGCAGCGTCCTTTGGACGCGATAAAGCGGGTCAAATGACTCGATCCGGCGCAAAGGTCAAGGCTGGAGAGGATTTGCGGCCTGCCAGAAGCCGAGAATCCTTGCGAAAGCGGCATCCTGAGCGTCCTGATCGGCAAAGGCGGATGCCGGGATGTAGGTGACAAAGGTTTCGGTATCGAATTCAATCCGTCCGCTGCGGCGGCTGATATTCAAGATCTCGCTCCAGCCAAGCCAAATCGATGTCTGCGCCGAATTCCAGGCGGCACCTTCGGGCGTGATCGTGACAGTGACGGTGACATCAGGGCGCAGGCGCGATTGCATCACCCCTAGGCGTCGGCGTGTGGCCCACCTAAAATAGAGCAAGATCAGTGCGTAGCAGATCAGTGTCGGTACGAGCCAAATGATCGCCATCTCACCCAGGCCGATCGATCGCGACAGCCCGAACACGGGAATGAATACATATTCCCGAAGAAGATGGAAAAAGACGGGAAGCGCTACGCCGACCGCGATCGCCGACACGAAGAACCAGGCCGTCTCGCTTTGTGCATTCCTTGGACGGCGAAGGGCAAAACGCTGTCCTGCCTGGCGCATCACGGCGACATGTTCCGCCGGCTGGCGAACGAAGGAGACGGTGAGGGATTGATCGCCTGCAAGCTCTGTCGTGATCTCCATGGCGTACCCATTTAGCGGCATTTAAAAAAACCGCCGGTTTCGGCCGGCGGTTTTGATATCTAGCAAATCGAAGGATTGCTTACAGCGTACGGGTGATGTGCTCGACGCGGAAGCATTCGATCGTATCGCCGACGCGGATGTCTTCGTAGTTTTCGAAGGCCATACCGCATTCCTGGCCCATGTTGACTTCGGAGACTTCGTCCTTGAAGCGCTTGAGCGTCTTGAGCTTGCCTTCGTGGATGACGACGTTGTCGCGAACCAGGCGAACGCCGACACCACGCTCGACCTTGCCTTCGGTGACGCGGCAACCCGCGACCTTGCCGACCTTCGTGATGTTGAACACCTCGAGGATCTCGGCATTGCCGAGGAAGGTTTCGCGGCGCTCCGGAGAGAGCAGGCCCGACATCGCTGCCTTCACGTCATCCACCAGATCGTAGATGATGTTGTAGTAGCGGATCTCGATGCCTTCGCGCTCCGCCAGCGTGCGGGCCTGAGCATTGGCACGGACGTTGAAGCCGATGATCGCTGCGTCGGATGCACCGGCGAGCGAGATATCGGATTCGGTCACGCCGCCGACGCCCGAATGGACGATGCGCGCGCGCACTTCGTCGGTGCCGAGCTTTTCCAGCGCGCCGGCAATGGCCTCGATCGAGCCCTGCACGTCGCCCTTGATAACCAGCGGGAATTCCTTGATGCCCGAGGTCTGCAGCTGCGACATCATCTGCTCCAGCGAGCCGCGCTGACCGGACTGGCGAGCGGCTGCCTTGTCGCGGGTGAGGCGCTGGCGGTATTCCGAGATTTCGCGGGCGCGGCTTTCGCTCTCGACGACGGCGAACTTGTCACCGGCCTGCGGTGCACCGGAAAGGCCGAGCAGTTCGACCGGCATCGCCGGGCCTGCTTCCTTCACATGCTCGCCCTTGTCGTTGACCAGAGCGCGCACACGGCCCCACTGATCGCCGGCGACGACGATCTGGCCGGGACGCAGTGTACCCTTTTGCACGAGTACGGTGGCGACGGAGCCGCGGCCGCGGTCGAGCTGGGCTTCGATGACCGTGCCTTCGGCCGTGCGGTTCGGATTGGCCTTAAGGTCAAGGATTTCCGCCTGCAACAGGATGGCTTCGAGCAGCTTGTCGAGGTTGGTGCGGTTCTTCGCGGAGACTTCCACGTCGAGCACTTCACCGCCCATCGATTCGACGAAGACTTCGTGCTGCAGCAGTTCCGTGCGGACCTTCTGCGGATTGGCTTCGTGCTTGTCGATCTTGTTGATCGCCACGATGATCGGAACACCCGCCGCCTTGGCGTGGTTGATCGATTCGATCGTCTGCGGCATCACGCTGTCGTCGGCCGCTACCACGAGGATCGCGATATCGGTCGCCTGGGCACCGCGAGCACGCATCGCCGTAAAGGCGGCGTGGCCGGGCGTGTCGATGAAGGTGATCTTCTGACCGTTCTGCTCGACCTGATAGGCGCCGATATGCTGGGTGATGCCACCGGCTTCGCCGGCGACCACGTTCGCATGACGGATGGCGTCGAGCAGCGAGGTCTTGCCGTGGTCGACGTGGCCCATGATGGTGACGACAGGCGGACGGGAAACCAGTTCGCCTTCCTCGTCGGCAACATTGAAGATGCCCTGTTCGACGTCGGATTCCGAAACGCGCTTCACCGTATGGCCGAATTCGCCGGCGATGAGCTCTGCCAAGTCGGCGTCGATGACGTCGCCCGGCTTCATCATCTGACCTTCCTTCATCAGGTACTTGATGACGTCGACGGCGCGTTCGGACATGCGCTGCGACAGTTCCTGAATGGTAATGGTCTCGGGCAGCACGACTTCACGCGAGATCTTTTCGCGTGTTTCCTGCATCTGGCTGCGGCGGAACTTTTCCTGGCGGCGGCGCATGGCCGAAAGCGAGCGGCCGCGTGCGTTGCCGTCTTCGTCGACATCGGCGGTCGTGACCGTCAGCTTGCCGCGGCGGCGTTCTTCGTCGGTCTTCGGACGCGTGGTGACCGGCTTTGCCGGCTCAGGCCGGGTGATCTTGCCACGGACCGGAGCACCACGGGACGGGCCACGGCCTTCCTCATCCTCGTTGCCCGGGCGACGGCGATTGGCCGGCGCTTCCGCGGCGGCTGCGCCGGGGCGGGCGGACTGCGGGGCGGAAGCATCCGGACGGCGTACAACGGCCGGCGCCGGAGCAGGCTGCGTAGCCGGCTTCGGAGCGTCAACCTTCGCCTCGACCGGAGCTGCCGGGGCCTGTTCGGCGACCTTGGCTGCTTCTGCGGCGCGAGCGGCCTCTTCTGCAGCGCGACGGGCAGCTTCGGCCTGTTCGGCGACGCGGCGTGCTTCTTCTTCCTGGCGGCGGCGAGCTTCTTCCTCGGCGCGACGAACGGCGTCTGCCGCATCGCGGGCCTGTGCGTCAGCCAGCGCGCGGCGGCGAGCATCCATCTCGTCGGCCGACAGATGGTTCAGAACCACCGGACGCGACGAGCGCTCCTGCTGCGGGCGCTGCTGATAGCCCTGGTTGGATTGTGCCGGCCGCTGCTGCTGGCCGCCAGGCTGATGAATGCGCGGAGCCGGCTGCGGCGGGCGCGGCGGCTGCGGCGTCGGTTCGGCGACGCGCGTCACCGAGGGCGCCGATGTCGTTACCGGCGTGATTGGCTTTTCGTCTTCAGGACGTAGCGGGCGGCGCTTACGGGTCTCAACCACGACCGCCTTGGTGCGACCGCGGCCCATGTCCTGGCGCACGGTGCCCTGGTTTACGCCTGAAGGCTTCAAGGTGAGGGTCTTCTTACCCGAAACACTCAGCGTCTTGTCGTCTTGATTGTCGGTCATTCCGTTCCTGTTCCTTCGGACAGGGCACGGAAACGTCCGTCAGACCCTGTCGTTCAATGCATGTACCTTAATGAGGCGTCCGGCAAAGGCCGGTGACCGCGTCATTGTTTTCGCCGGCCAGCGCCGCCCGTTGCCCGGGACTGACCGCCGTTGCGGTACCGTTCGAGCAGGTTTGCGCGCTTCACTACACCCTCACCCGCCTGCCCTGCAAGCGCTGCGGCATGGATAAAAGCATTCTGGCCCATCAGTTCGTCCATTTCCGCCTCCGTAAAGACACGGAAGGACGGTATTTCCGCTTCGGTCTCCATGCCGAGATGCCAGGCCTTCCTTGCCTGATCGATCTTGCGCACGCCATCGGCGGCGGCGTTCATCGCATGGAACACGGCAAGTGCCGACCCGTTGCGAACGGCGCCATCCACCTTCGACGAGCCGGATACGAACTGGCCCGCCTTGCGTGCCATGTTCATCATCCCGGCCAGTTGCGCCGCTAGAAGGCGGTCGACGGTGGCGCCGAGATCGCTCGGCGCGGTCACCTCCGCCTTCAGGGCGCGGGAGAACAACTTCTTTGCCACTGCCTTGTCCACGAGCGCCCGGTCGATCTTGACCCAGCATCCGCGTCCCGGCAGCTGCCGCTTCAGATCCGGAACGACTGTTCCGTCCGGAGCGGCGACGAAGCGGATCAGCTCATCCGGCGATCCGCTTTCGCGTGTTACGATGCACATACGGCCATTTGCGCCGTCACCCGAAAGATCGTCGTCTTCGGGCGCGGCCTTCGGCCCCTCTGCGCTCATCATGCTTCCTGCTCGGCCTCGCCTTCACCTTCCGATACCTCTTCGGCTTCGGCGGCGAGATCGGCTTCGGTGATCCAGCCGGCCAGCAGGCGGGCCTGCACGACCATCTGTTCGGCTTCGACGCGCGAGACTTCGAGCTTGGAGAACAGGCCTTCGAACTTCTTCGTTTCGCCGTTCTTGCGTTCGCTCCAGCCGACGAGATCGTCGGCGGCGCAGCCGGCGAAGTCCTCGATCGTCTTGATGCCGTCTTCGCCGAGGGCGACCATCATCTGTGCAGTCATGCCGTTGATCTGGCGAAGCTCGTCGGAAACGCCGAGCGCCTTGCGCTTCTCGTCCATCTCCGCTTCGAGCTTTTCGAGATATTCGCGGGCGCGCGTCTGGATTTCCTGGGCGGTATCTTCGTCGAAGCCGTCGATCGAGGAGATTTCGTCCAGATCGACGTAAGCCAGTTCCTCGACGGCGGCAAAGCCTTCCGAGGCCAGAACCTGGCCGACCATCTCGTCGACGTCGAGCGCGTCCATGAACAGGTTCGTACGCTCGTTGAATTCCTTCTGACGGCGTTCCGATTCCTCGGCTTCCGTCATGATGTCGATATCCCAACCGGTCAGCTGCGAGGCGAGGCGGACATTCTGGCCGCGGCGGCCGATGGCGAGCGAAAGCTGCTCGTCCGGCACCACGACTTCGATGCGCTCTGCATCTTCGTCGAGAACGACCTTGGCGACTTCGGCCGGCTGCAGCGCGTTCACGACGAAGTTCGCCGGCTCGCTGGACCAGGGAATGATGTCGATCTTTTCGCCCTGCAGCTCGCCGACGACGGCTTGAACGCGCGAACCGCGCATACCGACGCAGGCGCCGACCGGATCGATCGACGAGTCGTTCGAGATGACGGCGATCTTGGCGCGCGAACCCGGATCGCGGGCGACCGACTTCACCTGGATGATGCCGTCGTAGATTTCGGGCACTTCCATGGTGAAGAGCTTGACCATGAACTGCGGATGCGTGCGCGACAGGAAGATCTGCGGGCCGCGCTGCTCGCGACGAACGTCGTAGACATAGGCGCGGACGCGATCGCCATAGCGGAAGTTTTCACGCGGGATCATTTCGTCGCGGCGGATGATGCCTTCGCCACGGCCGAGGTCGACGATGACGTTGCCGTATTCGACGCGCTTGACGGTGCCGTTGACGATTTCGCCGACGCGATCCTTGAATTCGTCGAACTGGCGGTCACGTTCGGCTTCGCGCACCTTCTGCACGATGACCTGCTTGGCCGACTGGGCGGCGATGCGGCCGAAATCCATCGGCGGCAGCGGATCGGCGATAAAATCGCCGAGGGCTGCGTCCGGGTTGCGGTCGCGGGCCAGTTCTAGCGGGATCTGCGTGGAATAGTCTTCGGCCTTTTCGACCACTTCGAGCAGACGCTGGAGGCGGATTTCACCCGTCTTCGGATTGATATCGGCGCGGATATTCGATTCCGTGCCATAACGCGAGCGCGCGGCCTTCTGGATCGCATCCGCCATTGCGGCAAGCACGATCTCGCGGTCGATGACCTTTTCGCGCGCCACTGCATCTGCGATCTGCAGAAGTTCTAGCCGGTTCGCACTGACTGCCATTGTTCTTAGTCTCCGTCTTCCTGCCTTTAGGTTTCCCGTTCCGTCAGGCGGTTCGTTGATCGGTTATTCCTGGTCGTCCGCTTCGTTCTGGTTCGCTGCCTCGGCTTTCGCCAGCTTATCGGCGCGCAGCGCGTCGCGGATGAGATCGTCCGTCAAGATCAGCTTGGCCTCGGCCAGCGTGCTGAACGGAATGGTCACCTTGGGCTCCTCGCCATAGGCGACCTGGTCGCGTTCGATCGTGAAGCCGTCATTGTCGACGGCGGCGATCTTGCCGCGGAAACGCTTGCGGTTATCAACGAGGATCGACGTTTCGCACTTGACGATATGGCCGATCCAGCGCTGAAAATCCGACTTTCGCACCATCGGGCGGTCGATACCCGGCGAAGACACTTCGAGATGATACGCCTTATCGATCGGATCTTCCACATCCAGGACCGGAGAAATGGCCATGGAGACCTCTTCGCAGTCCTCGACGGTCATGGTGCCGTCGTTGCGCTCGGTCATGATCTGCAGTGTCAGGCCGTTCAGATTGAGGAGGCGCACGCGCACCAGACGGAAGCCCATGCCCACAAGCACGGGCTCGATGATCGCGGCGACGCGCTGATCAAGGCCGGTTTCGACGATCAGCCGGGGTTCATTGGTATTGTCTGCGTTTGTCACGTCCGACAAGCATTCACTCCGCATTGTTCATGCATTGGGAGATCGCGCTAATAAAAAAGAGCGGGTCCTTGCGGCCCACTCTTCATCACACGATCAAGAATTTGATGCGGATATAAGCCTCTTTCTGGAAAATTGCAAGGCATTCGCGCCGAAAGCCTTTTCCGCAGCTATTTCAGCACGCCGAGCATGGAGCTATCGGGATAGCAGGTGGGCTTCATGCCGCTCTTTTCCTGCCATTGACCGATCGAGCGCCGGGTTTTGTAGCCGGGCAGGCCGTCCGTGCCGCCGACATCGTAGCCCTTGTGCTCCAGAACCTTCTGCATATTGGCGACATCCGAGCGCAGCATCTTGCCGACATCGCCCCATTTTTCCTGAAAAGCGCCGCTGCCATTGGCGATGCGGTCGGCAAGATTGCCGATATAGAGGCCGTAGAGATCGGAATTGTTGTATTCCTTGATCACGTAGAAATTCGGCGTGACGATGAATTCCGGTCCATCGCGGCCGGCCGGGACCAACATCATGCCGCTGGCGCGCATTTCGTCCGCTGGGAAGGCCTTGCCGGAAACCGGCTTGATCCCAAGCGAAGCCCATTGCGAGATCGGCTTCGCTAGATCAGGTCCTTCCTGCGCGCAGGACATATTCTGCGGAATGGTCACTTCGTATCCCCAGCCACGGCCGCGCTGCCAGCCCTTCTGAACCATATAGTTGGCTATGGAGGCCAAAGTGTCCGGCACTGAGGTCCAGATGTTGCGATGGCCGTCGCCATCGAAATCGACGGCATATTTCAGATAGTTGGTCGGCATGAACTGCGGCTGGCCGAGCGCGCCGGCCCACGAGCCCTTGAACTGATCCGGCGTCACATCGCCATGGTCGAGGATGCGCAGTGCCGCGATCACTTCGGTGCGGAACATATCCTTGCGCGTCGACATGAAGGCCTTGGTCGCCAGCACCTGCATCGCCGAATTCGGCAGCTTGGCGGCGCCGAAGCCGGTTTCGCGGCCCCAAATCGCAAGCAGGATCGGTCCCGGAACGCCATAGGTCTTCTCGATCCGCCGCAGCACCGGCCCATATTGCGAGGCGAGGCTCCGCCCGGTCGCGGTGAGCTTCTGCAGCCGCGTCTCGTTGAAATAGGGGGCGGGCGAGGAGAATTCCGCCTGTGTCTGTGCCTGCTCCTTCGGCTTCGGGAAACCCGGCGGCTCGAGGTCAGGCAGATCCCAGTTCAGCATCACGCCGGCAAAGGCGGCCTGGAAGGTCTTTTCCGAAATCCCGGCCTTTCGCGCTTCCGGCCAGAGATCCTTCTGAATCCAGGTTTGAAACTGCGCTTCGACATCGGCTTTCGAGGCGGCAAGCGCAGGGAGGGGGAGAAGGGCGAGGAGGAGGACGCAGAGTAGGGAAAGCAGCCTTTGTGCATGCCGAGTCGCTGATACGCCCCTCTGTCGCTTTCGCGACATCTCCCCCACTTGGGGGGAGATTGTTGGGAGTTCGCTGCCGCCGTTATCCGTAAAATTTCCCTCGGCATCTCCAGGCAGGATATTGGTTTGAGGCAGATCGCCGCTGCGGGCCACCAATCTCCCCCCTTGTGGGGGAGATGTCAGCGAAAGCTGACAGAGGGGGGTAAAAACTCTCCTCATACTCTTTCCTTTGTTGCGGCTCTCAAATCGCCGTCCGCGCCCTCAGCGCCGCCGCCAGCGTGCCTTCGTCGAGATAATCGAGCTCGCCGCCCACGGGCACGCCATGGGCAAGGCGGGTGATCTTGACCTCGAGGCCATCAAGCTGGTCGGTTATATAGTGTGCTGTTGTTTGCCCCTCGACCGTCGCATTGACCGCGATGATGATCTCTCGGATCCCGCCTTCGCTGACGCGCGCGATCAGCCCACGAATGTTGAGATCATCAGGCCCGACGCCGTCGAGCGGCGACAGGACGCCGCCGAGGACATGGTAGGCGGCGTTCATCGCGCCTGATCGCTCCAGCGCCCAAAGATCGGAGACATCCTCGACGACGATGATGACGGACTGGTCGCGGCGATCGTCGGTGCAGACAGTGCAGGGGTCGACGGTATCGACATTGCCGCAGCGCGAGCAGATCTTCACCTTGTCGTAAGCGTCGCCCATCGCATGCGACAGCGGGCCGAGCAGCTGGTCCTTCTTCTTGATCAGATGCAGCGCCGCGCGGCGCGCAGAGCGCGGCCCGAGGCCTGGTACTTTCGCCAGGAGCTGGATGAGTTTTTCGATTTCGGGGCCGGTGACTCGCTTTGCCATGGGAGGCTTTTAGCTCATAAGCTTCAAGAACGGAATCTCGGAAGGAACGGTTGACCGATGAAAATTCTGGCCATGTGCCGCGCTGCCCCTGAAACGCTGCCGGGCAAGAAGGCGAAAACCGGCATTAACAAGCACGCAGTCAGCGGTGCCGTCATGATCGACGAAATGGGACTGCTCGGCGATGCCATCTGCAATCGCAAGCATCACGGCGGCCGTGATCAGGCTGTTTATGTGGAGGGCTCGCTGACGCTGGACTGGTGGGCAGCCGAGCTTGGGCGACCGTTGGAGCCCGGCGCCTTCGGCGAAAACCTCGTCATCGATGGCCTGGACAATTGCAAGGTCGCCGTCGGCGATCAATTCATAGCCGGCGATCTTGTTCTGGAAGTGACCTCCGCGCGCATTCCCTGCTCGACCTTCGCGGCGAAGATGGATGATCCGCAATTCGTCAAGCGATACATCCGGGCCGGGCGGCCCGGCATCTATTGCCGCGTTCTTGCGAGCGGCACAGTGAGCGCTGATATGCCGGTCACCTACCTGCCCTATGCCGGCGAGAGGTTGGCCATGCCAGAAATGATGGCGACGTTCGGCAGGCGATTGTCACCGGAGGATCGGGCGCGCTATCTGGCGGCGCCCATTCATCACAAGCTGCGTGCGCTCATCGAAAGCGGCGCAGCAGTCTGAAATCACCGCATGGCAATCGCGACGGCGGCGCCTGCCATGGTGCCAGCGCTGGCGCGATTGGCGATGCGTACGGCGCGGCGGCTCTTGAGGAAAGTTCTGGCCTTCGCGGCAAGCATCGCCCAGGAGAGGTCGATGACGACGAGCACCGCAAACATCGTCGCCACCAGCTCGGCCCAGCCCGAAATCGTTACGCCGTGCAGATCAATGATCGAGGGCAGCAGCGCCACATAAAATACCATGATCTTGGGATTGCCCATGGTAACCGTGAAGCCCGCGAGGAAGAGCCGTATGGCTGATTGCTCGTCCGGCAGCTCCTCTCCCGCCGTATCGGAGGAGGCAAACCACATCTTCCAGGCAAGGTAGAGCAGATAGGCGACGCCCAGCCACTTGATCGCCACGAAGGCCAAATGGAAGGTTTCGGCGATGGTCGCAAGGCCGGCAACGGCGCAGGTCAGCCAGATCGCCTCGCCGAGCCACATGCCCGAGAGGAAGGGCAGCACGTTTCGCGCGCCCTTCGTCAGCACGCGCGCCACAAGTGCAGCTATGTTCGGTCCCGGCGATCCCGCCGCAATGAATAAGGCACCGGCAAAAACAAGCAGCGTCGACAGGCTCATCGAATTCCCTCCAACAGGGCAGGCTGGACGATATCTGGAAGAAGAACGCCAGAGATAGCATTCCGGCGCGGCTTTTCCAAATACCGGATTTATGTTCAGCAAAGCTCGGCGCGAAAACGCTCAAAGATTGCCTTGCCTTCCGACCAGTCGCCCAGTCCGGATGCCGCATTGATATGGCCGTGTGGCCCAACATCGACGAAGGTGCTGCCCCAGCTTTCGGCACTGCGACGCGCATGATCGAAGGAGCCGAAAGGATCGTCGGTGCTGGCGACGAGAAGGGACGGAAAAGGCAATCGCTGCCGTGGCGGATTGGCAAAGCTGCCGGCTTCGGCAAGATAGATTTCGCCTGTGGGATCGGGCGCGGCCACCATGAACGCGCCAAGGATCGCCGTCTTCTTGATGGGCGCCCAATGGGCGATCAGTTGGCATGCAAGGCTGTGCGCGATTAGGATCGGCGGCGTTTTGGAACGTGAGATTTCGCCCTCAAGCGCTGCAATCCAATCCGAAAGTATCGGTTTGTCCCAGCTCGACGGCTGGAAGCGCCGCATGGTCGGATCGTCCCGTTCCCACAATGTCTGCCAGTGACCTTCTCCCGAACCGCCCAGTCCCGGTAGCGTGATGATGTCGCTCATCTCTATCCTTTCTCCATAGTTCATACACGGAGAAAAGCTGGCATGCCGGTATGCCGATTGACATTGCAATCTATCGGATAAAACTTGTCCCAACCGATGAATTAAAGGTGAGCAATGGATACTATCGAAAGAGGACTGGATCCGACGGATCTATCGATCATCGAAATCCTGCAGCAGGACGGGCGAATCTCGGTATCGGAGCTCGGTCGCCGTGTCGGCCTGTCGCAGCCGGCGGCATCGGAGCGGCTGAAGCGGCTGGAGGAGCGTGGCGTGGTTGCAGCCTATCGCGCCGTCATCGATCCCGCTGCCGTCGGGCTCGGCATGATGGCAGTCATCCGCCTGCGCACGACGCATGAGCATATCCGGCCGTATCTGAAGCAGTTTTCGGAAATGCCTGAAATTATCGAGGTGCTGAGGCTGACAGGCGAGGATTGCTTCCTGCTCAAGGTTCTCGTGCCGACACCGGCTGACCTTGAAACCATCGTCGATTCAATCGCCCGCCATGGTGCGGTGACGACATCGCTGGTGCTGCGGAACGAACCTGTAAAGGCGATAGGCCGCGATCTCATTCGCAAGGCGGCCGCACGCTGAAAGAAATAGTCCAACCTCAGAACGGCAGCTTGAAACCGGGCGGGATCGGCAGACCGGCGGTCAGCTCGCGGGTCTTTTCGGCGGCGATCGCCTCAGCCTTTTCCTGAGCATCCTTGTTGGCGGCGACGATCAGGTCTTCGAGGATCTCGACATCGTCTTCCTTGAAGAGCGAGGGATCGATCTTGAGGCCGACCATGAGGCCCTTGCCGTTGACGGTGACGGTGACAAGGCCGCCGCCGGCCTTGCCTTCGACGCGGATGTCGGCGATCTCCGACTGCATCTTCTCCATCTTCGCCTGCATTTCCTTCACTTTGCCCATCATGCCCATGATGTCGCGCATCGTCTTTGGTCCTTCTTCTCCGAGTCTCTGTTTGAGCGGCAGGATATGTCGTCATGGTCGTCAACCGCTTCAAGCCGAAGCGGTTCCGTCAGCATTCATCCTAGCCTTAGAATTCGATGTCGTCGCCGGGTAGAATATCGCCATCGACGGATTCGGCGATTGCCGGCGGAGCAGTTGCTTCCTCTTCGTCGTCCGTCTCGGGTGCCCGCACCCGCACGTCGATGATCTTTGCGCCCGGAAATTGCGCCAGGATCGCTGCAACATCGGGGTCCTGCCGTGCATCGGCGACGCGCTGCTTCTGGGCGTTCGCTTCTGCTTCGACAAGTGTCGGCTGGCCCTCCTCGCGGCTGAGGCTGACGATCCAGTGAATACCGGTCCATTCCTTCAGCTTGACGGCAAGCTCATTCAGCAGAGTGCCGGGAGCGCCCGGTGCCAGGCTGACATCGAGCCGGCCCGGCTCCAGCTTGACCGGGCGCACGAAGGTACGCACCAGCGCCTTCATCTTCGGATCGCGCTTCTGGCTCGCAAGCTCGGCGATATCGGCCATCGAATTAACAGGCACAAGTGGCTTCGGCGCTTCAACCGGTTTTTGTTCGATGCGCCCGACAGGCTGCACGTCCGGCTGTGTATTCGGAACGGAGCGCAGCATAGCGACCGGTGCGGAAGGCGTAGGTCTTGGCGCTGGCGTTTCCACTGCACGCGCCATGGCATTGCCCTGATAGGACACCGCTCCGCCGCCACTGCCGCCGCTCGTAGACGGCGAGGGGCGGGAGCCGCCATTGCCGTCGGAAAATTCGGCAAGCCTGCGTGCCGCATCTTCCGGGGCCGGCAGATGGGCCGCGTGCGCAAGCCGGATCAGCACCATTTCCGCAGCGCCGGCGGTGCGTGAAGCGTTCTCCGTTTCGGCAATGCCCTTGAGAAGCATCTGCCAGATGCGGGAAAGTGCGGTTACCGCAACGCCTTGCGCGAATTCCGCCGCTTTCGTGCGCTCGACTTCGCTGAGCGACGGATCGTCGGCAGCATCGGGCACATATTTGAGGCGGGTCACGAGATGGGTGAAATCAGCAAGGTCGGTCAATACAACGACGGGATTTGCGCCGGCCTCGTACTGGCTGTTGAATTCGGCAAGAGCTGCCGAAACATCGCCTTTGACGACATGGCCGAAGAGATCGACAATGCGGGCGCGGTCGGCAAGGCCGAGCATGGCACGCACCGCATCGGCGGCAACGAAGCCGCTGCCGTGGGCGATCGCCTGGTCGAGCAGCGACAGACCGTCGCGCGCCGAACCTTCGGCGGCACGCGCGATCATGGCGAGCGCTTCCGGCTCGGCCTCGATGCCTTCCTTGCCGGCAATGGTGGTGAAGAGCCCGACGAGATCGGAGGCGCTGATACGGCGCAAGTCGAAGCGCTGACAGCGCGACAGCACCGTGATGGGAACCTTGCGGATTTCGGTGGTGGCGAAAATGAACTTCACATGCTCGGGCGGCTCTTCGAGCGTCTTCAACAGCCCGTTAAAGGCCGCCGTCGACAGCATGTGCACTTCATCGATGATGTAGACCTTGTAGCGCGCCGAGACCGGGCGGTAGCGCACCTGCTCGATGATCTCTCTTATATCGTCGATACCGGTGTGCGAAGCGGCGTCCATCTCGATGACGTCGACATGCCGGCCTTCCATGATCGCCTGGCAATGGTCGCCAGGCTCACGCAGGTCGATGGTGGGCCGATCGATGTCAGCGGTCTTGTAGTTGAGCGCGCGGGCAAGGATGCGGGCGGTCGTGGTCTTGCCGACACCGCGCACGCCGGTCAGCATATAGGCTTGGGCGATACGGCCGGTCTCGAACGCGTTGGTCAGCGTACGGACCATCGGCTCCTGGCCGACCATCAGGTCCGTGAAGTCCTTGGGTCTGTATTTGCGGGCCAGCACCCGGTAGCCGGTGCCGGTCGAGGCGGCATCTTTTGCTTGTCGCTCGGTGTCGCTCATCGCCCTGCTTATTGCCCGGTGCCCTGCTTGTCGCCCGGAAAGCCGGGTCCTGCTTTCGGAAAGGGTGGGAGGCTGGCACGAATGACCCGTGCCGGGCTCGTTAGGGCTGCTTCCTTCCGGACCTGACCCGGTTGGCGAGTGGCTCGTCCACCACCAACCTCCCGGATGCACATATCGGCAATATCGTCATCAAAAGCAAGCCAAGGTCAAAAAAAACTGCTAAACATTTGATAAAACAATGGAGGATGCCCCCTTGAACGAGTTTACGCTCGACGATCGTCTGGCGAATGACAGCGTTTCCGTCACCATAACTGGCCTGTGCGACGTCAGGCTGATGAAGGATCGCCGCTGGCCATGGCTCGTGCTCATCCCGCGCCGGCTCGGCAAATCGGAGGTTTTCGAGCTGACTCCGCTCGACCGGATCTTGCTGACCTTCGAAACGGATAAGGTCGCAAGCGCCCTGAAGACGGTGACGGCTGCGACAAAAATCAATGTCGGGGCACTTGGAAATATCGTCCGTCAGCTGCATGTTCATGTCATCGCGCGGTTCGAAGGTGATGCCAACTGGCCAGGCCCCGTCTGGGGCTACGGCAAGGCGGAACCCTATTCGGACGAAGACATGAACAGCCTCATAGCCAAGTTGCGGGAAACGCTTTTACAATGAGCCATTCCATCTTTTCCTCGGATGCGCCCCATCCGGAAGCCAGCAGTCTCACCGCTTTTGCGGAAAACCAGCTCAACCGGGATGCCGAGCATCGCGACGAGGAATCGATCAAGCAGGCGCTCGCCAAGGAAGGCACGCATATCCTGGCTTTCGCCCAGGACCGGCTCGTCCTGAAGCATGACGGGCAGGTGCTCGATCCTCTGTTTGCCCGCTACGAGCTGAACGACCTCGATCCGAATTGGGACGAGGCCGTTCTCCTCGGCTACCGCAAGACAGGCGAGCCCCGGCTTGCCGTGCCCGTGCGTGTCAATCCAGACGAGCTTGCCAGCCAGTACAAGCCGGCCGACATGCGCGCTCTGTGGCGTGATCTGCTGCTGGAAGGCGAAATCCTCGGTGAAGCCGCGCAGGGCATGAGCCTCATTCGCTGGAATGGCGACAACCGTTTCTGCGGTCGGTGCGGTTCCGTCATGGAAAGCCGCATCGGGGGCTACAAGCGGGTCTGCACGGCCTGCGAACATGTGATCTTCCCGCGCACCGATCCGGTCGTCATCATGCTCACGATCGACGAGGAGCGGAATCGCTGCCTGCTTGGCCGCAGCCATCATTTCGCGCCAGGCATGTATTCCTGTCTCGCCGGCTTCGTCGAGCCGGGCGAAACCATCGAGAATGCAGTGCGCCGCGAAACACTCGAAGAATCCGGTATTCATATCGGCCGCGTGCGCTATCATGCTTCCCAGCCTTGGCCGATGCCGCATTCCCTCATGATCGGCTGCTATGCTGAAGCCAAGTCGACGGACATTCATATGGACGAGGCCGAGCTTGAGGATTGCCGCTGGTTTACTCCGGAAGAGACGCTCGCCATGCTCGACCGCGTCTCGGCCTCCGGCAACACATCTCCGCCCAAGGGCGCCATCGCCCATCGCCTGATGCGCGATTGGGTGGAATGGAAGCGCTAGGACTATTGTGCCATGGCCCGCTCGGAACGCTTGCTGACGCTGTTGCAGACGCTGCGGCGCTATCGCCGACCGGTGAGCGGTGCCGTTTTGGCGGAGGAGACCGGCGTCAGCCTGCGCACGCTCTATCGCGATATCGCCAGCTTGCAGTCGCAGGGCGCCATGATCGAGGGCGAACCGGGGATCGGCTATGTCCTGAAGCCTGGCTTCATGCTGCCGCCGATGATGTTTTCGCAGGATGAGATCGAGGCGCTGGTGCTGGGATCGCGATGGGTAGCCCGCGCTACCGATTCGCGCTTGGCGGCAGCCGGCGCCGACGCGCTTGCCAAGATCGCCGCCGTGCTGCCCGCCGATCTTCGCGATGAGGTCGACCAGGCGGCAGTGGTCGTTGCCACGCGGCGTGTCACCGAAGACAAGGCCGATCTTTCCCTCATGCGCAAGGCGATCCGCACGGAGCGCATGGTGCAGCTGACCTATGGCGATGTGAACGGCGCCATTTCCACCCGGCGTATCTGGCCCTTCGCGCTCGGCTATTTCGACAATGCCCGCATCATCATGGCCTGGTGCGAGCTGCGTCAGGATTTCCGCCATTTCCGCGCCGACCGCATCGTCGATTTTGCGGTGCTGGAGGCGCGCTATCCGCGCCGGCGTGTCGCGCTTGCCAGGGAATGGCATGCCCGTGAGGGCATGGTCCACAATTGATCCGCCAAAGCATGTCGCGCAAGAGTGTGCAGCGTTTTGCGACAACGACATGCGTAAAATCAAAGATCCAAAGCGCAGGAGGCGAATCTGAAAGATCGCGACCCGCTTCAGTGTGATGCTACTGCCAGAAACTGTCAGTAGATGCGGCTATGATGGGTCTATCCAATCAGGAAGGAGGACCGATCATGGCAGGCAACGTTTCCATCATTTCGCAACATGTGCATCGCGGCGGCGTCGAGGCGCTTAAAGGCAAGCATCAGTCATGGCCGGCTCGTCTCTCTGAGCTCGCGCTTGGCTATTTCAGCCGCCGCTGGAATCGTCTCGATATCGAGGAAGCGCCGAGTTCCGTGATGCGGGATCTCGGTTTTCTCGATGGCCGTGCACCTTACCGCGAGGAAGAGCGGATGCATTAGAGCAGTTCCAGGAAAACTGCGTGGCAGTTTTCCGTCAGGAATTGCGGGAAATAAAGAGATAGGGCGGTTCGGAGATTCCGCGAAAGACTGAACCGCCCCGGAGCATCCTACGCGAAGTTCGCCGCGACTTTGCGATAACGATATCGGTAAAATCGGAAATTCAAGCGCAAGACACTGATCCGAAGGCTGCAGCAGGCTTCGGAAATGCGGCTTCGCACGCACTCATCATGACAGACAAAGCCATCCTCGGCGGGCTGAGCTCCGTCCGCCGGGCTACAGCCGCATGCCCTTAAATCCATCAAAACAAGAGGACTATTCAGATGACCAGCCCCAACCTCATCATCTTCTATGTCAAGGACCCCAGCGAAAGTACGCCGTTCTACCGCGATCTCTTCGGCCGTGAGCCGGCATTCGCGTCGCCGAACTTCGTGGCTTTCGCGCTCGACAACGGCCTAAGTCTCGGCCTCTGGCGCCGAAGCAGCGTCGAACCCCAGCCCTCCGCCATCGGCAATCGCGGCGAACTGGGCTTCATGGTCGAAGGCGCTGGCGCCGTCGAGCAGCACTATAGGGATTGGAAGGCACGCGGCCTGCCGATCGCGCAGGAGCTGACGACGATGGATTTCGGCCCGACTTTCGTTGTGCTCGATCCCGACGGCCATCGTCTTCGGGTTTGTGAGCCGGATAAGTGACTCTCTGCCCTGCTTGCCCCTCACCCTAGCTCTCTCCGCTCGCGGCAGGGCTATCGCATATGGAGGCAGATGAGCACCATAAGCTCCTTCTCCCCTTGGGGAGAAGGGGACCGGCCTTCGGCAAGCTCAGGAGACCGGATGAGGGGCTTGAGATGATAGGCAAAGACTATTTCATAATAGCGGCTTGCGGAGCCTCCCGCCCTTCGTTGGTGTTGACTTCCAACATTTGCAAAAGACACTGATCAATGCACCCAAAGCCACCGGAGGGCCAATTGCTCCATCATATTTCATTCGGTGTATCCGATATCGAGAAAGCCGCTGCTTTCTACGACGCGGCTTTCGCGCCGCTCGGCTATGTCAGGGTTTGGGAAGACTTGACCCCGGCGATCCCGATCAAGCCATTGGATATGGTCCCGTGGGTGGGGGCGACAAGTTCGCCATCAAATTGCGCGCTGGCGAGGCTCGTGCGCCAGGCGCGGGCTTCCACCTCGCCTTCGCCGCGGCAAGCCGCGAGGCCGTCGCTCTTTTTCACGAAGCCGCCCTCGCTCACGGCGGAAGGGACAATGGACCGCCGGGTTTTCGGCCTCATTATGGCCCGAGCTACTTTGCAGCTTTCGTCATCGATCCCGACGGACATCGAATCGAGGTCGTTACCAAGGTCGAAGGATAACAGCCGGATAGAAGTCCTGGTGGTTCGGTCGCCCTCGTGGTTCGAGGCCTCAGCCCTCTATGGACTTCCGCACCTCACCATGACGGCTAACCTTCTACGTCAATAGCGACCTTCGCTCCGCCTCATCCTGAGGAGCGGAGCTCGATGAGCGAAGCCTCGAAGGACGAGGCGGCCTCCGGCGCCACTAGGTCTAGAGATCGCCCCGCATCGGATGACCCTTGTAGACGCCGAGGATGCGGACCTTTTCGGAGAAGAAGCGCAGTTCTTCCAGCGCCCGGCGCACATGTGGATCGGAAGGATGACCTTCGATGTCGGCATAGAACTGCGTCGCCACAAAACGGCCGCCGAGCTGATAGCTTTCGAGCTTCGTCATGTTGATGCCGTTGGTGGCGAAGCCGCCGAGTGCCTTGTAGAGCGCGGCCGGAATGTTGCGGACGTTGAAGACGAAGGTCGTGACGATTTTTTCGTCCGGCGCGCTGCGCTCGGCCCAGTCCTCGTCGCGCGACAGGATGACGAAGCGCGTCATGTTGTTTTCGGTATCTTCGACATTCTCGGCGATGATTTCCAGCCCGTAGAGATCGGCCGCAAGCCGGGGCGCCAGTGCCGCCATGCTGCGATCGCCGGTTTCCTTCACCAGCTTGGCAGCACCCGCCGTATCGCCTGCAATGACAGGCTTCCAGCCGTTCTGACGCACGATGTTGCGGCATTGGCCGAGCGCATGGATGTGGCTGTGCACCGTGCGGATCTCTTCCTTCTTCACGCCTGGCAGAACCATCAACTGGAAACGAATCGGCATGAAATATTCGCCGACGATATGCAGTCGCGATTCCGGCAGCAGATGATGGATATCGGCGACTCGCCCGGCGATCGTGTTCTCGATCGGGATCATGCCGAGATCCGCATCACCATTATCGATGGCGGTGAGGGCATCCTCGAAGGTCTGGCAGGGCAGAGGCTCCATGGTCGGGAACATGTCACGGCTGGCCATGTCGGAATTGGCGCCGTACTCGCCCTGGAAGGAGATCTTATTGGTCTTGGTAATCATGGGATGCCCTTGGGGGAATGCCGTCAGAGAGAGGCGGCGGAGAGGATGCGTCTGGCCTTTTCGAGGTCGGCGGGAGTATCGACACCGAGCGGTATCGTGTCAACGATCTCGACATCGATGCGCATGCCGGCCTCCAGCGCCCTCAGCTGTTCCAGTGATTCGCGCCGCTCCAACGTCGATGGGCCGAGGCTCACGAATTTCGCGAGGGCGGCGCGGCGGTAGGCATAGAGGCCGATATGGTGATAGAGCGGCCCTTTGCCATACGGTGCGGTCGTGCGGGTAAAATAGAGCGCGTGCAGACGGCTGTCCGAGATCGGTGAGCCGACGACCTTGACGACGCTCGGCGCGGTCTTTTCTTCCTCGTCCTTGATCTCGACCGTCAGCGTTGCGATGTCGACGGCCGGATTTTCGAGCGGGCGCAGCGAGGCGCGGATCGTCTCAGGATCGATGGTCGGCAGGTCGCCCTGTACATTGACGATGATCTCCGCGCGACCTTCGGGATCGACGGCCTGCAGGGCTTCGTAGATGCGGTCCGAGCCGGATTGATGGTCGGTGCGCGTCATGACGACCTCGAAGCCGGCATTGGCGACGGCGGCATAGGTATCCGCATGGTCGACGGCGACGACGATGCGACCGATCGCCGCCTCGCGCGCACGCTTGGCAACCTGTACGATCATGGGCAGACCGCAAATATCTGCGAGCGGCTTGCCTGGCAGGCGCGTGGAGGCCATGCGGGCGGGAATGAGGACCAGCGTCTTGTCTAAATTTGAATCACTCATTGTTGGGCCTTCTATTCCCGAGGGAAAAGTGTCAAAACGTCTCATGGTGGAGACCGTTTACAGAGTTGCAAGAAACAGCCAAAAGACATAGGTTTCGCGCGAATTCAAGATGGGCCAGCGGAGGATGCTGGCGGCGAGGGGAGCATAGCAGATGAATTCATCCTACGTGAACATGGGAGTCGGGGCACTTCTGGCCACGCTGTTCGTGTTGAAGTCCGTGTCGCTCGCGTCAGGATTTATTTTCCATTCAGAGGCACCGGAAAAGCCCGGTTTTGCCATCGTCGCGACCGAGGAGCCGGCTGCTGGCGGTGACAAGGGGGCTGCTGCCAAGGCGGAAACGCCGATCGCTCAGCTGCTGCAGAAGGCGGATGCCAAGGCCGGCGAAGCGATCTTCAAGAAGTGTCAGGCCTGTCATTCCGGAGAGAAGGGAGGGCCAAACAAGGTTGGCCCTGATCTCTGGGGCATTGTCGACCGCCCGGTCGCAGAGCACGAGGGCTTTGCCTATTCGGCTGGCATGAAGGACTTCTCCAAGGGCGGTTCGGAAAAGTGGACCTATGACCACCTCTATCACTTCCTGGCCGCTCCGAAGAAATTTGTCGCCGGAACGGCGATGGGCTTTGCCGGCCTGCCGAAGGAAGAGGATCGCGCCAACGTGATCGCCTATCTGCGCACGCTCGCCGACACCCAGGTGCCGCTGCCGGATCCGAACGCACCGGCCGCGACGAACTGAGGCAAATTCTCGGACCAATTGAAAAACGCGGTCGCCAGGCCGCGTTTTTGTATTGATCGTTCAGATTGAAAGCCGGCGTGAGCGCGTCCGCTGATCGAGGTCGAAGACCTTCAATCCATCCTCGGCGCTTGGCGGCATGCGCCAATCCTCGGCGATCAGCGCCTTTCGCGCATCGCGCAGGCCGGCCTCCCAATGTTCGCGCATGGACAACGCAGAAAATTCGTAGTCCTTCGAATGCGAGCGGAACTGCTTGTTGCGATAGATCAGGTGGATGATCGTCACGCCGTAATCGGAGCAATGCTGCTCCAGTTTCTTGATTTCCGGATCGGCCTTGGCCTCTTCGGGAAGGCGGGCATAAAGATCTGAGATGGTCCGCCGCAGGCGATGACGCTCGAGAAAGAGGTCGGTGTTGAGCCGGGTGCGGCTGGAATAGGTAATGTCCTTGCGCCGCTCCTCGACTTCCTCGAGATCCTGCGGCAGCGGGCCGACGGCGCTGAAGAGATCGACCTGAAAGACGACCGTATCGATATCGGCACCATTGCGCAGCACGTAGCTGAGCGGCGTGTTTGAGACGAGGCCACCGTCCCAGTAATGCTCGTTGCCAATCTTGACCGCTGGAAAACCGGGCGGCAAGGCGCCGCTCGCCATCACGTGCTCAGGCCCGATCTTGATGTCCCTATTGTCGAAGAAGGCAAAATTGCCGGTGCGCACATTGACGGCGCCGAGGCTTAAGCGCACCGGGCCATGGTTGATTCGGTCGAAATCCACGTGATCGATCAGCGTCTGGCGCAGCTGCTCCGTATCATAGATGCTGGTCGCGCCCGCCGAGCCGCGTGTCTGAAACCAGGCCGGAATCTGCCAAGGGGAAAAGAAGCCGGGCACGCCGAAGGTCGAAACCCACCAACTGCTGACCGAGCGATAGAAGGGATTGGTCTCGCGCCGATCTTCCATCAGCAGATCGACGGGAAGATGCACGGTCACCTTGTTCCAAAAGGAACGCAGAGCCTCAAGCCGTTCGCCGGGCACGTTGCCGGCCATGATAGAGGCATTGATCGCGCCGATCGAGATGCCGGCGATCCAATCCGGTTCGATATTCTGTTCTCTGAGTGCCTGGAAGGCACCCGCCTGATAGGAGCCGAGCGCGCCGCCGCCTTGAAGCACAAAGACCTTCTGCGAATAGGCTGACGCGGGGTTGGTGACTGGAGCTGCAATATTCATGTGCCATCCTTTGCTGCGCTCCGGGTGGGAAGGCCGGGATGCGCAAAATATATGACCATTTTCCTGCCTGCCTCTCCGTAAGCGGAGAGATGCCATTGTTGTCGGCGGGGTCGAGCTTCGGCTATCCGAGCAGATAGGCCCAAAGCGACACTGAGAACGCCCCGAGCGCTGTCGTCAAGGTAATCGTCGAGGCCGCGAGACTGTGGCCGACCCCGAAGCGATTGGCAATCAGCCAGGCGTTCACACCTGTAGGAACTGCGGCAGTCAGCACGAGCGCGGCGCGCCATTCCGCGCTAAGGCCAAGGAGGTGGCCGGCTGCTAGCACACAGGCTGGCAGAAGGAATAGCTTGAAGGAGGCGATCACACTGGTGATGCCGAGATTGCCTGACATTCCGTATTGACGCAGCGCCATGCCGAGCGAGATCAACGCCGCCGGGCCGGCGATATTGGCAATGCTGTCGATAGCGGTTCCGAGCGTCGCGGGAATGGGAAGGCTGGTCAGATGAACGACGAGGCCGCAGAAAAGGCCGATAACGAGCGGATTGCGGACGAGATTGCTGCCGACCTGCCGCAGCAGCTCGGGGGTGCTGCGGCCGGCGCCGGCATTTTCCTTGCGCTCGGCCTGTTCCATCAGCAGCGTGCCGGCGATCATCATGGTCGGCAGGTGCACGGCGATCAGGATCGACATCGCCATGACGCCATCCGGCCCGACGGTGCGCCCGACCAGCGGCAGGCCGATGAAGATCGTGTTGGCGAAGGCCGAGGAAACGCCGGCAAGCACGCCTATGCGAGCATCCCGCCCGAAGAACCGGGTCGCGACAATATGGCCGGCGGTCCAGGTGATGGCGACGCCGGAGAAATAGGCGATCCAGAGCCGAAAAGGCGATGCGCCGCGAAAATCCGCCTCCGCTATGGTCTGGAACAGCAGGAGCGGCACGGCGATCTTGAAGACGAACTCGCTCATCGCCTCGCCGACCTCGGCCTTCAACAGGCCGGTGCGAACGATCATCCAGCCGACAAGAATGAGCAGGAAGACCGGAAGAACATCGGTGAGGATTTCGGACATGCCGGGCGAGGTCGTGAAAAAAGTGTGACTCTGGAGGATGATCCGGGAGTTGTAGCAGTTCGCCGACGTGTGAGAACCCACAAAAACAAAAAAGCGGGCATTGCCCGCTTGTGTGTCCGGTCTCGCCGGAAAGTCCCCCCGGTGCACATGCCGCCAGTTCATCCGTGGTCGGCCCGCGTACCGGTGAGGCGGAAGGCATCATTCCTTCCCAGACTGGCTCGGAAGTCTTTCGAGCTTCCCATCCCAGCCGCTTGATAAGCATTTAAAGATAGAAAGTGACAGGCAAATGACTGATTGGAATTAAGTTGGCAGCCTCGGCGCTGATTTTTCTTCCAAACTTCGGAAAAACCGATATTACCGGATACCGGCTATCACCAATACCGGGATCCTCCAATAGATGACTCGTTTCGACGTACTGACCGTTGGCAATGCCATCGTCGACATTATCGCCCGTTGCGACGATCAGTTCCTGATCGACAACAAGATCACCAAAGCCGCGATGAACCTCATCGACGCCGAACGTGCCGAGCTCCTTTATTCGCGTATGGGCCCGGCTCTCGAAGCCTCCGGCGGCAGCGCCGGTAATACGGCTGCGGGTGTTGCGAATTTCGGCGGCAGGGCAGCTTATTTCGGCAAGGTCGCAGAGGATCAGCTCGGAGAGATTTTCGCCCATGATATCCGCGCCCAGGGCGTGCATTACGAGACCAAGGCGAAGGGCACGTTCCCGCCGACTGCCCGCTCGATGATCTTCGTCACCGAGGATGGGGAGCGCTCCATGAATACCTATCTCGGCGCTTGCGTCGAACTCGGTCCGGAAGACGTCGAGGAACAGGTCGTCGCAGATGCCAAGGTAACCTATTTCGAAGGCTATCTCTGGGATCCGCCGCGCGCCAAGGAAGCTATCCTCGAATGCGCCCGTATCGCCCATGCCAATGGCCGGGAAATGTCGATGACGCTCTCCGACAGCTTCTGCGTCGGTCGCTACCGCGACGAATTTCTCGATCTCATGCGCTCCGGCACCGTCGATATCGTCTTCGCCAATCGCGACGAAGCCCTCTCGCTCTACGAGACCGACGATTTCGAGAAGGCGCTGAAGCTCATTGCAGCCGACTGCAAGATCGCCGCCGTGACGACAGGCAAGGACGGCGCCGTCATCGTGCGCGGCAGCGAACGCTATGTCGTCGACGCCCATCCGATCGAGGAACGTGTCGACACGACCGGCGCCGGCGATCTTTTCGCCGCCGGCTTCCTGTTCGGCTATACGCAGGGCCGCAGCCTGGAAGATTGCGCCAAGCTCGGCAACCTCGCCGCAGCGATTGTCATCGAACAGATCGGCCCGCGGCCGATGCGGTCACTCTCGGAGGCCGCGAAGGAATTCGGCCTGCTCTGACGGAAATCCGTCCGCGCATGATCGTAACAGCCGCCCGCTGCCGAGAGCGCCGGGCGGTTTTTACGTTTGACACGGCTGCCTAAAGTGTCGCGCAAAAGCGTGTAGCGGTTTTGCGAGAACGACATGCGCAAAATCAAGGACCTAAAGCACAGGGAGCGAATCTGAAGATCGCGACGTGCTTGTCTTATGACTGTGCCTGCTTCTTGTGAGAAAAAGAAGCGCCGGAGAGGACGGCCATCCTCTTCCGGCGATGGGGGATGGATCGGAGACGCGCAGGCCGCCATTCTGATGAATGCCGGGCCGAACTAAAGTTTGATCGCCCCCATCTTTTCCAATCGTCCTGAACGGATACCCGAGCTCTAGGCTCGGATGACAAGCATGGGAGACGGAAAAGATGACTGAGATTATCATCGGTGCCGATATCTCGAAAGATCATATCGATCTGTACCGACTATCAGATGGCGACAGGCTGCGCGTGAGCAACGACGGCAAGGGATTTGCCGCCATCCTTGGCTGGATCGGCAACACGCCTGTCGCGCGTGTGGTCTATGAGCCGACCGGTGCCTATCACAGGGCATTCGAACGCTTCATGCTCACCCGTAGCCTGCCAGTTTCCAAGGTCAATCCGCGTCAGGCGCGACGGTTTGCCGAGGCGATTGGAAAACTGGCCAAGACAGACCGTGCGGATGCCGGGATGCTGGCGCAATTCGGCATGCTGCTGAACCCGCGCCTCCTGTCGCCGGATGCCGCTTCTTTCAGTGAGCTCAAGGAGTTGCATGCCGCACGTCTGGCGCTGGTGAAGGATAGGACGGCTGCTAAGAACCGAGGCAAGAACATCACCCAGCCGCTGCTCAAACGGCAGAATACCGCCCGCCTGAAGCAGATCGAAGCGCAACTCGCCCAAGTAGAGCAGGCCATCACCGACCACATCGCAATCGACGAGAGCCTCAAGGCGCGCTTTGATATCCTGGTTTCCATCCCCGGTCTGTCGAAGATCACAGCCTTTACCCTTCTCATCGAAATGCCGGAACTGGGGAAACTCGATGAGAAGGCAGCCGGCAAGCTTGCGGGCCTCGCGCCAAGCGACAGGCAGTCCGGAGTGTGGACCGGCCGCGCCTTCATCGTTGGTGGCCGCGCCATCGTCCGGCAGGCTCTTTACATGCCGGCCCTTGTCGCCACTCGCTTCAATCCTGATCTCAAGGCCAAATACGACACGCTCAGAAAAGCTCGGAAACCGCCCAAAGTCGCCATCACCGCTATCATGCGAAAGCTCGTTGTCCTTGCAAACGCACTCCTGCGAAAACAGCAAAAATGGACACCAAAACCCGCTTGATTGAAACGGATACTTTAGTGCCAGAAGAGCGTTGCGGTCCCGCCCTCGTAGAAGATGAGGATGCCGAGAGCGATCAGGACGAACGGCACGATCCTGTGGCCGTGGCGACGGATCGGTGCACCCAAGGTCGGATGATTGACGAGCGAGTGCGCGGCACCAAGCCAGATGGCCGTCAGCACCGCGAACATGCAGCCGATGGCGAGGATCTCATAGGCGGAACGTGTTGCGAAGATCGGCGTATAGATGCTGATATTGTCGCCGCCATTGGCGATCGTCACCAGCGCGACCGCCACAATGTTTCCATGTCCCGCCGAAGCTTTCGCATGATCTTCCGGATCTTCGCCGGTCTCGATGCCGTTCCAGAGCTCCCATAGTCGCCTGAGGCCAAAATAGATCGGCGCAAGGCCGAGCAGGCCAATATAGGCAGCGGGAATGACGAGAACCAGAAACGAGGCGAGGGCACTGAAGCCATAGAGCGCGCCGATGCCGAGATATTGGCCAATGACGATCTGTCTCAGGCGGAATTTCCGATCGGCGAAAAAGCCGAGAAGGACGAATATGTCGTCTATGTTCGTCGATGCGAACATGACGATGGCAACGCCGAAAACGCCTAGCACGTAACCCAAGATCGCCGGTCTCCCTATCCGATCCCGGATACAGCATTGCGTAGCGAAAGTCGCGTGGCTGCGTTCGGCGCCAAGCGAGCGGTCGTTACTTGAAGGCTTCGCCGGGGTAAGCGCCCCAGATCTCGGATTGCGCCACCCATCCCTCGGTGCCGTCGGCGGTGACGAGGCACCAATCGCCCGTGCATTCCTTGACGCTCATCATCACGCCGGGCTGAAGCTTGGCAATGACGGCGGCGGACGGTTGGGATTCGCGGCGCATGTTGACGAAGACGGCCTTGCCCTTGCCTTTCATCCAGGGAGCGGCAATGGCCGAGCGCTGGCCCGACAGCAGAGATTGGTTGACCCAGCCTTCGGTGCCGTCGGCATCGCGCACGCGCCGCCAGTTATCATATTCCTGGATGATTTCGACCGGCAGACCCTGCTTGAGATAGAGCCACGATACGGCGTAATCCGCGCTCGGGCCGATGCGCAGATTGACCCGCTTCGATTTCAGTGTGACGAAGCGCGGCAGCGGTAGGCCGCTCGGCCCCTTGGCGGCCTGGGCGGCGGCAAGATCGGCCGACACAGCGGCCATCATCAGGCCGATTGCGAAAATGGCGCAGGACTTCAAGACGTTGCCACGCATGGGATTTCCGTTCGTTCGTCATGACAAAGGCGCGCCATTCCGGCGACCTTTCGCTCCGGTGAGCGGCAAATCCTCGGATCGCGTCAGCGAGTTTTGTTTGTCTTCGCCTGCGGGTCTGGTAGAAATGCCCGGAACGGGAAAATTATCCTGCTTCTTGGTTAAGAACATCTGAACAAGGCATCGCCGCTCGCCATGACGACGAAGAAAAAACCGAAGGTCTATGTCACGCGCAAATTGCCTGACGCGGTGGAGACGCGCATGCGCGAGCTCTTCGATGCCGAACTCAACATCGATGATCGCCCGCGCACGAAAGACGAATTGATTGAGGCCGTCCGCTCTGTCGACGTGCTCGTGCCGACAGTCACCGACCGCATCGATGCCGAGATCATCGAAGAAGCCGGCCCGCAGATGAAGCTGATCGCCAGCTTCTCCAACGGCACGGATCATATCGATGTCGAAGCCGCCGCCCGCCGCGGCATCACCGTCACCAATACGCCCAATGTGCTGACCGAAGATACCGCCGACATGACCATGGCGCTCATCCTCGCCGTGCCTCGGCGGCTAGCGGAAGGTGCGCGCGTGCTGACGGACAGCCCCGGCGAATGGGCCGGATGGTCGCCCACCTGGATGCTCGGCCGCCGCATCCACGGTAAGCGCATCGGCATCGTCGGCATGGGGCGGATCGGCACGGCCGTTGCCCGCCGCGCCAAGGCTTTTGGCCTTTCAATCCATTATCACAATCGCAAGCGCGTCAATCCGGCGACGGAGGACGAACTGGAGGCGACCTATTGGGACAGCCTCGACCAGATGCTCGCTCGCGTCGATATCGTCTCGGTCAATTGCCCGTCGACACCGGCGACCTATCATCTGATCTCGGCCCGCCGCCTGGCGCTGCTGCAGCCGACGAGCTATATCGTCAACACGGCGCGCGGCGACGTCATCGACGAGACGGCGCTGATCAAGATCCTGCGCGAGGGCAAGATTGCCGGCGCCGGCCTTGACGTGTTCGAGAACGAACCCGCCGTCAATCCGAAGCTGGTGAAGCTCGCCAACGAAGGCAAGGTGGTGATCCTGCCGCATATGAGCTCGGCCACACTCGAGGGCCGAATCGACATGGGTGACAAGGTCATCATCAACATCCGCACCTTCATCGACGGCCATCGCCCGCCCAATCGCGTTCTGCCGTTTCGGTGACTGAAGCATGCTGATTCGCCCGCCGAAACGCGGCTGAATACCCGGCTGCAAATTTGATCTCACTTCCCTCTCGCCGGTCATGTGCATGTCACAAAGCCGGCCCAGAGGTGACCACAAACATAAATCAGGAAGGGCGGAAATCATGGCGCGGGCGCTGCCGCATGAGCGGGTGCAATATGTGGTCGAGGGCGGCTTCAAGCTCTCGGGCGAGATCGAACCCAGCGGCAACAAGAATGCTGCGTTGCCGATCATCGCCGCATCGCTTCTGACCGATCAACGTGTCGAGCTCAGCAATGTGCCGCGTATTCGCGATGTCGAGGCGCTGGTGGAGCTGATCCAATCGGTCGGTGCAAAAGTGCGTTGGCTGGGTAAGAACGAGCTCGAAATCGAAGCGCGGGAGCTTCGTCCTGCCAATCTCGATCCCGATCTTTGCGCCCGCATCCGCGCCTCCATCCTGCTTGCCGGACCGATGTTGGCGCGTTGTGGCGAGATCACCCTGCCGCCACCTGGCGGCGATGTCATTGGTCGCCGGCGTGTCGATACGCATTTCCTGGCGCTGGAACAGCTCGGCGCGAAGATCGAGGTCAACAGCGTCTATAGCTTCCGCACGGAAGGATTGCGCGGCGCCGATGTCTTTCTCGACGAGCCCTCCGTGACGGCGACGGAAAATGCTCTTTGCGCCGCCGTTTTCGCCGAGGGGACGACGATCCTGCGCAATTGCGCCTCTGAGCCGCATGTTCAGGATCTCGCCCGCTTCCTGATTGCCATGGGCGCCCGAATCGAAGGCGTGGGCACCAATATGATGACCATTCACGGCGGGCAGCGGCTGGACGGTGCATCGCATCGCATCGGTCCCGATCACAATGAGGTTGGCTCGCTGATCGGCCTTGCCGCCGTCACCGGTTCGGAAATCACCATTCGCCGTGCAGGCGTCGAGCATCTGCGCTCCACGCTGATGACCTTCGAGCGCCTCGGCATCCGCTGCCAGATTGACGGTGACGATCTCATCATCCGCTCCGGCCAGGAAATGAAGATCCAGCCGGATTTCGGCGGTCATATTCCGAAGATAGAAGACCAGCCCTGGCCCGCCTTTCCGGCCGATACCATGTCGATTGCCATCGTCACCGCCACGCAATGTGATGGCGTCGTGCTGATGTTCGAGAAAATGTTCGAAAGCCGCATGTTCTTCGTCGACAAGCTGATCGCCATGGGCGCCCGCATCGTGCTGTGTGATCCGCATCGCGCCATCGTTGCCGGCCCCTCCAAGCTGCGCGCCGCTCAGCTCGAAAGCCCTGACATTCGTGCCGGCATGGCCATGTTGATCGCGGCCATGTGCGCCGAGGGCACGAGCGTCATCAACAATGCCCAGCAGATCGAGCGCGGTTATGAGCGCATCGAGGAGCGGCTGAACGCCCTGGGTGCCCGCATCACCCGCATCCCGCCGCGCGAGGCGTGACGGCTCCATCCACCGGCTGAGGATGCGTTAGGCAATCGCCTTGCGCATCTCGATCGACGTCGTCCGATCGAACCCGGCGTGGCGATTTTCGGCCGTCTTCCGAAAGCCCCATGCTGCGAAGGTGGCGTGATTGTCGGTGAGCTCGATCCGCGTTTCAAGCCGCAACGCCTTGAGGCCAAGCTCTCGCGCCGCTGTCTCGGCCAGGCCCAGCAGTTGCTTGCCGATACCTTTACCTTGCGCCGCCGGCACCACGGCGAGCTTGCCGACATAAAGGCTCTCTGCCTCCGGCAGGCAGAAAATGCAGCCGACCAACTGTTCGCCATCGAGCGCCACATAAGCGATCTCGCTAAGTGCCTTCGCTTTCAGCGCTTCGGATGTCAGCGCCAGCGCCGAGGAGGGCGGATCGATGCGTCCGTTCATATAGGCGAAGGACGTCAGGATCAGATCCAGCAACGCATCCCAGCGATCGAAGCCATCATCGAGGCGACGAAGCGTGATATCGCTCATTCAGCAGCAACCCGGGCGCGTTTGCGGCGATAGCGCACGGTTTCGAAGCGCGATGAAAGCCCGTCATAAAGCAACAGGCGACCGATCAGCGGCTCGCCGATGCCTGTGATGAGCTTGATCGCCTCCATCGCCATGAGCGTGCCGATGACGCCGGTCAAGGCGCCAATGATGCCCGCCTCGGCGCAGCTCGGAATGAGACCCTCCGGCGGTGGCGCCGGGAAGAGATCGCGATAGCGAGGATTGAGGTTACCGTCCGCATCGCTCTCGTAAGGCTTCAACGTGGTGACAGATCCATCGAAGCGCCCGACAGCACCTGTCACCAGCGGCAAATGCGCTGCTTCGGTGGCATCGGCAGCCGCATAGCGCGTATCGAAATTGTCGGAGCCGTCGATGACGAGATCGAAACCGGCGAGGTGCCGCGCAGCCGTATCGGCACTGAACCGTTCCTCGAAGCGGATGGTGCGCACATGCGGGTTCAGCCGCGTGATGGCGTCTGCCGCGCTCTGGGTTTTCAGTTCGCCGATCGTGCCCGTATCGTGAATCACCTGCCGCTGCAGGTTGGACAGCGAAACGCGGTCATCATCGGCAATGCCGAGCGTGCCGACGCCGGCGGCCGCAAGATATTGCAACACCGGCGCACTAAGGCCGCCGGCGCCGATGACAAGCACACGCGCCGCCTTCAATTTTTGCTGGCCAGTGCCACCGACCTCCGGCAGGAGGATATGGCGGTGATAGCGGGCGATTTCGTCTGAGCTCAAAGGATCCATGGCAAAAGTCTAGCACAATCGAGGGCGAGGAGGCGCTAGGATTTCGTAATGCCGCCATGCGCCACGGTAAAGAATTGCGCGCGCTCGCCAAGAGCCGAGAACATGGATTTGTCCGTGCCGGTCATGAAGGCCTGGCCGCCGAGCCCGTCGATGAGATCGAAAAGCGCAGCACGCCGTCCCTCATCAAGATGGGCGGCGATCTCGTCGAGCAGCAGGATCGGCGCATAGCCTGTGAGATTGCCAACTAAACGCGCATGGGCAAGGATGAGGCCGACGAGAAGCGCCTTTTGCTCACCGGTCGAGCACCGCTCCGCTTCCATATCCTTCTCGCGATGCCTCACCAGAAGATCGGCCCGATGCGGCCCATCCAGTGTGCGACCGGCGGCCGCGTCGCGGTAACGCCCCTCGCGCAGCATATCGGCATAGGTGTCTTCGAGATCGACGGCCGGCCGGTCGAATTGTCCGTCGAGGAAGCCGGAAAGCTCCAGTGCCGCCGATGGAAACGGCGTCGCCTCGCGCGTTTCGGCGATCAGTCGCGAAAGGAGGCTGAGCATTTCCTGCCGCGCGATCGCCATGGCGATGCCGAGGCTTGCCATCTGTTCCTCGATGCCGCCGAGCCAGGATGGATCGAACCGGCTTTCGGATAAAAGCTTGTTGCGGCTGCGCATGGCGCGCTCGAAATCGCTGGCGCGGCGGCCATGGGCGGGGTCAAGCGACAGGACTAGTCGGTCAAGGAAACGGCGGCGTTCCGAGGAGCCGCCGGTAAAGAGGCCATCCATGGCCGGCGTCAGCCAGAGAACGCGCAGATGATCGGTCAGTTCGTCGACCGTCTTGGCTGGAGTGCCGTTGATTCGCAGCCGACGGGCGGCTGATTCGTCGGTCGTATCGATGCCGGTGCCGATTTCGACGCTGCCATCCATGCCCTCGAGCTCCGCGAAGATGGAAAAGCCGCCTGGCGCATCGACCCGGGTGACATCGGTATAGGCGGCGCGACGCAGGCCGCGGCCAGGCGATAGCAGGGAGACCGCTTCCATGAGATTGGTCTTGCCGGCGCCGTTGTCGCCGGTCAGCACCACGTGCCGCTCGTCAAGCGTCAGCGCCGCCGCCGCATAGTTGCGGAAGTCGGTCAGCTTGAGGCGCGAGATGGAAACCTTGTTCGGCATCTGTCTTTAAGATTCGCAATCGATGGCCGAGGGGTATGCCGAACCCCGCGCAAGTGCAAGGTTTTTGCCGATGGTTTGAAATGTAAGCGCCGTCACGGGCCACCCTCGTCCTTCGACGGGCGCAGGATGAGGGTTGGAGTGAGGCCGCAGGCTGAGGGAAGCTGTGGGCAAAGCGAGGGGATGAGCCCTCATGGTGAGAGGCCAAGGGGCCGTCTCGGACCACGAGGGCGGGTGATTCGCCCGCCATTCGGCATCCTTGTCTTTTGAGGAGATCTATTTGAATTCCTGCCGATATTGGCATTAACGCACGGCACTACCTATATCGCCATGCTCGGGGAGGTTTGGGATGAAAGGGGGCATCAATTGGAATTTGCAAAAGCACTGCTCGTGCATACGCGCGCCGATTGGGCGCGCGTGAAAACGGGCGAATCGGGCGATCTCGTCTATCGCCGCGAAGATGGCCTTGCTTATGCGAAAATCGCGTCGTCAGCCCGGTCGGCCGATCTTGCAGGCGAACGCGATCGGCTGCTTTGGCTGCAGGGCAAGGGTGTCGCCGTCCCAGGAGTTATCGATTGGCGCGAGGTGGAGGAGGGTGCATGCCTGATCATGACAACAATTCCCGGCATACCGGCAGCCGAGCTGGATGGAGATGCGCTGCTGAAGGCCTGGCCATCGATGGCGCGGCAGCTGAAATCTCTTCATGAGCTGCCGATTGATCGATGCCACTTCGATCGCAGCCTGTCGCTGATGTTCGCAAAGGCAGCGGATGTGGTTTCGCGAAATGCCGTAAACCCAGATTTCCTGCCGCCGGAGGATCAGGATAGGCCGGTCCGCGAACTGCTTGATCGCGTCGAGCGCGATCTGCCGGTTCGGCTCGATCAGGAAGCCATCGACAGGGTTCTCTGCCATGGCGATGCCTGCATGCCCAATTTCATGATCGATCCGCATAGCCTGCAATGTACCGGGCTGATCGATCTAGGCCGTGTCGGCAAGGCCGATCGTTCTGTCGATCTCTCGCTGATGATTGCCAATGCCGAGGGAAGCTGGGTGACGCCCGAACAACGAGAGCGAGCCTTTTCGATCCTGTTCGAAACCCTGGAAATCGCAGAGCCGGACCGCGAACGTCTCGCCTTCTACCTCCGGCTCGATCCGCTGACCTGGGGCTGATTCGCGCATGCCAATAAAAAATCCGGCCGAATCATCGGCCGGATTCATGTGAAACATTTTGATTCGCGGCTCAGTCGCTGAACGTGTCGAAGAAATCCTTCATGCGGGCGAAGAAGCCTGTCGATTCGGGATTGTTGTCCTTCGAGGAGATTTGCTCGAATTCCTGCAGCAGTTCCCGCTGCCGTTTGGTCAGCTTCTGCGGCGTCTCGATCTGGATCTGGATATAGAGATCGCCGACCTGGCTGGAGCGCAGCACCGGCATGCCCTTGCCCTTCAGTCGGAACTGCTTGCCGACCTGCGTCCCCTCGGGAACGGTGACGCGCGATTTGGTGCCGTCGAGCGTTGCGACATCGAAGGTGCCGCCAAGTGCCGCGGTCGTCATCGATATAGGCACCGCACAATAAAGATCGGCGCCATCGCGCTGGAAGAACTCATGCGGCTTGACGGAGAGGAAGATGTAGAGATCGCCCGCCGGTCCACCGCGCAGACCAGCCTCGCCTTCGCCCTGCAGGCGAATGCGCGTACCATCTTCGATGCCGGAGGGAATGTTGACGGAGAGCGAGCGCTCCTCGGTCACGCGGCCCTGGCCGTGGCACTTGGTGCAGGGATCGGGGATGATCTGGCCGCGGCCATGGCAGGTCGGACAGGTGCGCTCGACCGAAAAGAATCCCTGCGCAGCGCGCACGCGGCCGGAACCCTGGCAGGTGCCGCATGTCTTCGGCTGCGTGCCGGGCTTGGCGCCCGAGCCGGAACAGACGTCGCAGGTGATCGAGGTCGGAACCCGGATCTGCGCCGTCTTGCCGCTGAAGGCCTCCTCCAGCGAGATTTCCATATTGTAGCGAAGATCGGCGCCGCGCTCGCGGCCGCCGGAAGAACGCCCGCGCGAGCGGCCGCCACCCATCATCTCGCCGAAAATGTCCTCGAAAATATCGGAGAAACCGCCGCCGCCGAAACCGGCTCCGAAGCCGCCACCGCTGCCCATGCCGCCATGCTCGAAAGCGGCGTGGCCATAGCGGTCATAGGCTGCGCGCTTCTGCGGGTCCTTGAGCGTTTCGTAGGCTTCGTTGATTTCCTTGAACTTCCGCTCGGCATTGCTGTCGCCCGGATTCTTGTCCGGATGATATTGCATTGCCAGCTTGCGAAAGGCGCTCTTCAGCTCTTTCTCGTCCGCCGTCTTGGAGACGCCCAACGTCTCGTAAAAATCCGCTTTTGCCATATTAAGGATTAGAACCCCGGAAATGGATTTCCGGCTGCCAAAAGGCAGCCGGATCTAAGTTTCCTCAAACCTTTCGGTTCGCGCTTATGCAGACCGCTTGCGGTCGTCTTCGTCCTTGATTTCCTCGTAATCGGCATCGACGACATCGTCCTTGCCGCCTGCTGCCGAGGCATCACCGGAACCGGCTTCCGCCTGCTGGGCCTCATAGATCGCCTGGCCGAGCTTCATGGAAACCTCCATGAGCGTCTGGGTCTTGGCCTTGATGTCTTCGGCATCCGGCTCGGAAGCTTCGGTCGCCGTCTTCAGCGCTGCGATCGCGTCGGAGATCGCGGTGCGATCGGCTTCGCTGACCTTGTCGCCGTAATCCTTCAGCGACTTCTCGCTGGAGTGGATCAGGCTTTCGGCCTGGTTCTTGGCTTCAACGCCTTCGCGACGCTTCTTGTCTTCAGCGGCATGGGCTTCCGCATCCTTGACCATCTTCTCGATGTCGGCATCGGAGAGACCGCCGGAAGCCTGGATGCGGATCTGCTGTTCCTTGCCGGTGCCCTTGTCCTTGGCCGAAACCTGAACAATGCCGTTGGCGTCGATATCGAAGGTGACTTCGATCTGCGGAACACCACGCGGTGCCGGCGGCAGGCCGACGAGGTCGAACTGGCCGAGCAGCTTGTTGTCGGCAGCCATTTCACGCTCGCCCTGCGAAACGCGGATGGTCACGGCCGACTGGTTGTCGTCGGCGGTCGAGAAGGTCTGCGACTTCTTCGTCGGGATCGTCGTGTTGCGTTCGATCAGACGGGTGAAGACGCCGCCCAGCGTTTCGATGCCGAGAGACAGCGGGGTCACGTCGAGGAGCAGAACGTCCTTGACATCGCCCTGCAGAACGCCGGCCTGGATGGCGGCGCCGAGTGCGACGACTTCATCCGGGTTGACGCCCTTGTGCGGCTCCTTGCCGAACAGCTGCTTGACGACTTCCTGTACCTTCGGCATGCGGCTCATGCCGCCGACAAGAACGACTTCGTCGATTTCGGCAGCGGTAACGCCGGCATCCTTGAGCGCTGCCTTGCACGGAGCGATGGTGCGCTGGACGAGATCGTCGACTAAGCTTTCCAGCTTGGCGCGGGTCAGCTTCAGCGTCAGGTGCTTCGGGCCGGTTGCGTCTGCCGTGATGAAGGGCAGGTTGATTTCGGTCTGCTGCGAAGAAGACAGTTCGATCTTGGCCTTTTCGGCAGCTTCCTTCAGACGCTGCAGAGCGAGCTTGTCGCCCTTGAGGTCGATGCCGTTGTCCTTCTTGAACTCGGCAACGAGGTATTCGACGAGACGCATGTCGAAGTCTTCACCGCCGAGGAAGGTGTCGCCGTTGGTCGACTTCACTTCGAAGACGCCGTCGCCGATTTCGAGGATGGAGATATCGAAGGTGCCGCCGCCAAGGTCGTATACGGCGATGGTCTTGCCGTCCTTCTTGTCGAGGCCATAAGCGAGTGCTGCAGCCGTCGGCTCGTTGATGATACGCAGAACTTCAAGACCGGCGATCTTGCCGGCATCCTTGGTTGCCTGGCGCTGAGCGTCGTTGAAGTATGCGGGAACGGTTATAACGGCCTTGTCGACCTTTTCGCCGAGGTAGGATTCGGCGGTTTCCTTCATCTTCTGAAGGATCATTGCGGAAATCTGAGCGGGCGAATAGCCCTTGCCGTTGGCTTCGACCCAGGCGTCGCCATTGTCGCCCCGAACGATGTTGAAGGGAACAAGGTGCTTGTCCTTCTCGACGGTCGGATCTTCGTAGCGGCGGCCGATGAGGCGCTTGACAGCGAAGAGGGTATTTGTGGGGTTGGTGACAGCCTGGCGCTTGGCCGGCTGGCCGACGAGACGTTCACCGTCGTCGGTGAAGGCAACCATGGAGGGGGTGGTCCGGGCGCCTTCGGCATTTTCGATCACTTTTGCGTCCTTACCGTCCATGACGGCGACGCAGGAATTTGTCGTTCCAAGGTCGATACCAATTACTTTTGCCATGTCATTCTCTCCTTGAAGCAAGCTATCGGAACCCCTGTCAGGCATTCCATTGACAGCCCCTTACGGGATGGTCTTGAGGATTGCGCAGCCATGACTGCGGTGATGCCGCGTATATAAGTAGCGGTTTTACTGACTGCAAGGCAGGAAATAGCCTGAAATCCAGCAAAACAAATGGTTTGTCGCCCAAATTCCATGTGGTCCCGTATGCGCCGGGGATCAGCGGATTTGACACGACCGCGTATCAGAGCAGCCTTGCCGCGGCCATGCAAGCGTCTGCTGCATGATTCCTTAAATCGGGATCGATTTAGGGAAAAAATTATGCAGCAGATATGAAGGGCTGCGGCGGCCTTTGCGCGCGATATATGACGCGCGGCGCTGTAGGCGCAAAATTGCAATTTTATCGGCCGAGGATGACGTCGAGCAGCGACGAGCGGTGCGACCGTGTGGTGGCGACCGGAGCGCCGCTGTCGCCGACATCGGCAGGCGGTATATCGCTATCATAGGGGTTGGAGCTGTAGGGATTGGTATCGTCGGCAAGATTTGCAGGCGGCAAATCCTGCGGATCGTCGTTGGCGGCGGTCTGGTTGACGATCTGCGGCTGGATCGGCTGCTGCGACGGCCTTTGCTGCAAGGTCGGCTGCTGCACCGGCTGTCCACCATCGGCGACGCCGGAGATGATGTTGCCGATGGTGGTCGGCTGGTCGCTGTTCGGCGCCGTCTGCGCCATTGGCAGGCCGTTGTCGATGATCTGGCCGCCGCCGAAGATCGGCGTCGGCGTAATGCCCTTGTGGGCGGCGGCCATGAATTCCTTCCACGCTTTCGCCGGCAGCCCGCCGCCAGTCACCTTGCGCATCGATTTGCCGTCGTCATTGCCGAACCAGACGCCCGTGGTCAGATGGCTGGTGAAGCCGACGAAGAGCGCGTCGCGAAAGGATTGCGTCGTGCCTGACTTGCCGGCCGCCTGCCAACCGGGAATGCGCGCCGCCTTGCCGGTGCCATTGGCGATGACGCCCGCCATCATGGCGTTCATGTTCGTGACGATATCCGGGTTCAGGACGCGCTCCGGATTGTCGGTATTGGCCTGGTAGAGCACCTTGCCGGAAGCGGCCGTCACCTTGGTGATGACATGCGGAGCCACTTTGTAGCCGCCGTTCATGAAGGTGGCATAGGCGGAGGTGAGCTCCAGCAGAGATACTTCCGAGGTGCCGAGCGCGATCGAGGCATTGGCCTGCAGGTCGGATTCGATGCCGAGCCTGCGGGCAACCTTGATGACCTGGTCCGGCCCGACTTCGGCGACGAGCTGCGCGGCAACGGTATTCAGCGATTTAGCCACCGCAGTTGCCAGCGTCACCGGGCCGCTGTAGCGCTGCTCGTAATTCTCAGGCGCCCAGTTGCCGATCTTGACCGGCATGTCGTTGCGGATCGAATTCGGCGTCAGGCCCATCTCAAGCGCCGCGGTATAGACGAAGGGCTTGAAGGCGGAGCCGGGCTGGCGCTTAGCCGTCACGGCACGGTTGAACTGGCTCTGCGCATAGTCGCGGCCGCCGACGAGTGCGCGGATCGCACCCGTCGCATCGACGGAGACGAGTGAGGCCTGCGAGGCGTTGAGCTTCTTGCCTTCCTTTTCGAGCACGTCGCTCAGCGCCTTCTCGGCTTTTTCCTCCAGCGACATGTCGAGCGTCGTGTCGACGATCAGATCTTCCTTGACGTCGCCGCCGATCAGCTTCGGCAACTGGTCCATGACCATGTCGGCGACGTAATTCTCGGCACCGCTCCAATAGCTCTTCGATCGGGTCGGCGGCTGCGCCATCGCCGTCTTGATGTCGGATTCGCTGATGAAGCCCTGGTCGTGCATCGCCTGCAGCACGAGCTGCGCGCGGGCCTCGGCGGCGGCCGGATCGCGGGCCGGCGACAGTCGCGAGGGGGCCTTGACCAGACCAGCGAGCATGGCGGCTTCGCCGAGATTGACGTCCTTTGCCGATTTGTTGAAGTAGCGCCGCGAGGCAGCCTCGACGCCATAGGCGTTGGAGCCGAAATAGACGCGGTTCAGGTACATCGTCAGGATCTGATCCTTGGTGTACTTGTGCTCCAGCCACAGCGCCAGCAGCACTTCCTGCACCTTGCGTTCCAGCGTGCGGTCCGGCGAAAGGAACAGGTTCTTGGCGAGCTGCTGCGTCAGCGTCGAGCCGCCTTGGACGGCATGCCCGGTTACCACATTGGTCACGACGGCGCGGGCAAGGCCGATCGGGTCGAAGCCGAAATGCGAATAGAAGCGCCGATCCTCGATGGCGATGATGGCTTCCGGGATATAGGGGGACATGTCGCCGAGCGCGACCGCTTCGCCGCCCGTCGTGCCACGATTGGCGATCAGGCTGCCGTCGAGATCGTTGATCTTGACGTTCGGTGGCCGCTCTGGGATCGACCACGTGCTGGCGCTCGGCATGCGCGAGCCATAATAGGCGACGAGACCGGCAAGGCCGATGCCGGCCCAGAGGCAAAGCACGAGGCCCCAGTAGATCGTCGAACGGATGAAGCCGAAAAAGCCGCGCCGCGGCCGCGCACGACGTGCCGGTTTGCGGCGGTTGCTGGCACGGGTGCGGCGAGGCTTTTCGACCACGGGTTCATCCTCGTCGTCTTCATCCTCGTCTTCGTCGGGTTCCGGCTCTTCATAGTATGCTTTGGAAGAAGACGAATATTTCTTGGCCGAGCGCCTGTTGCCGACGATGCGCTCCCCGGCATTGAATCCGTCCTCGATGCGTTCTCGGCCGCTGGAAAAGGATGGTTCTATCCTCTGGCGTGATTTCTTCTTATCTGCCATTGCCGGCCGGTCGTACCTCGGTGCCCTTGTATTCCATGTCTTCTATCAGGCTGATTACGGGAGCGGTAGAAATCCTTAAGCTTGATCCGTCGCCTGGTCGGCGCGCGACCTCGAAAACCCTCATTGGCTTTCAAGGCGGAGCAACCCGCTATTCGTCCACGCACCGCTCGTGAAGACATCAAGTCCCGCCTGAACTGTAAATGCGGCGATTTAAGGAGGGATTAAGAACATTCCGATTCGCTTGCCGCTGCCTTCGCCCGGCGCCTGCCAAGCGTGTGCAGGGAACTTTTCGCCATCCTGAGCATTATCCCCTCACAAAAACGATAGAGGGCGAACCCATGAGTTCATTGCTGAAGATAGAGGAAGTTGAAGAGAGCAAGTTGCGCGAGGTCTGGAGCGTCGAGGATTTCGTCCGGCGTCATCGGATTTGCAAGGAGGAGGAAGCCCGGCTGAAAAAGCTGTTTGGCGACTTCGCAACAAAGCAGGAATTGCTCTCAAACGCGCAAAGGCCGCCCCAATTCCGTTGATGGGTCGCTGAAAGGATTTGGCAGGCCGGCGCGATGTTTCGTGGGCTGCTGCGACCGAGGGATTCGCAGCGTTGGAGGCTATGCCGATGTGGAAACGTTTCGAATTGTGGCTGGTCGACCAGATCGACCGGATATTCGGCCTCGAACGGCTTGCACGCCGCGCCGGTTTTTCCCCGGATGAGGCAAGGCGGATCGCACGTGAAAAATAGATCGCCCGTGCGGCTTCCGTTATCCGCAACAATGTCCGTTCTCCTGAAATCTCAGGACAGCGCCTCGCTTGCCTTCATGCGGAGCGAGGCTGCGATCCGGATGCGTCGATACTTCGCGCGGCGCACGCAATCTTCGATATTTTCGAATGGGCTGATCAAGGTTATAGTATTGACATGTGGCCGTCTTGCAGGGCGGTTCCAAGCAATTGAGCGCGTGAGGAGGAGTGTTCATGCGACACATCAAATGGAGCAATCCAATCGAGATCGGTTTTGCTCAGGGTACGTTCCAGGTCGTGACAGGCCCGTCCGAGGCCCTCAATTGCATGGCCAATCTCTGGCCTGACCGGCGCGGTCCGCTCTACGTGGCGGCAAGAAGCCTTTGCCGGGCTGCCATCGACGGCCGCAAGTCCGCCGAAGAGGCACGGGAAATGTTCATCTCGGCGACGCGGGAAGCGCATCTCAAGATGCATTGAAGCATGCCGCAACCACCGCGGATCAACCGCCCAAATCTTGCGAACCGGCGGAAGCGCGGCAGAAGTCGAGAGTTTTGAGCGCGTTTCCTCTACGAAAGCATCTCTTGAATGCAGCTCCCGCATGATGGTGAGCGCGTTCTCCTTGGAGGCGATGCAATCTCATGAAAAGGCCGGCGACTTTCGAAGTCGCCGGCCTTTTGGTTTTTCAGGCGGTCGCAGGGCTGGCCGTCAGCGGTTCGAGCCTCTCACGGACATTCGGCAATTGGGCTCCGACGCGGGGCATGGATCCCTGTGGTCAGGGCTATAAGGCCCCGGCTCGCCTGCATTCGGTCGCGAGTTTGCCTGAGGCGGCGGCTGCTGCGGCTGTGGTTGTGGTTGCGGTTGAGCCTGCTGCGGTTCCGGACGCGGGCGGTTGTCTGGACGATTATTGTCCGGGCGATTGTTGTCGCGCTGGCGATCCGGCCGGTTACCCCAATCCTGGTTGTTGTCCGGACGCTGTCTGCCCCAGTCGCGATTGCCGTCGCGTTGCCTGTCCCAGTCGCGATCACGGTCGGGCCGGCGATCCCAGTTGCGGTCCGGTCTGTCATTCCAGTCTGATCCGCGATCCCAATCGCGATTGCGATCCGGGCGACGGTCCCAATTGCGGTCCGGCCCGTTATCCCCGCCTGGAGGATTGCGGTCCCAGCCGCTGTCGGGGCGGCGATCGACCCAGCCCGGGCCGCGCCGCCAGCGGTCGCGGTCACGATAGAAGTCGCGACCGCGATAATAGCGACCCCAGTAGTCGTCGAAGTTGAAGACCACCGTCGGGATGCCAAGCGGGCGGTAATATTGCGGACCGACATAGATGCGGCGTGACTGATAGGTTGCTTGGATATAACGACCCGCAACCCACCCGCGGCCGCCATAGAAGGAAACATCGCACCATGGCGTATCGTTTAGGCAGCCGTTGATCTGAAGCGGTACACCGACGGGGATCATCGTCACTGCCGGATAGGCGGTACTCGGACCGGACCGCATGTTGACGTTCGCGGTGGCAAAGCCTTCTGCCGCTTCCGCGATGGCTGGCAGCGCCACGAGCGCCGCCAGAATGCCCGCCGCAAGAATCTTGAACCTCATAGATTACTCTCCCTTTGCGCACCCATGCCGCGAAATCGCCGGCTGGTGCCTGTTCCGCTGTCGTGCGCCTACCCCGGCGCTCTTCGGTAAGACTTTCCAATTTCGGCAAGATAAAGGCCTGGCGCAGCACGGAATCTGATAGGATTCCATGGTGCCTCTTCAATCTTTACATGTGTTGTAGAAGTAATTGCATGAATGCAGCTTGAACGGCATCAGTTCGAAACTGAAAAGCTGCGAGTCTTTTTGACAAGGCTCACTTGCCTTCCTCGGCGTTACCGACGTGGCAGCGTCGGCTGCCTCAAGAGTTTTTTCGAAGAAACTTAGAAGCGGCCTTGAAATTGACACCTTGGACGCCGATATACGATCCAGTCATGCAGCCGACGGGCGCTGGCGCGCTGGAAAGCGAGCCGTTTGGTCCGTCGATATCATGGAAGCAGCGTTAACTCTTCGTTGACCTTTCATGATCAATCTGGCTGCAGTTCCGCCCTTGCCTTTGACCACGGATGTACTGGCACTGATGCGAAGGCGGATGGCGAAAGGCCGGATCATTCCGGCCTTTTTGTTTTTTGGCGATGGCGTGCGTCCGACGAAAGCGGAGCGCGCCATTTTCATTTTCGGCATCTCTCGCGCAGCAAAAGAAAAGCCGCCGCAGATGCCTGCGGCGGCTTTTCACTTTAAGCGATGCGCCTGCTAGGCAGGCGATATCGTCAGTTCGCCTTCTTGGCCGAAATCTTGACGACCTTGGCCTTGGCAGGAGCCTGGGCAATGGTTGCCTTGCTGGCTGGTACATAGCCGGCGCCGATGTTGACGTTCAACCCGATATAATCGAGTGCACTCTGCTGCACGGCCTGTGCCAGGCTCTGCTGGGCAGCGGTCACGTTGCGCTGGGCATCGAGAACGTCGAGCAGCGAGGATGCGCCGTCCTTGTAGCTTGCCGTCGAGAGCTGCAGGGCTTCCTGGTAGGACTTGACCTGAGCCTGCAGCGCAGCGACCGTCTGTGCGTCGCGGGCAACGGCAGACAGGTAGTTTTCAACGTCTTCGATTGCCGAGCGTACCGTCGACTGCCAGGCGAGATAGTTTTCGCGGCTCGTCGATTCCGCACTCTTGACGCCAGCGCGCAGAGCGCCGCCGTCGAAGATCGGCAGGTTCAGCGCCGGGCCAAAGGACCAGGTGGTCAGGCCGCCGCTCGCCGACGAGGTATGGATATACGTTGGCGAGATCGAGCCGCTGAGCGTGATCGACGGGAAGAGCTTGGCTTCGGCAACGCCGATCTGGGCCGTCGAAGCTGCGAGGGTGCGCTCTGCCACGCGAATATCCGGACGGTTACGAATCAGGTCTGCCGGAACACCGCTGCGGACGCTGCCGCGGAAGATCGGCTGCCTGCCGCCGCCCTGCATCTGCGCGATGATCGTCGATGAGGGAACGTTGAGCAGCGTTGCGATATGATGCACCTGCTGGCGGTAGCTGATTTCATAACCAGGCACCAGGGCCAGCGTCTGGTTGACGAGGCCTTCCGCCTGAACCACGTCGAGACGTGATGCCGCACCGGCTTCGAGCTGGAACTTGGTCAGCGAAAGCGTGTCGCGCCGCGACTTCAGGTTTTCCTGAGCGATCGAAATCAGGGCCTGGTAATAGCGGGCATTGACGTAGCTGTTGGCGAGATCCGAGAGGAAGGCCAGGCGCTGGACGTCGACGGTCGAGTAGGCTGCGTCGAGCGAGGCGTTGGCGCTTTCCGTTGCACGGCGATACTGACCCCAGAGGTCGAGCAGCCAGGAAGCCGAAGCAGTGCCCGTCGTCGTGTTCCGTCGTCCAGCTGAGCTTGATACTCTCGAGCCACCCTTCTGGCCGCTGGTCGTGTTGTCGCCTGACACGGTGAGGCTCGGGAGGCCGCCTGCACCTGCCGTGACAACGGCAGCTTCTGCCTGGTTGATACGTTCCAGTGCCTGCTGGATGGTAAGGTTCTGGGCAAGTCCCTGTGCGGCGAAGGCATTCAGCTTGGAATCGCCGAAAGCGGTCCACCATTGCGAGCCGGCGATATCGCCGTTCGCCTTCGTACCGCCCTCCGAGAATTTGGCCGGGAGAGGCATTTCCGGTGGCTTATGGTCTGGGCCGCTGACGCAGCCTGCCAAAACAAGCAGCAGGGCGGGGGCGGCAGTACGAATGGAAACCATCACATTGTCCCACAATTCAATTTACTGATCAGTTTTTTTCGGGATCGACGTGACCCCATATGCTGGCGCTCCAGTCTTACGCAACACAAACAATGACCCGAAGCGGTCGGCGTCAATCTAGCAATGAGTTTTGCAATAGCACAGTGGCTTTTACGAATTCTCGGCTGCGAACATATGTGGGATCGGCCGAAATATCAGTGCGCCGTTAAAAAAAATCTAAGGTGTTGCAAAAAACATACCCTTTTACACACCACTCAAGGCTGCGGCGTAGACAAAAATCCGTGCATGCCGCAACTCTAGGGAGTTGCTTCGCAGAATCGCTCCAGTCAAAAGTCCGTTCGGACTGTCCTTACGGGAAGTAGCGGGCGAGGCTTGCGCGAACCCGGTCAAGCGGTGTCGCGCCGCGATCGTCAGGCACGAAAGACATGCCCGTGATTGCTTCATAGGCGCGGATATAGACTTTGGACGTCTGTTCGATGAGGTCGTTTGGAATCTCCGGAATCTCGTCCTTGTAAGGATCGCAGCGCTCGGTGACCCAGGCGCGGACGAAATCCTTGTCGAAGCTTTCCGGGCGTGCTCCCTTTTCGAATCTGTCCTCATAGCTGTCGGCCAGCCAGTAGCGGCTGCTGTCGGGCGTATGGATCTCGTCGGCAAGGATGATGGTGCCGTTTTCGTCGGTTCCGAATTCATATTTGGTATCGACGAGGATCAGCCCGCGCTTGCGGGCGATGTCCTGCCCGCGTGCGAACAGGGCAAAAGCATAATGTGTCAGCGTCTGCCATTGCTCTTTTGTCAGAAGCCCGTGCTCGACAATCTGGGTCGGCGTCAGGGGCTCATCGTGGCCGCCGTCGAATTCCTTGCTCGTTGGCGTGATGATCGGCTCGGGCAGGATCTGGTTGTCGCGCATGCCATCCGGGAGCGTGATGCCATACATCTCGCGCTGACCCTTTTTATAGAGCGTCAGAATCGAGGTGCCCGTGGTGCCGGCGAGATAGCCGCGAACGACGACCTCGACGGGCAGGATATTCAGCCGCTTTCCGACGACGACGTTCGGGTCCGGATAGTCGATGACATGGTTCGGGCAGATATCGCGTGTCTGTTCGAACCAGTAGCGCGCCGTCTGCGTCAGCACCTGACCCTTGTAGGGGATGCAGGTAAGGATGCGGTCGAAGGCACTCAACCGATCGGTACTGATGATAATGCGGCTGCCATCGGGCAGATCGTAATTCTCGCGCACCTTGCCGCGATAGTAGTTGGGCAATTTGGGGAAATGGGCTTCGGAGAGAATTCGCAACGCGTCCACCAACAGGCTCGTGCATCCGCACGGCGGATGCTTCTTGAGCGGACCCTTAGCGCATTGCAGCCGGAATCGGAACGGTTTTCACATATAATAATATTGAAGTGGCTCCATTCGTCAGGTCGCGGGCGCGAAAAGTGTCAGCCCGGCCGGCGCCAGCAACCATTTTCACCCTGCTCGAGGATCGGTGTCGAAAACACGCCGACGATCCTCTCGCTCCATCGCTTCCCGTTCAGATCGACACGATCCCGCCAGCGATCGGATTGCAGCATGGCCGCGCCGATCACGACAGGCTCGATATTGCAGGACGCCAGGAGAGCAAGTCCGGAAACGATCGACGTGCCGCTGGAGATGACGTCGTCAATGAGCGCTACGCGCTTGCCTTGCAGCAATGGCAACATGCGCGGATCTATATAAAGACGCTTTTCCTGGTTCGGCGTGGTGATGGAGGAAAGCGCGACCGACAGTTCGTCGCGATACCAGAACTTGCGCGATGTCCCGAGCGGCACGTAACGCGCATGGCCGAGTGCGCGGGCAACTGCTGCAGCCAGCGTCAGGCCGAGGGTCGGCAAGCCGGCGACGACATCGATATCATAAGCTGCGATCCGCTCCGCAAGCGCCTCCGCCAGAGCCTCCAGCACGGTGAAGCTTGCCTGATTGACGATCAGCGATGCCAGCGCATGTTCGCCATCGGCAAGCACCCGGATCGGCAGGCGCAGCTGACGCCCGTCCGGCAATTCGGCGACATGAAAATCCGCGCGCTCCGCCATGGGATCGAACGTGTCAGGCGCATGCAGCTCCTGCCAGAAGTCATGGGGTTGCATGGCAGCCTGCCTCTATCTGTTGATCTTCATTCCTGCGCGCCGGTGCAACCCGAGGATCTCTGCCTCGGTCAGGGCTCGCACGGCCCCCTTCGGCAAATCGCCGAGCGCGATATCGCCGAAGGCGACACGCACCAGCCGCAGGCATTCGATGCCGAGCGCCTCGAGCATGCGCCGTATCTGACGGTTGCGACCCTCCTTCAGCTCCACCTCGATCCAGCCATTGCGATCGCCGCTGCGCAGGAGGCGGGCGGAACTGGCGGTCAGCAGTTCGCCATCATCGATGATGCCGCGTTCCATGCGCGAAAGCTGCTCGTGATCCATGATCCGGTCGACCTGCACATGATAGGTCTTGCCGACATGGCTGACCGGATCGAGCAGGGCCTGCGCCAGCACCGTATCATTGGTAAAGAGCAGCAACCCCTCGCTCGCCTTGTCCAGTCGCCCGACCGGAGCGAGGTGGCGGGCATCGATCTCCTTCAGGCAGTCATAAACCGTCGGTCGCCCTTCAGGGTCATCGCGGGTGGTCACCAGCCCGCGCGGCTTGTTCAGCATGAAATAGAGTTTTTTCTCCGCAGCGATTTCCGTGCCGTCGACCGCGAATTTCGAATGTTCGAGATCGACCCAGATGGCAGGATCTGACACTTTGCGCCCGTCCACGCTCACGCGGCCGGCCGCGATCAGCGCCTCTGCCTGGGTGCGGGAGCAATAGCCGAGTTTGGAAAGCGCCCGCGGCAAGGTCACGCGCTTGCCCTCTGGCTCCGGCCTGCCCTTCGCCGCCCTGCCGGATCTCTGCGGTGATTGCCGTTGGCTCACCCGTCTTGCCTCATGTGCTTGTTGCCGTGGCCCGGCATGGCAGCCGGTGGAGCACAATCCTTTCGCATGGCAGAGAACCGGACGCAAATCGCATTGTCGAGGCAGGATCGGAAAGGCCAGTCTAAAAGGCAGACAGGGCTCGCATTTCATGGATGCGAGCCCTGTCGCGGACCGGAGCGGGCGATGGGGTCGGGTAGACGGCAACGTGGCTGCCGCCATTCGCTCCGGAGGGATCGCGGTTGCAGAGAAACTGCACTGCTTCTTTTGCTGGGATTTTTCAAAAGAAGGGAAATTTGTTACAGTTTGTAACGCCGGCCGTTTCCCTGTTGCCAAGACCGCCTCTCGCCCCCCATGGAAGAGCCATGGTTTCCGCATCGCTGCTTCTGGTCGAGGACGACCGCGAGATTAGGGCGCTCCTGGAAGAGTTCCTGAGCCGTGAGGGTTTTTCCGTGCAGGCGGCCGACAGCGCCGCTGCCATGGATCGCCTTTTGTCCAAGGGCTTTCCTGATCTGATTATCCTCGATCTGATGCTGCCCGGCGAAGACGGCCTGTCAGCATGCCGTCGTATCCGCGCCCGCAGCAAGGTACCGATCCTCATGCTGACGGCGAAAACGGAAGACATAGACCGCATCCTCGGCCTCGAAATGGGGGCCGACGATTATCTCGGCAAGCCTTTCAATCCGCGCGAGCTCCTGGCGCGCATCCGCGCGATCCTCCGCCGTTCCGGCCCGGAGCGGCCGGAAGATATCAGCCGTCCATCGAGGAGAAAGAGCTTTGCGGGGTTGACGGTAGACCTTGATGGCCGGGTGATCGAGATGGACGGTGAGCGCGTCGTGCATTTGACGACGGCCGAATTCGATCTGCTCGTTTGCTTCCTCGAAAGGCCGCGCCGTGTGCTATCGCGTGAGCAATTGCTCGACTGGACGCGCGGCCGCGGCGCCGATCCTTTCGATCGCACCATCGACGTCACGGTCTCCCGCTTGCGCACCAAGCTCGGCCATTGCCTGCCCGATGGCGCCCATATCATCACCACCGTGCGCAATGCCGGCTATCTCCTCACAATGGACGTGAAAGATGTCTGAGCCATGCTGAAACTCGGTCTCGTCGCCCGCATCATCATGATCGTCGCCGTGGCATTGTTCATTATCCAGCTTGCGGCTTTCGTTGCCGCGCAGCTCAAGCCGGATACGCCGTTCAATCCGGAGCTGTCGCCGGCCATGCAGGTCAAGACGGCGGTCCGTCTTCTCGATGCTGTTCCGCCTGAGGCGCAGCCGATCGCCGTGCGGGCGCTGCATGCCAATGGTTTGGCGATACGGCTTGCCGATGCGCCGGCAGTCGGTGAGAAGAGCGAGACTTCGGATCTGACGCTCACCGGCAAGCTGGCGCGTGAATTCGCCAACATCGCCTTCGGCAACCGCTACTTCAACATGCGCTCGCTGTCGGAAAGACCGCAGGGCTGGTTCTCGGTCGGTGCGCCGGACCGGATCATGGAAGTGTCGATCGGCGTCGTCGGCGGCAAGATTGCGGTCTTCAATCTTCCCGAGACCCCGACCGTCCGATTGCGCGGAATTCCCATCGGCCTTATCTCGGGCATTCTCGGCATGCTGGTCGCAGTCATCGCCATTGCCGCGGTGGCGCGCGAAACCCGGCCCTTGACGCGCCTGTCGCGAACCGTCAACTCGATAGGTAACGGATTGCAGCCGGTTCATATTCCCGAAAGAGGCGCCTGCGAGCTGCGCATGCTGATCAAGGCGATCAACGCCATGCAGCTGCGCATCGCCGCCCTGGTCAGTAATCGTACCCTGATCCTCGGAGCGATCTCGCATGATCTGAGGACCTATCTCACCCGCTTCCGCTTGCGCATGGAAATGATGCCCGATACGCCGCATCGAGAGCGGGCGATCGCGGACGTCGAGGCCATGCAGCGGCTGGTGGAGGATGCGCTCGGCTTTGCCCGCAGCACCGCCGTTTCGGACGGCAAGACCATCGTCGATCTCGATGCGGCCATTCGAGGTCACCTTGCGGAGCGGCAGGACGGGCAGGGCCTCGTGGGTTTTGCGCCGATCGGGCAGCCGATCGGCGTGACGATGACCGAGACCGCTCTGGTACGGGTACTCGACAATCTTATCGACAATGCGCTGCGCTATGGTGGCCGGGCCGATATTGTCGCCGAGCGTCGTGGCGATCACGCCGCCATCGTTATCGGCGATCGCGGACCGGGCATCCCGGAAGAGCGACGCAAAGAGGTCCTCGAACCCTTCGTGCGGCTGGAAGAATCGCGCAATCGCGATCTCGGTGGCAGCGGGCTCGGCTTGGCGATCGTCCGCCAGATTCTCGATGCGCATGGCGGCACACTCTGTCTGGAAGACCGCGAAGGAGGCGGCCTGAATGCCGTCGTCCTGCTGCCGCTGGCGGTAATTGAAAGAAGAGCGGCCTGAAGACAGGCGTCGCTTAAGTGTCGATCGCGCCCGGGCACGATCGACGCGTTGTGCAAGGCGGCCTGCTCAATGGCAGGTCAGGAAGCTCTGCAGCTCTTGCCGGCTCAAGACAATGCCAGCCGCCGCCTTCTGCGGATCAGGATGCGTGTAGGTGAAGCTCGGCAGGTCGGGCAGATCCAATGCCTGGCGCATGCTCATAATACCGAGCGCACGGCGGCCATTGGCGCTGTCGAAGCTGACTTCGATAATGCTTTCCGGTCTTGTAGTATGCATTGTTTCCTCCCTTCCCCTTTATATCTAGCCTCAACCATAGCAGAAACCTTAGGGAAAATCTTGGTTTTTCTGAGGCTTGCGGTCGAGGGATTTGCCCCGGAAACCCGATCGGTCGTTCGGTTGCTTGAAAGGAAGGGCTTTAATGGATGCGTAGGGCGCATAATAGGGAGAACGTCTTCAGATTCTGACGCCAGAGCAAAATTTGACCTTCCGGACAAGATTTTTGCAGCTTTTGAGGTAAAAACCACCTGTTTTCCGTCGCGCCCCACAAATCCGCTTTTTAATTCAATCACTTACAAAAATGTCAG
>NZ_JBXSOR010000023.1:0-65485 GCF_057784455.1 Martinezella sp. CNPSo 3890 | reverse complement strand
TGCAGAGTGCTTTCTCCAAAACTCGCTTATTTAAGGCCGCTTACCTTAGTCTGGCACTTATTTAAGTGAGGTGGCGCTTGCTTAAAGAGCGATCAAAAATCATACTCTGGCCATGTCATTGTGATGGAATGCATCACTTCACAGTCCGCCGGCCACGATGCCGCCAGAAGCAAACACGATCAAATTGGGGGTGGCGTTCGTCATAAAGTAAGATCATGGACAAACAGCAAAACAATGCCTATCTTATCGCTAGGTAATACCTGGTAATACGAGGCTGCCATGGCTACTTCTCTCAAGATTGATGACGAGCTAAAGAACCGAGTTCAGAACCTCGCCAGCCAAAGACGGCGCTCGGCACACTGGATCATGCTCGAAGCCATTCAGCAGTATGTCGAACGTGAGGAAGCGCGCGAAAACTTCAAACAGGAGGCTTTGGCATCCTGGGCGGCCTATCAGGAGACCGGCCGACATCTTACCGGACAGGAGGTACGCACTTGGCTGGACACCTGGGGCACCGATGCGGAAGAGACGGTACCTGAGTGCCACGAGTGATCGTTACCGAAGGTGCGGCACAGGGTTTGGAGCGCTGCAGGCGATTTCTGGCGGCTAAGGCGCCGACTGCCGCAAGTCGGGCGGGCCGGGCTATCGAACGCCAGTTCCTGTTACTGGAATCAACGCCTCTTATTGGCCGCCCGCTTCCGGACGACGCGCAATTACGTGAACTGGTGATTCCCTTTGGGGACTCCGGCTACGTCGCGCTTTACCGACATGAGCCTGATGGCGATATCGTGTTTGTCCTCGCTTTCCGACATCAGAAAGAGGCTGGCTACTGACACCACTACCCGTATAGCTCTGCGTGTCGAAATAGATTTCAGAACACGGCACTACTAGGCATCTTCTCCGAGCGTGACGGTCCTTTTGTCACCGCCCAGGATTTGAAGACACCATCGAGTTCCAACCTCAGATCATAATGAAGTCGCGTGGCATCATGTTTTTGGATAACGAACCGCCGGCGATTCGACGGTTTAACACGCGTTTTCCCACTCGGTTCGCTGGTCTTCTTGAAGTCGCGCTTGGCGCGGTATTTCGAAAGAATGTTGGTCATGCTCAGCGGCTCCATACACGCAGCGCACCGGCATCCGCGAGACTGCGCCTGACGGTGACAGCTTTGCTCGACGTAATATCCGCCGAGACCTCGATCTCGCCTGCGAGTCGTGCGTCACGGCGAACGCCGTCGTCGTGCGAGGCATCTCCTCCCGAGGGTGATGAACCCGAGGTGTTTTGGCTGCTCGAGGATTGAACGAAAATGTCCGGCCTCGAAATTCCATGCTGCTGAACCAGATGTTCGATGGCAAGATCTGCGGCCTGCCGTGTTTGGAACGTGGCGCTTATCGTCATGGTGCTGTTATCCGCCATTGGTATCTCCTTCTGGTAGGTTCACAGCAAGACAACGCTTTTTTACCTTTGTAGTTTCCCTATGGATTCTTGCATACGGTGTTTATCGAGCAGTAAGCGCTGCCGGCGTGGCTTCTGGCCGAGCAAAGACGTGGGCAAACCTGTTTGATTAACCCGAATTGTCGATAAGACAGAGCTCGCGCGAGGAGGGCTGAGCAACCTCGGCCCCGCGGTTGACCGTCTACGTGAGCTTTCCCTTGCCGTTTACCGACGAACCGGAGCGGTCCTCGTTCTGCCTTCCGGTCCTGCTGATGAATGCAGCCGCGCGCATTCCTGAGTTCGCAGCTGATCGAGAAGAAGCGGTTCCGAGGTCTAGGCCATTGCTGGCGCCAATCATGCTGCTTCTCCGTCAATCCGGGGTCCCGCCCGCGATTTTTTGAGAAAAGCCTCAAGATCAACGAACACACCTTCAACGACATCACTCAAGGCGACAACGGTTATTTTCGCGCTCGCATCGGCCCTGACCCGTGCAGCGGCATCGGAACCCCCATTGCGGGCAAACTAGCCACGCTGTTCAAAGCGCCGAACAAACTGCCAGCGCGCGCACCGCGCGGACAACGCCGAGATCCTGCGAGGAGTGAATTGCGCTCTTGATGGGATCTGAACCGACTACACCTTGTTCAAAATTCTAATGACTGACAATTCTGACCTCGGCACATAACTTCGGATTATGGTGCTTCGTCACGGCCGGCGCGATCACTAATGCCGGACGACCATCGCGGGCACTCTCATTCCACATAACCTAGGTTCTGCGACAGTGATGTTCGTAGGATCGAAAGCCATCTAAAAACGGTGTATCCGCAAACCAAAAAGCTTTTCAGAGACGACGACCACGACCACCGTCATAGCGATAGACAACGTCGATACTGCCGCCGCCTCCGGGGTAAAGTTTGTTCTGAGATAATCGTAGATCTGGATCGGAAGCGTGGCCGTTCCGACATTCTTCAACATGAACGATATAGTGAAGAGGTCAAACGAGATGATGAACGCGAACAGGCAGCCGCCGATGACGCCGGGCTTGATCAACGGCAGCATGATGCGTCTGAAGCGCGTGAATGGCCCGGCACCGAGGCTGCGGGCGGCAAGGCTCCACGACGGTTCATAGGCTTCCATCGCCGCAGACACGTTGATGAAGACGAAGGGTAGCGTCATGAGCACATGCCCGATCAGCATGCCGGCCATTGTCGTCGTGCCGATGCCGATCGCGTAGACAAAGAACAGAAGCGAGATCGCCGTCAGAACCTCCGGCAAGAGCAGTGGCAACAGCATCGCAAGCCGGACACTCTCCTTCCATCGCCCGGCATGCTGCACGTAGAACATTGCAGCCATCGTGCCGATGACACCTGAAATCAGGGTCGACACGGCCGCGATCCAAAGCGAGGTTCGGATGGCACGCCAGAAGACATCGTTGTGGAAGAAGACGACATACCACCGAAATGAGAGACCCTGCGGCGGAAAGGTCAGAAATGCCCCCGCGTTGAAGGAGGCACCGACGACCACGAGAATGGGCAGCAGTAGAAAGCCGTAGATGATGAGGCAATAGCCATTCAACATATGTTTGGACATCAACTCATCTTCCATTTCATGCGGGTAAGCCGCGCGAAGATCACGACGATCACCGCTCCGGCAAGGGAAAGCGTCAGCGCCATGGCGGAGCCGAACGGCCACTGGAACGTGTCGATCAGCGCGTCGACGACGCTGACTGCCATTGTCTTCACCCTCAGGCCGCCGATCAGGGCGGGAGTCACATAGGCGCTCAGTGAAAGCACGAACACCAGAATGCAGCCCGCCTGGATACCCGGCATGGCCAGCGGCAGGATTACGCGCCTGAAGACCGTCAGCTTTCCGGCGCCAAGCGACCGTGCGGCCGACTTCAACGACGGGTCGATCCCCTGCAGCGCGCTCATCAACGGCAGGATCATGAAGGGCAGGAAGACGTGGACGAGCGCAATGACGATGCCGAGTGCGTTGTACATCAGCCCGACCGGACGCTCGATCAGGCCCAAATTCATCAGCGTCTTGTTGATGATGCCGTTATTCCCAAGAAGGATCGTCCACCCGTAACTGCGGATAACAATGCCGACGAGAAGCGGCGACAGCACGAGCCCATAGGCAAGGCCGCGAAACCGCATCTTCTCGCGCGACAGCTGCCAGGCAACCGGAAAACCGAGAATGAGGCAAGCAAGGGTCGTGACCAGACCGATCAAGAGCGTGTTCGCCACCTGCCGCATGTAGAACGTATCGGTCGCCAGCCTCAGGTAATTGCCGATCGTGAATCCAGGCGCATAGGGCGAGCCGTTGGCCGGGTTGCGCAGGCTCATCACCACAATATTGAGATAAGGCAGAACGAGAAACAGCCCGAGGAGCAATGCCGAGGGCGCGATCAGGAGAAGCGGATAGGCGGATCTGGTACGGCGTATCATGCGATCGTTCCCGGCACCCAGAAACGCTCACTGTCAACCTTCACCGTCACGCGATCACCCGGCTGGAAGCGGCTTCGCGGGAAGGTCTGGACGCTCAACGTTTCGCCGCCTTCGAGCACCAGCCGATAGTCGATCAGACTGCCAGAATAATAGCTCTGCGAAACCGTTGCGATGATGCCCGAGCCATGGCCCCCCGCGGCCGCAAGTTCGATGGCCTCCGGCCGCAGCAATACGGGGATGGAGCCGTCGTTTAACGGCAGGGTACCCTTGACATTCGCCATTCCAAGCGCGGTTTCGACGACCGACGTACCGTCATCGGTCCTGCCCTTCAGGCGGCCGGGTAGCGTATTCACCTGGCCGACGAACTGCGCGACTTCCAGGCTTGCCGGTCGATCATAAACATCAGACGGGGCGCCATACTGCGCAATCTGCCCGCCGAACATCACGACGATCCTGTCCGACATCGTCATTGCTTCGGCCTGATCATGGGTTACATAGACGGTGGTGATGCCCACGCGCTTCTGCAGGTCGCGTATGAAGACCCGCATTTCGTCGCGAAGCTTGGCATCGAGATTGGCAAGCGGCTCATCAAGCAACAGGATACGTGGTTCGATGACCAGCGCGCGGGCAAGCGCCACGCGCTGCTGCTGTCCGCCGGACAATTGGCGCGGATAGCGGTTGGCATATCCGGACAGCTGCACCATATCCAGAACCCTGGCCGTGCGGATCGCGATTTCTTGCCGCGAAATCCTGCGCATTTCCAGCCCGAAGGCGAGGTTTTGCGCCACGGTCATATGCGGGAAGAGCGCATAGTTCTGGAACACCATGCCGATATCGCGTTTTTCCGCCGGCACATGCGAGACATCCCGCCCATCGAAGCGAATGGCGCCGGACGTGACATCCTCGAAACCGGCAATCATCTTCAGCGTCGTCGTCTTGCCGCATCCCGAAGGCCCGAGCAGCGAGATGAATTCCCCCTGCCCTATCTTGACGGAAATGCCGTTGACGGCGCGCGAGGCTCCGTAATGCTTGGTCAGCCCTTCGATGCTCACCTCGGTCATGATCGATCTTCCAGATTGTCTGTGCGGCGTACCGCAAATCTCGCTGCGTCAGGGAAGAATGCTGGACCGCCCCAACAAGGCGATCCTTTGTGGCCTGATGAAGAAGACAAAAATCATTTCATGATCTTGGCCCAGGTCTCGGCAAAGCCTGCCTGCTTCTCGTTCATGAAGTCCCAGTCCCAGGTGAGAATCTTGTCCATCACTTCACCGGAAATCGGCACGTCCTTTTTCAGATCGTCAGGGACGACAACCTTCGCATTGGTTGGCGAGACGAAGAACTGCTTCATCAGCGGCAGCTGGCCGTCAGGTGACAGAAGGAAGTTGGCGTACTGGTAGGCCAGATCCTTCTCGGGACCGTTTGCGAGAATGTTGAGGGTCTGATCGAACATCAAAAGCCCCTCTTCCGGCACGATGACGTCAATTGGAAGACCCTGGCCGCGCAGACGCGCCACTTCGCCGAAATCGAAGGGAGCGACGACGAATTCTCCGGACGCGATGCCGGTGGAAAGGTTGAAATCGGCCTGGATGACCGGGCCAAGCTTTTCCAGCGCCTTGAAGCCGGCATCTGCATCATATTGATCCTTGCCGAAGATCTTGGAAGCAAGCATCAGTTCCATCTTGCCGGCCGTATTGGCAAAATTGTAGAGTCCGATGCGCCCCTTGAACTCCGGGTTGTCCCAGAGGTCCTTCCAGGCTTTCGGTGGCGTCTGGACCATGTCCGTGCGATAGGCGAGGCCGATCGGCGATACCATGGCCACGGCACCCCAGCCCTCGGTCTTCTTGGCAAGCGGATAGAGGTCGGCATAGTTTGGCAACTTCGCCAGATCGAGCTTTTCGAAGAAGCCTTCCTTGCGCAGGCTCGATGCGAATGCCTCATTGGTCATCAGGATCGAATATGGCGGCTTCTGCGGCCCTGCCGCCCGCAGGTTGGCGCTCCAGACACGCCCGTTGCCCGCATCCAGCGTCACCTGCGCGCCGCTTTTTTGAGTGAAGGCCGGTGCCAGCGTCTGGCGCCAAAACTGCTCCCATGCGCCGCCGAGCGTCGGCACGACAAGTGTCTTGGATTGCGCCCATGCCGGCAGGCCAACCATGGCCGCCGCTGTCACTCCACCCATTCCGGCAAGAACCTGCCGCCTGTTCATGTTCATCATCGACGTTCCCTCAAACTGGTTCTGACTTGGTCATGCATTGCGGGGCAGGCGGCATTCCGCTTCTTGCCATCAGATCTTGCTGAAGGCCTGGCTGGTCTTCAGTGAAATGTAGTCGCCGTAGGTGATCGGCTCGTATTTGGCGGCGCCCTTTGCTGCAAAAGGCGGGAGGCATTCAATCACGGTGTCCCTGGACGGATTGAGGAAGAACGGGATGGACTGGCGACGCGTCGTTCCCTTGAAAGCACTGGGCGGATTGGCGACCCTATGCGGCGTGGACAGCCATTCATCGTTGGACCAGCGCATGAAGGCATCGCCGATATTGATGACATAGGCGCCTTCGACATTCGGTGCATCCAGCCAGTCACCCTCCCGGTTTTTCACCTGCAGTCCGCCCGGAGAGGCTTCCGAACGCAGGATGGTCATGAAGCCGTAATCGGTGTGAACGCCGGCACGGAGCTGCCCCGGAAGCGGACTCTCCTTCTGCTCAGGATAATTGATCACCCGTAGCGCCGAGAGGTGGTTTTCAAACGCCGGCTCGAAATAATCCGGGGCGAGGCCTATCGCCTCGCAGAATGCCCGGCGCAAATGGCCCGCAAGCTTTTCCATCTCTGTGAAATAGTCGGCGAAGGCCTGTTCCAGCCCTTCCGGCCTTGTTGGCCATAGATCGCCAGGCAGGCGCGGGCCAAAGTTCAGACTTTCCTTGTAATCGCCCGGCGTCTTGATGCCGAGCGTCGCCGCAAGCGCCTCGTCGGCGATCGGCGAGAAGGCAACTCCACCCTCTATCGATGTTCCCCTTCCCTGCCCGATCTTCCACTCCGGCGGCTCATCGAAGAAATCGCGAGCGAGGTTATAAAGACGGGTTGTCACGTCAGCCCTGACGCCGTGCCCCGTAACGAGAAAGAAGCCGGTTCGACGGCAGGCATCCTCGATGGCAGCGACGACCTTCCGGCCGGCTTCCGCGCCTGCGATGAATGGTGCAATATCGATGACGGGGATTGCGTCCTGCACCTCATCCGGCGCTATGATCGTCTGCATCCTGGAGCCTCCTTCCTTGATCGGCGGTGGCGGTAGCACTGGATGGGTGCCGCCGGGCGATATCGTAAAACGGGGTCAGTCGAGCCCCTTGAACGGGGCATCGCGGAACTCGAGATATTCCTTCAGCGACATCTTCTGCAGATTGCGCATCCACTCCTGCCCATCGCGACTAACATGCAGGGCGGCGATAGCGTGGACGTTGAAATCGAAGGATGTCATCAGGCCAGCGGCCATCTGCTGGTTGTTGATGGAGGACTTGGCGAACTTGATGGCGGGCACAGGCATACGAGCCAGCTTGCGGGCCAGGTTCTCGGTCTTTTCCCTCAATTGATCGGCGGGCACGATCTTGTTGATGAGGTGCATGCGCAAGGCCTCCTCGGCATCGACCAAATCGCCTGTATACATCAGCCAACGCACGTCACGGGTGGCCAGCAGCCAGGGCATGAACAGGGCCGGCGGGCCGGAATTGTGCCGCACCTCCGGCTCGCCGAACTTCGCATTATCGCTGGCGATGGCCAGATCGCAGGCCATCATCAGCTCAAGCGCACCCGCAAGCGCATAACCGTTCACGGACGCGATGACCGGGACCGGTGCCTTCCAGATGTTGAGGAGCGCCTGGGCGTTCTCCGACATGTCCGCATGCCAGTCCTCGATATCGACATCGTAATCGGCGCCTTGAAGATCATAGCCGGACGAGAATGCGCGACCCGCCCCCGTGATGATGAGCGCGTTGACCTCCTTGTCGGCGACAGCCATGGCGACGGCGCGGTCGATTTCGCGCACCGTCGTCTTGTTCATCGCATTGAGCTTTTCAGGACGATTGATGGTGATCGTCGCGAATTTATCGTGGCCGTCCTTCTCGTAAAGGATCGTCTCGAAGGTATCGGAAGTGCTCATATGCTTTTCCTCTTAGCCGTGTCCTGATCCGGCATCCCTGTTCGTTTCTCGTCATTGGCCGGCGTTGCAAGCAAGGCCGCCATTTTCTTTTCAAAACGCCCGATCGACGCCATCTTAACGGGGCCGAATCCCTTGATCTCTTCCGGCAGCCGGGCAAGTGCGACGGCATGGCCGTGCGTTTCGACGGAAAGCTGTCTCGTGAGATCCTCGATCATCGCCTGATAGTCAGTGATCAGTCGCCGCTCCATCCGGCGCTCTTCGGTATAGCCGAAGGGATCCAGCGCCGTGCCGCGGAGGAAGCGCAGCTTTTCCAGAAGCGCAAAGGCCGGGCCGATCATTTTCCGCGGGATGGCGATCTTCGCCGGATTTCCGGTGCGTTTGTCGATCCGCCGTGACAGGATTGGTGGCGCCAGATGATGCTTGATGCTGAAGTCGCCTTCGAACTGCGCTTCGATCGCAGCCTTGAAGCTCCGGTCTCGGTGCAGGCGCGCCACCTCGTATTCGTCCTTGTAGGCCATCAGCCTGAAAGCGTTTTGGGCAACGGCGGTTGCAAACTCCTCGCCGGCCATGAGCCCGTTTTCAACCTGCCGCGCAGCATCGACCAGTGCCCGGTACCGGCGTGCATAGGCGGCGCTCTGATACGCGGCAAGAAAAGCCTCACGGCGCTCGATGATCGAGTCGAGTGTCTCGGCGGGCCTGACCTCGGCTAGATCAGCTCCCGCAGCGCCGGCGACGATATCGGGGGAGACCACCGAGCGCCGACCCCAGCCGAAGGCGGCACGGTTCATCGCAACGCTGGTCCCATTGAGTGCAATCGCTTGATCGATGGAGGCAAGGCTGATCGGCACCAGACCGCGCTGCCATGCATGACCAAGCAGGAACATGTTGGCTGCAATCGCATCGCCCATCAGCGCCGCGCCAAGCTTGGTCGCCGAGACGAGGTGAACGGCATCTTCGCCGGCTGCGCGACGCAACGTTTTGAGCGTCGCTTCCTGCTGGAAATCGATCGCTGTGTTCTGAACGAAAGATGCCGTCGGCGCGAAATGATTGTCGAGGACGGCGTGCGTGCGGCCAGCGCCAAAGGTCGATAGCGCATTGCGACCGGCCGACACTACGATGTCGAAGCCGAGCACCAGATCGCTTTCGCCTACGCCGATACGGACCGACGACAAAGCACCAGCCATCCGCGCCACGCGAAGATGCGAAATGACGGCCCCGTTCTTCTGCGCGAGCCCCGTCTGATCCAGCGTCTGCACAAAAAGGCCATCGAGATGCGCCGCCATTGAGAGGACAGCGCTGACGGTAATCACCCCCGTCCCGCCGATACCGGCCAACAGCATGTTATAGGGCTGCGCTCCGATCTCCGTCAGAACAGGTAACGGCATGTCATCGAACGTCGCTTGCTGGGCTTTCGCAGCCGGCTTTCTGATCTTTCCGCCCTCCACCGTGACGAAGCTCGGACAGAAGCCCTTGATACAGGAAAGGTCGGTATTGCAACTCGACTGGTTGATCTTGCGCTTACGGCCAAACTCCGTTTCCTGCGGCTCGATCGAGATGCAGTTGGAAACGGCCGAGCAATCGCCGCATCCTTCGCAGACCAGTTCGTTGATGAATGCTCGCTTGTCCGAGACCGCCAGCGCCCCGCGCTTGCGACGCCGGCGCTTCTCTGCCGCACAGACCTGATCGTAGACCAGCACCGTCACCCCCTCGATCTCGCGCAGTTCACGCTGCACCTGATCGAGTTCGTCGCGATGATTGACCGTGACATTGCGTGGCAAGCGGCCGCGCCAGAGCTCCGGCCGCTCGGCGACGACAGCCACTCTAGCAGCCCCTTCGGCCAGCATCTGGCCGACGATACCGGGAACAGAGACCTCACCATCGTGCTTTTGACCGCCGGTCATGGCGACGGCATCGTTATAGAGGATCTTGTAAGTGGCGTTGACCTTCGCGGCGATCGCAGCCCGGATCGCAAGCAGGCCCGAATGAAAATAGGTGCCGTCGCCCATGTTGACGAAGATATGCTTTTCATCGGTGAATTGAGAAAGCCCAATCCATGCACCGCCCTCACCCCCCATCTGGGTAAAGGTCGAGGTGTTCCGGTCTTCAAGCCCGATGACCATCATGTGGCATCCGATACCCGTCGAGGCACGGCTTCCCTCGGGCAGTCTGGTCGAGACGCTGTGCGGACAGCCGGAGCAGAAATACGGATCGCGCCTGAGTGCCGGACTTTCCGTCACGCTGGCTGCAACAATTGCCTCCATCTCCCGCGACCGGTTATCGAGATCGTCGGCCTGCGGCTCGAGCACGGCAAGGATGGCGCGCCCGACGGCCACCGCATCGATCTCACCGACGGCTGACAGGAGCGGCCGGCCCGCCGGCCCGAGCTTGCCAAACACTCTCGGCCTCTCATCGGACGGCATGTTGAAGAGCAGAGCTTTGATCTGGTCTTCCATAATCGGACGCTTTTCTTCGATGACCAGCAGCGTCTCGACGTCGGCGGCAAACCGTGCGACTCCCTCCGGCTCGATTGGCCAGACAAGGCCAACCTTGTAGAGCCGGATGCCGAGCTCGCCTGCGCGCCGCTCGTCTACGGCGAGGCGCGAAAGCGCGCCCATCAGATCGAGCCAGGATTTACCGGTCGAGACGATGCCGAGACGCGCCTTGGTGCGCTGCCCCTGCCAGATGGTGCGGTCAAGCCTGTTGTGACGCGCAAATCTATGGACGGCAGAAAGCTTGTCTTCCAGCCGGCGCTCCATCGCATGCGGCCCGTCAGGCCAGCGAAGCGACAGATTGCCTTGCGCATCCGGATAGACGATCGCCGGATGAGCCGGATCGAGATCGACGGTTGCCGTGCATTCGACAATCTCCGTCTGGCACTTGAAGCCGATCCATGCACCCGAATAGCGGCTAAGCGCAAATCCCAGCAAACCGTAGTCGATATATTCGGCGACGCCGGCGGGCGACAGCAAGGGCACCATGACCGATATCAAGTTGTGCTCGCTCTGATGTGGCAAGGTCGATGAGACGGCCCCATGATCGTCGCCAGCGAGCAGCAGCACGCCACCATTCGGATTGGTGCCGACGGCATTGGCGTGCCGGATCACATCCATGGTGCGATCGACGCCCGGCCCCTTGCCATACCACATCGAAAAGACACCGTCGTAGCGGACGCCGGAGAACATCGCCGTCTGCTGCGTTCCCCATACAGCCGTCGCCGCCATGTCCTCATTGAGGCCGGGCTGAAAGCGGATATGGTTCTGGTCTAGATAGGTCTTGGCGCGCGCCATCTCGCGGTCGAAGCTTGCGAGCGGCGAACCGCGATACCCGGAGACGTATCCGGCAGTGTTGAGGCCCTTTGCCAGATCGCGCTGTCGCTGGATCATCGGAAGACGCACCAGCGCCTGTGTGCCGGACACCAGGATTTTTCCATGATTGACCGTATACCGGTCATCAAGGCTCGGACCTTTTTCACTGGGCAATGCGCGGGCCGTCTCGGACAGGTTCTGCATCTACGCGCGCTCCGGCACGCCCGGCAACGGCATATCGAAAACCCGGCCGGGATTGAGAATATTGTTGGGATCGAAGGCGGCCTTCAGGCGGCGCATTGCATTCACCTCGGCGGCACTTCGGCCGAGAGGCAGCCACTTCTTCTTCTCAAGGCCAATTCCGTGCTCGGCGGAAATCGCGCCATCGGCCCGGATCACGGCAGGAAGAATTATGTCGGCGATCCGCTCATGATGGTGAGTGCGGACAAGAAAATGCAAATTGCCATCGCCGAGATGGCCGAAAATATAGATCTCGGCATTTGGATCGGCCGCCGCGATCTCACGGCTGGCAGCATCAAGGAAGGCCTGCATGCGGGACAAGGGCAGGCTGACATCGAAGCCGGAGACGTGGTCCATCGAGAAAATGAATTCACTGGCAGCCTCGCGAAGTTTCCAGATTGCGTGATATTCGCGCGGCGACCCCGAAACAGCCACGTCCGTCACGACGCCGCTTTCGTAGCACGCCATAAGCGCTTCGGAAAAACGCGCGTGATCACCGGCCTCGTCCTGCCCCTGCATTTCCACAAGAACGTACATCCCCGCACCTGCTGCAACAGGTGGCTGAGCACCGGTCTGCGACAGAACCCCGTTATAAACATTCGGAAAAATCACTTCGAAGGCCGACAGCGACGGGCCGAGCGTAGAGCGTAAATGTTTTAGAAGGGCAATAGCGGCACTTAACGACGGCAATCCGCAAAAGGCGTTCGCTTGCGACCGCGGCTCAGGATGCAGCCGCAAACAGGCCCGCGTGACCACGCCAAGCACACCTTCGCTTCCAACGAAGAGCTGATTGAGATCGAAGCCCGAATTGTCCTTGGGTAATCCCTTCAAGCTGGTCAGCACGGAGCCATCCGCCAGCACAACCTCAAGCCCCAGAACCTGCGACCGATACATGCCATAGCGCAGGACACGAATACCGCCCGCATTGGTGGCAACATTACCGCCAACCGTGGACGTGCCGCGCGCGCCGATATCAACACCGAAAAACAGCCCACAGCCTGCCGCAGCCTCCTGTACCGACTGAAGCGTAACGCCGGCCTGTGCGATGATGGTGGCGGCATTCTCATCCACCGGCGACAGGTTCACCATTCGCTCAAGCGAAAGCGACACTTCGTCGACTTGAGGCCTCGCCCCGCCGGCAAGGCCCGTCCTGCCGCCTTGGACCACGACGGGCTGCCCCAGACGATTGCATTCTTCAAGTATAGCGGACACTTCCGCCGTATCCGCGGGCCGGAAAACGATTATCGGGCGCTCGCCGGCCTCGTCCGTTGCGTCACCACGATAGCCATCGCCGACGTCGTCGCCAGCGAGAATGGCCTTACTATCGATCCTTCCGTCGAGCCGGCGCAGCAATTCTGCATGCCGGCCAACAGGCGCACGGGCACCTTGGGCGCTCTCCGCCCGACCAGTCGATCCGCCCAATTTCGTTCCCCTTGGTTATCTGGATCGAGGGCAGGTTATCGTCTATCCGATATTTGTCAAACCTATATTCAATTTTCAGTGGCGTTTTCGAAGCGGCCGTGGCATCTATGAAATCGAGGTAAGGGTGACAATCAATGACGCTGAAATTTGATGAGGTCGTGAGGGCTGGCATCGCCAAGCAGGTCGCGGAGAACATAAAATCCGCGATCATGGATGGCCGCCTGAAAATCGACGAGCGGCTTCCCACGGAAGAGGATCTCGCGAGAAGCTTCGGCATATCGCGGCCGACCGTGCGTGAGGCGCTAAAACGTCTGGCAGCGCAAAATCTCATCCATTCAAGGCGCGGCCCGCTCGGCGGAAACTTCGTCAAACGGCCGGATCCGGAAGGGCTTTCCAAGGCGATCACCGCAGCAGCAACCCTGCTAGTCGGCATCGGCGCCTTCGATATCCACGAGATTATTACGGCCCGCCTTGAGACGGAGACGATCTGTTGCAGGCTCGCCTGCGAAAATCACGGCGCTGCCGATCTGGAACGAATGGCGGCGGAGATCGAGATCCAACGCGATGAGACGATCAGTGACGAGGACTTCTGCGCATCCGACGTGCGCTTTCATCGCGCGCTGGTGGATTCCACCTGCAATGGCCCGCTGAAGCTGATGATGTATACGGTGATCGAGTCCTTCATCCCCATAACCAACATGATCGTGTTCCGGGTTCGCGAGCGCCGCAAGGTCGCTGGCTTTCACCGGCAGATCATGGAGGCCGTCGCCAAGCGCGACACCGAGACGGCGACAAGGGCATTGGCGGACCTGCTGGCCTACATTCGCAACAGCTACGCAGCCGCGATGGACGCACGCGACAGGATGAAGGCGGCGCCTCAGACCTGAGAAGGCGAACGGCCGATTTCAAGTGTGAAAAGGGGGACGCATGTCCGATACATTCCAGGCAATGGTCATCGACATGGCCGATGGCAAGCCGCAGACCGGGTTCCGCCAGCTTTCACTCTCCGATCTGCCGGATCATGATGTTCTCGTCGAGGTTCATTATTCGACCGTCAATTACAAGGACGGCCTGGCCCTGACCGGCAAAGGGCGGATCGCCCGGCGTACTCCCATGGTCGGAGGCATCGACCTTGCCGGAATCGTAGTTGAATCCCGATCTGACAAATGGGCGCGTGGCGACAAGGTCATCGTCAACGGATGGGGGCTGTCTGAAACAGAATGGGGCGGATATTCGCGATTTCAGCGCCTGAAAGCGGAATGGCTGATCGCACTTCCCGAAACCTTCAGCCTTTCGCAGGCAATGGCAATTGGAACGGCCGGCTACACGGCGGCGCTTTGTGTCAATGCGCTTGAGGATTGGGGCACGATCCTCAACGACGATCGCGAAATTCTCGTGACCGGTGCGGCGGGCGGTGTCGGCTCGGTGGCGATCAGCCTGCTTGCGGACAAGGGTTACAAAGTAACCGCATCGACCGGTCGCCCTGAAACGCGGGACTATCTCGGATCGCTCGGCGCGAGCGCTTTCGTTGACCGGGCATCGCTTTCAGAAAAGGGCGGTCCTCTACAAAAGGAGCGCTGGGCCGGCGTGGTTGATTCTGTGGGCTCGACGACGCTCGCAAACACACTTTCACAGACCGTATACGGTGGGGCAGTTGCTGCCTGTGGCCTTGCAGCCGGCGCAGACCTGCCGGCAACGGTACTCCCGCATATCCTGCGCGGCGTGGCACTGCTTGGCATTGATTCCGTTATGGCACCAATGTCCAAACGGATCCGCGCATGGCAGACCCTCGCCGAACACCTGAAAGCAGAAAGGATCGAGACATTGGCAAGGATCGAGCCCTTCTCCGAGCTTCCGAGCCTTGCTCAGGATATCGTCGAGGGCAAAATTAGGGGGCGTGTCGTGGTGGAAATCGCAGAATAAGGCTGCTCCAGCGGGCAAGCTATTTGAATATTCGAGAGAGCCGCACCCGAGAGAAAGTGTCCTCACCATCACTCAGAACCAAGCGAAGATACTACATGAGTTTGTCGGCCATTTGGGGCCGGGATGCCTTTGACACCTTCAGGGACGACCTGCCCAGCTTCCGTGGCAAGTCGAGAGATGCTTCGCCATCTCGACAGAATGCGCGAGATGCCGGAAGACGTTACGGACCACCCAACCTTGGACGAGGAACTTTGCTGGGACGAGCCAAAGCCGCCATCGACCGACGAGGTCCATGGCTCGCTGTTGATGGAGATCGGCACTTCGGTACGTTTGAGCTTGCGGTCGACGACGAGGCCGATGAAACCTGCGGCCTGTCCAGGTCGAGGATCTTGCCGGCAAGCAGATTGATTGGGCCTGCCTGGTCCCAATCCGGCGCCAATTTCGATGAGACAATTCGCATCTTCATCAACGCCTTTCCGCTGCAGCAATTGGAAGCACTGAACGAAGACTGCATCAATGAAATGCTCGCGGCAAAAGTCGCGTGATTGCATTGCTCCAACGCAGCGTACCTGCATCGACGCGTTTCAATGAGCGAAGACTAATCTGCTGTTGTTTGTAATGCAGCTTTCGAGAGCTCGCCTTCAGAGGCGGCGAGCTCCAAAAGCCAGCAGACTATAAGGATAGCGCGCCGGCCGGTCGCATAGGCTGCGTTTTCGGCGCTATCTTCGACGGCGCCAGGACCACAGGCATTCCCGCTTCGAGACAGGCGGTCAGGAACGCCTCTCTTGCTATGACAGCAGGCACAACCCGATTGAGCGCGCCGCGGCAGGTCTTCACCGCACGTTCGTGGCGCTCGCCATGCCGCAGCGGCCATTCATTTTCCAGAAAGTCCAGAGCGTCATAGACGCCTGTAAAGGTGCGCTCCAGCCCGCATTGGAGCCTGATCGTCACCGGACGGGTCCACGGAATATCGTTGAGTGGCATCTTCTTCCTCCTTTCCATGCCAAGGACCTCTCCCAGGATCATATTGTAAGAGAGGATTGTCACTTCAAGAGTTTGCCTCAGGCCACGAGGCCCTTGGTCAACTCCAGCGCCTGACGCTCGAACAGCCGGCGGTAAATGCCGTTATTGAGGCGAATGAGCGCCTGATGGTCACCCTCTTCCACGATCTTTCCCTTGTCGAAGACCAAAAGTCGATCCAAAGCTCGTACCGTCGAAAGTCGGTGCGCGATCACCAGCGTCGTGCGACCTTCCATAAGGCGTTCCATTGCCTGCTGGATCTGCACCTCGCTCTCGCTGTCGAGGCTCGAGGTCGCCTCGTCCAGGATCAGCACCGGCGCATCAGCCAGAAATGCCCTGGCGATGGCGACACGTTGACGCTCGCCGCCCGACAATTTGACGCCGCGCTCGCCCACCAATGTCTCATAGCCCTTTGGCAGGTCCATGATAAACCTATGGGCACTGGCCTGCTTCGCTGCATTCTCGATCTCGCGCCGTGACGCGTTCGGTCGGCCGTAGGCGATATTTTCGGCAAGCGTGCGATGAAACAGGATCGGCTCCTGTTGCACGATGGCAATCTGGCTGCGCAGGCTGGACTGAGTGACATGGGCGATATCCTGGCCGTCAATGCGGATCGACCCCGCCTTAACGTCATGGAGGCGCTGGATGAGCTTGACAAAGGTCGTCTTGCCCGAGCCGGAATGGCCGACCAATCCGACACGCTCGCCCGGTTTGATCGTCACCGAGAAATCCTCATAGAGCGGTGCAGGATGCGCCCCGTACTGGAAGGTGACGCGATCGAACAGGACTTCGCCCCTATCGATCTTGATCGCCTTCGCGTTTGGCTTATCCTCAATGCCCAGCGGCGTTTTGTCGAGCAGGACAAGTTCTTCCATATCGTTGACGGCGCGCTGCAGGTTTCGAATGTCCTGTCCGACCGAGCGCAGGTAACCCTGCAGGATGAAAAACATCGCTAGCACGAATGTGATGTCCCCCGGCGTCGCCAGTCCCTGCCGCCACATGACAAGGCCAGTGCCAAGAATGCCGGCCTGCATGGAGACCATCATGAAACCCTGGATCGTGCCGTTCAGTGTCCCGCGCTTCCATGTCCGCCGTGTTCGACTGTCCCATTTGAGCAGCACCTGGCGCAAGCGTTCCTCTTCGCGGTTTTCGGCGCCAAAAGCCTTCACGACCGAGTTGCAGCTGATGGCATCCGCCAGTGCGCCGCCCAGCTTGGTATCCCATGCGTTAGCAAGCTTCGCCGCTGGCGACACGTATCCGGTCGAAAGCAAGATGGTCACGCCGATATAGATCAGCGATCCCGCAGCCACGATCAGCCCCATGACCGGCCAATAACTACCGAGCACGACGCTGGCGCCCACGAGCATGACGATCGAGGGTAGTAAGGCTATCAGCAACAGGTCATTGAGCGAGTCGAGCGCCCACATGCCACGAGTGATCTTGCGCACCGTCGAGCCGGCGAAACTATTGGCATGCCAATCGGTCGAGAAGCGCTGCACCTTGTGGAAGCCGTTATTGACCACGTCGGCCATGATGCGCAGCGTCAGACGGATGATCCCGTCGAAGATAAACCAGCGCAGCGTAACGCTGGTCAAGCCAAGGGTGACGACGACAACGAAGGCGCGGATGGCATCGGCCGCCGCACTGCCGCTGGCAATCGCATCGACGATCTGGCCTGAAAACACCGGCACCAGAACTTCGGCTAGCGTACTAACAATTACCAGCAGGATGATGGTGCCCACCAAAGCGGGACGGTGGGTCCACTGACGAAAAACAAAGCCGAGCACATTGCGATAAGCATCGGCGCGGAAGTCGAGCTTCTTGCGAGTCATCTTAACCAGTCCGACCGCACATTTCGGCGGTCGGCCCCAAAAATCGAGAGTTAACGGACATTGCCGGAACGGAAACGAGCCGACCTCGGCAAATCAATCGAACTGTGAAGGAAACAAAAACCGCTTCATGCGTGCCCACTGCGGGCCACAAATGGGAATGATCTAATTTCGGTTCATTCCGGACGGAAGCGTTTCGATGGATGCTGGTGTCATGCAACGCCTCCTCTGTTTGATGTGCAGCGATGGAGAGTTTGTATCGGACTAATTCGACTTTGCCAAGCCGGTTTTTCTACTTTGTGGGGAAACATGCGCGAACGCCACACCATTTCGGACAGGGACCCATGCGCGAACTCGTCGCCGCGGCCGGCCGGCACCCTGAAGATCTCATCATGATCACTTGCCGGTCAGCCATGGTGGCGGGCCCGATCGGCACGAGATCGCCGAGACGATCATGTGTGAGCACGAAACCGCCGGGATGCTGGCCGAGATGGCGTGGAGCGCCCATCAGCTGCTGGGCCAGCTTCAAGGTCAAGGCAAGCCTGCGATCCTCTGGATTGAGATTGAGCTCGCGTAGGCTACGCTCGGTCACTAGTTCCTTCGGCCACGACCACATGCCCGCCGATAGCGTCTCGATCACGTGCTCCGACCAGCCGAGCGCCTTGCCAACATCTCGAATTGCGCCCTTGGCGCGTGACGGTCGCTCACAGGGCGGCCTTGTCATGGCCGTAGGTCCTGTAGATCCATTGGATCACCTCCTCGCACCGCTCGTGCTCGAAATCGACATCGATGTCGGGTGGCTCGTCGCGCTCCAGGGAAACGAAGCGTTCGAAGAGCAGATTGTTGGCCTCAGGATCGATGGAGGTGATGCCGAGGATATAGCAGACGGCGGAATTGGCGGTCGATCCCCACCCCTGGCATAGGATGCTCTGGCCGCGGGCATAGCGGACGATTGAGAACATCGTCAGGAAATAGGGGGCGTATTTCGTGGCGCGATGATGTATGAAGTTAATCTTTACAGTTTACCTTCATATATGGTAGAGATGCTGCCATGATCGAGAACGCCGACAAATCACCCCTCGCCTCCACAGTTGCCGAAGAGCTCAGAGGCTTCGCAAGCAAGCTGAAGCGCAAGCTGCGCGAGCAGGGCCACGCCGGCGACCTGACGCCAAGTCAGGCGTCGGCGCTCGTCCGACTGGAAAAAGAAGGCCCGATGACCACCTCGGCGCTGGCGCGCGCCGAAGGCATGCGCCCGCAATCGATGGGCACGCTCCTATCGGCGCTGGATGCGATGGGCCTCGTCTCGGGAATGCCCGACCCCTCTGATGGCCGGCAAACCATTCTCTCGCTGACGGAGCGATGCCGCCGCCTGATCCAGGAAGGCCGCGCCGCCCGCCAGGACTGGCTCAGCCGCACCATCGAAGCCAGGCTTTCGCCGGGAGAGCAAAGCCAAGTGCTGGCCGCCATCGGCCTGCTGCAGCGACTAGTCGAGCAGGATTAGACCGTCCTTTCCTTCCTCACACCTTAGGATATCCCATGGCCCTGACCGCATTGGATCAACAGACCGCCCTAATTGTGGTCGACCTCCAGAAAGGGATCATGAGCGCGGCCTTCATCGAGCCGATCGCTCCCGTCATCGAACGCGCCGTCGCGCTCATCCGCGCGTTCCGGCAGCACGATCTGCCCGTCGTCTTCGTTAAGGTTGCCGGCACCGCGCCCGGGCGCGCGGAGCAGCCCAGACGCCACATCGGACCACTGCCGGACGGCTTTACGGACTTCATTCCTGATCTCGACCAGCAGCCCGGCGATATCGTCGTGACGAAATACAGCTGGGGCGCCTTCGCGACGACCGACCTCGACGCCCGTCTCAAATCCCTCGGCGTAACTCAGGTGGTGGTCATCGGCGTCGCAACCGGAACCGGCGTCGAGGCGACCGCGCGGCAGGCCTTCGAGGCCGGGTACAATGTCGCGCTCGCGATCGACGCCATGACCGATACCCGGCCCGAGGCCCATGCCTACAGCATCAAGAACGTCTTTCCCCGGCTCGGCGAAACCGCCACGACGGAAGAGATCATGACCGAACTCGCAAAGCGGAACGCTTAAGGATGACCTTCCTCCACACTCTCTCGCTGCTTGCCGGCGGTGCATTTCTGATGAATGCAATTCCGCACCTCGTCAGCGGCGTTCTCGGCCGGCCCTTTCAATCGCCCTTCGCCAGGCCACCCGGTGAAGGCCTGTCATCGTCGACCGTCAATATCCTATGGGGCTTCGCCAATCTGGTACTGGCCTATGTGCTTCTCATCCGTTTCGGCAGCGTGAATTGGGATGGCGCCACGGATGTCTTATCTGCAGGCCTTGGGGCCTTCGCCATCGCCCTGTTTTGCGCGCGTCACTTCGGCCGGTTCCATGGCGGGAACGCGCCGGAACGGCAATGATGCTGCGGACCTTCCGGTCGCTCCGACACTACAATTACCGGCTCTGGGCGGCGGGGGCGCTCGTGTCGAATATCGGCACCTGGGTCCAGCGAACCGCACAGGACTGGCTCGTCTTCGCCGAACTGACGCGACATAACGGCTCGGCTGTCGGTATCGTCATGGCTCTGCAGTTTGCACCGCAGTTTCTGCTGCTTCCCTGGTCGGGTCTTGCCGCCGACAGTCTGAACCAGCGTAAGCTCCTGATGGCGACGCAGGCGACGATGGGCGCGCTCGCGCTGGCGCTCGGTATCCTCACCGTCACGGGCCTCGCGCAGCTCTGGCACGTCTATGTGTTCGCCTTCCTGTTTGGCAGCGTGGCCGCGCTCGACGCGCCGGTCCGCCAAACCTTCATCGCGGAGCTGGTCGGCGACGACGATCTGCCGAATGCGGTGGCGCTGAACTCCATGTCGTTCAATCTCGCGCGGATGATCGGTCCGGCCGTGTCGGGTGTCGCGATCGCCACTATCGGGACCGGATGGGGCTTTCTCGCCAATGGCGTATCCTTCCTGGCCGTCCTGATTTCTCTGACGCTGCTGCGGCGGTCGGAGCTGCGGCCGAACAGACGGGCGGCACGTGGCAAGGGCCGCTTTGTCGAGGGCCTGCGCTATGTCCGGGGCCGCCCCGATCTCGTGGCGATCCTGTTCATGCTGTTCTTCATCGGCACCTTCGGCCTGAATTTTCCGATCTTCGTCTCGACAATGGGCGTGCGCATCTTCCATGCCGATGCCACCGGCTACGGGCTGTTGTCGTCTGTTATGGCGGTCGGGACGATTACGGGGGCATTCCTGAATGCCGGCCGCGACCGCATCGAATTCCGCAATCTGATCGTAAGCGCCACGGTATTTGGCCTCGGCTGTGCGTTGGCGGCGCTTGCGCCCTGCTACTGGCTCTTCGCGGCGGCGCTTGTCGTCATCGGCGTCGCCGCACTCTCCTTCACCAACGCCACCAACAGCCTGATGCAGCTTTCGACTGAGGCTACGATGCGCGGGCGGGTGATGGCGCTGCGCGTCGGCATCGCACTCGGTGGCACGCCGATCGGAGCGCCCATCGTCGGCTGGGTGGCCGATCATGAAAGCCCGCGCTGGGCGATGGCCATTGCGGCGGCATCAGGGATCATCGCGGCGACGATCGGCATCTTTGCCAAACAAGGAGCAGGTCGGAACTAGGAGCTGAGAGTACCTCCGGCAAGGTTTGGTCGCTCTATCGCCATGTTTTTTGCGCTAAGGACCTGCAGAGTTCGTCGCTTCCGCACCACCGAGCGTCAGGATGGCTTCACGCTCTACGGCCTGAATGTGCCGCGCGTGTGCCGAGGCCTGCGGCCAGAGCAGTCCAAGCACCCGTTCGGGAGCCGGATCAGGGAGGCGGTGTCTTACGATCGACAAGCCTCCCGGCCAAGGCAGCACCCGATCCGGGACGAGCGAAACACCAATCCCGCGGTCAACGAGTACAGCGATTGCATCCAGCGCGTCGAGTTCGATGCGATCGTTGGGCCGGACTCGTTGCTGTTGCAAATAACGCAAAGCCGCAGATGATGAAGAACTGCTAGGATAGCTCCTTCGATAGGCATCGCGCTCCGGTCCAATGTCTCAAGCTCTTGAAGGGATCTGAACCACAACGCCCTACTTGGTTCCAGATGCCGAAGTATTTGATTTCATTTTGGCGCATGAGCTTGAGCTCGGCTTACACTTTGCCCGCCATGTTGCCTTGCAGGCGGTGCATTGAGCCTTGGTGCAGATAGAATAGGATGCCGGCACCCTTCACGTTGACGAGATCCTATGTCTGAACTCGATTGGTTGAGCCAACTGCTTCAAATCATCACGGTCACCGGCCAGCTCGAGGTGCGCTGCGCCTATGGCGCTCCCTGGCGCATTATGTGGAACCGGGCTGCGCCGAACGAAATTCCCTACCACGTCGTCGTCAGGGGCCGAGCGATCTTTGAGGATCCGGAGGCAAGAACCCGGCGGGAGTTGACGAGCGGCGATATCGTGCTGTTACCGCACGGTGCGGCGCATGTGCTGCACGATGGCAGCGGGCAGACGCCCGCTCCTACGCAGCAGCGGCAGAATACTGCCGGGTGGATGCTGAGCGAGAACGACAGCGACGGCGAACAACTAGATCTGTTGTGTGGCCGATTTTTCATTTCGCCTCCTCACGATCGATTGGTCCGCAACTACCTGCCCCTCGATCTGGTGGCACGGACCATGGATGCCCCCGGAGAAGAGGGTGTCGCGTCCGCAACTGGCCAACTCTCTAATCTGGTGGGGTTGATGCGAATGGAAGCGGCCGGCGATCGACCCGGAGGACGCGCCGTTCTCAATGCACTGTCTTCGGCTCTTTTTACGTTGGTGTTGCGTGCAGCCAGCCAATCAGCAACAGCTCCTGAGGGTCTGCTGGCACTGGCCGGCCACCCGCGCTTGGCGCCGGCAATCAGCGCCATGCTCGCTGATCCCGCCAAGCCCTGGAAACTACCTGATCTGGCAGAGCTGTGTGGCATGTCTCGCGCAACGTTCATGCGACACTTCCGGGACAGGCTCGGTTGCTCCGCCCTCGACCTGTTGACCGATTTGCGCATGAGTTTGGCTGCCAACGAGCTCAAGAAGCCAGCGATCAGTACCGAGACAATCGCCGAAACGGTCGGCTATCAATCTGTTTCGGCATTCCGGCGCGTATTCGCCGAGAAAATGGGAATGACGCCAGGGGAATGGCGCAGGCTCGCGCAGACCGGCGGGAAAAGTGCGAGTTAGCGCCGGCCTAAGGTTTGATCCTTTTAAGCATCATATTGAGGCAATTCAATCTCGATAATATCACATGCGGTCGTAAAATCGGCTCCGTAATCACTTGATGAGGGAGCCACCCAATGAACTACATCAACAACATAGCCTCCGAAGCGGTACCGACGAATGCGGTCATCGAAGCCATCCTCAGCCGCAGCGCCGCTAAATATTACGACTCCACCGCCACACTGAGCGACGATCAGATCCGAGATCTGGTGCGCATCGGCACGTCGGCGCCGACCTCGTTTCACCTTCAGAATTGGCGGTTTATCGCGGTCCGCACACCTGACGCCAAGGCTCGGCTCCATCCGATCGCCTGGAAGCAGCCCGCGATCCTCGATGCCGCGGTTACCTTCGTTATCGTCGGCCAATTGGCCGATGCCAGCGCCGTGCCTGCCCGTCTGGCGCCGGTCGTGGAAGCCGGCATCATGCCGGCCCACCTGGTGCCGGAATGGGAGGCGCCCGCCCGCGGCCTCTATGACAACCAACCCCAACGGCAGCGGGACGAAGCGGTGCGCTCCGCGACCTTCGGTACGGCTGCGATCATCTACGCGGCGCGCTCGCTCGGCCTCGGTTCCACGCCGATGATCGGCTTCGACGCGGAAGCGGTGCATCGCGAATTTGGCCTCGCCGAAGATGAAATCCCGGTCATGCTCTTGACCGTCGGACCCGAGCGGTCCGGCAACTGGCCGCAGAAGCCACGCCTGCCCGTAGCCGACGTCCTGTCCTTCGCATAACCCGCAACTCAATCAACATTTATGGAGACGACCATGACCAGAACGACCGTTCTGACGCCGGAACAGGTGCCGGCTGCATCCAAAGAGACCCTCGATGCTTTCAAAAGAAACATCGGGTTCACCCCAAACATGATGGCGGCCTTTGCTCAAAGCCCGATCGCCTTCAACGCATGGGCTGCCCTACTCGGGTCGCTCAGGAAGGTGCTTGACGTGAGGACTCGAGACAGCATCGGCCTTGCCGTCTCCGAAGTGAATGGCTGCAATTACTGCCTGGCGGTGCACAGCTTCACTGCCGAACATATGGCCAAGCTGCCAGCCGAAGAGATCATTCTCGCTCGCAAGGGCCATGCGACCGACCCGAAGCGGGATGCGGCGGTGCAATTCGCGCGAAAGGTTATCGAGACCCGCGGGAAAGTCAGTGACGCGGATCTGAAGGCTGTTCGCGATGCCGAATTCACCGAAGCGAACATCATCGAGATCGTTGCTCTGGTCGCAATGTACACCCTGACGAACCTGTTCAACAACGTCTTCGATCCGGACAAGGACTTTCCTGCCGTTGCCCCGGCCGGCGCGATCTGAGTCCCATCTCTCCTAGTCTCATGAATCTGTAGGATCAACCCCATGAACATTCTCCACATCGACAACAGTCCGCGCCAACAATCCCATAGCCGTCAGCTTTCGGCGGCGATCGTTAAAAGGCTTCTTGAGGTTGCACCTGGCGCGGACATCATCCGACGTGACCTCGGCACTGATCCCCTACCTCAGACCGCGGCCCTTTATGCCGCTGCACTGGCGTCACCGGCCACTTTGGCGGCCCCGCCGGCCGGGTCGCTCGATCTTTCCGAACAGCTTGTGCGGGAAGTCGAAGCGGCGGATGTGGTCGTCATAGGAACGCCGATGCACAATCTGACCATTCCCTCGGTCCTGAAGGCCTGGGTCGACCAGATCTTGCGTGTAGGCCGTACAATAAAATCGACGTCGGTCGGGAAGGTCGGAATGCTTCGGGACCGTCCGGTCCTTATCGGCGTGGCTTCCGGCGGCTTCTTCATCGGCGAGCGCGCCAACCAACCGGATTTCCTGACCCCCTACCTGTCGATTGCGCTTAGCTCGATCGGGCTGAAGAGCCAGCAGTTTTTCCCGCTTCAAGGAACGGCCTTCCTTAACTGGGAGCAGGCGGCAGAGACGAGAGACAAGACGCTTGCAGCTCTCGACGTCACCGCCGTGAAGCGCCTGACCGAAATCCAGGATCAACCCGCAATGGTCGCGAGCGTCGGCTGGAACCATGCCGACCTCGCCTTGCCCAGGCACGCATAGCCAAGCGCACACTGAGGGACCGAAAGCTTCCAACGTTTGTTCATCAACCATCCGACGCCGCCGGCCAATCAACATGAGGCTTCAGATGATCTTATCTACGTCTACGCTTCCCAAGGTCGGTGACAGGATCACCGGCAATTCGACACCGCCCGATGACCGCGCCATCCGCGAATGGCTGGGCTCAGAGGCATACGGTCAATGGAGCGAACTGCGGACCTGGATCGATGCATCCTATCCCGGAGTATTCGCACCCGACTGGCTTTACGGCGGAAAGAAGCGCGGTTGGTCCTTGCGCTTCAAGAAGACTAGGGCGCTTACTACTTTGGTGCCGGAATATCAGCGGTTCTCCGCCATCGTCGTGATGGGCGGAGCCGAACGCGAGAAGTTCGAGGAGCGGCGTTATTTCTGGCGCCCGCGATTGGTCAGAGCCTACGATGACGCGAAGACCTACATCGACGGGAAATGGCTAACGCTTCCAGTCTTGTCCAAAGATGAGCTGCAGGATGTGACAGAGCTTTTGGCGATGAAGCGTCCGCCGCTCCCACGCTGACTAGCCCGTCATCTGCAATCGTTCCTCTCACGAGCCGACACCGGACCCAAAGACATCTACCCACGGCACCCAAGGAAGATCGAAGTGGTCTTCCGCGCTGTATCACCTCAAATCATCAAAGCATCGAAGGAGACAAATCGATGAAAGCCATCATAGCAACCGACGAAGCCGCCGGCGCGGCCGGCATGTCATTGGCGGAGTACCCGCAGCCGCAGGCGGCGATAAACGACGTCATCGTCGAGGTTCACGCGTCGGGCTTCGTGCCGACCGAACTGAGCTGGCCCTCCACCTGGACCGATCGCATCGGCCAAAAACGAACGCCATCGATCCCGGGCCATGAGTTCGCCGGTGTGGTTACCGCTCTCGGTTATGGTACGACCGGCCTTTCTTTGGGACAGCGCGTGTTCGGCCTGACGGACTGGTACCGCGACGGCACCCTGGCGGAATATGTCGCCGTAGAGGCTCGCAACCTCGTACCACTTCCCGGCGACGTGGAGTTCACAGTGGCTGCCAGCCTGCCGATCTCCGGCCTGACCGCCTGGCAAGGACTGTTGCGACATGGCCGCCTCCAAGCAGGCCAGAGCGTCCTTGTTCATGGCGCCGCCGGTGCGGTGGGTTCGATCGCGACGCAGCTTGCGCGCGAGTTCGGAGCCTACGTCATTGCCACCGGACGTGCCGCCGACCGGCAGAAGTCGGTGGAGTTTGGCGCGAACGAGTTCGTCGATCTGGCAAATCATACGCTCGAGGAAATCGGGAGCGTCGATCTCGTGCTTGACATGATCGGCGGCGAGATCCAGAAGCGCTCCGCAGGTCTGGTACGACCCGGAGGTACGCTCGTTTCCGTAGTTGGCCCGGTTGAAGCGCGACCCGTCGATGGCCGGGCAATTGACTTCGTCGTGGAATCCGATCGCGCTCAACTTAATGAGGTTGTTCAGCGGGTACGTGACGAACGCCTTCGGACGAACATCGGCTACATCTCGACCTTGGATAATGCGGTCGCTGCATTCACTCCCACCAGACGGCGGACAGGGAAAACGATCATTCGCACTCGCGAATGAGAGGCGCTAGCCATCAATATCGTCATTATTTTTCCTAAGCGAACCCAAGCTGAACCATGATGGCCGGAGCAACAACTCCGGCCCTATTCTGCGGACGTATGACGGCTGCTTCTCAATGGATAAAGCCGCCGCCAGTTTCGCGATCGCACAACACGCACCGCAATTGCCAAGCACGTCACCACACAGACGACGGCATTTGAGCACCTCCCAGAAGATTCCCGTTTGGACCACATTTCTCAACATGTGTGAGCGCCCAGCCCTCGCCCCGAGAGAAGTATTCCGCCCATTCGGATGGAACCAATTAGCGCCTATCGCGATTTTCTTCCTATGGCCACCGCGCGCTGTTACCTTGCGATCTGGATTATTTTGACATCATGGTATCCGGCTGTCGCCGCCACCATAACCGCACAAGATGTGAATGCCGCTTCCATTTCGTCCGCGCACATCGAAGCACCAAGCCCCAAACCGACCAATCCTGATGCGGCAATCGTAAAACTTCAAATTCTGCTAGATCGAACTGGCGCTTCACCGGGCGCGATCGACGGTTTTGGCGGGGACAACCTCAACAAGGCAATTGCGGGATTTAACGCATTGCAGGGACTTCCAGTTGGCAATAAGCCCGATACGGCCGTGCTCGGGCGGCTCGAAGAGCAAGGCCCGGTCGTTCAGAGTTATTCCATAACCGCAGACGACGGGAAGGACCTGGTACCGAAGATTCCCAAGGACTATGCCTTGCAGGCAAAGATGGATCATCTCGGTTATACCAGCATCGCCGAGAAACTAGCCGAACGTTTCCATATGAGTATTGCCCTCCTCAAGGCGCTCAATCCGACCGCCTCCTTCACTCCCGGTGAAACGATCTCGGTCGCAGCAACCGGCGCTGCAAAGAGCGGTGTAGTGAAACGAATCGAGGTCCATAGGCAATCGGGACAGGTATTCGCATTTGCAGAAGATGGGTCGTTATTGGCAGTCTACCCTGCTACGATCGGCAGCGAGGAGACACCTTCTCCCTCCGGCAAGCACAAGGTCAAAGGTGTCGCGCGATTGCCGACATACATCTACAACCCGACGATCAACTTTCAGCAGGGTCACAATAAGAAGATATTAAAGCTGCCGAGCGGGCCGAATAATCCCGTCGGCACCGTCTGGATTGATTTGACGGAACCAACTTATGGGATTCACGGAACGCCGGATCCGGAACTTATCGGCAAGGTCGACTCTCACGGTTGCGTCCGCCTGACCAACTGGGATGTGGAAGAGCTCGCAGGGATGGTTAAGCCGGGCGTAGTGGTTGAATTTGTCGACTGAACATTAGGTTGCGGAGGGAAGGAGCAAAGTGGCCGTCCCCCCGCCTGGCTGAAATGCCACTTTTCAAAGATCGACTCAGGTTCGACAAAATCCAGTCCGTTGATGTGAAAGGATATGAACCTGTGACGCCGTTATTTACTTCGTCAGCGAAATCGATTTGTCATTGCTCCATAACCGGACGATTGTGAGCAAAATGCTCATTTGCGCAGCCTCACGGCGGCAATGGCATGTGGCATCAGGAACGCGGCAATCTCTGTGATAACTTCCTTCAGATCGCCGGGTTCATGTGCAACGCTTTCAACGAAAGCGTGCTATTGTCGTTGCTTTTCCTGGTCCTTGGCAAACGCGTCCGTGAGGGCGTCGGGTATCTCCGTGGGGATCGGTGTTTCTCGTCGTTCGAAAGTCGCTTTGATCGCACGCGCCAATCTGTCATCATTGAAATCGAATGACCGGTTGAGAATCCAGATGTCGTAGAAGTCCTTCATGCGGCTGTTTGCACGCCCTAGCATGACCATCGCCTGGAACTTCTCGGCAATGACCGTCTCCCGCGCATAGGCTCGGAGCCGGGGCATCGGAAAGCCGAGCATGGAAGGATAATCCAGCATCTCCGCCCCAGGCTCGAGCGCATCGCCAAATCCGATGTCGATCGTCAGGGTAATCCGCGCGCCACTGATCAAGGCCACGACCCGCAGCCTGAGCCCGCCATATTCCAGTCCCTCACTAATGCGATCCACGCGTAAAGTTTCTGCATCGAACGTGACGCCATCATCAGCTTGTTGCGCCAGAATCTCGCGAAAAGTCTTCAGCATCGGGTCCGGCTCGGGATTGCCAAAGCCCAAAAGGTCGAGATCGCGTGTGCCACGGTGCGGATCGTCAAACCAACTCATCATTAGCATCGCGCCCTTCAGCACAAAGCGGCCGGCATGAGGTGATTCGCTGAGCCGGAATAATAACCGCTCAAGCGCAAAACGCGTCAGAACCAAATCGAAGGTTTGCCCACTTGCCTTGGCGAGTTGCAACAGGCGGGTGCGCACCGAGGCGCAGAGATTTCTGATTTCTTTAGCCATTGGCGGTCAATGCCTCGAGATACGGCCGGATCACCGTTCTAACACCGCCGTGCTCGGCTTCAGCAGCGATCTCGCCGGGGTTGGCCTTGCGTTGCCGTAGCGCTTCTTGAAGCCCCTCGATCGCCACGGAGAGGCCGATCTTGTTGCGATAGCGGAAGCTATCGGCAATTGTTTTGGCAACTCCGAAAATCTTCACGGGAACACCTTCAATAACATGGATTTCAACGCCATCGTGGAGCAGGCTCTCCGTAAAGCGCACGATGCGAATAGGTGTGCCATCTGGTTTCGGAGGCCAGTCTTTGCGGCCTATGGCAAGCCACACGTGTCCTGGCAGTTGATCGGTAAGGCCGTGGAATGCCAGAGCCGAAACAAGGCAGACAACGGCTTTCGGAACGCGTTTGGCAGCCTCTGCCAGACTATGGTTGGCATCGAGTTCGGCATCTGGAAGTTGATATAGACCGCGAGCAAGCCGCAGCACTTCACCATCCCGTTCCATTCGGCTCATGGTTGCCGCTGTCACGCCAGCGCTCCGAAGTTCCGCCAGTCGTGCGATGCCCCGCTCGATAAGCACATTACGGGCGATCTGGCGTTGAGTGACGGAAGCCGGCATTGACACAAGAACTCGGAGTATAGAATCTATTGTCCGAGGATTTGTATCACAATCCATACCCTTGGGGAAGGCAACGATTGGACGAAATCGCGAGCAACAACGATAGTTATGCTCTTGATGGGAGTCGAACCGACGACCCTGTGGTTACAAAGTGTTTCACTCCTCAAATTTTCCAAAGGCATGTATCGACTTTGCCTCGATAGAATGTCCGACCCGCGGGCCTGCGGCCTCCACCGGCGAACTGCAACGACGTGCCGATCGCGGTTTCTCGGCCGCACCAAGACGACAACGGCGGACGACCGCACGCACGTCGTCGTTTTGATCGGCCGGCCGATCGAAGCGCTGAAGCGGTGGATCGAGGAAGCCAGAATCGATACCGGACCGGTGTTCCGCCGCATCGACCAATGGGGCAATATCGATCGGCCGGCGCTGACGCCGCAGTCGGTCAATCTGATCCTGAAGACGCGGTGCAGCCAGGCCGGTTTGGATCCGGAGCTCTTTGGCGCATGGACTGCGATCCGGATATCTGACCAGGGCGGCCAATCGCGGCATCCCTTTGAAGGAGGCATGCAGCAATCCCTGCACAAGCCGTGGCGCAGGCGGCGAGCTATTATAACAACGCGGAGCGAAGAACGGACGGGCGGCGCGTTTGTTTTTGTAGCGCTACGTCCGGATTCTCGAGAGACGCGCGCTATTTTCTCCTTGCAATTCTGGAGTTTTATTCCATAAATGCAAGGATGATTAACCGTCGAATATCATCCGAACTGAACGAACTCCTCGATACGCGCCCAGCTGTCGCGCTCATCGGGCCGCGTCAGGTCGGAAAAACGACGTTGGCACTCTCCATAGCCGACCATCGGCCTTCGATCTATCTCGACCTGGAATCGGATGCTGATCGTGCCAAGCTCGCCGAACCGGAACTATATCTCAGCCAACATAGTGACAAGCTCGTCATATTGGACGAGGTTCACCGGCTTCCTAATCTTTTTCAGAATTTGCGCGGACTTATCGACCGCGGCCGTCGAAGTGATAGAAAAGCGGCGCAGTTCCTGCTGCTTGGGTCAGCATCCATTGACTTATTGAAACAGTCGGGTGAGACGCTCGCTGGCCGTATAGCCTATCTTGAAATGGGCCCCGTTAACGGCATCGAAGTACCAGCTGACGAACTAAATACGCTATGGCTACGAGGGGGTTTCCCAGACAGTCTACTCGCTCAAACCGATCGCGCAAGCCAGCGATGGCGGCAGGACTTTATTCGTACGTATCTGGAGCGAGATATTCCTTTGCTCGGTCCTCGTATTCCTGCGGAGACATTGCGGCGCTTCTGGACCATGCTCGCGCATCATCAGTCCGGACTTCTGAACGCCGCAGAGTTTGCACGTGCGCTTGGCGTCGATGGCAAGACCGTTGCCTCCTATCTCGACCTGCTGGTTGATCTGCTGCTCGTACGACGTCTGGAGCCTTGGCATGCAAATGTTGGAAAGCGTCTCGTAAAATCGCCTCGGGTTTATGTTCGCGACAGTGGCATCACCCACACTCTCTTGGGGTTGACCACTCAGGAGGATCTGCTCGGCCATCCGGTCGCCGGTGCAAGTTGGGAAGGTTTCGTTATCGAGACGCTGATTGCTGCAGCACCGGCCGGAACACAGAGTAGTTTCTATCGGACATCCGCCGGCGCCGAAATCGATCTGCTCCTCACGCCACCGGGCAATCGTCCGTGGGCCATCGAAATCAAGCGTAGTCTGTCGCCTAGACTCGAAAAGGGCTTCTATCTTGCGTGCGAGGATTTGAATCCGCTGCGACGGATCGTCGTCTACCCCGGACAGGAGATCTTCCCCATGAAGCAAGACGTGGAAGCAATGCCGGTATCAGCGTTAGGGGCAGCCTTGGCCGAACTCGGCTAGCGCACTGAGCGCTTCTCGGCGCCAAAGCCTGTCCAAAATGACCAGGCGGAGCTCGCCCTCTTCAAAATGGCCCCTGAACATTCAAGGCGGCATAGATATACGGTAGGCGCAGGCTTATGCCACCGTAAGGCGGATTGCCCTATAGCCTCAACTCCTCCAATACCGGTCACCATCCACCCTGATCCTCATTATACTATTTTCTCGAACATAGTATAGCGCCGCTGTCGAGATGCCCGCTCTTGATGAGAATCGAACCAAAGATCCCGTTCCCGATTTCATAAATTTTTGTAATCAGTTAGAGACCGAGAGATAAGCGCCTCCTGAAACTCCTGTGAAAGAAGCCCATGTTCGTCATCAGGGAACTTCTTAATCGAAACGACTTGATTGAATGGGCGATCACCGAGGGCTTCCGGGAGATCGTACCGGCGACCGCTTTGCATGTTACCGTCGGAAAATTCCACGAGACGAACGTTTGGCGGCAGCTGGTACCCGCCGCGGACGATTTGACGATCCGCGCGAGCCAACGAAGAGCTGTCCTGAACTTTGGAGGCATCGTCGTACTGGCCTTTGGTTCCATCAAGCTTTCCCGCCGTCACACGGAGTTTCGCCGGGCGGGAATGACGTGGTTTTATCGAGATTACACACCCCACGTTTCATTCGCGCTCGACAGCCTGGATTTACGAGACATCCGGCCATTTGACGGCCGCCTCCGTTTTGGACCGGAGATTTTCAAGCCTGATCCGATCCTGGATTCATTGCCAACCTGACGAAACGTTGTCTCTAGGCCACTCCCGACGTCGTTTCGGGTTGCACGCTCAACAGGGAGCACTTGCCCTCTACGAGTATGAGGACTGATTTCGCGCCGGCCAGGGATGAGATCGACGTGTTCACCGACCCGCGATCAACCAAACGATGTGCGAAACGTAATCACCTTGATATGGATCGCGCTCAGAGCATAGTTCTGAGCCTCATTGAGGCAGATGATAGACTTCGGCGTTGTCCTGCCGCTCTCGGAGGCCTTTATACGACGCATGGCGTAGCTTGCCATCATCCGTCCAGGCACGATATTCGATCTCGGCGATCAATGTCGGCTGAACCCAGACAACGCCGCGCTGTTTCAAGGCAATCGGCGCCCGCGAGGTCTTGAGCTTATCCAAATCCTTGCGAAGCTTGGTTGCGTCGCGCTCATTGAAGCCTGTTCCGACGTTGCCGACGTAGATGAGATCGTGGCCTCGATAAGCAGCGAGAAACAAATTGCGGATCCCGCCGTGTGCAACAGCGGACGGTTCATAGCCGACGATGAAAAAACTGTCGCTGTGGACGCATTTCACCTTGATCCAATCACCGGTGCGACCGGAGCGATAGGGCTGCTCCCGGTTCTTGGCGATGATGCCTTCGAGCCCATGCGCGCATGCGGTGGCCAACAGCTCGTTGCCATCGGCTTCCACCTCTTCGGATAGCTTTATGACGCCTGCGTGATCGAGGAGAAAGCCATCCAGGATCTGCCGACGCTCGGTGAGATCCAGCTTCGTAAGGTCGTGCCCATCGAAATACACGAGATCGAAAGCATAAAAGATCGCCTCGTTTGCTTGGCGGTGCCCTCCCCTTCCGCCAAGGGCACGCTGAAGAGCGCCAAAGTTCGATCTCCCCTTCTCATCCAGGACGACGGCTTCGCCATCGAGGATCATCGTCGTGCCGAATTCGGCGGCTTCCTTGGCGATCGTCGGAAAACGATCGGTCCAATCGTGCCCTCCACGTGTGAGGATCCGTACGCGGCCTGGTTCAACATGGGCCGCAAGACGATAGCCGTCCCATTTTATCTCATAGAGCCATTGCGGTCCCGTGGGGACTTCCGACTTCAAAAGCGCCAGCGCCGGCTCGATCCGCTCGGGCATGGGATCGAGGGGCAACCGGGGCTGGGCTGGGTCGCGGGCCTTGCGCGGCTGGCTTCGCAGCGGCATTTCAGAGGAGGCGAGAAGTGGTTTTGATGACTTACGCGGGGACTTCGTCATGAAAAACACTGCAACAGAGAAAGCTTAAGGAGTCGAGTCTTTCCTCTTGGCGATCAATCCGGATTGCCTACTCCTCGCGCCACCGCCGCCAGTTCTATGAGTTGCGTGTCGTTATGCACGCCTTGCCGGTAGAGCTCGATAATGATCGCCGCTGCGCGTTGCGCTTCCTCGCTGTCCTTGCCAACCTTTAGCCTCGCTAAAATTCCGTCCAAGGCCCGGCGCCATCGGTGTCCATGACGATACCGTCCGTGCCATCGACGGCTACGATCGGGGAATATTGCGAGAGGGACCAGGGCGCGATCCGCTGGAGCGCTTCCGCACCGGCCGCTGGATCCGCATCGGCGAACCGCAGCCCATGCACCATGACTTGCGCCTTGGCGGCCGGCATGCGGACGCGCACACCTGCTTGCCTGGCCTTGGCATCGGCCGCCGATATCCAGCGCCTGGAGCCGCTGATAACGGTCGAAAGGCGGTGGGTGGTCGCGATCACCGTCTTTCCCTCCATCACAAGATTGGGCTTCTCCTGGATGGCTGCTTCGGATTCGCTGTCCAGGGCCGACGTCGCCTCGTCGAGCACTAAGATCGATGCATCCTTCAGGAGCACGCGAGCGATAGCCCCCGCCGGCGCTGACCGCCCGGCAATTTGATGCAGCGATCGCCGACGAAGGCGTCATAAACTTGCGGCCCTCGCTGTCGGCAAGGTCGGCAATGAAGCCATCGGCGCTCACCATCTTGCCACCCTTCGATCTCTTCCTGCGTCGCCTCCGGCCGGCCGCCGCGGATATTGCGCCGACGGAACGGTACAGCGACGCGACATCCTGGCGCGTTGACTCTTGTCGCGCAGCGAAGGCTTGCCTGCGTGATGGCGCGGATACCCACGCGCCAAGCAGGCGCTGGACCGATTGCGTGTCCTGTTGAAACTCGTTCTGGAAGCCCGAACGTAGGCAGTTTGAACGGATTAATCAGGCGCTTACTGTTGGCTTCAACGTGAACGCCTCGAGCAGCGCAAACCTTTTGCCATAAAGAACAAGATAGCCGTGCCCCAGAGAAATGTCCGCTACAGGTGGACAGCACACCCATTAGGTAGACTTAGACATGGGGCGGCTGTACCGCCTAATCCACACGTACTGGACGGCCAGTGCCAAGCAGGTGTGAATTTTCGACGAGGTAGTCAACAAAACACCTGATACGCACCGGCATGTGGGCTCCGCCGACGAATACCGCATGGATCTCTTCCACTTCGCCGGGATTGAACTCCTCGAGAAGCGGCACGAGTTGTCCAGACCGGATTGCGTCCTCGACGGTCTGCGTTCCCACGCGCGTAATTCCGACACCCTCTGCGGCGAGTTGCCCCAGCGTCTCGCCATTGTTTGCTTCTACACTGCCTTTGATAGTCAAAGGATAATCGAGCCCGTCTTTCCGAAACGGCCATGTTGGGGCGGCTCGCTTGAAGTTGAACCCTAGGCAGTCGTGATCATGAAGGTCCTCTGGAACCTGCGGCGTGCCTCGACGTGCGAGGTATTCCGGGGATGCGACGATCACCTTGCGCGTTTCGCCGAGCTTTCGCGCGGTCAACGCCTCGTCGGTCACGGGACCGAAGCGGATGCCAACGTCCGCTTGCCCTGCGGCGATGTTCACGATCGTGTCGGTGAGATTGACGTCGAGCAAGATGCCGGGATACCGCCTGATAAACTCGCCCAGAAGCGGGACCAGCGACAGTCTCCCGTACTGGATGGACGTGGTCACCCGAAGACGACCGCGCGGGGAACTCCGGTCGGAGATCATCTGCTCGGTTTCGCGGAGATCCGCGAGAATTCTGCGCGCCGCCGATAGATAAGCGGTGCCCTCCGGCGTAATTGTCAGCAATCGAGTACTGCGCAGCAGCAGCCGGACCCCAAGCCTTGCTTCGATGCGATCGACGATCCTGGCGACCGAAGATGGCGCAAGACCGAGCCGGCGGCCGGCCGCGGAGAAGCTTCCCGCTTCGGCGACTAACGTGAACACCTCAAGATCACCTGTCACTTCCATCCCATCCATTTATGCGGCCTGCGCAAAAGATTTTCGCGGAAAGATGGGATACACAGGCCAAAAGAAAAGCCCATCTTTGCGCCTGATCGAATGATGCAACCTTCCGTTCGTGGAGCTAACTCGCGGTCGAATAAGTTGGAGGGCAAAACAGGATGATGATCTCGCCATTTAAGATCCACATATCCGATGAACGCCTCGCTGCGATCCGCAATAAGGTCGAGGCGTATGACTGGTCTCAGCTTGCCGACGTCGGCGGCTGGTCGGCAGGGGTCGGAGTGCGTGACCTCAAGCGCCTGGTAGCCTACTGGCTCGACAGCTACGACTGGCGTGAGGTCGAGCAGCGTCTCAATCGGCGTCCGAATTTCAAGACGGATGTGGAGGGCGAAGGAATTCACTTCCTCCACGCCAAAGGCGATGGCGCCAAGTCACCTGTCCTCCTTCTGCATGGTTGGCCGGGATCCTATCTTGAGTTTGAACGCCTAATCGACCCGCTCGTCGCGGACGGGCACGACGTGGTCGTCCCTTCCCTCCCCGGTTTCGCGTTTTCACAGCCGATCACGGGCGTCATCGGACCACGGCGGGCAGCCGAACTGATGCATCTGCTGATGACGAGGCTGTTTCCAGGTCGCCGTTACGTCGTGCAGGGAGGAGACTGGGGCGCAGGGATCGCAAGTTGGATGGCTTATAGCCAGCCAGACGCGTTGCTTGGGTTCCACCTTAACATGGTCGGTGTCCTGGCCAAGGATGTTGTCCCGACTACCCCGGAAGAGGAGGACCTGGTCAGAAGGCGAGCCGTGATCCTGGACTGGGAGACGGGCTATAATCACGAACAGGAGACTCGCCCGCAGACGCTGGGGGTGGCGCTTGCCGACAGCCCGGTCGGAGCGGCTGGATGGATATTGGAAAAATTTGGCAAATGGGCCGACCTGGGTACGATGGCAGACGGTAGTCCAGATCTCTGGAGCAAGTTCTCCGAAGATGAACTGCTGACCAACATCATGCTCTACCTGGCACCGTCATCGGTTGTCACTTCGACCTGGATCTATCACGGCAAGCGTCTGGAGGGATCGCAGACATTTCCGGAAGGCACCCGCATCGAGGTCCCAATGGGCGTAGCTGCGTTTCCCGATCCGGTATTCCTCCCTCCACCTAGATCGCTTGCCGAAAGGACCTACAACGTCGTTCATTGGAGTGAGTTGGCCAAGGGAGGCCACTTCGCGGCGCTCGAGCAACCGGAACTGATGCTCGCGGACCTGCGGACGTTCATCGCAAGGGTTGAGGGAGGCAAGCGTTGAGCGCGGCGAACGGAACAGCCACGAAGACCGTTGAGACCGGCACCCTTTCCATCGGTTACCTTGAACACGGGGCGCCCGACGGTTGGCCGGTCGTTCTCTCACACGGATTTCCATACGACGTGCACGCGTTCGATGAAGTCGGTCGGACTTTGGCGCGGGCCGGAGCGCGGGTCATTGTACCGTATACTCGTGGTTTCGGACCGACGCGCTTCCTGTCGGACGAAACGCCTCGCAGCGGACAGCAAGCCGCCCGCGGCCTCGATATCGTCGAACTGATCGACGCGCTTGGGATCAAGCGGCCCATTCTTGGCGGCTTCGACTGGGGCGGAAATGCCTCATGCGTGGCGGCAGCCCTATGGCCGGAACAGATCGGCGGCTTGGTATCCTATGCTGGCTACGACATCATTGACGTCAACGGGCAACGGCACCCTGTGGCTCCTGCATTGGAAAAAGTCTTCTGGTATCAGCACCTGTTCCAGACGGAGCGTGGACGCGAGTGCCTGTTGCAACACCGCCGGGATCTCTGCCGGATACTATGGAGCGAGTGGTCTCCAGCCTGGCGGTTTGATGATGCGACGTTTGCCAGGTCGGCCGAGGCGTTCGAAAATCCTGACTTTGCGGACGTCGTCATTAGCTGCTATCGCCATTCTTTCGGCCTTGAGGCCGGTGAGATGGCGATGCAGGAGTTCGAGGTCAGACTGGCCCAGAAGCCTGCAATCGCCGTGCCGGCTGTCACCATTGACGGGACCAGTGATCCCCTGAAGCCCGGTGGGACGTCGCACCATGCAAAAATGTTTGTCGGCTTCCATGAACACCGCGTCGTCAACGCCGGACACAACGTGCCGCAGGAGCAACCCGAGGAGTTCGCGAACGCTGTCATTAGGATCCACCAGCAGATCAGTTGAAGCCCCAGGAGGAACGAGATGACGGCCCCACTTTCGGAATTGTATCAAGAATATATCGACTGCCTCAATAACCGGGACTGGGGCAGCCTGGCGGACTACGTCAATACCGATGTCGCCTACAACGGAGAGATCGTCGGCCTTGATGCATATCGGCGGGCGCGGGAGAAAGAGGCTCATGAGATCCCCGACTTGTACTACACAGTCGACATCCTGGTCTCAGACAACAATACGCTGGCTAGCCGCCTCGAATTTGACATTAGTCCAACCGGGGAGTTTCTCGGCCTTCCGGTCAATGACCAGCGCGTGTCGTTCTGCGAGAACGTCTTTTACGAATATAAGGGCGGAACTCTCGCCAGCAGGGGATCGGCATCTCCGACAAAGCAGGGCAGTCGGGTCATGCCAATCCCTTGTTGCGCCGCAGCGATCTGCGCTTGGGGGTTCGGGCCGTGAACGGAACCCCTGTAGCGCGAACCTCTCCCTCGTTGACCCAGTCCGGAAGAGCGGTTTCTACAGTCTCCAAAAGACGGTGATACGTAGCTTGGACATAGCGGCTTTTCTCCCGGGCCAGGATGGATGTAATGGGAGGGCTTCTAATCTACTCTCCCCCTAGTGCACTGGATACTTCCCATGTATTAGTGAACAGTAATAAGATGTTTTTCTCAATGGATCCATTACTACTCCTTACCTCTATTAATTGTGTATTGTGGCAACTTCAACACAGCATTGTTTGTCTCTGGGTTGTATATGGGTGGCTCTGCGTTCGACCGTAGTAAGAACAATCTTGAGGAGAAAGAAGAATGAAATCCCTTTTCGCATCCGTCGTGATCGCTGTATCAACTCTCGCCTTTTCTGCCCATGCAGCCGATTTGACGACGCCCGGTGCCCCAGTTGCCGCGCCTGCTGAGGGCTTTTCCTGGACCGGCGGTTATGTCGGCGTGCACGGCGGCGGAAGCTGGCTTAAGGGCGATTTCAGCGTTCCCGGCGCAAGCGCTTCGGATAACTTCAACGGCGGTTTCGCTGGCGGCTTTGCCGGCTTCAACTATCAGCTGAACAACAATGTCGTGCTCGGCATCGACGGCGATATCGGCCGCAATTGGAACTCCAACAGCTATGACGTATTCGGCACGAAGGTAAAGGTCGGCACGGATATTACCGGCTCGGTGCGCGGGCGCCTCGGCTATGCGTTCGACCGCACGCTCATCTACGCGACCGGTGGCTGGACCGCAACGCGCGGCTTTATCAAGGTGCCCGGCGACAAGGAAACGAAGACCTTCAACGGCTGGACCATCGGCGCCGGCGTGGACTACGCCTTCACCAACAACATCTTCGCCCGCGCCGAATACCGCTTCAACAGCTACGGCGATAAGGACATTGTCGGCATCAAGGCCGACCTCGACCAGCACGTTGTCGGCGTCGGCGTCGGCGTGAAGTTCTAAGATTTAGGACCGGTTTGATTTGGAGAGCCCGCTGGCGTTTGCTGGCGGGGTTTTTCGTAGGACGGTAATGTCACGTTTGTCGTGGGCTTAACCGTTGGAAGGTCATTGGTCTGGATGACCACGCCGTGGCTGCCGGCATTATTCGTCAACGGCGATTTCGATCTGATCTGCAGCAGCAACGCAAATCGTCAGGGCGACCCGATGCGTGCAGCCTGTCGAAACATTACCCTGGCGAGCATGTCCTGCAGGCATTGGCTGCCATTGGAGAAGGACGAACTCGTCCAGGTCATCGGCTGCTGGCTCCAGAACAAAAAACTTTGATGGCGGCAACTGAAGAATGAGCCCGCAGGTGAAGAGTGCAACAATCCTCAGCAATTGCGCTGACGGCGTGCTGACCCATCGGAAATTCTTTAGTAATCACTCCATAATTCGCTTGACCGACGCCGCAATCATTGACAGAAATTCTGCATCAAAGTGTATGAAAAAGGACTCTTCAATGGATCTCCAATCGGATATCCGCAGTGTTACAACCCGCACCGGCATGGTGGCAATTCCATCCGGACTGCAGGCCGATGTCGACCAGTTCCACTACGCGCCGGCGCGCCGGGCTGGGGACTTCGTCTTCCTGTCGGGCATCGTTGCCTGCAGCCGGCAACCGCATCCCTTGGACGCGGAGGGCTTTCGCGCGGAGCTGCGCCGCGTCTTCCGGCAGATCGAAGAGCTGTTGCACGCCTGCGACGCGCGGCTTGAGGACGTGGTGGAACTGCAAATGTTCCATGTGCTCGGCAGCGACCGGCTGGCGCTAGACAAGGCCGGACAACTGGCTGCGATCGCGGCCGTGCGAGACGAATTCTTCCCTGCCCCCTATCCAGCCGCGGTCGAGCTGGCTGTGGCAGAACTGAACCCGGATGGCGGGCTGGTCGAGATCAAAGCAACCGCCTTCGCGCCGGTAGTGCCGCAGCAGCGCGCACCGTAGCAGCTCAGCCGACCTTGCCCTGCTGCCTCAGCCAGGCGGCGGCGCGGACGCCGCCGCTATCGCCTTCAGAACCGGCGTGGCGCATTGCGGAGCGAACACGATTGGCGGCACCCGCTATATCTAAGTTCCTGCACGCCGTCGATGACCCCGGAAGGACAGGGCTATCTTGACCGCGTTCGGGAATGCGTTCCTTTGCCGAGGGCTCCTCTGTCCAGGCAGCAAAAGCCCTCGCCGGCACTCTTCGACCCTATGGTTCGGTGGCCATGACATGAAAACCACCGAACCAACCTTCCTCCGATCGCTCTGCTCCCACTTTCCTAATCAGCGAGTGTCGTATGTTTGCGAAGCGAGAGAGCAATCAGGATCGACACGGCGATACCTGCCGCAACAAGACAGAACGCCGTTTGCATTCCATCCGTCATAGCGAGTTTGAGCGGCTCGCCGGATAGTCCTTGTGTGTGGCGATTGGCCACCGCGATCATGATCGCCAGACCGATGGCATTGCCCACATTGAGCGTTGTCGATGCCATGCCGGAAGCGATACCCTGTTCGTCATGATGAACGCCGGACGCGGCTGCGATCCACATGCCGGTCCACACAATGCCCTGGCCAACTCCGGAAATGATCACACCGGGGACGATGGCAAGATAACCGGCTTCCACCGTGGCTCCAGGGATCATAGCAATTGTGCCTAGTACTCCAACGACCATGCCGGCAACAAGGGTCAACCGGGTTGTGAACCATGTCGCAAGCCGCTCGCCGATCTGAGTTCCAGCGGCGATCGCAAGAGAAGGAACGAGAAAAGCCAGTCCGGTCTGCATCGCTGTCATGCCCTGAATATTCTGAAATAGGACTGTAAGAAAGTAAGGCAAAGTGCCGAACGTTGCCATGTAGAGGAAGGTGATGGCCATTCCAGCGACCAGACTGCCATTTCGAAAGAGCCGCAGTGGCATAAGCGGGTCCGAGCTTCTCGCCTCGATCGTCACGAAAATCAGCAGGAGAGTCAGAGCGGCCAGTGCGCTCCAAATAATGCTTGGCGCCGTCCATCCATATTCTGGTCCCTGCACGAGAGCAAAGACGAGCAGCGTCGCGCCCGCGGTGACGGTGATGGCGCCCGCCAGATCGAAGCTGCGATGTTCGTGCCGCTTTGGATCTTTCGGGATTACAAAGAAGGCCGCCATGATCGCGAGACCGGCGAGGAGGACATTCACGTAGAAGACCGATGGCCAGCCGAAGGTCGCGGTCAGAAAACCGCCGGCAATAGAACCGATCGTCAGGCCGCTGGCACCCGCGCCGCCCCAAACGGCCAGAGCGCGGTTGCGCTCGGGACCTTCTGCAAACAGGCGATTGACAAGTGAGAGGGTCGCTGGAAACAGAAACGCCCCCCCGATGCCCTGCACGGCACGGGCTAGGATAATGACCTCTGGACGCCAGGCCAGTCCGCCGACAAGCGACGACAAGGCGTAGACCCAAAGCGCAAAAATGAACATGCGACGCTGACCGATCAGGTCGGCAGCACGGCCACCAAATAGAAGAAAGCCTCCGGTGAAGACGGTATAGACGCTCACCACCCATTGAAGCGTCTGTTCGGAAAAGCCGAGACCAGCGCCGATCTCCGGCAGTGCCACGAACACGATGTTGAGATCCAGAGCGATGATGAGTTGGGCGAATGCGAGCAAGGTCAGGATGGCCGCTCGCCTTCCGGCTGAGCGGGTTCTCGGTGCAGTCGGTGCTATTGATTGTGCTTGATCTGACGCAGTCACGAAAAGCTCCTATGATTCTTGAATGATCATTCAAGAATCCCTACTTGCCAATTTGAGTCAAGCAAATTATTTATCAACCACTCAAGAATGGAGTATCCGATGGCGAGGCCGCGGGAGTTCGATCGAGACAAAGCACTGGCGAAGGCGCGCGACGCCTTTTGGATCACGGGGTACGAGGGAACGTCGATTTCCGATCTCGTCGCCACTCTCGGCCTAGCGCCAGCTCGAATTTATGCTGCATTTGGCTCTAAGGAGGATCTCTTCAGGGAAGCCGTGGCGCTTTACGAAGCCAATGAAGGGGGGTTTGTCGGAAGAGCGCTCGCCGAGGAACCGACAGCCCGCGCAGCGATCATCCGCATGCTTGACGACGCTGTTCAAACGTACACAAGACAGGGGCAACCGCGTGGATGCCTAGTCGTTTCAGCCGCAACCAGCAGCGCAGTGGAAAACGAAGCCGTTCGCGAGTTCCTTGCCGAGCGGCGGCGCGCTCAGGAAGCATCCATAATAGAGCGCCTGAGACGCGCGGTTCGGGACGGAGAGCTCCCGGACGGAACAGATCCCGACGTGCTGGGTAGCGCGGTCGCGGCGCTTCTCATCGGAATTTCGATGCAGGCAAGAGACGGGGCATCCAGGAAACGCTTGAAGGCTATGTGTGCTTTTTCCGCTGCAGCACTTTTGGAGAAACCCAATCCGCTAAGAGGCCAATAGCTCCAGACGTTTCCCGTATATCCGGTTCTGCTCCGAATGACTCAACCAGAGACCTTTGATGAAGACTACCATATTGCAGATCGAATCCATATTCTCATTATGGGAGTGTCAGGACGATCTTGCCGCGTGAACGACCACTTTCACTGAGCGATATCGCTTGCGGTGCCTTTGAGAAAGAAAACGCGGTTTCAACAACGACACGAAGCTCCTGTCGATCGACAAGGTTCACGATCTCCTTGAGAAGGTCTCCATCAATCGGCCGTGGGCCGCGGCCGAAGATGGGCGTCGCGTTGCGATGGGCCGCCTTCTGCTTGTCGGGAGGGGCAACGATCGAGACAAAACGCCCTCCTTCGCGCAGAAGCGGCCATGCGGTATCCTGCGCTGTCGGACCGACCAGGTCGACAACGGTGTCGACCGGCGCAAGGGCGCTCGTGAATTCGCCCTTCTGATAGTCGATGACCTCATCGGCACCGAGGGAACGCACAAAATCGACATTCCGCGCCGAAGTTGTTCCAACGATCCTGGCGCCGGCGCGCTTGGCGAGCTGGGTTGCGAAGGTACCGATCCCCCCCGATGCCCCAAGAATCAGGATCGTTTGTCCGCGGCGGACCGCCGCCGCTTCAAACAGCACCAACCATGCGGTGCCGGCTGCTACCGGAATACCGGCAGCATGCTCAAGCGGGATGGCATTCGGAGCATGAGCGACGTCAACCGCCTTCGCCACCACAAATTCGGCAAAGGCGCCTTCGGCGCGAGCGATCACTCTGTCACCGGGCCGGAAGCCACGGACTTGCGGCCCCGCTAGCTCGACCGTCCCGGCGACATCAAGGCCGAGCGTCAGCGGAAAGGTTGCCGGCCGGATCGCGCTGAAATGCCCATTGCGGGTGCGCCAGTCCGCTGGGTTGATACCGGCTGCGTAGGTCCGGATCCGCACTTGGTCAGGCCCAATTTCCGGGACGAGCACGTCGTCGCAGATCAGAACGTCGGCCGCGCCATAGCCATGGATGCGCCATGCTTTCATCATTCTCACGGACATCGATCGTACTCCTTGGCCGCTTAGCGATTGCCGGCCTGCTTGATCAGGAAATCGACGAAAGATGTCGGTGTGATTTCAGGATAGCGGGCGTTGCTGAGATCGGTCAGCTTCGCCTTTCCCGACACCATCGCCCACTGGTATTGCGCAGCGATTGGGGCCCAGAAGTCGGCGTTGGTCGCCTTGGTGTCGGCAATCCAGCGTTCCAGATCCGCTACCGTGCCGACCTGGCGCACCTGGAACTGTCGAGCAAAAGCCTTTTCCGCCGCAGCGATGGCTTGCTTCATGGTGATCTGATCGCCGGCAATCGAGAGCTTGCCGCTCGGAAGGCCGATGTCGAGAGCTGCCGCTGCGGTATAGGATGCCGTATCGGCAACCGTAGTTACGTCAAAGACGGTGTCACCATCACCCCAATAAGTGATCGTGCCGGCGTCCAGATCGAAGACCTGAAAGAAGGGGGCGAGCACCACTTCGTGGAAGGCGCCGTTCAGTATATGAATATGCTCTAGCCCGCTCCGTTCGATCGCCTCGTCTGCCTCCCGCCGCCAGTCGAGCATGGGGTGGCTGCCAGGCTCCAACTTGAACAAGTCGATGGCGAAGTCAGAGGGAATGATGCGTCGGACGCCATTGCGCTTGGCGGCGTCGAGCAACGCGAGCTGGCCGCCGACGATGGTCTCGCGCATTCCTTGGACAGCCGAGATCACAACATCCACACCGCCGGTCGCCGCAACTAGGCTGGCAGGCTCGTGCAGATCACCTTCCACGATAGTTGCACCACGGCTTGTCAGGCGATTGAGCTCGGCCTTCTTCGTTCCCGCCTCGAGCGTCTGTTTGCGAACGAGTATCTGGAGCCTCGCCTCAGGCCGGTCGAGCAGCACGTTGGCGATCCCTGCGCCAAGCATGCCGGTAGCGCCCGCAAGAAGAATGGTCGTTTTATCTGTCATGTGAAGATCCTCTGCTATTCAATGACAAACCTATTTATGTTCTCTGGAATGGACAATGTATCCACTTTGGAACATCATGTTCCCATGAGTGAACATATGATTTCCGATCTCAATCAGGTGCGGCTCTTCGCCAAGATTGCCGAGATGAAGAGCGTGACCGGCGCCGCTCGTTCCCTTGGAAAGCCAAAATCCACAGTCAGCCGTGACCTTGCGCGCTTGGAGGCGAGCCTAGGCGTGACGCTTATGCAGCGCTCGAACCGGAAGCTGACGCTCACGGACAGCGGCAGACTGTTCCTGCAGCATGCCAAACGCATTCTGGGCGACCTCGCGGATGCGGAAGCCGCGGTCGGCCGGCTTAACGCCGTGCCGCGAGGCCTCCTGCGTGTGAGCGCTCCATTTACCTCTGGTCACGCGCTGCTCGCGCCTTTGCTGCCAGGTTTTCTCGAGTGTTATCCGCAGGTACAGGTCTTGCTCGAATTGGAGAACCGCCGCGTCGATATCATCGGTGAGGATTTCGATGTTGCCATTCGAGTCGGACGGCTAGAGGATTCGAGCCTTACGGCCCGCAAGCTCGGCCATGCCGTATTCGGCCTGTTCGCCAGCCCCGCCTATCTGGCACGGATGGGGCACCCCGAAAATCTCACCGACCTCGCGCGCCATGACATAGTCGACAAGGGCGGATTACCTGGACCTAAAAGCTGGAAGGTCGACGGACCGGGTGGCGCCGTCGAGGTCGACGTGGCGCCTCGGCTGTCGGTGAACGACCCCGCCGCGCTACGTATCGCACTTTTAGGCGGAGCGGGCATCGGTTGGTTACCGAGTTTCCTTGCGGCTCATGATGTCGACAATGGTCACCTCATTCGGCTCCTTCCCCATCACCACCGCGACAAGGCCGACATTCATGCCTTGTTTCGTGCGCGCAGAAGTCTCGCTCTCAACGTCAAGGTGTTTGTGGACTATCTGGTGGAGCATTTCCTAGTTTGAGTGCGATCTACGACATTCAAGCGGATGCCTTTTCCAAATCTGGCGCGATAACGAACGGGAAAGCCCAAAAGCGGCGACAGCGAGCGTCATGGGCGCGGCCTCGATTGGGATGATGCGGAACTCGCATTGTGTTGATCCGATTTCGTTCTTCCCAGCAATGTCCCTCCGGGGTCAATGGGAGACAGCTCCCCGCCCGCTCGAACAGTTGGCCTGCATAATGTCTTCCGGCCGATGGTCGCGCTGCGCGACATGACGGTCTGCGGTCAACTGACGTCCGATAGCACCAGCTCTTCAAGGGATCGGAACCGACGACCCGACTTTCTCTGTCGCATACATGATATCTACGCCTGTGATTTTTCATCGGCTATCGCTGCGGACGACCACGGATCCCAGTGACTCGTTAAGCCAAATTTATGATAAGGCCATGCCTGTCCTGCTGCAGACGAAGGAAGAAACTGACATCTGGATGCGAGCGTCATGGGGCGAAGCAAAGCAACTCACTCGACCACCTTCCGAACGATGCGCTGATCATTCTGGCGCGTAAGCCCTAAGGATCATCGATCGTTTCGAAGTCTGGCGAGCCGGGGAGCAAGACATTCCGCTGTGACTCGCCGGTCCTTAACTTGCGCTTCGTTCACTTCGCCTTCCGCTTCCTCAGCGCTTCATCCTTCAGTTCGATCCAGACGGGGGCGTGGTCGCTCGTGTGCTCCCAGCCGCGGACATGCTTGTCGACCTCCGCCTTCGCCAATCTTGCCGCCGCCTCGGAACTCAGCAGGAAATGATCGATCCGTAGCCCGGCGTCGCGGGCATAGGCGTTACGAAAATAATCCCAGAAGGTGTAGATGTGTTCGCCCGGATGCAGGTGGCGCAGAGCATCCGTCCAACCTTGGTCGACAAGGTTCTTGTAGGCCTCCCGGACTTCCACGCGAAACAATGCGTCGTCCGTCCAGCGTTCCGGCTTGTAGACGTCGATCTCCGTCGGCATCACGTTATAGTCGCCGGCGAGCACGACCGGAACTTCCAGTTCGAGCAGCTCGGCCGCATAGTCCTCCAGTCTCTTGAACCAGCGGAGCTTGTAGTCGAATTTCGGCCCAGGATACGGATTGCCGTTCGGGAGATAGAGCCCGCCGATGACGATCCCGTCAACGATGGCCTCGATGTAGCGGCTGTGCGCGTCTTCCGGATCGCCGGGCAGACCTTTTCTGGTGAGGTGAGGTTCCTGGCCCTTGGCAAGGATCGCGACGCCGTTCCATGACTTCTGTCCCTGCCAGACGGCACCATAGCCGGCGGCCTCGATGGCTTTGATCGGAAACTTCTCCTGCGGCGCCTTCAACTCCTGCAGACAGACGACGTCCGGCTCGGCCTCTTCAAGCCATCGGAGAAGAACCTCGAGCCGGCCGTTGACGCCGTTGACATTGTAGGTCGCGAGCTTCACGGCCTAGTCTCGGCCGATTTCCGCCTCGACCTTCTTGCGGGAATTCCCGGCGCTCTTCACGGCCTTCTTCACCGTGTCCTTTGACACGCCTTCCTTCTTCGCCTCGTAACGGACTTCATGATCCTGCCCGGCTGCGACCTTGGCTCGATCCTGTGCTCTGCCTCGCGACGTGGTTGCCATTGTTCGTGCTCCTTATGGTTTCGGCCACCGGAAAACGGACGCCGATTCAAGAAGTTCCATACTCGTATGGTGCGGGAGATCCCTCAAATGAGCGCAGCATCAGGAAGCCGCTGGGCACCCGTTGACGCACCAACCTCGTCGCTTTTCTCTCTAAGGCAAGGTGAGAAGCGCTCGGTTCATATTGACAGAGACGCTCAATCCCCCGCTCGACCCGGAAGTCCTGTCAGATCCTGAGCCCATCCCAACGCGGACGAGCACCAGAGCTGCGAGCGGGGCTTCAGCTCCTGGCGCTGGTTCACCGTTCCCAGTCTAATCCCAACTCGCTCGGCATCTTCATCCTCTCCGGTCGTATAGATGGGCGATCCACAATCAGCACAGAAGAATTGCTGCCGGCGGCGACCATTGTCGGCGGTCTTGACGTAAAGCCTGGGCGCGCCGGACGTAATCTGGAAGTGATCGCGTTGTGTGCTGACCGTCACTCGGTAAGCGGTTCCCGTCAATCTCTGGCAGTCGGTACAATGGCAGATCGACACGTCTTGCGGGTCGACCTCGGCTTCATAAGTGATTTTTTCGCATTGGCATGCGCCATCGATATGCATGTCAGCTCTCCCTCCATTTTCACTATTTCGGACATAGAGGCTGCCCCTCACAAGTCGACATCCACTTCTGCCACTCTTGTGCCCCAACAGCAGCGTCTCCATTCCTGAACCTGTGTCGAACCACTAATTTCGCACGGTCGGACGGCTAAGCATTTCGCTCAACTCACTGTTTGCCGCATCGGAAAGGTACGGTCAAAACATGCTGGTGACCTGTCTTAATCCCCAGTTCAGATGTTCTTGTATAAATGACTGGACTGATCGCTTCGGCGCTGATCAATCTTGCTGGCAATTACATCAAGCTTCGGAACTTGTTTCGCCGAATGTGAGACGCATTTCCGTTGCAGGCTTGAAACCAAGAGACGCATAAACCGGCTTGCCGGCTTCCGAAGCATGCAGCACGACAGCAGTACAGCCGGCCGACCTGAGATATTCAACGGCAAGCTGTGTCAGCAGGCGCGAAATACCCTGGCGGCGGTACGCAGGCTCTACGAAGACGCTCCATATATAGCCGCGCTTGTGCACATCTTGCCGAAGGACGTCCGGATAGGGGGAGAGATGAACTTGGCACGAGACGGACCCAGCAGCGGTCGCGCCGTCCAACGCGATGAATGTAGCAAGCTCGCGGCTCTGCCTACCCTCTTCGATGAAACGATGGACCTTCAACCGGGCATCGAAACAGATGTGATCCGGCGGAGTGCCGTAACTGTTCCAGATTGCGAGGTAATGCGTGATAAGGATATCATCATGCTCTGGCGTCGCCTTTAGGTATTCCATTGTTCGGCCTTTCTGTTGTGCCCCAACGTCAGCTTTCGACCGGCGCACGTCTGGCGGTCGGCGCCTCGACCATGGCGAGATAGGCGCCGGTCAGCATGACGATGATGCCAATGACGTCGGAAACGGTAACCTGTTCAGAAAAGAACAGCGCGCCGAGCACAACGGCAATCACGGGAGATACGAAGGCATAGCTGCCCGCACGGGAGGCGCCGATATCCCGCAACAGCCGCATGTACGTCGTATACCCGACCAGCGAACCAAAGATCACAAGGAAGAACCAAGCCGTCCAGGCGCTCGTGCCCCAGTTTCCTGAAACAGCGGCCACAGCACCCGGCTCGAATATCAGTGCAGCGACCATCAGCGCGATGCCACCGACCAGCGTCGTGATACCGGCAACGAAAACCGCTGGATAGGATCGCAGCAACGGTCGCGCCAGCACCGAGCCGTAGCCATAGGTAAACGCCGCCGACGAGACCGCCAGCCCGCCCCATAGGCTCGCACCATCGAATGCTTCCGATTTCGATCCGCTTCCGCCTGCCGCCGACGGCCAGAACAGAACCACCAATCCTGATACGCCGAGCGCGATTGCCAGGATCCGCCTGACGTCGAGCCTTTCCTCCCGTAACAACAAGGCGAAACACAAAAGAGCGATGGGTGTCAGCGACATCTCCAGAACCGCGGCCGTGCCCGTGTCGATATACTGCATGCCCCAGAACAGGGGTCCGTAGCACAGAGTGATCATCAATATGCTGACGGCGATGAAGCGTATGCCATCTTCGATCTTCAAGCCTGCAGCCTCGCCCTTAATCCAGCCGTAAACAAGCAGCAACAACCCCGCCGCGGTGAAGCGCGTTGCCGCAAAAAGCAACGGTGGAACGGCTTCGATGCCGGCCTTGCTCGCGATCCACGTGCTGCCCCAGATGACGCATAGCATCAAAAAGCGGAGCTGATTCCTGTTCAAACGATAGGCCATGGGGTTTCCAATTCATGTAACGGATAAATATGCCATAGACCGTTACAACTAGCTCTTGCCCAAATCGTTCCGCGATCCGATATTCCCTATGATGACGAGACAGAAAAACATTGGCGAGATCAGCCTGCTCGGCGGCCACCCCGCACTCGACTTCGTCAACACGGTCGATAGCCGTGGCGAGCGATGGGGTCCGGAGTTCTTGAACAGCTATAGCGACCTGGTTTCCTGGGCTGGGCGCCTCGAGGTCATTGATGACGAAGAGCAATGCACCCTGCTTTCGCTGGCGACAAAGTCGCCTTCTGAAGCGGAGACGGAGTTATTCCGTGCCAGGGAGCTGCGAGAGACCCTCCATCGAATTTTTTTGACCGAAGTTGGCGACGAGCCGGTTCGCATGAAAGACCTTGAGCTGCTCGACCAGGTCGCAAGGCGCGCGCAGGCGCAGCGCAGATTGGTCAACGTCGGTGAGGCGATCGAATGGCGGCAATCGCCCGCGGACCATCTGGACGCAATTTCAACTCGCGTTGGCTGGCTGGCCGCGGATTTGCTGACATCGCGACGGAATCGCCGCCCGATCCGGGCATGCGAAGGTCCGAACTGCGGTTGGCTTTTCCTCGACCACTCACGTAATGGTCATCGGCGCTGGTGCTCTGACCGGACGTGTGGATCACATGCCAGGGTGCGGAAGTTCCGGGCCGTGCGAGCCGAGTAAATGACGCGGCCACAGACAGCAAGGTTCACGCGCAAAAGGAGATAGAGCCATGTCGGTAGCTGCAACCACCTTTTCACCATCGTTTTTTCACGGTACCCGCGCCGATCTGCGGCCCGGGGACATGATCGCCTCCGGATACCCGTCCAATTTCGCCGCCGACACGCAGTTATCATGGGTATACTTCACAGGCACGATGGATGCGGCGATTTGGGGTGCTGAATTGGCTGCGGGTGAAAAACCAGGACGCATCTATGTCGTCGAGCCGACCGGCGCCTGGTTCGATGATCCGAACGTGACCGACAAGAAATTTCCGGGAAACCCAACTCTCTCCTATCGATCGAGGGACCCGTTGCGGGTGATCGGAGAGGTCGTGAACTGGCAAGGTCATACGGCGGAACAGATCCGTCAGATGAAAGACGGGTTGGCGCGCTTAACGGCCGAAGGTGCTAACGTCATTATCGATTGACCGCTGTGGGATCGACGGTATTTCAGCGGCCGGTCGATCCCTTCCATTTCCATGCTTGCGGGGATGTCCGGCCTCGACATGATCATTGGAGCCGCGAACAGCACAGGTCTCAGGAGCGCCGAAAAAGAAGAACCAGAAGCAAGGCCCAGGGAAATATCCGCCCTCGATCATCTCGTCATCAACGTCACCAACGTAGAAGCGTCCGCCGCATGGTATGTGGAGGTCCTGGGGATGAAAAGGCTGGAGTACGGAACTGATCGAGATCGTCCTCGAACAGCTCTCTTGTTCGGCTCCGTGCTGATTGACACCTTGAACCCCGTTCCGAGTTCTTTGACTTCCATCTGGAATAAATCGACGACGCCGGGGACAACTTTGCCGTCAGCAAGCTCTTTCAGATAAGCATGTCCGGGCGGTTGGCGCTTTCCGAATCTTGCCCCGAACTCCGGCTTTTGCCGCGGCTTCGATCGCTGCTACCCCGGGACACCCCTTTGCCTACGCGCAATGCGCTATCAGACTATCACGCAAGGAACCTTCGCCTCTTCTGCAGGTTCCTCTTATGCAATCATAAAAAATGCGGTGGTACTGGGCATGGTCAAAATGGCAGGGCTCGAGACCGACCTGCTATCGTTATGCAGCACGTGCACAAGTTTGGGAATCGAACGCGCAGCGGGAACAATGATGGAACGGCTGAAGCGTCTTACGCAGGGAAAGTTGTCGCAAAGCGAACTCACAATGCTAAAAGGAATATACGAAATTGTAACGACACAAAGCTGGTTTGATGACACCGAATATAGCCGGGAAGGTTTCGCCGTCGGTTTGGTCGGATTATTTCGATACGGAATCGTCAAGCCCAACCAATTACAGAAAATTGCAATGTTATGGGCATACACCGAATTCTCCAAGGATATGCCCAACGCCCAACGGCTCAAGTTGAAATCGCTCCATAGCGGATGTAGCGTCCCGGAGTAGCGCTCCGCGATCGAGCTTGGGACGCCAAACTAACTTTGCGCAAGACGCGACGCTATTACTTCCCAGTTGGCAGGCTTGGTGAAAATCGGCGTCGAACGGAAAAATGCTGGTACGGACCGATCATCGTAACCCGTAACAAACGCAAACGGTATGTGCTTCATTTTCAGAAAAGCCGCCACGGGGAAAATTGTCTGTCCACGCAGATTGATGTCAAGAAGCGCCGCATCGAGACTGGCCCCGGCGCCTTCGATGGCCTCGAATGCATCCTTAACGGTGCTAACCGGGCCGACAATTTCCGCCCCCATTCGAGCCAGGGTATCGGCGGCGTCCACCGCAATGATTTCCTCGTCTTCAACGATAAGGAAACGGCACCCGCCGACAGCCTTGTTCGAGAAGCGCTCCTTAGCCGCGGTCAGGCAAACTGCTTCCAGTTTGTCGGGAATGACCACACCTTTGCGGTACATCCGCACGACATATCGAGCGAATTCGTCGCGCTTCTCGGCGTGCGCGGTGAACCACGGTTCGGAGCTCACCCGCTCAAATACGTCCCGGACGATCTTGAGATCTTGCGAGCCTAAAATGTCACGTGACAAATCACGAAATACCACTCGCGCGTTTCCTTATATCTGAGGCATTCACGCCCAAGTACAGTTTCATGTCTCACTTCATGAATCAACGCTAAAATAAGAGTCATCTGAACTTTGTGTCGTCATACGACATTTTATCGTGCCCAATATAGCAAACCAATCTTGGCTGGCACATCTTGGCCTTGCATCGCGCCGGCGCGCACATGTCCTTAGTCTGGAAATCATCATCCAATTCTGCTCCCTCTCGTTGTCCATTCGACGCGTGGCGAAAAAAGATCGGTGGAATCAGGCAAATAGGGCCGGGCTTACGAAGCGTACAAGACGACGCCGTTTTCAATGTTCGCAGACGCGCTCAAGCTTGAAAACAGATGCGCTCGTCGCCCATGAAGTGTCACAAAGACAAAGCCCGCGCGAGGCGGGCTGAGCATTGCTTTGGCTACGTACGAGCGTCGGGCTTATTCGTCCGCTTTGGTCTTGCCTGCCTTTGGACCGACCTTCGCCCGTGGGACCTTGGCGGGAGCGGACTTGACCGTCTTGGACTGCGCCTTTGCGGCGTTCAAAACCGCGGCGCGGCGGGCGCGATTTTCCTCAAGCGCTTTCTGGAAATCGAGATCATGCTCAGCATGCTGGGCGAGATCATCGAGAAACTCGGCGACTTGTCCTATGGTTTCGACGACAACGTAGCTCAACCCGTTGCCGGTGCTGATCGCGTCGCGGCCAACGCTCACGCCAAAACCGCCTGGAACCCGCTGGAACCACGTGGACCGCCATTTCCTGAAGCCGGCAGGATCACGCTCATACTCTTCCAGATAGTTCTTCTGCTCGGCGACCCGGAGACGAAAGGCCTCGACGACGTTCCGTACACCTGCCTTGGGTTTGTCCGCCTTCCTGGCGGACCATTTCTCAATAAAATTCGTCACAACCATATGCTCCATGGTTTTGAGATGCAGTGTTGAAAGACCCTGCATCTCCCAACGGGGACCAGCCTAGTCCATCATCCATGGCAGTGACAGATCAATCATTCGCACCCGCATCCTTGATTTTTGCGGATTGACTCGTCCGCAAAGTGATCACGACAGCATTCTTCTCCGAAATTCGACTTTCCCGGTTGCTGGCGGAGGCTTTTGCTATATCTCCTCCGTGAGGGTGAATGCGCCCGTCGCCACGAAGGAGGAGCTGCATGCCAGGAAAAGGATGGGTGATCGGCTTCGCGGATCAGTCGAAGCGGCAGTGTCGTGAGCAGCTCCGGCAAAACATCGCCAGAGCAGTCGATGAGCTCCTCGAAGACGGGTGGGAGCCCGAGTGCATAGCAGAATCCCTGCTGGAACTCGCGGATGATTATATGGACACCGTCATCGGCGGCGCGGTCCACACCGCAACACGGCGAACCCATTAGGGTCGTCGTGACGTCGATTAGCAGTGGGTATGCACGATCCGGCAGCGCTGGGCGCTTCTCTTGAGGCATTTGACGCTTTAGATTTGTGCGACCGTTTTCGTTAAGATTTGTGCGACCGTTTTCGTTAGATGGCCCATGACGTCTCAGCTGGACATGTTTTCGGAGAATGCGCAGGCCGTTCGCAAAGCGTCGGCACCCAGCCTGCGCGTTCGGCAGATCGGATCATCGCCCGATGAAGCCGAGATGGTGCGGATGCTGGAAGCAACCGGACGCTATCAGATCCTGAAAAAACTCGAGCCACGCGCGATCGCCCCTGCCCTAAGGCCGGGCTATCCGCTGAGGGGCGTTATCCTCGACACCGAGACAACCGGTCTCGACGCGAGGAAGGACGAGATCATTGAAATCGGCCTAATCGGCTTCACCTTCAATGCGGACGGCAAGATCGGAGATGTCACCGGCATTTACGGCGGACTGCAGCAACCGAGCATCCCGATCCCGGCCGACGTGATCCGGCTGACCGGCATCACGGACGCCATGGTTCATGGCCAGATGATCGACATGCCCGCCGTGCGTGCGCTCATCGAGCCCGCCGATCTCGTCATTGCCCATAATGCCGGCTTCGATCGACCGTTCTGCGAAGCCTTCTCCCCGATCTTTGTCCGTAAGGCCTGGGCTTGTTCCAATACCGAGATCGATTGGAATGCCAGGGGCTATGAGGGAACGAAGCTTGGATACCTCATCAACCAGAGTGGGTATTTTCATGTCGGGCACCGGGCCGTCGATGACTGCTTTGCGCTGCTGGAAGTCCTGGCACTTCCTCAGGGCGATAACGGTCAAACACCATTTGCCGAGCTTTATCAGGCAAGCCAGCGTTCCCGCGTGCGCATCTTCGCGGAAAACTCGCCCTTCGATCTGAAGGACCGGCTGAAGGAGCGGGGCTATCGCTGGTCGGACGGCAGTGACGGCCGGCCGAAATCCTGGTGGATCGAGATCGCCGAGGAGGCGATGGAAGACGAGCTTAGCTTCCTGCGAATCGAGATCTACCGCTGGGAGGATGCTGACCCCCCGGTTCAGCGTCTGACGGCATTCGACCGGTTCAGGGGGCGCAGATAGATTCGGCCCCTCGCTACTACATCGGGTATTCCCGACCTTGCCGGGCCCGACTTTCAAATTACAACTGAAAACAGCGAGCGCCGGCAGAACGCTTCCATCTCACGCTCAAACCGATCAAAGGCGTCATAGACCCAAGCTTCATAAAGCTCAGACGCGCCACTGCTACCGCGCAAGGCACGCGATCGGAGCATCCTGAAACGCCGAAAGTCCGTAAATCGCATCGCCTACCACCAAAACGGAGCTTACGAGTCCATAACATCATCAATTCGGTGGCTGTCCATCTATTAGAAACTCGAAAACTAAAGGTCCCAGCATGTGTTGCAAATTTGACAGCCTTCAATCCAGCACGCGTTGGTCCTTGGCCATCATGGCGTTGCAATTGATCCGCCATTTCGCCGGCTGCGCATTGGATGCATCGCACAAGGCGTCCTGCCTGCACTGTGATCCTCGAAGCCTTTCGTTTGGTGATTGAAGAAGACCAGATCCCCAGAACAACTTGAGGTCAGACGAACAGAGCTTTGGTTTCCGATTGATTTCCGACGCATATGTGGAAGGCGGCGAAGGCCGCAGCAGCAATTCGCGCGTCGCTGAAAGCTAAGCGGCCGCGGTCAATTCGCCATCTTCAAGAGCAGGTCAACCATCTTTCGAGGCTCGTAGGGTTTCGCGAAAAAGACACTACCTTCAGGCATCTCTCTCGCCGCCAGGGGCTGTTTGCCCGAGACCAACACTGTGGAAATCGATGGCCAGCGACGGCTCACCGTCCAAGCGAGTTCGAGGCCGTTCATGCTTCCAGGCATGTCGATGTCGGTCAGAAGGATCCGAGTATCGGGCGTGCGCTCTAGCAGAGTAATAGCCTCCTCAGCGTTGGTAGCTTCCAACGCTTCGAGGCCAGCTTCCTCAACCAGATCCACCGCCAGCATCCTGAGCAGCGGCTCGTCCTCGACAATCAGAACAAGTTGACGCATTGGGCCCCGCGTTTTTTCGATCGCGTCTAACCTCGGAATGGCGATCAGGTTCCCCTTGCGGGAATCATCGTGAACTCCGGTTCGTCGCGCTGGACCTTCGAACGATTGAATGCCCTCGCCTTTGGTATCAAATAACATCGATGGGCGACGTTTGGTAACGAGTTTATGAGCGACAGCCGATGTGGCGCCGCGATGTCCACTATATTCGCGAAATCTTGCGGAGACACCCCCCCGACTGGATCACATTGTATCCTCCATCGTCTCGCAACGAACACGCAAGGTCGACGGGCGGCGATGGGAACAGGCCAATGGTAAGCTCGATCCGTGTTCGCACCAGTAGACCCTCGAGCCTTCATCTATCCGGTCTTTCAGATGCGTCGCGAACGAGACATCCAGCCGTCAGCCCTCGGCGGGAGGCCACCGACCATCGACTGAGGCCATCTTCCGTCGGATCTCTTCAAGAATTAAAGATCTTTGTCTATCGTCTGAGCGATGACCGGAACCTAACGGCATTCAAAGATGTGAACGGTGCCCTATGTTAGTAGGGAGATACTTCAAAAACCGGCGATTCTCGCTTGGGAAACAGCTGGTGTTTTGACGTGTCCGCCGGCGAAGAGATGCTATCAAAAAGGCAAACGTGCATGATTTCTTGCGTTTGCCTCTGTTTTGGCGGTGATGAGAGTGGTTCAGGAGTGTTGCATGGCAAGTTCCGCGGAAGACCCCCCATTGGATGACGGACCGTCCGCGCCACCCCACGCGTGGCGGGCGAGCGTGCGGCTTCCATCAAATCCCTTTCCGCCAGCCAAGCTGATACACCAAGTGACAGCGGACGGACCCGATCCGCGCGACTGGCTGGCCGCTATCATCGATGGCTCGGATGATGCGATCATCAGCAAGAATCTAAGGGGCATTATCCAGAGCTGGAACCCAGCCGCGACCCGGCTCTTCGGCTATGAGGCCGAGGAAGTGATCGGCAAATCCATCACCATCCTCATCCCCGAGGATCGGCTCGATGAGGAGCCAGCGATCCTCGCCGAGATCCAGCGTGGCATGCGCGTCGAGCACTTCGAGACAGTGCGACGGCGCAAGGATGGATCGTTCATCGACATCTCGCTCACGATTTCACCCATCCGCAACGCGCAAGGCATGATCGTGGGCGCATCGAAGATCGCGAGGGATATTACGGAAAGGCGCCGGACGCAGGCGGAGCAAGAGCTTTTGATGGGAGAGATGCGTCACCGCGTGAAGAATCTCTTTGCGCTCGCGACGGCGATCGTCTCCATCAGCGGACGCTCCACCACGACCCAGGAGGACTTGCTGGCGACGATCCAGGCCAGGCTCTCCTCGCTCGCGCGTGCGCACCAGCTCACCATGGCCGATTGGAAAGGTGAGATCGACGACATCCAGGCGATCTCCTTGCACACACTGTTCGGGACCATCCTCGAGCCTTACGGGGCAAGGGAAAGGATCACCATATCGGGGAGCGATCCCTCGATCACGGGCAAGGCGATGACGCACATCGCTCTGCTGCTGCATGAGCTTGCCACCAACGCCGCGAAATATGGATCTCTCTCGGTAGCGGACGGATATCTCGCTGTAAACGTGCTAGAGAAAGAGGGTCGGATTCAGCTGCTTTGGCGGGAAACGGGAGGTCCGGAACCAGCAATTTCCGGAACCTCGGGCTTTGGCAGTCGGCTGGAAACAGCTCTGGCGAGCTCGCTGGGCGCCACCATCGAGCGCGACTGGAGGCCGACCGGCCTGGTTGTCTCCATCAGTATTCCAAGGGCGGCATTTTCAGGCTGAGGAGTTCCTTCGACGTTGGGCGCCGATAGGTGTCACGATCCTAGTCGGAACGAATAGGAAGCGGAGAATTTCTGAGGGGAGCGATTGATACCGCACGTCGATCCGCGGATTTGGGCAGCCTTGATCTCGTACTCATTGGCATGCGGTTAAGGGTCTCCCACGCCTCGAACCGGCCACCGCGTATTGATGGGCACCACCCATGGAATATTCGTGATGGGGCAGCAACTCGCCCACGTTCGTATAATGGCACCAAGTGACTCCCATCGATCCTTCTCGACTTCAGGCCTGCGGCCGGTAAATTCAATACAGGCCGGGCTGAAGTAGGCTATGACGCCTGCGACGTCGGTCACATAAATCGCGACCGGAATGCGGTCTAGCGCCTCGCGAAGCGCCACAATGCCCGCGCCGATCGTGTGGAAAGCCCGTTCGAGAACGGTATCGATGGCAAGCGATAGCATATCCCAGCTCCCACCTTCGGCATTGGCGATAAGATCGGCCTCTGTGACAGGAGCATCACTCGAACTCCTCATCCAGCGCATCACGCACCTTCGCCGCCAGTTCCGCTGAACCGAATGGTTTTGTAATCAGCCTTACGCCCTTGTCGAGGCGGCCGTGATGAATGATCGCGTTACGCGCGTAGCCGGTTGTAAAGAGGATTTTTAGACCCGGTTTAATCTCTTGCGCCTGGACTGCGACCTGCGCTCCGGTCAGGCCCCCTGGAAGGACCACATCGGTGAAGAGCAGATCGACTCTCGCCTGTCGCTCAAGGAGGCGTAGAGCGGAAGGCCCGTCATGCGCTTCGATCACCCGATACCCGAGCTCACGAAGAATCTCGACCGAATAGGCTCGCACATCATCGTCGTCCTCGACGACGAGGAGGGTCTCGTCATTTTGCCCTTCAGGGACCGGCAGATCAGTCTGGGGCTCGTCCGACGTATTGGCCGATGTGAATCGCGGTAGATAGATCTTTACCGTCGTGCCGTGGCCGAGCTCCGAATAGATCTTCACGTGCCCGCCGGACTGTTTGACGAAGCCATAGACTTGGCTCAGTCCAAGACCAGTCCCCCGACCGACCGGCTTGGTCGTAAAGAATGGCTCGAAGGCCTTTGCGATCGTGACTTCGTCCATGCCCGTGCCGGTATCCGACACCGCTATACAAACATACTGCCCTGCTGAAACCTCGGCGTAGGAGGCGGCGTAGGCCTCATCAATGTGGGCGTTCGAGGTTTCGATGGTCAAACGGCCACCATCCGGCATGGCGTCGCGCGCATTCACCGCGAGGTTGAGAATTGCGGCCTCAAGCTCGTTATTGTCCGCCTCCACCTGCCATAACCCAGCGGCCAGAACAGTTTCCACGGCCATGGTTTCCCCAAGCGTTCGATGGATCATCTCCGAAAGGCTCGTCACAAGGGCGTTGGCATTCAGTGGTTTTGGATCGAGTGGCTGGCGTCGAGAAAAGGCCAAGAGCCGCTGGGTAAGGGCAGCGGCGCGACGAGCGCCGATCATTGCGTGGCCCGCAGCTCGCTTAAGCCGCCCGGAATCCTCCGGCAAGTTCCGCTGCAAGATGTCAAGATTGCCGATAATGACCTGCAACAGATTGTTGAAATCATGAGCGATGCCGCCCGTCAGCTGCCCAACGGCCTCCATCTTCTGCGATTGGCGTAGCGCGCTCTCATTTTCTCTAAGCTGCGCTGTTCGTTCCGCGATTTGTTGCTCGAGGCTTGCATTCAGATCGCGAAGGGCTCCTTCCGCGCGCTTCCGCTCCTCAATCTCACGTTGGGTGGCCTGTGAAAGGTTAGCGTTGTCGATCGCTACCGCGGCCTCCGCCGCCAATCCTTCCAGGCCCCGCTCGGAGCGTTCGTTGAAGACAGCTGGCGTGGCATGGCCAAAGAACAGGCCCCCGAGCACTTCCCCGGTGCGCGAAATCACCGGCACGGCCAGATAACTACGCACGGGCAAATGGCCCTCGGGCATCCCGCGTCGAGGCGCGTTTCGGCCATATCGCGGATCCTTCGTGATGTCGTCCGAGCGTACGATGCCTTCCCCGTTGAACGTCGGCGCGAACACTTGCGTGTTGCGCGGCATCGGGAATCTCGAAAAGGCTTCGATGGGCGCTCCGGAAAGCGTATAGAGCATATAGCTCTCACCACGTTCGTTCAGCACATTGTAGAAGAACGCGCCGAATTCAGCGCCGGAGATGGCAACACCGGCATCGGTGACGATCTGCACCACCTTATGGAGGTCCGTCTCAGCCGCCAGGGCAGATCCCGCGCGGTTCAGCAATTCGAGCGCGCGACGCTCTTCGGCCGCGACCTCTTCAGCCTTGCGCTGGGAGGTCCGATCCCGCAAGATCTTCACGTATCCGCTCTGCACCCCATCGGTGGCCCTGATAGGGGTCATCGCGCCAGACGCCCAAATGCGGCTCCCATCCTTGCATATACGCCATCCTTCTTGGCCGCCGCCACGGCCGTATGCCAGCGCGTCGCGCATCTCATTTGCCAATATGTCTCGCTGGCGGTCCTGGTCAGTAAACAAACGCTCCAGCGTCTGGCCCAGCATTTCAGCTTCCGTCCAGCCCAGGATGCGGTGCGCGCCTTCGTTCCAGCTCGTCACCTTGCCTTGGAGGTCGGTCGTAATGATCGCCGTATCGACCGCGCTATGGACGATTTGTCGCCATTCAGGCGCAGAAATCGCTTCAGGACCGCTGGGCGCTCCGGAATTGTTCATCGAGCTCCTCCCACCCGATGGCAACGGGTTTCAGTCTCCCCACAAAATCGTTCGCGCGTTAACGTCGAGAGCCCACTTTAGTTCCTTCCGTCCAGTTCCTTGGTGGTAGATCGGCGGCGCCATATCGTTCGCGCACCAGCGCTCCTTCTCCATCCGATATTATCAAAATTGCGATAGCCGGAGGGGCAAACAATGAAGCGGGTGTGCGATTTCCAGTCGCCGTGCTCCAGACCTGCGTCCGGGTTTGGCCCTTCGGGTATGGCGTTCAGGGACGGAACATACCCAATAAAGACTGTATAGGCGAGTTCCAGGTCGTTCGGGTGTAGTTCTCCAACAAAGGGAAGAGCCGCCTCGCCTCTATGTGCTGCGCAACATACAAGAAGCCGAGCCGCGCAATCCAGCTTCCGTGCTTAGCACGAACAGCCTTTCTTCGTGAGCTACCGGACGTCAAGCTTGCGTAAATTCACCGATGATGGCCTGCAGTGCCTGCCAAGCGGTAGCGGCCGACCACGGCGTCACGTTCGTTACCCCCAGCAGCAGCCCAGGCCGGGAGCGGCTCGCATCCGCATACCAGCTCGACAGGGGTGATGGCCCCAGCCCAAGGTCGCGGGCGCGGCGAGCGATGGCGGCATCATCCGCACCATCCGGAAGACCAAGAATAAGCGCCAATCCGCCCCTCTTCCGGTCCATCAGCGCGGTGCCCGCGATGCCGCTCAAAACTTCGCTCCGTTCCGAATAGAGTCGCCGCATCTTGCGCAAATGCCGAAGGAAATGGCCTTCGGAGAGGAAGGAGGCAACGGCAATCTGGGCCATCGTCGCGGGAGCAGGAGAAAGAAACATCGCCCGGCGGAAAAGCTCGTCCAGCAGGCGGGGAGGCGCCACGAAGAAAGCGAGTCGCAGCGCCGGGCTGATCGTCTTGCTGAACGTCCCCACATGGATGACACGCTCTTCGGCGTCCAGCGAGGCGAGTGCCGGTGCAGCGCGTCCCTTCAGCTGCAATTCACCCAAATAGTCGTCTTCGATGATGAAAGCGTCTGCCGATGCCGCCCAGTCCAGAAGAGCCCGCCGACGGGTGAGCGACATTGTCATTCCCAGTGGGGCTTGCTGTCCCGGCGTTACGACCGCGAGCGATGCGTCGGGGGCGATCGCCATGCCGAACGCCACGTCGAGCCCGTCGCAGTCAACCGGGACGGGCAAAACCTCTATGCCTTTCAGCGCAAGTCCGGCCTTTGCCAAAGGGTAACCCGGATCTTCGACCCACGCCTTGCATGGCCGTGCTGCGAGCGTATCGGCAATCAGGCCGAGCGCGGCGGTGAAACCTGTGGTGATGAAGACCTGCTCCTCATGACAGACGACAGAACGGGCCACGGCAAGATAAGCTGCGATCTCGCGACGCAGGGCCAGCTCGCCGCGTGGGTCCGGGTAACTGAGCGGCAGGAGCGCTGCCTTTCGGCCGGCCCGTACCAACAGTCGAGACCAGGTCGTCGCAGGGAACGCATCCTGTGCAGGCACGCCGAGCTGAAACAGGCGCGGCGGCATACCGGGTGTGATCATTCCGAGCGCGTGGAAGGGATCGCGGAGCGACATGCGACGCTCGCCCGCGGTGCGCGGGGGCAGGTGCGCGCTGACCCGCGTTCCCGCGGGACCGTGACTGATCAGAAGTTGGCGGTCGATAAGCCTTTCATATGCGGCCTTGACCGTCCCGCGCGCAACGCCGAGCTGGCTTGCCAGATCGCGCCACGATGGCAGCCGCGCGCCTCCCGACAACCGCCCATCCAGAATGGCGGCCTCGATCGACTGCGTCAGCTGGTCAGTGAGCGTTTTTCCAGATTGCCGATCAACCGTTATGGAGAGGGACCGAACATCCGTGGATGGTACAGTTTTTTTGCCCAATCTTGGTCCTTTTTACTGGATGATAGCGGCCATAGTGTAGCTATACAACGAAGAGGCAAGGAGAATATCGTGCTCAAGACGATTTTTCTGGCGGGTGCCACAGGTGCTATCGGCAGGCGGCTCGTGCCGCAATTGTTGGATGCAGGATATGACGTTTTCGGGACAACACGCTCGTCCGACAAAGCGCGCGACCTTGATGCGGCCGGCGTCCATGCAGTGGTGGTCGACGTCTTCGATCGCGATGCGCTAAAGCGGGCGGTGATAGAGGCAAATCCGGATGTGATCATCCACCAGTTGACCGATCTCCCCCCGGCCGTAGACCCGTCACGAGCATCCGAATTCGCCGCCCGCAATGCGCGCATCCGCCGCGAGGGGACCGCCAATCTTATGCGGGCCGCGATGGCTGCGGGCGCCAAGCGCATTATCGCGCAAAGCATCGCCTGGGCCTATGCTGCTGGGAACGAACCCCATGACGAGTCGGCACCCCTGGATCTCGCAGCGCCCGAGCCTCGCAGCGTTAGCGTCTCGGGTGTTGCGGCGCTGGAGGCCGCTGTCCTGGGAGAGCCTGAAAGGGTAACCGGTATCGTTCTGCGCTATGGGCGCCTCTACGGCCCCGCGACCGGAGCGGACCTCCCCGATGCCACGCTCGCCGTCCATGTGGACGCGGCGGCCCGCGCGGCCATGCTTGCAGTCAAGGCGGGAACGCAGGGCATCTACAATATTGCCGAAGCGAGCCCAATGGTTAGCTCTGCGAAGGCTATCCGAGAACTCGGATGGACGCCGGAGTTCCGGATCTGAAGCCCCCGTGAGCTATCATTGAAAACCCTGTCGCCGGTGAGATACTCCATGCTGAAACCAAACGTTCATTCAATCCTCGGCTCGGTCGCGGAGAACAGCGCGATCTCATCATCTATTTCGATGACCTTGGGAACCGTCGCCGTGCTTGCTTTATTCCTGGGCATTACCGCTTACCGGAGCGGCGAGGCCGATCCAGGCCCTGCTCAGCATCATATGTCCGAAACCTCCGATCCGGCGGCCGCCGGACGACCCCAGACCACAGTGAGGCCAATTTCCTGCGAGCCATTGCCGAACGTGCCGGGTAAGTCACTGACCGTCGCGGTCGTCGATTATCCACCCAACGCCTATACGCCACGTCATCGGCATCCTGGCTCGGTCTCGGCCTTCGTGCTGAAGGGGACCTTGCGCTCTCAGCTTGAAGGTGGCCCGGCCGGGACCTATCGCGCGGGCGAAACCTGGTTCGAGCCACCCGGAACTGTGCATCTTTTTGCAGAGAACGTCAGCAAGACCGAGCCCGCTGAGTTGCTGGCGACCTTTGTCGCCGATAGTGACTGCGGGCCGCTGGTAATACCCGATTGACGATCTCCTTTGACGTCGTTTGGATTACATTTGTCCGAGCCTCGCTTCATCAATGAATCAAGGTAATATGCCACCTGGACCCTCACGTGACATCAACGCCGCGTATGCTAGGTTAGAAGAAGCACCGCGTTGGGCTACCATATAGCATTGCCGGCAATCGGCAGCGTCAGCTCTCTTTGGTTGTCGAAGGCGCTCGCACGTGATTGATCTCCGCATGAGCCACGACCGGCGACCTTTGCCAGATCTCAGAAGGAAGCGTGAAGATGGGGATGGTCCTAATTCCAGGATTCATGCTCGACGCCGACCTCTGGCGTGACGTTGAACCCGAGCTGGCGGCATATGGCCCAATCATCCATGCCGACCTATCGCAGGACTCGTCAACCGCTGAAATGGCGAGTCGTGCTATTGCTGTGGCGATGGCGGAAATGGTGCTGGTCGGCTTCTCGATGGGAGGCCACGTGGCCCTTGAAATTGTGCGCCAGGCGTCCGAGCGTGTTATCGCGCTGATTCTGATTGCCACCTCTGAGCAAGGCGACCGCAACTGAAACCGAAAAAAATTCGAGCTCTTGTCGAGAACGGATCGCCTCGTACGTCTATTTCAAGTGAGGCGTGGAAAACCATCATGCGCGCCCGCCGATTTCCGACGACAAGCATGGGATGGCCGAATGGAGGTCGTTTTGCGAGACGGTCGGAATAGATCCAAGGAGCAGGCACATGGACATGAGCGAATTGAGACCCGCAAAGGAACTGGCCGCAAAACGTGTGAGCAAGTTCACGAACGAAACTCCGGAATACGCCGAGGCAAGGACGGCCCTGCTGGCGGAGGAAATCGAAGTCCGGCGACATCTCACGAGGCTTGCGGAGCAGCGCCGGCGCCTGCCTCCAGGTCCCGTCGTTGAGAAGAACTATCGCTTCAAGGATGAGAACGGCGACGAGGTCGGTCTCGCGGACATGTTCGGTCACCACGATACACTAGTGACGTACTTCTGGATGTTCGGCCCACAGCGCGAACGGCCCTGCCCCATGTGCACGAACTTTCTTGGCGGAGCGAACGGCAACGGCGCCGACATCAAGCAACGGGTTGCCTTCAAAATCATCGGTCGCAGCCCGGTGGCACGACAACGCGCCTTTGCCATCGAACGCGGCTGGCGCGACCTGGACTTCGTCCAGATCGTCGGCGACGACTACGCCCGTGACCTAGGCCTGCTGAATGACAACGGATCTGAAAATCCAGGATTCACCGTCTACCAGAAGGATGGGAAAGATATCCGCGTCTTCTACAATGGCGAGATGCCGACCGAAGCGGCGGATCCTGGCCAGGATCCAAGGGGCGCAGTCGATATCGCACCACTCTGGAACATTCTGGACATGACGCCAGCCGGCCGCGGCACAGACTGGTACCCGAAGCTCAATTACTGAGCACGATCATTGTAGTCGTTGGTCTCATGCTACGAGTCAGAAGTCAGATGGAACGACAGCGGCACCACCTCCTCCTTTGAACCGCGGTAAGATGGATGTCGATCCAGCATGCGGGGCGCCGTGAGGCCGGATGTGGAGATCCGACCCGATCTCGTGTACCCGAGCTGTGGACCGACCGCCTGGATTAGCGCGGCGTTGATGCGCAGGCAGGTGATCATCGTTACCTTACGACGCTTGAGGGCATCTGCCAGAGGAGCTACGGAACCACGCGCCAGGTGTCGTGCTCGAGCATCGCTCTGGAGCGTTCGCCGTTGCCCGCGTCGGACGACTTAGAGCGCGCGCGAGAAATCTGGACATGGTGCATGGCCCCTATCGCACAGCGTTGGTACGCCAGTCATCGCGGTGGAGTCTGAAGCCATGCGTTGAGTCGACAGACAACGATCGCGAAAAACATTGTCT